>CAJFUB010000010.1 GCA_904420095.1 uncultured Clostridia bacterium
TGTAATCCAAATACTGAAAAGCACTGCTTATAGTGGTTTGCTTAGAAGGATCAAGTTCGGGATGTAATTCTGTAAATTCTTTTATAGCATCTTTTATTTTTTCTTTTAATTCTACTATTAAGCTGTCTTTTTCTCGATGTTGCCTATCCCACTTATATGAAACTTCTAATGCTGTACATAAATCTTGAATATTTGCAATTGATATTTGATTAATTTTTCTATTATCTTCGGGTAAGAGAGTCAGCAATGGTTCGCATTCATTATTCACGATACTATCCACTAATTTAGGAATGTAATCAAATATATGGAGCACGGGAATTACATTTCCATACTTTTGGGAAGAATAATTATCATAAGGATCAGCGAATTTACAATATGCTGTTGTAAAGAATTTATTATCTGAACCTCTTTGGCTTAGATATGTTTCAAAGAAAATATTTTTTTGTTTTGTCAAAATAGCAATCAATAATTTAGCAATTCTATAGTATTTCCCTATTTTTTTGAATCCTTGTGCATTTTCAAAAGAAAAACGCATAAAAGAATTAAGTTCACCTAAACTATAAGATTTAAGATAATCATCATTGTCTTTATACCCAACTTGTCCCACAGAAATCGTTAGATTTATTTTTTCATTGTCTATTATCAAATCGATTGAATACGTATAATCTTTCCATGGACGAGTTTTTATTTCTCTTACACCTTCAAGGTTTAGAATATTTTGTGTATTAGCTGAATCAATAGCCATTTGTGGTATGAATATAGAATTTATATTGCCACCGTAAAATGTAATTGCATGAAATTCGTCCCATCGATTTGTTATTTGTTTAAAAAACCCCCCAAGATTTCCTGCAGACTGCACTATTATAGGAGTTACAAATCGGATACACTTATCCAGTCCAAAAGTACTATGATAAAACTTATCATTGCGCATCATTGCAATTAAATAACCACCACTATTACCAAATAGATATTCTGGCAACTCGATGTTGCGTGAACGGATACGATTAAGAATTTCCTCTATTTTTACTGGATTACTTTCAGCTGGAAGCAAAGAAACAATGTAGTTTGATACACTATATGTAAATGTATCCTCATCAACATTTATATATCCATTAAATTCATTCGGCAATTTTGTCATAACTAATTTATAATTTCCTTAAAGATGTTTGGTAACACGCTAATATATCTTGCAGTTCTGAATTTTCTTTTGTGAATCACGGACGATTCTCTGCGTCGAATTCTCTAATAACGCAAATATCCTGTCGTTATATTTTCTTATTTTTTATTTTACCATATTTTTCTCTCAAATTAAACGGTTACTTTGATGTTTTGCAATCAAATTTCAATTCCTGCTTTTATACAGGTATAATAAAAGTAAAAAGGCAGGATGATGAAATGTCAAAACAATACTCACAAGCTTACAAAAAAGCTCTCATAAAACAGTACTCTAACGAAGAAAAGATATCCAGTATTTGTGCTGAATCCGGTGTGGCACGCAGTACGCTTTATAAATGGTTACAGGCGGTCCAAGTGCCTGTCTCCCCTAATGGTGAGAAAGTAACCATAAGAGAAATCAATGAACTGCGAAGAAAGGTGCAGAAATATAAAAATATGATTAAGATTCTTCAATCTGTTGATTGTATGGTATTCTCTCCCGCAAAAGATAAATTATGAGCATTAGAATCATTTTATGGTCAATATGAGGTACATAGTGAAGCACTTGATGTTCCAAGAGGTACATTCTACAATCATATTCTTCGAGGCAAGCATGGAGAAACAATAAACGCCAAACGGTGTGAACAGCTTAGAGAACTGGTCAATGACATCTTTCATGAATATCAGCAGATTCCCGGCTCCGGTAAAATTGTGGCGATTCTCAGAGACCGCGGTTATATTACAGCAAGAAAGCTGGTTGCTGAGCTCATGTAGGAACTGGGCTTGCAAAGTGTTAGTTCCTACTCCAAGAAAAATTATCAAAAATGGCAGAAATGTGAGAATAAAAACATTCTTCAGCAGCAATTTCACCCGGATACGCCAAATAGTGTTTGGGTAAGCGATATCACAGTTTTTAAGTTCCGTGACTGTTACTATTACATTTGTGCTATCCTTGATCTATTTGCCCGAAAAGTAATTGCCTATCTTGTATCAAAGAAAAACAGCATGCAACTTGTTACATTTACCTTTCGCCAAGCTTATTCAGATCGCGTTCCGGAGCCTGGGCTTATTTTTCATAGCGACAGAGGCTCACAATACACTTCTTTTTCATTTGAAAAACTGTTACAGGAAAAACAAGTGGTCCAGTCTTTTTCACGCTCAGGAAAACCACATGACAATGCTGTCATGGAGTCTTTTTTCTCTTGCCTAAAGAAAGAAGAGCTGTACCGTTACCGATACAGCTCAGAATCAGAATTTTTAAAAGGAATAGAACAATACATTGCTTTCTACAATGAAAAGAGACCACACAGCTCTATACACTACAAAACTCCGAATGCTGCCGAAGACACCTTTTATCATAATGAAAAAGGCTAAAATCTTATCGAACAAATCGCAGAACATTTTATTTTTTGTCACAGGATTTCAGCGTTTTTGTAAGAGTACTGTTCGATTCGATTTGCATTGATTATTGCTTTTAAAGCCCGTAAACAAAGCCTTTATATAAAAAATACCGGTTGTGTTTCGAACAGTTTTGTTCAAATTACAACCGGTGTTCATATGGTGGAGACGAGTGGGCTCGAACCACCGACCCCCTGCATGTCAAGCAGATACTCTAACCAACTGAGCTACGCCTCCGCAATCTAATACAACGAGGCTTTATTATAGCTTTCAATTGTTTCGAAAAATTGTATTTTTATTTAAAAATATATACAATTTTACAGAATTCCCCGGCGCCGCACATTGGGGTGTTCCATATAATCTGAAACGGCAGACGGATCCGATAGGAAAGTGCCCCCCGTTTTTCCAGTCCTTCAGTGATTCCTTTTCCCACCGCTGACGATGCTGAAATATTCCCTCGACGTCAGAAAGTATACGCCGATGTAAAACAGTGCGAAGACAAGATAGCAGCCGATTATGACCGCCGTAAAGAGCGCCGTGTTCGTCAGACTGAACAGCGACAGCATCTTTGAGATCATTGGGAATGCAAACAGCAGGTGAATCCCGGCCGCGGCCAGCGGGAGGAAAAATACGGTAAGCACCTGAGAATTGATGCTTTTCCTGATTTCCGGCTTACTCATTCCGACCTTCTGCATAATTTCAAAGCGCGACTGGTCCTCGTACCCCTCTGTGATCTGTTTGTAATACATAATAAGCACCGCGGCGCAAAGGAATACGGCTCCGAGCAGCGCCCCCAGGAAAAACAGGCTTCCGTACAGCGCATACAGGTTTGCCCGGTCCTTTTCCGCGCATTCCGCCGACACCTGCGGGAAGGCATCGTCCGTCTGCTGCAGGAGCAGGAGCGATTCATAAATCGTATCTCCGATTTCGATCTGCGTCTGCGCATCGCAGTCTAAATCAAATCCATAATAGTCATGCCGAACGGCCAAACCGTTTTCCGGCTTCACAAGCTCTTCCCACATGGCGCCAAGCGCATCAAAGTCGGAAACAATCAGATACAGCGCCGGAACCGACGGCGTGACGCCCATTCCGCTGTCTATAAACTCCGAAATTTTTTCTACCCGTCTCGGAGGAAGCGTACCAATCGTAATCGTATCCCAGGAAAATGTCGATTTTGTAGTATACAGAAGCACCTCGTCCTCCTGAAGCGTTTCCTTTTGCCCCATCAGCCGGTTATAATCCTCCAGCGGCAGGACAAACAGCTGCCAGACATTTTCATAGAGAGAAAGCTGAAAGTCCTCCGAGGCCGGCTCTTCAAACAGGATCCGGTCCTCCGCGAGGTAGACCGCCGCGTCCAGATAACGGTAATACAGCAGATTTTCCGCTTTCTGGCCGCTCTTTTCCAAGACCTCTTCGACGGCTCCGTGTACCGCGTCAATATAAGCCGTATCCAGCGAATCCGTCTCCACGATAATATTTCTGGGATATTGTGCGCGCAGCGTATCCTCTGTGCCAATGTACAGGCACATGGTCGAGGAGATCATTACCAGCACCATGGTGGAAAGAATACAGATCGACGCCAGTCCCGCGCCGTTTCGTTTCATCCGGTAAACCATGGAGGAGACCGACACAAAATGATTTGTTTTATAATAATACCGTTTGCTTTTCTGCAGCAGCCTGCAAAGCACGACTGATCCGGCGATAAACAGCAGGTACGTCGCCACGATGACCATTACGACGGCGAGAAAGAACGTGACCAGCGCGGCGACCGGATCTTCGATCGTCAGTGCAAGATAATAAGCGCCTCCAAGAATCAGCACGCCCAGGAGAGCCAGAAGCCAGTTTGATTTCGGAGGCTTCTCCCCTACCGCTTCGCTGCGCAGCAGCTCAACCGGGTTCGAAACATGAATCTGCCGGAGCGCATTGAGCAGAATCAGACAGTGAATGATCGCAAACAGCCCCAGCGTCCGCAAAATGGCGCTCCAATCTACGGAAAAGCCAAGCGATACGCTGCCGTGCAGAAGCCGCGTCATAACAAGCTCTGCAAGCTTTGAAAACAAAATGCCGCAGAACAGGCCTCCCAAATAGGAAAGCGCGGCAATGATCACGCTTTCCCAGACCAGAATTCCGGCCAGGTTTCGTTTGCCCATCCCCAGGATATTATACAGACCGAATTCCTTTTTGCGCCTGCGGATCAGAAAAGAATTTGTGTAGAATAAAAAGATCAGCGCAAATATGAAAATCACGCCGCTCCCCAGCGAAAGAATCCCCTGCATCGTATCGCCGCCCAGCATTGCGGCGACCGTATCGCTGCGGGACAGGAAGGAAACGATATAAAACATCATAATCATACCGGTACACGTTAAAATATAAGGAATATATGTCTTCCGATTCCTGGCGATGCCGGTCATCGCCAGCTTCGGGTAAAAGCCGCGCTTCATTGCTCTTCACCGCCCGCCGCCAGAGCCGTAAGCGTATCGGAGATCTTCTGATACTGTTCGGCGCCGGTATTGCTCCCGCGGTACAGCTGATGGAATACCGCTCCGTCTTTGATAAACAAAACGCGGCCGGCATGGCTTGCGGCCTTTACGGAATGCGTCACCATCAGAATCGTCTGACCGTCCCTGTTGATCTCGGAAAACAGGCGGAGCAGTTCGTCCGTTGATTTGGAATCCAGCGCTCCGGTCGGCTCGTCGGCCAGGATCAGGCGCGGATTCGTAATCAGCGCCCGCGCCACGGCCGCCCTTTGCTTTTGTCCGCCCGAAACCTCGTACGGATATTTGGCCAGAAGCCCGGCAATGCCCAGCTTCTCCGCAATGGGCGCCAGTCTTTTTTTCATTTCCCGGTATTGCCTGCCGGCAAGTACAAGCGGCAGAAAAATATTATCTTCCAGGGTAAAAGTATCCAGAAGATTAAACTCCTGAAATACAAAGCCCAGATGATCGCGCCGAAACGCCGCGATCTCCGATTCTTTGATTTTGCTGAGGTCATGGCCGTCCAGCAGCACGCTGCCTCCCGTCGGTTTGTCAAGCGCCGCCAGAATATTCAGCAGCGTCGTTTTTCCGGAGCCCGACTCCCCCATAATTGCTACGTATTCACCCTTCTCCACGCTGAACGAAACGTCTGTCAGAGCCTGTACCTGATTGCCTCCGAACCGCGTAGTATACGTTTTTTTCAGATGATTGACTTCTAAAATCGGCATTTTGCATCCTCCTTATCGATTTTCAAGTCAATTGTAGCAAAGCGCAGGGAAGCGCCGCCATCGAATCCGCTTACATTTTTTCCGCTCCGCCTTACAAAAATGTAAGCCGTTCTTTTTATTCAACCTCCAGCTCGGCGCGCCTGAAATCGATCCGGATCACGGTACCGGTTCCGACCGCTGATTCCGCCGTGATCCTGTGCCCCAGATTCCGGCAGATCCTTTTACAGAGATAAAGGCCGATTCCGCTCGCTTTTTTATCGCTGCGCCCGTTATAGCCCGTATAACCTTTTTCAAAAATACGCGGCAGGTCCTCGGGTGCGATCCCAATCCCCGTGTCCCGGATGCACAGGATTCCCGGAGATTCCTGCGAAATGGAAATGCTGCCGGCTTTCGTATATTTCAGAGCGTTTGAAAGAACCTGCTCCAGAACAAACAGCATCCATTTTTCGTCCGTCAGCACGCGGCAATTCACAGGCGCATATTCCAGCCTGAGCTTTTTTCTGATAAACGAAGCGGCGTATTTCCGGACGGCCTGACGGATCAGCTCGTCAAGCTCATACTCTTTGATGACATAATCTGTCGAATCCGCATCCAGCCGAAGATAGCACAGCACCATTTCCACATACTGCTCAATCCTCTGCAGTTCCTCGGAAAGCTCCCGGTACTGGGCGCCATCCCCGCTTTGCAGCAGCAGGCGCATCGCTGCGATCGGCGTTTTTATCTGATGAACCCAGATCGTATAATATTCGGTAAGATCCCCATATTGCCTGCGCATCCGGTTTTCCAGCTCTGTCCGCTCCGTGTGCAGCGCCTGAACAACCGCCTGATAATCGGCTTCCAGCGGGCTGCGCGGCTCCGGCAGATGCTCCAAGGTCACTGCGGCTTCCCGGAGCAGCGTCGTAAGGCTCTGATGCTTCCTGCGAAAGGCCAAATAATCGAAGAACAATGCTGCGGCCCCGATAAAAAAGCAAATCGCGGCGGCATACCAGACTGCGGCTGCGGGCAGCTGGTACAGCAGAAAGGAGCCGGCAAAAATAACGGTGAAAATACAAAGAAGCACAATTGTTTTTAAATGCGATTTTAAATAGCTGAGAAACAGAAACGGTTCTCCGCCCCTCTTCTTATCCGACAACGTATCCCATCCCTACCTTTGTAACGATAAAATCCGAAAGCCCCGCGGCGTCCAGCTTTCGGCGCAGACGCGCAATATTCACGGTCAGCGTGTTGTCGTCAATAAAGCTGTCCGTTTCCCAGAGCCGCTGCATCAGTGCGTCTCGCCCTACGACGCGGCCCTTCTGCTCTAGGAGCGTCTGTAAAATGCGGAGCTCGTTTTTCGTAAGATTGATTCGCTCGCCGCGGTACGTCAATACGGCCTCCGCAGGAAGCAGCAGAGCGCCGCGATGCTCCAGCGCCGGGATTTCAGGGGTAAAATCATATGCGCGCCGCAGGACAGCCTGTAGTTTGGCAGTCAGCACATTGAGGTCGAATGGCTTGGCGATAAAATCATCTCCGCCCAGATTCATCGCCATGACGATATTCATGTTGTCGGAAGCGGAAGAAAGAAACACGATGGGCACGCGCGAAATTTTTCGGATTTCTCCACACCAGTAATAGCCGTTGTAAAATGGCAGCGTTATATCGAGAAGCACAAGGTGCGGCTGAAACTCCCGGAACAGCGAAAGGATTTCGCGGAAATCCTCGGCGCATCTGGCCTCGAGGCCCCGGGCTTCAATCTGTTTTTTCACCGTTTCGGCGATCGCCATATCGTCTTCAACAATCAGGATTTTATACAAAGCGCGCCTCCTCCGCCCTTTCAGCTCCGCAGACGGAATGTTTTATATGCCAGTTTATATACCAGGATGCAGGCCGCGATGCAATAGACGATGCAAAACGCCGTCGCGGCAAGACCGAACGCCAGCGTGTCCAGCCGCAGCTGTAGAAACAGATAGCAGACCATGTACGTGATCCAGATCACCGCCGTATATGCGCCGCTTTTTACCTGCGTATGAATGTTGTAGGGCTGCAGCAGGTAGTACAGCGTCAGATAGTGAACAGAGAAGAAAATACTCATCACGATAACGGTAAGCGGAAAAATCACGTAATTCAGCAGGTTTTCCGTCCCGCCGGAGAAATACAGCACCGCGGTGAGCCCCGCGCCGGTCACCGCGGCCGGCAGAAGGTTGATTTTGATAATCTCCCTCAGACGGATCCGGAACAGCTTCAGGATAAAGCTCGGCTTTTTATAAAACGAATACGTCAGCATGCTGTGATCGCAATTCATAAACAGCGCCGTTGTAAAAATCGTACCGCGATTGATCAGGTACATGACGAATGCAAAATACGGCAGCAGGACGGACATCGACCGGTTTACCTGCTCGCGCAGCTCCGGATTGATACGGATCAGAAGCAGGACGCCCAGCATCACCGCCAGCAGGATCAGCGCAATCCGCTCCGCGGATCGCCATAATATTTTGCGGTGGCGCTTGACAAACAATTCATTAAAATATTCAAAGCCTTTTTTGCTGCTTGTAATTCCTGTCTCCGGACTGATCATTTTCTGCTGCCGCTCTGCGTTGGCTTTCTTGACCGCCTGCGTGTAATCTGTTCCGTATTTCTTTTCTGCCAGGAGGAGTTGGCAGATTTCGCGATACGATGGGAACCGCGCGATGCGGACGGCTCCCGGGAGGCCGGCGGCGATTCCCAAAAGCACCAAAATTAGGACGGCAGGAAGCGGCAGAAGCGCGTTCAGACACGGGAGGCCAAACGCTGCGGCCAGCAGCAGGGCGGTCAGCGTCCAGGACAGTTTCGGCGGCATGTTTTCATTGACGCTTTTTCCCGTCTTTTCATAGCGCAGCAGCAGAGCGGAAGCCGCGGTCAGCTTAGCGCCTGCAACGAAAAACGGCAGCAAAATACAGAGCCAAACGGGAACGCCGTAAAGCAATCCGAACAGGAGAACGGCCGGAAAGAAGCCGATGATCGTGCGAAGCATAGAATAGCAGTAATTGGAAAGCGTATATAAGCCCGCGTCCATCCGCATCAGGATCACCGCATAATATTTTTCGTTCGTCGGGTTGAAAAGATACGTGTTCAGATAGGCCCCTATGATCGTCAGAAAGAAAAAGACATGGAGAAAAAGAAGCGGATTTCTTTCCTCTCCGTAGAAGCCGCACAAAACAGAAATCGCCGCAAGATAGATCAGCTTTCCCAAAAATGCGGAAAGAATTTCCCAGATTACAGCAAGCACCGCCGCAAAGATTTTCAAGCCGCCGCTGCCGTAAAGCGTGCCGGGAAGCAATCTTCCCAGAAGCGGGATCTGCTTCAGCGCGTAAAGGATCCCGTTGACACGGCATGTGTTTCTCAAGGAAAACGAAATGCGAAACGACTTAATCATGGCTTTCCTCGCGCAGAGCCTGAAGAATTTTATCCTTAAACTCCTGATTGTCCAGGTTTTCTTTATCCACGGCTTCCAGCTCGCCGTGGTTGAGGATCACGATTTCGTCACAGAGGTCGAGCGCCAGTTCGAGAATGTGTGTGGAAAAGAGGATCACCCGATCGGTTTTCAGCGTTCGAAGCAGCTGTTTCATTTCCTCCGCCACGACGACGTCGAGCGATGTCAGCGGCTCGTCCAGCAGCAGGACGTTGGGCCGCGAAATCATGTTCACCAGCATCTGCATTTTATTTTTCATGCCGTGTGAATAATCCTTGAGCAGCTTGTCGCGGTCCTCCGGCGCAATATTGATCAGATCGAAATATTCGTCGGCAGTTTTCGGCGTTCCAATGCTTTCTTCATTGATCTCAATGTAAAATTTCAGGAATTCTCTTCCCGTCAGAAACTCAGGTACGGTCGGCGTAGAAAGAACGTAGCCGATATCTTCGGCCGCAAGCTGCCTGCGCGTTCCGCCCTCCTCCAGAAAAAACGCTCCGCTGTCGGCTTTCAGGTCGCGGTTTACGCAGTTGAAAAGCGTCGTCTTCCCCGCGCCGTTTCTGCCGAGCAGACCGTAGATTTTTCCGCTTTCAAAAGTAAAACTGATATCCCGCAGGACTTCCCTTTTTTCAAAACGCTTTGACAGATGTTCGATGATAAATTTCATAAAGCCCTCCCGTGGCCGATGATACGTCGGGATTATATCATGCCCGCATTGCCGTAGCAAGGGGACTTCCTCGGAAGCGCCGCATTGCCGCCATGTTTATTTTGCACGTACGGTCTTTGTATAGTTCCGCGCTTTTTGGACGATACTATCCTCGTGACAATACACAAAAATATTAAGGAGGAATGAAACATGTCACCGAAGGAACTTCTTTATATCGAGGATGCGCTCGGCCATGAACAGCAGATGAAAAAATCCTGCACCGATTTTGCAAATCAGCTGCAGGATGCGGAACTGAAAGGCTTTGTGCAGGAACTCTGCAAAAAGCACCAGCAAAGCTTTAACCGCTTTTACAGCTTACTGAACGGGAACTGAAAGGAGTGCTGAAAAATGGATGATAAGGTAATTATGGATAATATTTTATCTACGACGAAGGGTGCGTGCGATCTGATGATGCACGGAGCAATCGAGTCCTCTACCCCGGACGTTCATTGCGCCTTCACGCAGGCCTTTAACGACACGCTCTGCATGCAGAATGAAATCTATAAAAAAATGTCTCAGAAAGGCTGGTATCCGATGCAGCAGGTCGAGCAGCAGAAAATCAATGCCGCGAGACAGAAATTCAGCGGTCAGTAACGGAAGCATCATTTGCCGCAGAACCCGCGCAGTCGCAAAGGCCGCGCGGGTTTCATCTTTTTACTACGAGAGCGGACCTGCAGTAAAAATTTTCTGCCTGCCGCTATTGACAAGAAAAATAAAATCGGCTATATTCGGTTAGTCATAACTAACATTTGCTTTGTTCAGACGTTAGTTATGGCTAACAAAAAGAGAAAGGATTTGAATATGGAAACGATACCGATTATTTTTTCCACCATTACAGGGAATGCCTTCAAGCTGGCTGAGGCCGCTTCCGAAGCGGTGCCCGACCATGTAGGGCCCTACAATATCCGATATATCAACGAGGAAGTGATCCGGAGATTCGACACGTTTCTTTTATCCTATTGGTGCAATCACGGCACGGCCGACGACGATACGATCGCGCTGATCCGTAAGATGAACGGTAAAAATCTCATTGTAATCGGTACGCTCGGGGCGGCCAGAGACAGCAAGCATGCACAGGAGGTCGCTGCGCGCGTAGAGGCGCTCGCCTCGGAAAACAACAGGCTGCTCGGCCATTTTCTCTGCCAGGGAAGCATCGACCTGCGCAGAACAGCACAGCGCCTGAAAATTCCGGAGGGAGAAAAGGGCCACTTGTCGCAGGAACGGTTTGAACGGCAAAAGCTGTCGCTTGGCCATCCAAATGAAGCGGATCTGAACGATGCAAAGAATGCGGTCCGCTCTTTTCTGCAAAAATTATGATTGCGGCAGGAAAAGCAAAATACCGGAATCGCCCGTACATAAAAAAGCTGCTGGTGATCGCGGTTTTTGCCGTTCTCAGTATTCTTTCGCTGCTGATCTGCACCGGGATCGGCACCGTGCGGTTTTCCATGGGAGAGGTTTGGAAGGCTTTGTTTATTAACGACGGCAGCGCAGCGCGGCTGATCGTGTGGAATCTGCGCTTTCCCAGGATTCTCGTCGGAGGCTTTGTCGGCATTTGTCTGGCATTGTCCGGCTGTATTCTGCAAGGCGTCATGCGCAATACCATGGCCTCGCCTTCTACAATCGGCGTTACCGGCGGCGCAAGCTTTGTCGGCTATCTTACGCTCGTCGTATTTCCATCCTATTCCTACCTGCTGCCCATAGGCTCGATCATCGGGGCATTTGTCACGACGATGCTCATCTATGCGCTGGCATATCAGCGGGGTGTCAGTCCCGTCAAAATGATTTTGTCCGGCATGGCAGTCTCCGCCCTCTTCGGTGCGTTCAACGATATGATCAAGACCTTTTTCGCCGATGCGCTGGGAAATGCGTCCGGGTTTCTGGTCGGAGGCCTGAACGGAAGCGGCTGGGGCAGCTTTCAAATGATTCTGCCATACGCCCTGACAGGAATTTTCATATGCCTGTTTCTTCCCGCGAAAATGAATATTCTTATGCTGGGCGACGAAACGGCAAATTCACTTGGATTGAGAACGGAACGCTTCCGCTTCTTTCTGATCGCGGTATCCTCTCTGCTTGCGGGAGCCGCCATTTCCGTAGCGGGTTTGATCAGCTTTGTCGGCCTAGTCGTGCCGCATATTGCCAGACTGCTCGTAGGATCTGATTATAAATATCTCTTTCCCGCTTCCATTCTGCTCGGCTTTACCCTGGTAACCGTCTGCGACACCATCGGACGCGTGATCATGCCGCCTGGTGAAATCCCCGTCAGCATCATTCTTTCATTTATCGGCGCGCCGTTCTTTTTATACCTGCTCCGCAGGCGGCACAGTGAAGGGAGGTGAATAACAGCGTGTATTTCGGATTCAAAGATATCACGATACAGTATGGCAAGAAAAAAATACTGGAAAATCTCTCTGTGGAGTTTCCAAAGGGAAGGATCACGACAATCATCGGAAAAAACGGATGCGGAAAATCCAGTCTGCTGAAAACCGTATCGAAGGCCGTGCTTCCCAGGCAGGGAGAAGTGATCTATGGAGGCAAAAGACTGGATCGGTATTCCCCGAAATTTTTGGCGCAGAAAATCGCCTATCTGGCGCAGGTTCATACCTCTCCCCCCGACATCGACGTACGTACGCTCGTTTCCTACGGAAGATATCCTTATTCGAAATTCGGACGCGGCCTGACGGAAAAAGATACCGTTATTATCGACAACGCTTTGGAGCGGACCGGTCTGTCCGGACTTCAGAATCAAATTCTCGCCACGCTTTCCGGCGGCGAACGCCAGCGCGCCTGGATCGCCATGACAATCTGCCAGGAACCGGAAATTCTGATTCTGGACGAACCGACGACCTATCTGGATATCAGTTATCAGGTGGAGGTTCTGGAGCTGATCCGGAAGCTGAACCGGGAGCTTGGCATTACCATCATCATGGTACTGCACGACCTGAATCTGGCGGCGCGGTATTCGGATCTTCTGTTTGCAATCAGGAACGGCGCGGTATATGCCGGAGGAGAATCCTCGCATGTACTGACGGAAAAGAATCTGGAAGAAATTTTTGAAATCAAAGCAACCGTATTTGAAGATACAATAAACCATTGTCCATATTTTATACCAATTAAAACGATTTAACAACAGGAGGAAAAAAATGAAAAAATTTGTATCGCTTTTGATGTGCATTTGTATGCTTTTGGGAATAGCGGCGTTTGCCGGCTGCGGCGCCTCGAACGAGTCCGCCGGAGGGACATCGGGCAGTCCGCAGGCCTCGGAGGGAACGCCGGCCGTTTCCGAAAGCGAAAAAGAAGCGCTTCGTGAAAAATTAAAAGCAGAATTCTTATCTGAAGCGGATAAGGTTGTCGTAACCGAAGACGCGGTAACCTTTACGGATGCGTCTTCTGCGGACGGGAGCAGCGTTACAATCTCAAAGAACCCGCAGAAAACGGTAAATCTCTATGCCAGCTTTACTACGCTTTGGTATGAGGCCGGCGGAACGGTGATCGGCTGCATCGGCGGCGACACCTCCGTCGACCTCTATCAGGAATACATCGGAAGGGACATTACCGCGGACGACGGCGTAAGCGTTGTTGCAACGTCCTCCTCCGGAAAGAAGTGGGACGTGGAAACCATCATTAATCTGCAGCCGGATCTGATCATATGTTCCACCGCAATGAGCGGGTATTCCACTATACAGGCTCCCGCGGAGGCGGCCAATATCCCCGTCATCGCCGTAAGCTACAACGATTTCTCCGATTATCTGAAATGGTTTAAAGTTTTCTGCAATATTAACGGCAAAAGCGAGCTTTGGGACAGCGTGGCGCTGAAGGCGCTCGACCAGGTAACTGAAATTCTCGCCTCCTGCCCGACAGAAAACACCCCTTCCGTATTCAGCATGTTTGTCAATGCGGACAGTCTCCAGGCCAATACCTCTAACACGGTGGTCGGCGGCATGATCAGCGCAATGAACGCCGTAAACATCGTTGACACCTGGGAAAACGCATCCTCTGCAGAGCGCCTGGAAATCAATCTGGAAACAGTGTTCAGCGCAAATCCCGATATCATCATCGTACAGTGCCATGCAGGAGAAGACGACGCAAAGGCTCTTGTCGAATCGACCTACGGAAGCAATCCCGTCTGGCAGTCTCTGAAAGCCGTTCAGGACGGGAAAGTATATTATCTGGAAAAATCACTGTTCCACAACAAGCCGAACAGCCGTTTCGCCGAGGCCTATCAGAAGCTCGCTGAAATTCTTTATCCCGAGCTTGCCCTCTCGGCCTGAAGCAGTCGGATTTCCGGAAATGTATACGACAAGATATAAGTCGCACCACGACGCGGCGCGAAAATTAAAAGAGCTGTATACGCTTGATCAGCCGAAGGACGCGTATCTCCGGAGCATTCTGAACGGGCAGGCGAAAAGCCGCAGAGCCATTTACATCCATGTGCCCTTCTGCAATAAGGTTTGCAGCTTTTGCCCGTTTCACCGGCCGGATCGTCTGAAGCGCAGAGAATATCACAAATATCTGACGGAGGAAATTCACAGGATCCGAGAGTATCCTTATATGGATGCGCCGATCGACGCCATCAATTTCGGAGGAGGGACGCCTACGTCTCTCCTCCCCGAGCAGATGCGGATCATTTTAGCGGAACTGAGACAAAGCTTTTCCATTCGCGAGAATGCGGAAATCAGCGTAGAGTCCTCGGCGACCGAATTAACCGACGAAATGCTCGGCGTGCTCCTGGAAGGCGGCGTCAACCGCCTTTCGATCGGAATCCAGACCTTTCAGGACAAGGCAAGAAAGCTCCTGGGCAGGCGCGGAAGCGGCGGCCAGGCGGCAGAACGCGTTGCCAATGCGATCCGTTCCGGCATAATGAACACAAGCATCGATTTAATCTACAATTATCCCGGTCAGTCCCTTGAGGCCTTGAAAGAGGATCTTTCCGTAATCAAAGAGCTTGGCGTCGCCGGCCTGTCGTTCTACTCCCTGATGCTTCACGAAAAAACGCCGCTGTTCCAAACGCTGAGCAGCACAGAGAAGCAAGAAATGCTCGACATCCGGCAGGAATATCGGTTTTTCTCTGAAATACTCGACAATCTGGGCTCCGCCGGCTTCCGCCCTCTGGAGCTGACCAAGCTCGTGCGGGATGACCTCGACCGGTATGATTATATGAGCATCCGGCACACAGGCGGTAGCTGCATCGCAATCGGCCACGGCGCGGGAGGAAATCTGGAAAATTATTTCTATCGAAATTCCTCTGAAATCCCGCTGATTTCCGACGAGCTCCGGATCAGCTCCGCGGGGCGCATCGTCTGCCCCGAGTACCGTGTAATCGATGAATTGATCAATGATCTTCAAAAATGCCGCGCCGAGCTTTCCGCCTATTCCTCCCGGCTTGGAACCGATCTGGAAGCAGTATTGTCATTCACCCTGCAAAGGCTGGAGTCGGAAGGGCTGCTTGAAAGAAAGGGCGGAATGGTTACGCTGACTGCCTCCGGCATGTTCTGGGGCAATAATATAATTGACGAGCTCGTCGGCGTGCTGCTGCAGCGGAACCGGGATGCTGTCGACGTATAACGGAAATACCAGAAGCACATTAGAGCAGTTCTCCATTTCCGAGAAGAGCGCCTGCGCTTTTGTTCCGCCCGTGCCGTATTCAAAAAATCGGAGCCCCAAAAGCCGACAAACAATGCAGTCAGGCGTTTTGCGTTGGAGCGCGGCGCCCTGGGGCTGCCGTTTATGATCATGAGACCGTCCATGTATCTACCTTCCGCCGGAAAGAGAACGCGCCAGGCTTTCCACTGCGGTTCCTGGCATTTCTAGCGGTCAGCCGCTGATCAATAGGTTCAGCTCTCACACGCTCCTTTTCTCTTTGCAACGGTATGAATTCAAAGCAGCTCATCCAGCAGCAAATAGTAGCGAAGCCGCTTCCGATCCGGTACGATGTCCAATTTTTGGAAAAGTCGCTCCGGATCAGCCCCCGGCTGTGGAATCCCGCCGTATTTCCCGCACAGATTATCGCGCAGGCTTCTGTACGCGAGCGCAATATCCTGATATGGATCGGCAATGCCGCAGGCGCCTAGATCAAGAAAGCCCGTAATTTTCTTTCCGTCGGTAAACAGATTCGGCAGACAGCAGTCACCGTGAGTAAAGGCGGGCCGCTCGGCAGGCTGATGCGTCTTCAGCCAGGCCAGAAGGCGTTCAGGGGCCCGGACGCCTTCGCGGGCACTGAGCCCGTTTTCAACGCGCGACTCGGCCAGCTTCAGCTTTTGATTTGTCGCATGGGCGCAGGGGCAGCCGGACGGATCTACCGACCAAAGCAATTTCAGGCCTTCGGCCAGCAGCTCTGTCAGCAGCTCAGGCCTGCAAAGGTATATATGGGCGCATAGCATCTCGCCCTTTAATTTGCTCATGAGAAGATACAGAACGCCTTCCTCGCGTTCGCAGGCCAGGATTTCCGGAACGGGAAGCCTGTCGGAAAGCCATTCCATCATGGCGGCCTCCTCTTCCCTTGCTCCGATTTTTAAAACCATATCGTCAAAGCAGAGAACCTGAGCGCCGGATTTTCCGACCGTATTTTCGGTATATGCGCGCGTTCCAATTATTTTTTTGATTTTCTCTGGAAATTTCATAAAACAGTGGAAAGCGGACCGCCGGTCCGGTCTTCGTCAGTTTTTCAATCCTGTCCGAAAACGGGATAGCGGTTTTTATCTTCCTCCGTGATTTTTCTCATTACCTTGCAGGGCACGCCGACAGCGACGACGCCGCTTGGAATGGATTTGGTCACCACGCTTCCCGCGCCGATCACGGAATTGTCCCCAATTGTTACGCCTGCGAGAACGGTTGCGCCCGCGCCAATCCAAACATTATTCCCGACCGTAATCGGTTTGGCAATTTCCAGACCGTCCCGGCGCTGCTGGGGATCGATGGCGTGCTCGGCGGTTGTAAAGCAGCAGTTCGGCGCAATGAAAACGTTGTTTCCGAACGTCACTTCCGCTCCGTCCGTAATGATCAAATTATGGTTTGAATAGAAAAAATCGCCGACCGAAATATTGTATCCGTAATCGCACCAAAACGGCGGGGTAAAAATTACGTTTTCCCCCATTCTGCCCAGCAGTCCGGAAAGGATTTTTCTCTGCGCCTCCAGGTCGTTAGGATTCAGCTGGTTATATCGATAGCATTGATCCTTGCATTTTCGGATTTCCGCTTCCAGCTCGGGATTATAGCATCCCTGAAACAAGCAGTTTAAAGGAACTTTTGCTTTCGGCTTCATGATCTTGGCTCCTGTCTTCGGTGAATTGTCTGCATATTATAGTATAAAAAAGCGCTTTTGCATAGCAGGCAATTGCCGCGTGACCTCCTTACAAATGATGCACGCGAAGCGCGCGGACCGCATTCAGAATGGCGAGAATCATAACTCCCACATCGGCAAAAATTGCGAGCCACATATTGGCGATGCCGACGGCGCCAAGCCCGAGGCAGATAAATTTGACGGCCAGGGCAAATACGATATTCTGGTATACGATTCGAATACACTTTCTTGAGATCCGGATCGATTTTGCAATTTTCAGAGGATCGTCATCCATCAGCACAACATCGGCTGCTTCAATTGCGGCGTCGGAGCCCATTGCGCCCATGGCAATTCCGATATCGGCTCTGGTCAGCACGGGAGCGTCATTGATCCCGTCTCCGACAAACGCCAGTTTAGCGTTCTTGGGCTTGGCGGCAAGCAGCTCCTCCACCTTTTCCACCTTGCCGGCAGGAAGCAGCTCACTGTAAACGTCATCGATTCCCAGCGCGGAAGCCGCCTGCGCGGCGGCCTTTTGGGTGTCTCCGGTCAGCATGACCACCTTCTCTATGCCGGCATGCTTTAATGCGGCAATGGCTTCTTTTGCATGCGGCTTCAGGACATCCGAAATCACAATGTGGCCGGCGTACGCCCCATTGATCGCCATGTGGACGATCGTTCCCGCACTGTGGCATTCTTTATAGGGGATCTTCAGCATTTCCATCAGCTTGGCGTTGCCGGCAGCAACGGAAACGCCGTCTATTTTCGCGACAATCCCATGGCCGCTGATTTCCTGAAGGTCCGTTACGCGGCTTCTGTCGATCGGCCCTCCGTAAGCCTTCCGCAGGCTCTTGCTGATCGGATGGGAGGACGAGCTCTCTGCCAGCGCAGCATATTCCAGAAGCTTTGCCTCATCAAGATTGCTGTGATGAACCGCGTTTACTTCAAAAATACCTTGCGTCAGCGTTCCCGTTTTATCAAATACCACATATTTCGCGGAGGAAAGCGTCTCCAGATAATTAGAGCCCTTAATCAAAATTCCTTCTTTGCTCGCGCCGCCGATTCCCGCAAAAAAGCTGAGAGGAATACTAATCACCAGAGCGCAGGGACAGCTGATTACAAGAAATGTAAGTGCCCTGTAAATCCATTCGCCCCATTCCGGCCCGCTCTGCAGAAACAGCATCCGGATCACAGGCGGCAGAATGGCCAGAGCCAGAGCGCCGAGACAAACCGCCGGCGTATAAATTCTTGCAAATCTGGAAATAAAATTCTCCGATCTGGACTTGCGGGAGCTGGAGTTTTCGACCAATTCCAAAATTTTCGAGACGGTAGATTCCCCAAAGCCCTTCGTTGTTTTGATTTTTAAAACGCCCGTCATATTAATGCAGCCGCTGATCACCGCGTCGCCTTCCTTTACGTCGCGAGGCAGGCTTTCTCCGGTCAGGGCACTCGTATTCAGACTGGAAGCGCCGCTGAGGATTACGCCGTCAATTGGAATCTTCTCGCCGGGCTGTACGACGATAATGCTTCCAATTGCCACTTCGTCCGGATCAACCCGCTCTAACGCTCCGCCGCGTTCTATATTCGCGTAGTCCGGACGGATATCCATCAGCGCGCTGATATTCCTCCGGCTTTTTCCGACGGCATAGCTCTGGAACCATTCTCCGATCTGGTAAAACAGCATTACGGCGATGGCTTCATTATAGTCGCCGCTTCTTTCATAAATAGCCAGCGCAAACGCTCCGACAGTAGCAATGGCCATCAGAAAATTTTCATCGAACACCTGCCTGTTCAGAATCCCTTTTCCGGCCTTTTTCAGAATATCGTACCCGATGATCAGATAGACTGCAAGATAGAAAGCCAGACGCAGGATTCCGTCTGCCGGGATAAAATGCAGTGCAATCAGCATTGCCGCGGCGGCAAGAATTCGTATCAGCATTTTTTTCTGCTTCCGATTCATCTCTCCTGTCCCTCCTGTTTTTTATGATTAAGCAATTGTTTAATCGTTATTCGAAAATATGCGCCCCGTCTGCAACGCACATCCGGGGCGCAGGAAGCGCCCTTCGCTTCAAAGCTCAATTTCACAATCCGGCTCTACCTTCCTGCAAGCCTTCAATACTTCCTTCATAACCGCTGCCGGTTCTCTGCCGTCCTGAAATGCAACGATCATTTTCTGCGTCATAAAATTTACCGTGGCGCTCTCCACTCCATCCGTTTTATTGGCGGCGGCTTCCATCAGGTTCGCGCAGTTTGCACAGTCTACTTCGATTTTATAAGTTTTTTTCATGGAATCAAGCTCCTTTCCGCTTATTCGATTATTTTATAATTAAGTAATTGTTTAATTGTTACGTTTGCAGTATAATATACTCCGATACAGAAGTCAACGACCAACCGGCACTCCCTTCCAAAAGGGAGAAAAGCATTTCCGATCGGGCGAAAAAGGAGGATGATTATGACAGGTTTTTCGCTGCCGCACCACCACAATGAAGAAAATATGGTTTCCGGCATAAAAAAGTACGTAAGCAACGTCGGCAATTTTCAAACGATTGCAGAAATATTCAAGCATCTCGGCGATACGACGAGAATCCGCATTTTCTGGCTGCTCTGTCACTGTGAAGAGTGCGTCATTAATCTTTCCGCCATGCTGGAGATGTCCAGCCCGGCAGTCTCTCATCATCTGCGGCCGCTTCGCGACAGCGGCCTGATCGTCAGCCGCAGAGAAGGAAAAGAGGTTTATTATCGTGCCGCAGATACGGAGGTAAGCCGTCTTCTGCACAATATGATTGAACAGGTTATGGAAATCGCCTGTCCAAATTAAATAAAAAATTTAGGAGCCATGCAAATGAATCACGAAACGGACGGCAGAAACCGGGCCGAAACGGTTCGGCTCTATCCGGGAATACACATATCGTTTTATTCTCTTACGGCTGAAACGGAATCCTTTCCGATTTATGACGGCCATTCGGAGCAAATTCTGGAAATCAATTATTGCCGGGCCGGACGCATCGGCTGGATCAGAAAAAACGGAAGCAGCGTATATCTTGGGCCAAAGGATTTTTCTCTTCATACGATGCAGGCGTACGCCGATTCCCGCAGGACGCTGCCAAACGGCTTTTACGACGGTATGACGCTCCGCATCGATTTGCAGGAATTAATCAGTCATCCCCCCGAGCCGCTGGAGGATGCCGAGGTCGTCGGGACGCTGCTCTATGAAAAATTCTGCCGGAGTGCCGCCTTCCCTTCCTTTGCGGGAAACAGAGAGACAGAGGCCATTTTCAGTTTTTTTTATAACCAGCCGCCGGCGCTCCAGCTGTCCTACCAGAAAATAAAAATACTGGAGCTGCTGCTTTACCTTTGCAGGCCGGATCATATTACGGAACGGCGCCTGACGGAATACCAGTCCGAGCAGGTGGAAATCGTGCATAAAATCCACGAGCAGCTGGCGCAGAGCCTCGATCAGCGCGTGACAATCGAAGCGTTATCAAAGCAGTATCTGATGAATCCAACGACATTGAAGGCAGTCTTTAAGTCTGTTTACGGCAATTCCATTGCCGCGCACATGAAAGAGCATCGTATGGAAGAGGCCGCGAGGCTTCTGACAGAAACCGACAGAAGCATTGCAGAAATTGCACTGGCAGTCGGATATGACAGCCAAAGCAAATTCTCGGCCGCATTCAAGAGCTGTTTTCATATGCTTCCAAAAGAATACCGGAAGAATCGCTGAAATTTTTTTGAACGGCTGTTCCTCTGCGCAGAAGCATACCGTGCTTGCCTTCAGAGGAACAATCCTATCTCAAGGAGGAAAATTTATGAAGGAGCTTTACAAGGACTTATATCAGTTTTCGATTTATATCCCGCCAATGGATTTTACCATTCATCAATATTTGCTTGCCGTGGATCCGGCCGTTCTGTTTGCCACCGGTACGATTCGGCAGGCAGAGCAGATTTTACCGCAAATCAAAACAATTCTGAAAGAAAAAGCACTCAAATATATCTTCGTCTCGCATATGGAATCTGACGAATGCGGCGGCCTGTCCGTATTTTTTAAAGAGTATCCGGATATGACCGTCATTTGCTCTGCCCTGTGCGCCAGAGAATTGCCGGGCTTTGGTTATCAGGGAAAGATCCTTGTAGGCTCGCCCGGGACCTTTTATTCGGACAAAGCCATTCATATGCAATTTTTTGATTATCCCTCCGAGGTACATTTACAGAGCGGTCTGCTCTGCTATGAGAAAAACAGCGGTATCTTTTACAGCGCGGATCTCATGCTCCGCTTTGGAAACGGAAGTGGGAAAACAATAAAAAGGGCATGGAAGCAAGAAATAGAAGCGATCGATATTACACGTATCGCAAATGATGAAAAATTGAAAAAGCTGCAGGGCGAGCTTTTGGAAATTTCGCCCGCACTGATTGCAGTAGGACACGGTTTTTGTGTGGAATGTGAAAAATAAAGCGGCACGGCCCGTTTTTTCTTCACAGCAGGACGGCAGCGGCTTTCAGATTTCATAATTTTCGCATGAAATTTGAAAACCGCATCGTGGCCGCCGCACAGCGGCCTATGAAAAAATCGTGTTTTTCCCGCCAAGCCGCTTCATCGTTCAATTCAGTTTTACATACTCTTCCTCTGTTACGGGCTCGCACCATTCCGCTCTGGCGCCTTCTCCGGGCACTTCAACCGCCAGATGCTGGAACCAGGAATCGCTCGCCGCGCCGTGCCAATGCTTCACGCCGGCCGGAATATTCACAACATCCCCCGGATGCAGCTCGCGTGCTTCCCTGCCCCACTCCTGATACCAGCCGCGTCCGCTGACACAGATCAGCATCTGTCCTCCGCCGCTTTTGGCATGATGGATATGCCAGTTATTCCTGCAGCCCGGTTCAAATGTCACATTAAATACCGGAACCTGCTCCGTGGAAACCGGAGCGAGATAGCTCTGTCCAATAAAATACTGTGCATAGGCGGTGTTCGGCTGTCCCACGGGAAATACGGACAGATTGGACGGCACACCGTCCGTCGGGCTTTCTTCCTCGCCGTACACTTCCTGAATCAGCGGGAAAGCGCTCCATGCTTTCGGCCACCCGCAGTAAAATGCAAGCTGCGTGATCGTCTCCACAGCTTCTTGCTTTGTAATGCCGTGTTCTTTTCCGAGGATCAGATGAGATTTCAGCTGCGGATACTGTCCCGCGGAGAAAAGCGCGGCAATTGTAATCAGGCTTCTGTCTCTAGCAGAAAGCCGTTCCTCTCTCGACCAGACCTCTCCGAAAAGTACGTCGTCATTCAATTGGGCAAATTGGGGCGCAAGCTTCCCCAGATGATCTCTGCCCGCCGTCTGCTTCTTTGCCATACTCGTTCACTCCTTCCATTCTGCGCTTTTATTTTCCCAGCCCCGTGAGGAACTCTACGGTAGCCGGATCATAATGACTGAAGAATGCGCTGGATTCCTCGTCCAGAGCGCGGATTGCTTCCATATCCTCATCAGTCAGCGTAAAATCAAAAACATTCAAATTTTCGATCATTCTTTCCTTGTGGGTGGATTTCGGTATCACGATGACGTCGCTCTGGAGCAGGAAGCGAAGCGCCGTCTGCGCAGAGGTCTTGCCGTATTTTCCGCCGATCTCCACCAAAACGGGATTGGTAAAATAATCCTTTCTCCCTTCGGCAAACGGCCCCCAGGATTCATGCTTTACGCCGTATTTTTCCATAATTTCATGGGCCTTTTTCTGCTGCTGAAACACATGGGTTTCTACCTGATTGACGGCCGGAGGAATCTCCGTAAACCGGCAGAGGTCGATCAGGCGGTCGGGATAAAAGTTGGAAACGCCGATTGCGCGAAGCTTACCGGCTCTGTATGCTTCCTCCATCGCCCGGTAAGAGCCATAATAATCGTTGAACGGCTGATGAATCAGCATCAGATCAATATAGTCCGTTTTCAGCTTTTTCAGCGATTCGTCAATGGAAGCCTTTGCTTTTTCATAGCCTCCGTTTGAAATCCAGATCTTGGAGGTAAGGAAAAGCTCTTCCCGCTTCACGCCGCTTTTTTGGATTGCCGCTCCGACGCCCTCCTCGTTATAATAGGCCTGGGCAGTGTCGATAGAGCGGTATCCTACGCTGATTGCATCCAGCACGCAGCGTTCGCATTCCGCCGGATCGACCTGATAAACCCCATATCCCAGGCTCGGCATTTTTACGCCGTTGTTTAATGTCGTAAATTCCATGTCATTCCCTCCGTATTCTTTTTATCTGTAAGATCTTTCATAGATTCCTGCAATCTCTTCATCGGTCGTTTCTCCCGGATCGCATGCGAAAAGCGCGCCCATCGTGGCTCTGGCGTTCTTGGCCATTGTCAGAAATTCGTCTTTCCGGATCCCGTAGTCGGACATCTTCAGATCCGCCACACCGCACGCGTTCTGCAGCTCGGTCAGCGCCGTAAGAAAGTCCTCCGGTTTCTCGGCGTCCGTTTTTCCAAGGAACCGCGCCATGTCCACGAACCGTTCGTCACAGACATGCCTGTCGATCCAGAACTTGAAATACTCGCGGGAAATCATAATCAGTCCCGCTCCGTGCGGCAGCTCGGGATGATAAGCGCTCATGGCGTGTTCCATGGAATGCTCGCTGGTGCAGGCTCCGACTACCATCGAATAACCCGACATGGTATTTGCAAACAGCACAGCCTCCCTTGCCTCCATATCGTTTCCGTCGCGTACGGCGCGGGCAAGGTATTTTCCGATCTTTTCGATGGCAGTACGTTCCACCATGTCACTCATCAGATTATGCGCATTTGAAATGTATCCCTCCAAAGAATGGAACAGCGCGTCAAAGCCCTGATATGCGGTGAATTTCGGCGGCACGCTGCGAGTCAGCTCAGGATCTGCAATCGCAAGCACTGCAAACATGGAATCATAGCCGCCGACGCCAATCTTCTCATTGGTATCCGGATTTGTGATAACACCCGCCTGATCGACCTCGGAACCGGTTCCGGCAGAGGTGGTAATTGCAATCCACGGCAGCGGCGTATTCACCAGGGGCAGGCCTTTTCCCGTTTCGCCCCAGGCATAGTCCCAAAGATCATCGGACGGCTGCGCCGCCAGCATCGCAATGTTTTTCGCTGCGTCCATGACGCTGCCTCCGCCCAATGCCACGACAAAGTCGCAGCCGTTCTCGCGCGCGGCTCTGGCGCCCTCCTCCACGACGGACTTCACGGGATTCGCGTTGATTTTATTGAACAGCACAAATTCGCAGCCTGCCTTCGACAATTCCTCCTGCGTTTTGGCAAGGGAGCCGTTTGCGGCGGCGGATTTCCCGTTTGACACGACGAGCAGCGCTTTTTTTCCCGGAAGCTTCTGCTCATGGAGCTTCCCCAGACTTCCCGCGCCGAAAAGGACGCGCGTAGGTGCATAAAATTGATAAGACATTCTGGTTTCCTCCTATCTCAGCCATCTGGCGACTTCTGTTTCCGCCCGGTCCGCTTTCGCTCCGAAAATGGCAAGTCCCGCCTCGACCTTTGCGCCCGGGCATGTGTTTTTAATATCTCTGATGCTGTTTCCCAATCCGCTCCCCTCATGTGTGCAGAACGGGCGGATCGTCTTTCCGCTAAAATCAAAATGCTCCAAAAAGGTAAACACGCACATCGGCATCGTTCCCCAATAATTGGGGTAGCCAAGATAAATGGTATCATACTGCGCAAAGCAATCGGGATAAGAAGCCAGCTCCGGTCTGGCGCCACGCTTCTGATCGTCCTTCGCCTGTTCAATACATTCATTGTAATCGTCCGAATAGCTTACCTGCGGAATCAGCTTGAAAAGCTCCGCGCCCGTCCGGCGCTGAATCATTTTCGCAACAACTTCCGTATTGCCGATCTTTAAGGGCTTGATCGTGCCGTTCACATAATTCTGTCCGCTTCTTGAAAAATACGCGATGAGCTCTGCCATCATGCCGTCCTCCTCTCCTGTCGGCTTATTTTTGTATTTATTATATCCCGGAGCTTCTTGATGCGGAAGGACGGATTTGATATAATAGTTATAACTTAAAGTTTTAACCAGAGGTTATGGATATGTATCATTCTCAGCTGAATACTTTTATCTGCACGGCGGACAACGGCAGCTTCAACAAAGCGGCCGAAAGGCTGTTTATTTCTTCAACGGCAGTAATCAAGCAGATCAATGCGCTGGAGCAGCATCTGAACCTGCAGCTTTTCCGCCGCACCAATCACGGCGTTACGCTGACTCCGGCCGGTTCCGTCCTGTACCGGCACGCCAAAGCCATCATTGAATACTCGGCCCGCGCAGTCGCCGAAGCAAGAGAGGCCATGAACGTGTCCGGCACTACCTTCTGTGTCGGCACATCCATTCTGAATCCCTGCAAACCCTTTATGGACGTCTGGTATCGGGTCAGCGACAGGTTTCCCGGATACAAGCTGCATATCGTCCCGTTTGAGGATGACCACGACGGTATCTTATCCGAAATAGAAGCGCTTGGCGAAAAGTTCGATTTTCTCGTCGCCGCCTGCGATTCCAAAGAATGGCTCAGCCGCTGTAATTTCTTAAAGCTGGGCAGCTATAAGCAATGTGTCGCCGTTTCCCGCACTCACCCGCTCGCAAGAAGAAAATCCCTTTCCGTGGAGGACCTTTTCGGAGAGACCGTGATGATGGTGAAAAAGGGCGACTCCGGTACGGTCGACCGCATCCGTGCCGAGCTCGAACAATTCCACGCGATCAAAATTGAGGATACGCCGCGTTTTTACGACATGGAGGTGTTCAACCGTTGCGAACAGAATCAGTCCGTGCTCGTCACGCTCGAATGCTGGAAAGATGTGCATCCGTCGCTTGTAACAATTCCGGTCAAGTGGAATTATACGCTTCCGTACGGCATCCTTTACCCGTTAAACTGCGGGAGCGACATCCAAAACGTGATCGACGCAATTTCCGCTGTTCAGAGCGAGAGTATCTCCCATTGATTGTTTTTATTATATCGTTTTGATTTCTATTTGGAGCGATTTTGCGCTGCATGCCGTTTCTTTGCCCGCGGCACCGGCCTTCAGGCTGTAGCCGCTCTGCGATAAAAGCCAAAACGAGATCCTTGTTACAGCGCTTTGATTTCGTTTGCGATCTCAGAAACGGTTTTCCCGCTCGTATCGATTTTTATCGTATCGAGAACTTGATACATTGGAATTCTCGCAAGGCTTCTTTCAATAACATCGGCCGCACGGATTCCTCTTGATATATCCTCCGACAGTCTGACACGAAGGCTGCTTTCATCTGCGATAAGAGAAATACACTTGACCGTACAATTTTCGGTATCCAGCTTTGCCAGAATCGAATCAATAATAGACTGCTGATCCATAACCCAAGCAAACAGAATCTTTTCATACGAAGAGCAATGAATAAAATTATTAAGCAGATAGCAGATATTATCTATGACCATTGTTTTTGTTTCTTCGGTTACTTGAAAGGGGCTCGCATCCCAGCACCAGTCGCCATCAAGGAAAACGCTGTTAGGCAAATCCTTTTTGAGCCTCTGGCATACCGCAGTTTTGCCGGCCCCCATTGTTCCGCCGATCAAATATAGCGTTTTCATTGAATCCTCCTCAGAATACAGCTCCATTCCTATAAAGCCTCTCAGTTTTTCTCCGTTAATGGCTCTCGTGAAGGTACGCGTTTGCAGCAAAAAATAGTGTGGCCGGTTCAAATAAAATAACAGCACGCCAAGAATCAGGGACGCCTTTCCCGATCTTCTTTTATTCCCGAACAGGATGCCGCTTCAATCTTATGTATCAAAAAAATCGGAAAAGCCTTTCGGCTTTTCTTGACCGAAAGGCTTTTCCATGGTCGGGATGACAGGATTTGAACCTGCGGCCTCTGCGTCCCGAACGCAGCGCTCTACCAAACTGAGCCACATCCCGAAAACGATAGGATTGTATCACTATCGCCGCCATCCGTCAACTAATTTTTTTACGGAGCCGGAATCCCCATCCTCAGTCTGCCGTTTCGACCTTGATCAGATTCGTATTGCCCGACTTTCCGTTAGTGACGCCGCCCGTAATCACAATTTTATCTCCGCTTTCCAGATGCATCCGTTCTTTTGCAATCATTTTTGCTGAATAGAACAATACCTCCGTCGACTGAAATTCGCGGCACATAACGGGCGTCACTCCCCAGGAAAGCGCCAGCTTACGCCATGTTTTTTTATTTGTGGTGATCCCGACGATATCCACCGGAGAACGGAACCGGGAAACCATGCGCGCAGTGATTCCGGATAGCGTACAGACCACGATTGCTTTCGCGCCAATGTCAATCGCCATACCGCAGGTTGCATGAGAAATCGCATCGAGCGTATTCCTGATTTTAAATTCGTACATTAAAAACCGCTTGTCATAGCGGATATCCTTCTCCGTATGCTCCGCGATCTTCGCCATGGTGGAAACAGTAAGCACCGGATATTTGCCTGCCGCCGTTTCTCCCGAAAGCATTACCGCAGAGGTTCCGTCATAAACGGCATTGGCAACGTCCGAGGTCTCTGCTCGCGTCGGACGCGCATTATAAATCATGGATTCCAGCATTTCGGTCGCTGTTATGACACGTTTCCCGAGAAGGCGGCATTTTGTTATCAGATACTTCTGAATCGCGGGCAGCTCCTCAAGCGGAATTTCTACGCCCATGTCGCCTCTTCCGATCATGATTCCGTCGCAGACCTCGCAAATTTCCTCGATATTCTCGATTCCCGAGCGGTTTTCGATTTTCGCAATGATATCGACGCTCGCGGCATTTTCACCGCAGCATTCGCGCATAAATTCGCGGACGTCGAGCAGATCCTGTTTTACGGAAACGAAAGAACAGGCGATGAAATCCACGTCGTTTTCAATGCCGAACAGGATGTCATCCTTATCCTGCTCACTCAGATAAGCCTGATGAAGCACCTTTCCCGGAAAGCTCATGCTCTTTCGGTTGGAGAGCTCGCCGCCCGTCAGCACCTCGCAGAGAATATCCGTGTCTGTCAGCTCCTTGACCTTAAATTCCATCAGTCCGTCATTCAGCAAAATACGGTCTCCGACCTCCAGCTCTGAGACCAGCCCCTCATAGCTCACCGAAACACGCGTGGCATCTCCCTCTACCTCCTGTGTCGTAAAAGAAAACAGGTCTCCGGCCTGCAGCAAGACGCTTCCGTTTCGAAATGTTTTAATTCTGTATTCCGGGCCCTTCGTATCCAGCATGATAGCGATCGGCAGGCCGAGTTTTTCCCGGACCGTTTTGATACGCTGAATCCGTTCAAGATGCTCCTGATGCGTCCCGTGGGAAAAGTTCAGCCTGGCTACATTCATGCCGGCCTTGCACATTTCCGTCAGCAGCTCCTCGCTGTCGCATGCAGGTCCGATGGTGCAAACAATTTTGGTTTTTCTCATAGCAGCGTCTCCTTTAACCAGATAGAATTTCAGTATTCATACGGATATCCTGTTTATTATACTATATTTTCCGCAATTCTTACAAGCCGATTGACTCCCCTTCCGCTTTATGATAGCATGTGGATGTTAGCATTATATTCTATTTTCTTTAATTCCGGAGGATTTTATGAAATCTGACAAGAAACCGGTTCTGCCGAAATTCATTCTTCTTTCCGTGCCGTTTCTCCTTCTTCCGGTTCTGTCTGCTCTTTTTCGAAATTTGGGAACGATTCCTTTCGCCTCGCGTTTCGCTGGCGTTTCCCTGAGCGGCGGAGAAGCTCTGAAAACAGTTTATCATATTTTTTCCATTCTTGCCTTTTTATGCTGCCTCCCGATTTCCTCCGCGCTGAAGAAGCTCGTTCCGGACGATCGGCGGCGTGCGGTCCGCGTCGCCTATATTGCGGCCTGTCTGATATACAATGTGATTTTGGTTCCCATTTTTCTGTATTGTATATAAATTTATATATCATTTTCATACAAATCGCAACGATCCGGGGCAATTTATGATTTGTTTTTCTTACCGGTTTATGGTATATTCCATTTTATGAGTTTATAGAAATTTTCGAAGTTTTTATAATCTCTAAAATGATTTTTACAGAGGTGTATCCCATTGAATATTTCCGTCGTCGGAATGGGGCGTTGGGGAAGCTGTATCGCGTGGTACTGCAGTGCCATCAAGCAGCATAAGGTAAAATTATACGGAAAACCCGGTTCTCCGGATTTTATCAGATTCAAAACGGAACGCAAAAACGATTATCTCGTTCTTCCCGAAGCAATTGAACTGACAGACGATCTGGAATATGCCGTCACCTCCTCAGACTGTATCGTCGTTTCGATTCCCGCCCAGCGCTTCCGCGGATTTCTAAAAGAATTAAAGGAAAGCAAGGCGGCCTGCCGACGCGGCTTTTTGTCTGAAAAAACCTTTCTGTTATGCATGAAAGGAATTGAATGCGATACCGGAAAGCGTCTTACCCAGGTATTTTATGAAGAAATGGGAATTAATACGCGCGTTGCCGTATGGGTAGGCCCCGGCCATGTACAGGATTTCTACGCCGGGAGGCCAAGCTGTATGGTAATCGCTTCACATCAAATCAATCTGACAAAGCACCTTGTAAACGAGCTGAACAGCAGCCTGATCCGTTTTTATTACGGACAGGATCTGATCGGCTGCGAGATCGGCGCGGCAGCCAAAAACGTCATGGGGATTGCGGCGGGAATGCTCGACGGAATCGATTGCCCCGGCCTGAAGGGCGCTCTGATGGCAAGAGGGGCCAGAGAAGTATCCCGGCTGATCCGGGCAATGGGCGGAAATGAGCTTACTGCATACGGTCTTTCTCACCTCGGCGATTATCAGGCAACGCTGTTTTCCGAATACAGTCAGAACAGGCTCTACGGCGAAAATTTTATACGCGGTGTCCAATCTGCAAAGCTCGCGGAGGGCGTCGATACTTCTAAAGCCATGGTAAAATTATCCGAAGATTACGATGTGGAGCTGCCGATTTCACGCTCTATTTATACGATGCTGTTTGAAGGTGCCGAACCGCGCAGCGTATTGTCCTCCATGTTCGACAGAAAAAACAAATTTGAATTTTAACAGAAAAGGAAATGCAAAATGGCTAGATTTACATTTCATAACTTGATTCGGCGGACTCCGCTCTCCCTCTGTCTGCCAATGCTTGCGCTTACAGGCTGCGGCCATGCGCATTCTCAGAACGCCGCCGACACCGAAACGCTCGGCCTCACCGTAGACAAAAACGGTACGATTCTGCTCGCGGGGAAACCGTATTACGGCTTCGGCGTCAATTCGTTTTCACTCGTAATCCGCTATATAGAGGGCGCGGAGAAAAGCCTGTATCGCAGTCAGTTCGAGCTCCTGAAAAAATACGGCATTCCGTACATAAGGGTAAACTTCGGGGGCTATTGGCCCGAGTATTATGAAAAATTTGACGCCGATCCGGAGGGCGTTCTCAGCCGTATGCGGGACGTCGTCCAATGCGCCGAGGAATACAAAATCGGTCTGATCTGTTCCCTTCTATGGTACGATGCAAGTATTCCCGCTCATGTGGGCGAGCACCGTTCCGACATGGGAAACAGCAGCAGCAAAACGGTAAAATATGCCGTGGAATATGTCTCCAGAATCGTATCCGAATTTAGAGACAGTCCTGCGGTCTGGGCATGGGAAATCGGAAACGAATATAATCTTTGTGCGGATTTATGCGATCCCGATTTTCATTCGCGGCTTCCCGACGGACCGTGTACTCCGGAATTCCCCAGCGGATACGATTTTTATACCTCCGAAGAGCTTATGAGGTTTTATACGGCGGTAGGAGCTGCGATCCGGGAGCAGGATCCCGTAAGGATGATCTCCAGCGGAAACGGAGATCTGCGCTGCGCTTCTAAATCGCTGCGCAGCGCCGCCGCACGCATGAATACAGAAACACATCTTTGGAGAGAAGACTGGAAGCCGGACACCGTTGAAGACTTTTACGAAATGTGCGCGTATTTTACGCCAGATCCCATCGATACGATCTCATTTCATCTGCAGCATGCAGAACAGGATGAAGCCGGCAACGCTTCCTTTCTGCTTCTGCTTGACCGGTTCGGCGGCAGGCCATCCACCCTTGAATATCTGCAATTGTACGCAGCTGCGGCAAGGAAAGCAAATAAGGCTCTGTATTTTGGCGAAATGGGCGATATGCTGTGGATGGAGGACGACGAAAACGCCGCCTCCGTATTTAAAAACGTCGCGGACTGGATTACGGACGCAGGAATTCAGCTTGCCTCGTCCTGGCAGTTCAGCAAAAACAGCCTGATCGCGACCGACAGCGGCATCGACGGGGAAAAGCTTAAAATTCTGCAGGAAAAAAATCAAAACTATATTGACGAAGGTAAGGCCGATACAGTAACATATTGGTCAAATAAACAGAAAATCCACACAGGTTTGGAGGATCGGAAATGAAATTAAAAAAGTCAACGCGGTATCTCATCGCCCTTCTGCTCTGCGCCCTGGTGCTTTTTGCGGTCAGCGCGTGTGGAAGCGATGAGGATCCGTCAGAAGCGCCTACGAGCACCGTTACACCGACAACGCCGACGCCGCAGGAGGCCACCGCTACGCCGGAGCCGACGCCCACAGAAGCTCCGACGCCCACGCCGACTCCTGTTTTCAGTCCGCACGCCGTAGCGGAAACAGAGCCTGAAAAGTACGGCATGAAAACGGATATCATGGTAAACGGCGAAATCGTCACGGAGTATTCCAGAACGGATAAGATCACCTTTGAAGAGGGCGAAAAATACACCGACGTCAAAGGCGTCATTACATTCCGCGGCAATAATTACAGAGATACCTCGGGCGTGTACGGCACGCTGAATATCGTCCAGAAAAAGTTCTCCGAAGAACCGCTTTGGAAGCAGACCACAGGCAGCATGCAGACGATGGCGGGAGACGGCTACTGGTCCGGCTGCGGTTGGACAGGCCAGCCTCTGATCACAGAATGGCCGAAATCCACGCGGGCGATCATGGCCATGTACGACTGGGCGAAAGAGCAGGAAACGCTCGTGGAGGTCATCTACGCTACGCAGGACGGCAGGATTTATTTCTACGAGCTGGAAACAGGAAAACCCACGCGGGATCCGATCGACTGCGGCTTTACCTTTAAGGGCGCCGGCGCGCTTGATCCCAGAGGCATCCCTCTGATGTATGTCGGCGGCGGGGATCGAAATCCGTCCTACGCATCCCCACGGGTATTCGTGATTAGTCTTGTCACGAACGAAATTTTATATGAATTCGGTCACGACGATCCCTTTGCCATGAGAAGCTGGTGCGCATTTGACAGCTCCGCGCTGGTAGATGCGGAGACCGACACGCTGATCTATCCGGGCGAAAACGGCGTCTGCTATTTTGTGCGTTTGGGAACACAGTACGACGAAGCAGCGGGAACGCTCACAATAAATCCTTCCGACGTTGTAAAATGGCGGTATTCCGGAAGCAGAAGCTCCGTCGGCAACAAATTCTGGCTCGGAATCGAAGGCAGCGCGATCGCATATCAGGGGTATCTCTTCTTCCCCGATAACGGCGGATATATGATGTGCCTGGATATCAACACGCTGGAGCTTGTATGGGTTCAGGACGTGCTTGACGATACAAACTGCACGGGCGTGCTCGAAGTAGAAGACGGAAAACCCTACATATACATGTCTACCTCCTTCCATGCCGATTGGCGGGCGGACGGAGACGGCATGGCGCCAATCCCTGTTTGGAAAATCGACGCGGAAACGGGTGAAATCGTCTGGCGCATCGATTACGACTGCTATACGGTCAGTGGAAACTCCGGCGGCGCACAGGGCTCTCTTGCCGCGGGAAAGGGAACACTGGAGGATATCGTGTATATTCCGTTAGGCCGGACGCCGGACCGCTGGGACGGCCTGCTGGTTGCTCTTAATAAAAAAACGGGCGAACAGGTGTGGGCCTTGGAGCTTGAGAATTACATCTGGAGTTCCCCCGCTCTGGTTTATGACGCGGAGACGGGCGCCGGTTATGTGATACAGGGAGATTCAGAAGGAAATCTGTTCTTCATCGACGGCCTTACAGGGGAAATTCTGGACACCTTTGAAATGGACGGAAACATCGAGGCCACCCCTGCAGTTTACAATGACATTTTGGTTCTCGGCACGCGAAACTGCAGCATTTACGCAATCAGGATCGAGTAATTAGAAAGCCGCAAAAAAAGCTGTAAAAAAACAGCACTAAAAGGAACCACGGTTCATCAAAAGGGCGAACCGTGGTCTTTTTTTCAGAAAATACAGACGGCAAATTCAAAATTTTCTTTTTGCGTGTAACAAATAAAACTGCGGTATTTCTTCTGATACCTCAGAGGAAAAATGGGTTTGCGTTTAACCTTTTCTATGCCGCAATTTGTCCTCCTGGCTTCTTTATGTGGTACTTGCCCAGGTTAAAACCGCAGGAAATCAGAGCAATTTCAAAAATCACGCCTTCTAATCCTTTTCGCCGTGTCCTTGTATGATCTTGCTCCACTTGATTCTCCAGATACTCTCTGCACTTGTATCCTCCGATTCATCCGAAGCAATGCTCCGTGTTATACTGTTCAAATTACTCAATTCCTGGTGGAAGCCGGCGAGGGCTTCCTTCACACGGATGACACGGCCTCGACATTTACAGCCCGTCTTTTAATAAAAGCTATTCCTTATTCGTAGCGATGACTTCAGCGGCAAACGCTTTAGCCTTTTCGAGATTTTTACTGGTCCGCGCTATGGCAAGGTACATAGTCTGACGCTCTTCCGGATACCTTTTTACAAGATTCATGCCCTCAAAAAACTCCATGCTGCTGATTTCAACCGCATAAACGCCGGACTGCGTGCGGTCGTCTTCCTCACCCGTGTTCTCATAACGATACAAATCGAGATTTGAGAAGCCCGGATCCTCTTTATGTTCTTCCAGAAAGTCGTCGAGACGCAGAAACACCAGCTGATCGACATAGACATCCAAATTTTCTTTATCAATAATAATAATATCCAGCGCGCCGCCGGTAAATTCACTTCGAAACTGTACGGCTCCGTTTTTCGCAGACTGATCCAGCAGCGACGTTTCTCCGTCCACTACAGTAAAATACGAAACGAGCGGTTCTTCTACAACCGTTGACTTAGCGGCAATCTGCCGGTCAATATATCCATCCTCTGAATCAGCGTAACCGGAGCTAAAAGCCCCCACGAATTTAATATACAGGTCTTGTTTAGAGGCGTCCTTAAGCTGCAGATACGTAAGCACTCCAATCACGACAATCAGGAGACCGCCGCAGATCAGTAATTTATAGGAATCGAAAAAGGACGAGATTTTATGCCATTTTTTGCGAATGGAATACGGAATGATGTTGGTCGGATCCGTATCCGTATAATCTCCGTCGATCCCCATAATTTCGTTATAAGCCTTTGTAATTTCATTATAATAATCCAAGTCCTCGTTGGTTGTGCCGTATTCATCCGTACGCTGCTTATACTGGCGCACAAGCGCCCCGTATTTCTTCTCTACGAGTTCCCGATCCGCGTTTTCCGGAAGGCCCAGTATTTGATATGGATTTTTTTGTTCGCCCAATGGCAGGCACCTCCCGTACCGATCAAGCCCGATTTCCCGGGCGCGGCGCTTTCTTTTCCTTCTGGAAGGAGGCCGCTTTATTTGAAGCAGTATACTCCATTTGCGCCTGTTTTTCAAGTTGTCCGAAAAAGCAAGGGTTTTGCGGCTCGCTTATTCCGGTTTGCTCCTGCGGATCGGCTGACGGAGGACCGTTTTCAGTCTGTGTGCATCGCATTTTCGCGGATCGGAAAGATATATTTCATGATGCCGGCGGGTATCGGTAAGATCAAGCTCATACCCGTTCTGCTTCGCGTATTCGTGCATGACCTCAAGCGTTTCCGGCTCGCTGTCGTAAGCTCCAATATGCATGCACTGTACGCATTCCCCCTCATCATAAGAAAAAAACCTGACGTCAGAAAAGGACGTTTTCTTTTTGCGTTCGGCTTCCGCCGCAGCCCATTCGAAATCCTCCGGCGTGACAAAGTCCGGCAGGCGGATCATTGATATAAAATGGAAACGATCCTTACAGGTATTATCGATTTCCCTGACGCCCTCCTGCCACCAGAGCCCTTCCAGAGGCGGTACGACATACTCGAAATACCCCTCGATCTTGTGCTCGCCCAGCTTACTCATTTTTATCGTAAACGCAATCGTGTACAAAAGTCCTATGGTATTCTTATATTCCCCGTTTTCCTCGTTTGGATTGCCCCTGCCGCAAACGGCGATATAGTTCATCGGCGGAATCATAACGATTCCCGGCTTGCTTTTCGGCAGATAAAATTCTTTGTATTCCTTTTTAAAATCAAATGCCATTTCTTCACTCCCGGCGCTCCGTCTCATTCTGATTCAGCACAACCGCTCTTCCCCGGTCGGGAATATTTTGATGCACGCGGACGGTACAAAGCGCCCGCACTTGCGCGCCCTTGTCGATCTGCACGGTGTACGCCGCGTTTTCCTGTTCTTCCGTTCTTGCGACGTTTTGTATGGTAATATTCTCCGCGCAGATGCTTCCGGCAAACCAAAATAAGGGATCGCTGTTGCCCTGCGGCGCTTTCCCTGCAAACACGCCGTCGATCAGCACATTTTTAAATACGCGTAAGGGATCCGCATGGACGTTATGATGTGTAAAAGATACGACATTGAAGCGATATTTTCCGAAAATATTACGAATGATCACATTTTCCAGCATATGCCCGCAGGAAAGAAGCCGCACGGCGGTATATCCGTTGTCCGCAAACAGGCCGTCAATTAAAATATCGCGGATTTCCCCGCCCTTGGAAACCTCGCAGGCATATCCGTCGTCGCAATTGAGCGCGACCATATCGTCATTGGTGGATCCAAAAAGATTCCGCACGCAGCCGTACCGCGCCGGTCCGTCGATATGAATCCCATCCATATTCGGCCGCTTCAAATTATAGTCGAAGGAAACGTTTTCTACGGTAAAATATACCGCATCGGAAATCTGGAGCCCATAGCTTTCCGGATTTCGGATCGTCACATTCCGAAAGGTAAAATTCCGTACGCCCCGCATACGCAGGCAAATGCCGAAATAATATGCCGGATCGTATTCCTTGAGCGCAAAACGCGACTCCCTGCTGCGTCTGTCCTGATTCACATTATTCCCATCCCATACGCCGCCTTCAATCGTAATATTTTGATTATACTCGTGTTCGGTGGCGTAAAACATGTCATTCTCAAGCATAGCGCAATTCGCGTGATCCGCAAGATGAATTCTTGCCCCAGGCATCAGCGACAGCGTAGTATTGCTATGGATCACAAGTGTCTTTGAAATATAGTAATCCCCTGGCGCTACTACGGCGCGTCCGTCCGTATTGCCGGCGCGATCCAGCAATTCCTGCAAAAAAACGGTTGCATCATATTGCTCCATAGCTTCACTTCCTTTCTTTTCTTACGCTACAGCAAGACGCTCGGGCTGCTTCCGTAAAAGGAACGGAACGCTTTTGAAAAAGTATACGGATCGCTGTAGCCGACCTGCTTTGCAACGAGGCTGACGGGATATTTATATTTTGAAAGCAGCATATGCGCAATCTCCATTCGTTTTCTTTTTATATAAGCATACGGCGTGGCACCAAACTGTTTTCGAAACCAGCTGATAAAATATTTTTCGGAATAACCGCACAAATCCGCAAGCAGCCGGTTCGTAAGCGGTTCACTGATATGGCGGTCGATATATTCCGCAAGCATCCTGACGTTTTTATCGTAATGGATTTTGACGCTCGGCGTCCAAACATTGATATTTTCAATAAAATATTGATAGATGATTTTATAGAGAGCAGACTTTATATTCAGCATCATGCAGGGCTTGTCCCGTTCGCTGTATGCCGCTGCCAGCTCTGGATTCTCACAGCTCAGTACGGCGCACGTAAACATGTCGGTAAAATTACTGTCAACATGTCTGAACATCATATCGAAATGACAGTATATATAGTAGGAGTCTTCCAGTATGTCAAGCTCAAACGTAGACATGGGCGGTATCATGAATATATCACCCGGCTTGAGAAGATAAAAGCTCTCGCCGACCGATACGTGCTGCCGGCCGCGGACGATCTGCCATACGTCAAAATCGTTTGTCAGCAGCCGAACCTTTTTTTCCTTTGGATGAACGGCTTGATCGACACAATTTACACGTATTGTAAGGCTGGACAAAACATCCGCAAGAATTATTTGGTCATGCTGCAGGTTTGTATCCATGGGCAAAGCTCCTCTGTTTTACTGAATAACCGCGATAGAATTATAATGGATTTATGATATAAAGTAAATAATAAACTCGTTTGAGCGCGCAGAAATCCTACAAAAGAACACGGTGTTGTTCCGAGCCCGACCGAAAATGCTTGCCGCATAACAAAAAAAGACTGCCGAAAATCGTATTCGACAGTCTTGGCAGATCCTGTGCAAATCAGCGATCATTTACTTTTTCTTCTTTTTAACAGCAATGATTATAATAACGCAAAGGATCACTACAACAGCCGCAGCAATTCCGATTACCAGCCCCAGCGGAAAGCTATCGCTTTCATCGGAATCGGCGCCGCTTGTCGGCGTTGCGGTAGCCGCAGGAGTTCTCGTTGCCTCGGAAGCGTCCGGCGTTGGCGCGGAGTCCGTTTCTTCCGGAGCCTCCGTCTCGTCCGGTTCCTCCGGAGCCGGCGTGGCATTATCCGGCACCTCATAGCTTACCGATACGTTGTCGATCTGAAGCGCTACGTTCCTGACGCCGATGGCCAGCTGAGAAGCGCCCGAATTCACTCTGGTATTTTGGACAGTCAGTACCGCGTTTCCGGATGCATCCTGAATTTCCGCCGTTTCAAAATACGAGAACGAAGTAGTATTGTCCGTATCGTATTGTTTCCCCGGACCGCTCAGAACAATCTTGGAAAGCAGCTGATCGTTTACCGAGATAGAAACCTCGGTGCCATTATCCGTGAATTCCAAATTATAAAAATTATCGTAAGAGAAACCTTCCGGCAGCGGAAAATCATAATATTCACTGCTGATGGTCAGCCCATCCTCACGGTAAACCTTAACGCCGACGCGGAATGCGTTTTCCTGAGGGAAGACGAAAATTCCGGAGCCGCCAATTGTAGTCGTACCGTTCTTTCCGCCGTTCTGTGTATACCAGTCGACCTCAAAGTAGTCAAAATCCTGCTCCTTATTCGCGTTTCTGGGATTTATCACGGTCATTTCACCGGGAGTAATCCCTCGAACGAAGAAACCGATATTATTAAACACGGATTGGCGAATATCCAGTGAAAACGTGTAGGGATAATCCTGCATCTCATCCCAGCTGCGTATAGAAACGTACCCTTCCAAGGCAAGAAACTGGTTATCTCCCTCTTCCTGGATCGTCGCCGTTGAATTCGTATTCGCGGGGAGCTTGTAGTCAAAGAAGTCGTACATCAAAAGATCCTCGAAAGTGTCGCTGGTCGAATCTTCCTCAAAATCGTACTGATAGATTCTTTCAGCCGCTGACACGGGAATACCGACGGATAATGTAATCAGGAGAACCAGAACCACCGCAAGCGGCAGGGCTATTTTTTTATGCATAGGAATAAACTCCTTTCCTGCAAAATGATACTCAAATTCCTGCTCTCTTCTTTTTGGTCACAAACAATGCCGAGAGCAGAAGCACGGCGGCTGCCAGAATGGGAAGCAGACTGCTGCTGCCTGTATTCGGCGTTGTGGGATCGCTCGGCGCAGGATCTTCCGGATCAGTCGGAGTTGTCGGTTCAGACGGATCGGACGGATCTGACGGATCGGCCGGCGCTGTATAATCCGTGATCACGATGTTGTCAACCTGTACATGCATATTACGGCAGCCGATCGCAACCTGGGAGCCTTCGGAATTAACCCGCGTATTCTCGATTTCCTTTACGACGTTTCCGTTTGCGTCACTGATGACGGCTTTTCCAAAGAATTCGCCGACATCCGTACCCTCGTCGAGCGGATAAACCGTATTCGGTTCGGAAAGCGCAACCTCGCACAGCAGCGCATCGTTAATATAAATGCATACCTCCGTGCCATTATCCGTAAATTTCAAATTGAACATGTCGCCATAGGCAAAGTTCGCCGGCAGCGGGAAATCATAGTATTCGCCGGTAACGGTCGTGCCCGCCTCACGGTAAACCTTTACTTCCACGCGGATCCCGTCGGCCTTAAAGTAAACGGCAATTCCGGAGCCGCCGATTCCCATCCGGGCATCCGGCATAGCCGCGCCGTTCTCATCCTTTGCATAGGCATAGTAATCGGCTTCATGATAATGCAGCGTTATAACCGCGCCAGCTTTGTCAAGACGCTCTTTGGCATAAGGCTCGACACCGCGTACAAAAAAGCCGATATTGTTGGCATTGTTTTTGTCCTCATAGAAATTTCCTTCCAGCATATTGACGTCAATGGAAAATTCATACGGATCTGTGATATAAAGATCGTTTCTCATGGAGAAATACCCGTTGATATCCAGATACTGATCGGAATCCCCGCTGACGACCGCATTTTCCGGATATTGGATCTTAAAATATGCCGGGTTATCAAAGATTCCCGCATAGGCTTCAATATTCAGATCCGCGGTCCCGTCCTCGTCAAAGCTCATTTCTACCTCTTCTACAGCAGCCATGACGGCCGTGCCGACCGAAAGCATGCAAATGATCATCAGAAGAGAGAGAAATACCGATAATTTTTTAAACATTTTCTTTTCCTCCTTATTTCTTAGCTTTTTTATTCTTAATGGTTCTTAGCCTATACAGCACAACACAAACGATTCCAGCAATGCAAACGCAAACCGCCGCGACGATGATTATAATGATCGTACTTTGGCTTGTTTGCTCATTCGCGGCACTGAGAGCCGGTGCCGGGTCTACGATTCGTCCTCCTTCCTTAATATAGCGGTAATTGAACCGTCCGTTCGGTGCTGCATCTCCAAGATCCATAAACTCCATAACGTCGCCTGTGACTGTGGAATTGTCCGCCCACTTAAAATCAAAATTATCTCTTTCGGCAAGGCCGATCAGGCCGTCCTCCACTTTAATGACAAGCTGATTGCCCGATACGACATATTCGGCTTTTCCAACCTCTTCAAAAAGCCAATCATTTTCAACAAAACGTTCAACCGTTACCGTACCGTTCTCCCGGGAGCGGTTCAGAATATAGTCATATCCTTCCCATCCGGTCAGCGGGGATTGATCGCTGTCAATCAGCAAATTCATCCAGTTTTCCCCGTCCGCCAGCTGGATATCATTTGCACATTGAACATAAAAATACGTATATCCGTCGGCTTTCGATACTTTGGCACTATCGATATCATTTCTGCCCGTTTCATTGATATAAGTATATACACCGCCAACGGAGCTGTGATTCCGATGCGTGATATCGTTGAGCGTATCGTAAAATACAGGTCCGATTTCTTCAAATTCTCCCAAATCTCCGGAAAGATCAACGGCAGTGCTGCCCGTGCCCTCCGGGATTTCTCGTACTCCTTTGAACAGACGGATATAATATGCCATCTGATAATAATAATTATCGCCAAAGAAGCCGTTGATCGGTTCGATGTCTCGGCTGTATTCCGTATTAAAGCCGTCTACATAGTTATTTTCAAACTGAGGATCGTCTTTTACAATTTCGTATGTGCTTGCCATCATCTGACCGATTCCCTCATTTTCCCAGCGGCCCATGGTAAATTCGTTCCAGCCGGTAACCATAATAACGTCCGGATCCAATTCGATGGCATACTCCCACTGCTCCGAAAAGGCAATTCCTAAATCTGTTGTGTCCAGTGAAAATCCGAAATCCTTCTTGCCGTTCAGCGTCTGCTGGCCGTTGACATAGCTCCGTCCTCTGGATGAATTGGAATGGAAGCCTGCGGCTACTGCAACCTGCTCGATCTCCCCTGCGGCATTTCTGCCGGGCGCCTGAGGATATTCGGCAATCCACGGCCAGCGCTCAATCCCGTCCCCGGTCCAATCGTTAAATGCCCACGAAGCGCGGATCGTAAAGAAATTCCGGTATTCTTGACCCAGGCTGTCGCTGTTTCCGAGCAGAAGAGGCTTTCCTTCCCACATAAACCACAGATCGCGGTATTTTTCCGGTCCGTAAATTTCTTCCCATAAAATTTCCATGTGCTTCACCATACGATCGGCACCGTTTCCGCAATGGAACACGATCTGGGGCGTCGTTCCGCCCTCCGCTCTGATCTGCGCCCACACCTCAAACAAAGTCATCCATGCGTGCTGGTACATATTATCATTCGTGATATCTAAAAAGACAAAATCAATTCCGGCATCCGAAAGAAGCTGCGCATGCTTCCGGTAAATCCATTCATCCGTATTTTTATAATATCCGAAGTACGGCTCTCCCCAGACATGCATCCCGCTCTGCACCAGGACCTCCCATACCGCCTCGGTGCCGCCCTTCAGGTATGCTTTGGAATGGTCTATAATCGTGGTATCGTCAGAGTTCATAAACAAAAAGTAGAAAATCCCCACATACTTGTTTTCCTTCACCGCTCCGGCTTCCTCGGCTGTCGGCAGGATCCGGTCCAGCCCGTCCGCCGCAACCCAGGTGTCACTATATATATCGCGCGCATTTGCAGCAAGCGGAAACAGACAGGCGCTTGTAAGCAATATGAGCGTGAGCTGTAAACAAAATAACCTCTTCCGTATCATATGGAACCTCCGCAAAAGATGAATCTCTCCTATTGTTGTATCGTCTGGTTTGCCGCAGCATCAAAATCCTCGAGATATCTTGTGATGCCGTTTGCCGTTTTCGTCGCATCTCCATAGTCACGAATCAGAAAAGCGGAAAACAAAGTACGAAGACGAATATTTTTATCGTAAATCTCGGGATCACCGATCAGAAGATCCGCGTAATCGTCGCGCATATCCTGTTCAATGCCAATCAAAACCGTATCCGCAGAGGCGCCGGACAAAAGTCCCCTCTTCCAAAAATCCTGCTCCCAAAGTGATTTTTTTACGGGAATTCCTCCATAATACTGATTAAGAATTCTCTGTCCCTCGTCGGATAGAGAGAACAATGCCAGAGCCGCCGCCTCATCAGCTTTTCTGCTCTCTTTCGATACCATAAAGCCATGGATAAAGTCCGTATTCGCCACACCGACGCTTTGTCCCGAAAAGGAAGGAATCGGCAGCATAACAAGACGATTTTCCGCCATCAAAGCCTCCGTGTTCGTTCCCGGATTTGCAGCAAGATCCGCAACGGATTCGACGTAACGTCCGTTTTGATCCGGTGAACAAGCATAGGTCAGCGACATTGCGCACACAGCCGTATCGGATCCTCTGACATTGTAGCCATACGAACGTGCGTATCCCTTCATATAAATCTGATTCCATTCATATACCGCATCTTCGTAAGCCGCTTCAGACAGCGCCATCGTGCCGGAGGAGGTGCGCTCCCATGTTTTTACGCCGCTGAGTCCGGTAAGAAAGGTTTTCCAGACATAAGGCATATAGTAAGGCATATAAATTCCGGTATAACGCGTTCCGTCTTCTCCCCGATACGTCAGCTGCTGCAGCGTCTCAAGAAACTCGTCATAGGTCCATTCCCCGTCCGGAAGTGAAACACCCGCTTTGTCAAAAATCTCCTGATCCGCATAGATCACGGCGCGGTCATAATGAAAAGGAATAAAGCACTGCCCGAATCCCGTATCTCCGAGAGAAAGCGCCGTGTTTAAATAATCGTCGGTTACAATCTGGTTCTCCGAAAAGTAAGAAGACAGGTCTACCGTTTGTCCCGCCATATATTCCAAAGCGCCGTCACATCCTACCAGAATCACATCCGTATCGCTCAGTTCTGCGGGAATATCCTTTACATACTGAACCTTTACCGTCTGTTCATATGTATTTTCAAACGCCTGGACATATTCCTCGATGCAGTCCCTTTGCAGCTGCCGGTCTTCCTCAGAGCCATTTGACTCTATTACAGTCAAAATCAAATCCTTCGAAGAGAACCAGGAGCATCCGGTTTGCAAGATTATGGCAGAAAGTAGGAAAACAGAAAGCAACATATAAATCAGAATTCTGCAGCGTCGGAATGTACCATCCTTTTTCAAAAAATCAACTCCTTTTGGAACGCATCGGAATAATATTAAATTTAAAGAAATAGATAATATTCTGACATGCAAAAATGTTAGCACAATCGATTTCCAGCTCACCATGTTAAAAAGTTTTGACAACATGCAGATAAGTAATATTTCAATCGGCAAGCGAAATTTTCCAAATTTTTTTGCATAAAATAGCTTTTTTAAAGAAAACAGCAGAAGTTATATATAAAGATATAATCAGATAAAACTTTGATTTTTAGGAGATATGCTCGCTTCTTTTTGCTGTCTTTCACAGCGGCCGGAAGGAAAACCGGAGCTCGAAGCATAAGCAATGTGACATATCGCAGACCGGAGAAAGTCTTTTATGGTCCCGTTCCCCACACTGCCTCAACAAATCTAGCGCTTGCTGAAGGCAGTAAAACAGCGTGCGATACTCCGGCGGGAAATTCTGCAGAGGATCGACGACGGCTCCGCGATATTTCCCTGATAAGGGCCGCCCTTATGGAAACGGTAAAAATGATTGCGCCGAAATAAATTAACGCCGCTCGTATCAGCGCGGAGATACTCTTAAATTCTGCGATAACCATACGGTTTGCTGTTACTTTCTGAAGAAGGAGAAGCCTTTCTTTTCGTAAGGTTCAATCTGTATGGCAAGCACCTTGTATCCGGTTGCCTCGATTGCATTCTTCAGGCTGTTTTCGTCGATCGGCGTTTCCGCAATGATTTCCGTCTTTCCTTTGCTGTGTGAAGATGTGACCTTTTTCACCGGAAATCCTCTTCTGACCGCGTCATTCACATGCGCCTCGCACATTCCGCAGGCCATTCCCTCTATGTCAAGTGTAATCTTAACCATATGCAATTCCTCCGCATCAGAATTTACTTATGCCGAGCCGCATATAAGAAGCAGCGGCACGGTGTTCAATTAGTTAAAACTAACCTACATGCAAATTATAATCTTTTATATCGGTTTGTCAATCCCGCCCTTGTCTTATGAAAATATTGCGGAACCGGCGTTTCTCATACAACAGTCCAGCACGGTCATTGAATTTCATGTAAATATCGAAAGCAAGGCAGGACTGCGCCCTGCCTAGCGGCTTTATCAGAGAATATAATCTGTGATACAGTCATACCAATGAACATAAGGGATTCCATTCACGGTACAAACTTCAGAGACTCCGTATCTTCCCTCCGAAAGCTCTTTTTCCGTCAATACGTCAATTGAGAGCTCAAGTCGGGCAGCTTTCTTTCGGAAATAGTCGCTGCATCGGTTTCTGGCAATACTGAGCATCCACGCCTTGAAGGACGCTTTATTTTTTAACTGGGAAAACTTTCTGCAGGCGGTAAGAAACACGTCCTGAAGGATATCGTCCGCGTCCGCTTTGGCGCTTATCCGAAATCGTACAAAGCGCTCCACAGATCCCCGCTCTGCTTCCAGCAGCTTTTCAAATTCATCCATATCGTCACCTCCTTTGGTCTAATCGTGATCAAAACCGGTTTCACTTCTATAGACGAGGGCCGGCATCGAAAGGTTCATTTATAAGAATTATTTTTTGAATAAAAATCAAATGGATCTATCTCAAGTTTTCGGCATATCTTGATGACTATAGCGAAGGAAGCCCCGCCGATATCACAGATAGTAAGGTCATCGGCGTGCTATACGGAATGTCGGCCTCGATAGCGAACTGGCGAAGGCTCGTATATCTGTCAAGAATCAGAGTCCGTAGTTTTTGCTCACGGTTCATTTTGGCTCCTCAACAACCGTAACTTTGACGCCTCTGTCTTCGATGGCCGTAATTTGATCTTCTGCGCAATCCCAGTCTGTGATAATACAGTCAAAAGCATCAACATCGCAAACTTTAATGAAGGAATCGACGCCGATCTTTGAGCTCGGTATGACAAGGCATTTACTGCGGCTGTTTTTAATTACTGTGCGCTGGAATGTTGCCGTTTCATCTGTGCCGTTGGAGAGACCGAACTCCGCTGTCAGACCAGCTCCGGTGATAAAGCAAAGATCAAAATGCAATCTGCTTACAAATTCATTGGCCAGGCTATCGACCAACGAGCCGCATCTTACCACCGGCGATATATACGTCGATGTTATCGAAACGTCTGAGTTCCTTGCCGATATTAACTGAATTTACGACTACAATGTAATGGATCTCTCGCGGCAAAAAGGAAACTATAATATGTCCAAAGGATCCGCCGGTTAAATAGATTGTGTCATTCTCTTTGATATTTTTCGCGGCCGCTCGTGAAATCTCTCGGTAGTTATCAAAAATGGGCATAATATCAAAGTCTCTGTTGACCGGAGGTCTTGCGCTGACCTGTCCTATCGAAATGGCACCGCCATGGGTTCTCTTGCAAACGCCCTTCTGTTCAAGCAGTCGCAGATCTCTGCGTGCAGACTCATCGGATATACCGTATTTGCTTGTAATTTCAGTAATGGTGATCTTACCATTTTCTTTAATAATATCGGATATTTCTTGATGGTGTTCTTCAATAAACATAACAATACCTCCAAATCGAGAACAATGAATTATCGAATTCGACATTATCATCATACAACATTTTCGGTAATCGAATCTGCGTATATTTGAGACAAAAAAGACCGCCGCAGGAAAACCTGCCGGCGGTCCGATTGCTTAGGCGTTGGTAATCAGCGTAGTCAACGCTTTTCTCTGTCCTTCGGCAGGAGCCTTCAGCTTCCCGTTTTTCAGGAGCGCTTTCATGCAGTGCAGCAAGAACCACCCGTCAGAATGGAAAACAAACTGCAGCCCGTACTCTTCTACCTTTCTAAGATGTGCAGGAACGGATTCCAGCACCGCCTCAGCGTAGGGCGCCTTCAGCGCCTCAAAGTCCCTCTGATACTTTACCTTGATGCGCTCGCCAAGGGCAAGAAGTTTGTCCTGAATCTCTTTGCCGGCCAGCACAACGATCTGCCACACAGCCTTAAAATAACCATCATAATCTCCGTTGGTTTTCACATAGCCGCGCTCTGCCAGCCATGCATACTCGTCCTTTGAAAGACACTGACCCTGAAATTCTCTCTCATAGAGGGAAAGTATGCGCCCGGCATCTTTCGAATACCGGAATCCGGGCTGCTCTCCACGGTCGGACCACTCGCTGTCGATCTGCCAAAGGATCCGCCCGCCGCTTTCGTTCCACATGGGACCGCTCCAGTTCTTCATATCCACATAGTCCTCAGGGAGCGCCATTTCATCTGGGACGACAGATGCATGGAAAATATTATGCGCACCGTCCGGACGGATGGTTGCCGCCTCTTCAAAAGAAATGCTCTCATTCTTCAGCTTCTCACCGGACCAAGCGGCGATATAAGGAATCAGCGACCACAGGACGAAATTGCGGTCCGCCTTGGGAGACTCGGTTAAGGAAATAGGCTGGTCGGTCTGACCGCACCAGATATCCGGATCGTCCAGAATACCGGACGCGGCCAGTTCGTCATACAGTTCATTGGCAAACAGCTCCGCAACACGCTTGTACATATTGTCCCGCAGGATGAGCAGCTCTGCCGTCGGCTCGCTGATGATAAAATTAGCAATGTATCGATCCTTTCGCATCTGCAGGAAGCCGTATTTCTCAAGGAATTCGACTTCGTTTTCTACATACACAGGGGAAACACCCAGGTCGTCGGCAATTTCATTCACAGTCTTTGCCGTATTCCGCACACAGTAGCAGATATTCTGGGACAGTGCGGAACGGAAAAAATCGTCCGGGGATTTCGTGCCAACGGAACCGCTGATGCCGTAAGAGTGGAACTTAATAGGGCGAAATTTGAGTTCGCTTGTTTTTCTCATCGTATTCATACCTCTCTTCAATTCTTTTTTGGCTTCAAACAGGTGCCACTTGACAGTGCCAAGAGGAATATCCAACTCCCGCGCAATATCTGTCTGCCTGCGATTTTCAAAATAATACGCAATCACAATTTTTCTCTGCTGCTTTGAAAGGTAAGCGATCTCACTCTGCAGACGATAAATGGCTTCCGCATCATTATCGGCGTCTATCTCAGAGGAGGGATCCGCAAGAATCTCTGCCACTTCCTCAATCGAAACGCCGACCATGCTTCTGGCAGTATCGCGGTAATAGTTGCTGAGCGTATTGTGAGCAACCGTCCATATGAACTTCCCCATGTCCACAACCGCTTCCTTAGCAAGAAGACCGCGGAACGCTCTTATCGCGATTTCCTGCGAAAGATCGTGCGCATCGTGGATACTTTTACAGTGTTTCAGCGCAAATCCAAATATAGGCTTCAGATATTCGGTTATGGTTTTCTCTACGTCCTGTCTGTTCACCTGTCTGCACCCCACTTGAAAGCTTTCACCCATATAGACACACGAATCCAAAAAGGTTGGAATTTTCATAAAAATTTTTTAAGGTTGGAAGAGAAATTATTGGAAGAATATTCATATTCATCCCTTTACATCGGAATGCGTCCTTTTTGCGTATGAATTGCTGCAGATCGCTTAAAAGCTTAATCATTGACACGATTCTCCGTACATCTGTATTCATAAGCGTCAGCTTCTTATTGTTAGAGAAAAACACTGCATCATGCTGCATTGCCGTGAGCCGGAGAATATTACAGCAAAAATTCCCATTTGCCGGCTGTCTTTTATCCTAGCACAAATCACCCGCGTTTCCAATAAATAGATTTTTGCTGCTGTAGGATTACAATATAAGTGTTACAGTAAAACCTTGAAAAAATAGCGAAATTCCGTTTCTTGTGTTATCTTTAAGTTACTGTACAAAAACTCAACGCAGAAAGGAACCTCACTATACATAAGATATTTATTGTTGAAATTCTACATGAAACAGACAAGCTGCTCATGCTTTCTCATATCAGCCATGCGGGGATATACCAGTTTTTCTTGTCAATCGGGATGATATCGGAGGCAAGGCATACCACCGCGCCTGTGCCGATTTTGGTCTTTAGATGAGCTGCACCTGAAAAACTATCTTCTTCAGACGGTTCCGCTTCAATCGGAGACAGTACCGAAAAATTCTTGACTGCGTCCTTCGGCGCGCTCCCTTTCTTGATTTCTATCGGGTATACCGTACCGTCCTGATAGATAATCAGATCAATCTCTTTTTTGTTGTTGTCCCGGTAGAAATACAACGGCGGTCGTTTGCCGGCGTTCAGATAGCTCTTATAAATTTCGGCTACCACCCAGGTCTCAAAGAACTGACCGCTCATAGAGCTGTTTTCCAGGACCGCCGCGCTGCCCCAGCCCATTAGATGAGCGCACAGGCCCGTATCGAGAAAATACATCCGCGGCGTCTTGATTGCCCGCTTGAGAGCGTTGTTGGAATATGCGGGGATCAAGGCGACAATCCCGGAAGAAACCAAAATGGAAAGCCAGCTTTTCGCGGTTGGTGCAGATACGCCTACCTCCTGTGCCAAAGCCTCGTAGTTGACATTGGTGGCCGTCCTGGCTGCCACCACCTTAATAAAGTTTAGGAAAGCTGTTTCGTTAGCAATCTGTCCCAAATCGCGGATGTCTCTGCTCAAATAGGTTTCTAAATACGACTCAAAGAAGGTTTCCAGATTAACCCCTTCGATTTCATACAGGCGGGGCATGGAGCCTTTATAGATACGCTCAAATACATCTGTCACCGACATCGGCTGCGTTGTTTCCAGCCGTTTCAAAAGACTTTCTACATTGACCTCAAACGGCGGAAAATGCTGTCCTCGGATCTCGCTGTTGGTTAACCCCTGCATCGGGACAATCCCTACACGGCCGGCCAAGCTCTCGGTTACATTTTTCATCATCCGGAACATCTGGGAGCCGGTCAGCCAGAAATCACCTGGACGCTTGCGTTCATCCACCAGTATTTTAATATACGGGAAAAGCTCAGGCGCATACTGTGCTTCATCGATCAGTACCGGCGGCGAATAACGCTGTAAAAACAGCTCTGGATCAGAAATTGCCATCGCGCGGATTGTGGGATTATCCAGCGATACCTTTTTACGCCCCGGTTCCATCATGCTTTCAAGCAGAGTCGATTTTCCAACCTGACGCGGCCCGGTCACCAATAACACCGGAAAAGTTGCGTTGATATTCTCAATAGTGGTTCTTACCGTTCTTTCAAAAAACATAAGTACACCTCTCTCCAGAATATAGTCTATGCTATCATGGCAAAAATTATACAAATCCAAAGTGACACTTTAGATTATACTATATTCAAGGCCACATAGTCAAGTGTAACCTGTTATTTTCTCCGATGCGTTTTTCTCTGCTTCACATCTGTTCGTCAAATATTTTGAAAGAGAATTTAATCCGCCTTTTCCGGCAGTTCAGAATGGTCACTCAGTTCTCCCAACTCTTCAAAACCGAGAAAACAGTCAGAGGAAAGGGCAGAATCGAAATACTCGCTGCCCAGTGTCAGCCTCTGCGTCTTTTTGAAATAGAAACGGTAGCGAAAGCCGATCTGGATTTTTAAGTGCTTGCCAAGCAGAAGGGCGGATTCGTTGCCGTTATCGTCCATAATCCGGATTTTTCGGTATTTGCGCAAAAGCATAGGGACGATGCCGACGCACGTGCCCTCCACCATTTCATACTCCTTTTCGCTGATGCCTCGGTAAAACGTATATGCCCTGCAAAAGCTGAGGATACAGATCGCGGCGCTCAACAGCAGCATAATCCTGTCCTTGGCGAACAGGAACACAGCCAGCCCAACTAAAAGGCAGACAAAGCCCATCAGTATCGTGAGTATCAGCTGGCGCCGCAGCGGTGCCGGAGCTTTTAAGATGTTCTCCATTTTTCAGATCCTTTCGAAGATGATTTGCTTACGCAGATAAAGGTTTGCCGCCGAGAGCATGACGGGACGGCATTCGAGCAGGCAGGATATCATATCGGCGATATTGTCACTGGTAGTAAATTCATCATAATACAAAGTATCCAGCGGCTCCTCTTCGCAGCAAAAGTCCAGCTTGTTCCGTTCAAAGCACTTGACAATTTCCGCCGTAGAAAGAAGGGTTTGCTTCGCCAGTCGGATTACCTTCTTTTCGTCCACCGTCCGTTTGTCCTTGTGAAATATCTTTTTCGCTGTGGAATAAGGAACATCTCCAAAAACGCAGAGCCGAAAGAAAGAACAAAGACGAAGAAAGGGATTCTCCGAAATCGGCAGGATATACAGGTCGGACAGCAGCCGATACAACACCTGCGCATCCGTCTCTCCGCAACCCTCAGCAACAAGGCCGCACCGAGCCAGCCGACACATGCAGTCATTAAAGCTGCGGGAAGAATGAAAAAACGCACCGTTTTTTCGGTGTGTTCTCTAAATAGAATATTAAATTTAAGCATAGCCGATATATAAGTCATAGATTCCGTCGGAGACTTCCTCTGCCCAAATCCATACGGCTGTGATTTCTTCATCAGCACTGTACCGATCTAAGCGGCTGTGAATGTCTCTTTCAAGGTATTCACAGTGCGCTCCGGCACGGATTGGGTTGTCCCAACAATAAATCGCTTCGCTGTCTAACTGAAGTCCAACGCTCTGAGCATAATCTTTTGCAAAGGAAATCCAATAATCAATGTCAACATCCATTTCGGTTTCACTTGGCGTTTCCTCAGTTCAGGAGTAAGTGGGAAATTCCGATCTGACCATTCCTGTGCAAGCTGCGGGTGTACCTCTGATAAAAGATTACTCATATCGAATCCCCTCCTTCCTCTGTGATTACATTATATTGGGGGAGAGGATTTTTTCGTAGTTTGCGAATGAGCAAAAGAAAAAGCCTTTTGGGAGAAAATTTGATCTCTCAAAGGGCAATATGGCAATTCAATCAAATGTCACTTAGCTCTTACTCGCAATCCAGTCTCTCGATTTTGAAAATAACAGGTCTTGTCCCATCGTTACAGCAAGCAATCATCACCCGGTCATCATTTGTCCAGCCGTGCATAATGCTTCCGCTTTGAAGCGCCGTATATATGTATCTGCTGATTGCGTCCCACGCCTCTGAACAAAATGGAACTCCTTTACTACCGCAATGCGCTGTTCCGGGAGACTGCAAACAGCCTTCGTCCGGTATTCCTGACTTGACTAATGTTCCCTCCGTTCGTCATTACGATAGAAAATAAACTCGTCACCCACATTATAGCAAGGACATTTGCCGCTGTCTGGGACGGCACAATACTGTTCCTGAAGCTCAGGAAACAACTTTTTATCCTGTACAGTTACTTTACATCTATATTCCATCGTCATTCCTCCAAACTTTCATTGATATACTACCTGTTTGAGAATGGACAATCCCAATAAGAGACTGCCCACGCATTTAAAAATATTAAGTATCAATGCGCACTATGTCTACAAGGGTGCGATTTCGATATATCAAATCAGTACGCTGAGTAAAACCCATACTTTCCCAAAAAGCGTTGCCTTTTTCGTTATGGGCAAAAGCAACCAAACCGACTTTATTAATACCTTGCTGCTTTAAAGCATTTAGAGCAGCTTCTACCAGTTGTGTGCCAACACCTTTCCGCTGATGGGCGGGAGATACTGCTGTGTGACTGATATAGCCTCGACGACCATCGTGACCGGTGAGGATTGCACCAATGATGCAATCCTGTTCCACAGCAACAAAACAGGTATTAGGATTCCGAGAAAGATATTTTGCAATTCCCTCTCGTGAATCATCCAAGTTATTCAACCCCATGCCGGGACAACTAAGCCAAATGGCATATACGCTATCATAGTCATCAATTTGCATATTCCGTATTTCCATAGTTAAGCACCCCACTTGTTATTCAGTATATCATACTGTCCAACATTTGGGGTGCTGTTCATTATGGGACTGCCCAATTATTCCGTTCATTATGCGATTTTCTGCCTCTGCACACTTTCCTGCATAAAATGATGTAAATTTTGATGTAGTAGTGTACTTTCTGGGCTTTTTCCGGCTATGAAGTACATCCCGTTTTCACGGGCAAAACGGTACATCTTAGTAGAGCTTTGCGCCTGCCGGAATGTGGTCGTCCACCATCAAAAGATGGAGCTTTTCTTCGCCCTCCTCGTGGTGTACGGCGGAAATCAGCATACCGCAGGAGTCAATCCCCATCATTGGTCTTGGCGGCAGGTTTACGATTGCAATACACGTCTTACCGACAAGCTCCTCCGGCTCGTAATAGGCGTGAATACCGCTTAAAATCGTTCTATTTTCGCCTGTTCCATCGTCCAGCGTGAATTTCAGAAGCTTCTTGGACTTCGGCACTGCTTCGCAGGCAAGCACCTTGACTGCTCTGAAATCAGACTTGGAGAAAGTCTCAAAATCCACAAAATCCTCGAACAGCGGCTCGATTTCCACTTTAGAGAAATCGATCTTTTCCGGCTCTGTTTTCGGTGCTTCGGACACGGTTTTGCTTACACCATTTTCGTCCTTTACACCATTCAAGGGTTTCATTGTCGGGACGAAAGAGAGCGATTTTGCGTAGTTTTCCATATTACTGTATCCTCCATCATTTTCGCATTTTGCGAATTTCCAAAAGATATAA
>CAJFUB010000011.1 GCA_904420095.1 uncultured Clostridia bacterium
TGAAAAGCATTGTCCCTAAAACCCGCATAAATACTGGATTTTTCGCTCTTCTCGCAGGGTAAAACGAAGTCAAAATCCGGGGTAAAAACAGCTGCTTCCGTACCCCTTTCGGGTAAATTTGGGGTACAGGAATCATCAATGGGAATCTGATTCAAAATTTCAAAGGGGTACTATAGAACAGATCATTGTCGTGATCAATCTACCCGAACTTATCGAAAAAATAAAATTTCTAAAGCTTATCCAATCGCCCGGCACCTACCAGTCGGACATCTCTTTCTCTCACATAAATTGCAAGTAAAAAGGACTTAGCCCGGAATCATAAGCCATAACGGGCTACAGCGGGGAAATTACCTCTGCATATATAAATACTTCTGTTCAAATAACTGTGCCGGCTATCCATATAACGCCATAAATTATGCGTATGGTTTATGTGGTTTATTGCGATTTTTGTATCAATGTGCTATCATGACGGAAACCGATGAGAAAGAGGTTTTGGGGATGGAGTTACGCACACTTCGCTACTTTTTAGCGGCAGCGCAGGAGGAGAATATCACCAGAGCTGCGGATATTCTGCATGTGACGCAGCCGACGCTGAGCCGACAGTTGATGGATCTGGAAAAGGAATTGGGTACGACACTGATGCTTAGAGGCAAACATGGATTGACCTTGACCGACGAGGGCATCTTCTTCCGCCAGCGGGCAGAAGAAATCGTGGAGCTGGCAGACCGGCTGGAGCGGGCTTTTGCTGAGCGAAATGCCGACGTCAGCGGATTGATTGCCATCGGAGCCTCGGAAGCGGTCGGAAGCCGTCTGTTTGCAAAACTCATCAGACAGTTTTCCGAAAAATATCCTCTGGTTCAGTTTCATTTGTATAACGAAACGGCCGACAACATCAAAGACCGGCTGGACAAAGGGCTGGTCGATGTGGGCCTGTTGCTGGAGCCGGTGGATACGGCGAAGTATGACTTTATCCGGCTCTCCCAGAAGGAGACATGGGGAATCCTTATGAGGGAGGATCACCCTCTGGCCGACCGGGAATCTATTACGCCGGAGGAGATCGCGGTATATCCTCTGATCCTCCCGCTGCGGGAACGGGCGCGTGCGGAAATTCTGAACTGGCTGAAGCGGGAGGAAAAGGATCTGCATACCCCGCTCAGCTATACGTTGCTATCCAATGCCGCGCTGCTGGTGGAGGAAGGAATGGGATGCGCGTTTTGCCTGGATGGCGCTTTGGCAATCCGCAGCAGTCCGCATCTGCGGTTTATCCCCATCCACCCCGAGCACACGACGCGCAGTGTACTGATCTGGAAGAAAAATCATCTGTTTTCCCCGACAACCTCCCTGTTTATTCAGGAGATCAATATGTTGCGCGCCAGAATGGAATAAGAATCCTTGTATATCATCCATAGAAAAAATGCATGAAAAAAGATAAAAGATAGGTATTAGACATTGTATAGGACCTCCTCTATAATAAAAACAGAAAATTCATAAACCACATAGGTTTATATTTTCTGAATTTGAAACAGGAGGCAGTTAAATGACAAAAGCGCTTTCTATTCTTTTGGCAATCGCAATGACCGTATCTCTTGCGGCGTGCGGGACGGCGGCAACCCAGGACGGCGGATCTTCAGCAACGGGAGCATCCGGCTCAGAGTCCTCTGAAACGACAGGGCAATCTGGAGGAATAGGACAAGACGGTAATATCCTGGTGGCCTATTTTTCCTGGGCAGATAATGCGGTCCTGGCAGAGGATGTGGATGCCGTCGCGTCCCCCAGCGTGATCCCTCCAGGAAATGTGCAGCAGCTTGCGGGCTGGGTGCAGGAGGAAACCGGAGGCGATCTATTCTCTATTAGGGTGACCGACCCGTATCCCAGTGATTGGGATGAATGCCTGGATCGGGCCAATCAGGAGCGGGGCGACGATGCCCGTCCGGAGCTCACGGAAAGCGTAGAAAACCTCGATCAGTATGACACGATTTTTTTGGGCTATCCCAACTGGTGGTACGGCGTGCCAATGGCGCTGCTGACCTTCCTGGAGCAGAACGATCTTTCCGGCAAGCAAGTATACCTGTTCTGCTCGCACGGCACCGGCGGCTTGGCCAGAAGCGTGGAGATCATCACCGAGGCTGCGCCGGACGCGGTAATTTCAGATAACATCTTCGATTGCTACGAAGAGGAAGCCTCCTCCTCCCAGAGCGATATCCGGAACTGGGTGGCGGAGCTTGGCTATTGACGGCAGGAGGTTTTCGAAATGAAAAAGTTTTTATATGCACTGCTTTGGGGGCTGATGGCTTTTGCCCTGTCCGCCTGCGGAACCGGCGGACAGAAGTCAGCGGCAACAAACGAACCATTTTCTCCTCAAACGGAGCAACCATCTTCTACAGAGCAGAGTCCTTCCACCGAACAATCGGGATCGGCTGCATCGACCGGACCATCATCTGCGGATGAAACGCATTCTGTATTGCCGGAGGGAGAAGCGCAAGAAAACACTGTGCGGCGGATCACGGTACAGTTCGGAGAAAATACCGTTATCTACGAGCTCAATGACGGGACAGCCGCTTCTTCTCTCTATGAGCAGCTTCCCATCACCATAGAGGTGGAGGATTTCAGCACCAACGAGAAGATCTTTTACCCGCCGCAGGAGCTGGATATCAGCGATTCCCCGCTGGCGCAGTCTGGCGCCGGGACGCTGGCTTACTACGCCCCATGGGGAGACGTGGTGATGTTCTATGGCGACTACAACGAAAATTCCTCCCTGTATGAGCTTGGGCAGGTTGTTTCCGGCGGAGAGCTGGTCGAACAGATGTCCGGAACCATCACCATTGCCGCTGCAGAGTGATAGCGGACAGAAAACTTTTAGGGAATAAAAACGGAGGGAACCAGTGGAACCCACTGATTTCAAAAGAAAGCCGTTAGGGAAGCAATCGATTTGCTATCCATTAAGAAAAGAAGGAAGGGATGATTTTTGATGAAAAAGATTGTAGCTCTCCTGTTATCCATGTTATTGGTTTTCTCCCTCTCTGCCTGCAGCGGAGGAACTTCCTCTTCGAGTGACAGTGGTTCTTCCGAACCTTCTGCTCAGTCTTCCGAGCCGTCTGTGCAGACCTCTGAGGCACCCGCTTCCGAAGCGCCTTCTGATTCTGAAATGCCCGAGGAAACAACGGAACCGACGGTCGAAACCGGCGGAATACTGATCGCGTACTTTTCCTGGTCGGGTAATACGGAGCGGATGGCGCAGATGATTCAAGCCGAAACTGGCGGAGACCTGTTTGAAATTGCCCCTGCCATCCCATATACGGACGATTATAACGAACTCCTCGACATTGCACAGCAGGAACAGGCGGATGACGCACGACCGGCGCCGGCCAGCCGGGTGGAAAATTGGGATAGTTATGATGTCGTATTTGTGGGCTATCCCGATTGGTGGAGCGATGCTCCTATGCTGATCTATTCGTTCCTGGAAGACTACGATTGGGCGGGAAAGACACTCGTCCCTTTCTGCACCAGCGGCGGCAGCGGATTTGGCCGCAGCCTGAATAAGCTCCCCGGCAGTGCATCGGGTGCCATGATTCTGGAGGGGCTCCATGTCTCCGGCAGCCGTGTGGAGGGAGCCGGGCAAGATATAGCCGATTGGATCGGCGGCTTGAATCTGGATTGATTGTGAGAGGAAGGAGGGAGAAGCCGTGAAGCCAAAAGCGATTGTCAAAATCATGACGGATATTCTGATGACGCTCGCCCTGCTGTTCCTGATGGGATACCAATTCTGGGGCGACATCGCCCACGAATGGGCGGGAGCAGGGATGTTCCTTCTGTTCATCCTGCATCATATCCTAAACGGGAATTGGTACAAAACCCTTTTCAAAGGCAGATATACACCGGCCCGCGTTTTTCAGTTGGTTGTGGATATACTGGTATTCCTTGCTATGCTCGGGCTCATGGTCAGCGGGATTAGGCTTTCCAACCATGTCTTTGCTTTTTTGAATATCCGGGGTGGGATGTCCTTCGCACGCCTGCTGCATATGGCGGCCTCCTATTGGGGATTTGTCCTGATGGCGCTGCATCTCGGGCTGCACTGGGGCATGTTTCTGGGGATGGCCGGAAAGGTTTTGAAGCTTCGGCGGCCCTCCCGACTGCGGAAGCTTCTTTTGACCATTCTTGGAGCAGGAATTGCCGTCTATGGTCTCACGGTATTTATCCGGCGCGATCTTCTTACCTATATGCTGCTGCAAACGCAGTTTGTATTCCTGGATTTCGGCGAGCCGATCCCGCTTTTCTATTTGGACTATCTGGCTATGATGGGTGCCTTTATCTTTCTGGCCTATTATGCTTCCAAGCTGCTGCGGAAACTGCCGGCCCAGAAATTCAAATCCTCAAATCCTTCCTAACACCATGACAAGACAAGGAGGCAGGAATTGATGAAAAGCAGAGAGGAAAAATTGGAATACGGCCTGCCATTGATCGTTTCCTACTCCTATTCGGGCAACACCCATCGGATCGCGCAGGAAATTCAAAAAATGACCGGCGGCAACTGGTGCGAAATTTATCCGTGGCAGCCGTACCCGATGGCATTCCCTGAATTGCTGGAGCAGGTGAAAAAGGAGGTACAGGCCCGCGGCCGACCGAGACTCCTGCCGGTGTCCTGTTCGCCGCATTCTTATTCCGTTATTTTTGCAGGCACACCAAACTGGTGCGGAACGCTTGCGCCGCCTTTGGCTTCCTGGTTGTATAAAAACGACTTGTCCGGGAAAATCATCCTTCCGTTCTATTCGCACTGCGGCGGCGTCTCGGGAGACTTGCGAGAGGATATTGCCAGGCTGTGCCCAAAGGCGGACGTGCGGGAAGCGCTCGGCATGATCGACGACGGCGGAAAAGAGCTGCCCGACACGCTTCACAAGTGGTTTGTAAGGACTGGCATCACAGATCTCCCGGGATTCCGTGCCGGTTAAGTGACACACTCTGTCGGCACGGTGCCCGCATGCAGGCATGGACTTCTATCATCATTAATATTAAAGGAGTGTTTTTATGCGTATCAACGACAAAACGGTATTTGAAAAGGAAAACGTCTTCGGCTTGGGCAATGCCAATACGGCCTATGCCCAGTATTTCATCGGCAATTCCTATCTGAACCCTCTAACCGAGGCCGGCAAGTGCCCTGTATTTCTGGCAAACGTTACTTTTGAGCCTGGCTGCCGGAACAACTGGCATGTACACCATGCAAAGAGCGGCGGCGGACAGATCCTGATCTGCACCGCCGGCGAGGGCTGGTATCAGGAGGAGGGAAAGGAAGCCGTGTGCCTTGTCCCCGGCACTGTCATCATCATTCCGGCAGAAGTCAAGCACTGGCACGGGGCCAAGAAGGACAGCTGGTTCTCCCATATTGCCGTTGAGGTGCCGGGGGAGGAAACCTCCAACGAATGGCTGGAAGCAGTGGATGACGAAGCTTACGCCGGCTTGGAATAGGGAGGAGGCTATCATGCAATACACCAAATTGGGTAATTCGGAGTTATGGGTATCCCGTATCTGCATGGGGTGCATGGGATTCGGTGATGCAGGAAACGGCCAGCACAGCTGGACGCTCGATGAGGAGCATTCCCGCGAGATTATCCGGCGTGGGCTGGAGCTGGGTGTCAACTTCTTTGATACCGCTGTCGGCTACCAGAACGGCACCAGCGAGCAGTACCTGGGCCGGGCGCTGCGGGACTTTGCAAAGCGCGAGGATGTAGTGGTAGCCACCAAATTTCTGCCCCGCACCCCGGAGGAGATTGCTGCCGGCATTTCCGGTCAGCAGCACATCGAGCAGATGGTCAACACCAGCCTGAAGAATCTGGGACTGGACTATATTGACCTGTATATCTATCACATGTGGGATTATGAAACGCCTCTGCGCGATATTATGGATGGGCTCGACCGCATTGTGAAGGCGGGAAAGGTGAGGTATATCGGTATCTCCAACTGCTTTGCCTATCAGCTGGCCAAAGCAAACGCTTTGGCCGAAAGGGAGGGCTTTGCCAAATTTGTCTCCATTCAGGGGCATTACAACCTGATCTTCCGGGAGGAGGAACGGGAGATGGCAAAGCTTTGCGCCGAAGATACCATTGCCATGACACCATACAGCGCCTTGGCAGGAGGAAGGCTCTCCAAGCACCCGGGCGAGACCTCCAAACGACTGGAAGAAGACAGTTACGCCAAGTTCAAATACGACGCTACCGCCGCACAGGACAACGCCATCATCCAAAGGGTTGCCGAACTGTCGGAGAAACGGGGCGTATCTATGACCGAAATTTCTTTGGCATGGCTGCTGGCCAAAGTAGTGTCACCCGTAGTGGGCGCCACCAAGCTGCACCATATTGAGGGCGCTGCCAAAGCGGTGGAGCTTACCCTGACGCCGGAAGAATGTGCGTATCTGGAAGAACCCTATGTTCCCCACAAGCTGGTAGGGGTAATGGCCCAGAATACACCGGCGGCCGAAAAACAGTAGCATGTACGGTCCGCCGGCAATCAGAAAATTGACAAGGCCTAAGGAGGATTTCATGATGAACGATCGGGAATGCGACAGTATTCTCGATCATACATAGATACTGCCGGCAAAGTCTTGCTGTATTTACAGACTGCACAAAGGCTATTCCATATATGAACCTGCCGCAATCACCAGTCCAAATAGCAAAGGGAACCAGTATTGCACTGCGCGCATACCTTGCTTGGGAAAAGGCTCACGAACATCACGATGGTAGAAATATGAAAAGATAGCCCCACTTAAAAAAGCTAATATTCATACAGAAAGAAAAATCCGAGAAGAAGCGTAACAGTTTTCTCGGATTTTTCAATCGGCACATTCGATCATAACGCTCTCGGTGAGTAAAATTAAAGCAGAAACGCAAAGGAGACGGCTGTATGCAGGACAAAAAGAGAGCCTCGTTGCGATCGCAGATTTTTCGCTTTTCCAACGGGCCGTAAAAAAACATCCCGCTGCCTTGGAATCAGATGTGCTGTTTAAAGGAGTGGTAAACCACAAAAGTAGGATAATGCAATTCTACATGCCTAAAATCTATTTTGATTTATTTTATTGCCTTTTGAGCATGGAAACGTTATAATAGATTTGAAATGAAATTGCGTTGGAGGAACGCCTATGGAGATTCGGGTCTTACGATATTTTTTAGCCGTAGTGCGGGAAGAGAGCATAACAAAAGCCGCTGATCTGCTGCATATTACGCAGCCCACTCTCAGCCGTCAGATTGCCCAGATGGAAGAAGAAATGGGTGTGAAGCTGTTTGACAGAGGTACGAGAAAGATTGTTCTGACCAATGAAGGGCTCTTGCTGCGCCGCCGAGCGGAAGAAATTCTGGAGCTGGTGGATAAAACGGAGCGAGAGCTTTCCGAACAAGAGGAGACCGTGGAAGGAACGGTATCTATTGGATGCGGCGATCTTACTGCCGTGCAGCTGCTGCCGGAATTGATTCGCTCTTTTCATGAGCGTTATTCCGCGGTTACCTTTGATCTTTATACTGCTACCGCCGACCACGTAAAGGACCGAATGGATCGGGGGCTAACGGATGTAGGAGTATTGTTGGAACCCATTAATATGGAGAAATATGACTATATTCGTCTTGATCAGCAGGAACAGTGGGTTGTTGTCATGTGTCCGGATTCTCCGTTGGCTAAGCTGGAGCGAATCACGCCCAAAGATTTGAAAGATTTGCCGCTGATTCTTCCGCGAAGGTTGAATGTCAGGAGCGAATTAGCCCGGTGGTTTGGAGAAGATTTTGATAAACTGAACGTTTTATTCACATCAAATCTCCCCTCCAACAGTTCTATCATGGTGCATCATAAACTGGCATATGCCATAGTAATCAAGGGCTCTATCGCTTTTTGGGATAAAGAAAAGATTACCTACCGGCCATTGTTTCCAGAACTGAAGGCCACTAGTGTAATCGCATGGAAGCGCAAGCAGCCCTTTGCTCTGGCCGCCGAAAAGTTTATCGAGTACTGTAAATCCGCATTGTCTGATACGAAAGAGCAATAAGAATAACGGCATGGATAAACCATGCTCAATAGGCATTTAAACGTATAAATTGCAAGTATTAGACATGATATACTCCTTATCCTATAATGTAAATGTACTCAGAAAAAGAATTTTTCTTATGGTGCATTTACATTATTTTTTGCTTTCCGAGGAGATTCAGAATGACGATACAAGAGGCAAGCATAAGATTTCAGATAGAGCCAGAAACGCTTCAATTTTACCTAGAAAATGAGCTGCTGACAGGAACTAGGACGGAAGACGGAATTCCTGACTACAAAGAGGAGAATCTGCAGCGTGCCGTGCAATTCTGTTTTCTTTTAAAATCCGGTATGGATATTGAAACGTTAAAGAGGCTGATCCATCTAATGGAGAACAAGATGGATACGACATCCCAACAAGTAAAGCTTTTGCGTAAATTTCGGTATCAGCTGCTGGAAGAAATCCACGGTAAGCAGCAGTGCTTGGATCAACTGGATTACTTTATCCATGAGATTCAACAGAAACAAACGAAAAAGGAGGTATCGTCTCTATGAAAAGAATGATTCCTATTTTATTGGCGTTGGTGATGACTGCCGCTATGACAGCTTGCAAAAATCAGGGGGGCCCCTCGTCAGAAAGCAGCACGCCATTCGCCAGCGAAAACGCACCGGTATCGGAGTCAGAGAATAGCGAGCCTACAGGGCAGGGAAACAGCAATATTTTAATCGCCTATTTTTCTCTGGGATGCAATGCGGAATATCCGGATGATATTGATGCCAGTACCTCGGCCAGCCTTGTCTTGGCTGGAGAAGAAATGGTGGGAACCACGGAATACGTGGCGCACTTGATACAGGACAATATAGGCGGCGATCTGTATTCCATTGAAACTGTGGAGCCCTATCCCACGGATTTTGACACCGTCGTGGATCAGAATCATGAGGAAATGGATGCCGGAACGCTTCCGGAATTGGTGAAGGGAAATTTGGATATTGCGCAGTATGATACGGTATTTATCGGATATCCGGTATGGGCGACCAACGCGCCGCAGGCCGTCTTTTCTTTCCTCTCTCAGTATAATTTGTCGGGGAAGACAGTTATCCCGTTCTGTACGCATGATGGATATGGCGCGGGCGGCAGCTACGGAGATATTGCAGATGCCATTGACGGAGAAACTACGGTATTAGACGGGCTGGCGATTGAAGCGCCGGACGTACCCGAATCGGCAGACACGGTTGTCGGATGGCTGAACGATATCGGAGTAGAAGCACAACCGGGCAATTCTGCCGAAGCGGAGGAAACCGCCATCACTATTACCGTTGGCGACGCGGTGCTGGAGGGCGTCCTATATGATACCGCATTAGCCGATGAAATTCGTGAATATTTTCCCCTGACAATTTCTATGGCGGGCTTTGGAGGCCGGGAGTATTACGGCGGCGTAGACTTTTATCCGGAAAATCTGGAAGGTGGTCAGACAACCTTTGCAAACGGTGACATTACTTACTGTGAAGCGCATCATAACATGGCGATCTTTTATGCACAGACGGAGGATCCCATCCTTTCTGTAGAGGTAATTCCAATCGGTAAAGTGACTTCTGATCTGAGTGTTTTTGAAGGGCTGCCCCGCAATGTGGATGTTACCTTTGCTCTGGCCCAATAATCAAAGAGATGTAATGTTTAGAGGTAAATCAGGATGAAAAAGCTATTAAAATGACATTGGCGGGCATGACGACGCTTTCCCCTGCAGCTTGCTGCGGATAACGGATATACTGCGATTACCGATGCGGATATCGTAGCCGCAAATGGTTTGGACGGTTTTCCCGTAGAGGGGAGGCTTCGGAGGCGCAATCAAAAATATGCCCGCAGGCGCCGCTTCATCTGCCGGCAAGTGCTTCATGCACTGGAGCATGCGGACGCCCTTGGATTTGACAGACGAAAACAGGATGTTAATATAGAGGATTAAGCGATAGAGTTAATTACTTTGGAAAAGAAAATTCTTTAATAGCATCTATTGTTGGCTTGGACTGCATGGGGTTCCGCCATGGTCCGTTCTGCTCAAGCCCCAGTTGCTTATTTATAGCACAGCGTTGGAACGTACGGCGCTGACCGGTCCTCCCATAAAAAGATTATTAATCTTGGCGCCTTGAAGATCGTAGGGGGCATCAGACGATTTCTTTTTTATTTGGCATTTTATACGGTGTTTTTCTTTGTTGCTGGATTGATTGTCGATCTCTTTGTATGAACGATAAAACACAATCAATGCCTCAAAGACATAGAAACTGATAAAAAGTAAGTATTAGACATAGACCTGTGTGTGCAGTATCCTATTGATAGGAATACTGCATCCAGAAATCAGAAGCGGCAGCTGGATGATAAGGAGGCTGTCGTCTTCCTATGAAAGAAGATGTTTTTTTGAAACGCTTTATGGCTTTTTTGATCAGTATAATGTTGCTTCTTTTTTTTGCAGGCTGCGGCTCTGAACAGACACTGCCTGAAACAGAGCGTTCCCTTTTTGCTATGAATACATATATGACCTTTACTGCCTACGGAGAACATGCACAAGCTGCGTTGAATGAGTCTGAAGCGTTGATAAAAAGACTGGAGGCGCTCTTGTCCGTAACGGATGAGGAAAGCGAAATCTATAGGGCAAATCACAGCAGCGGCCAGACGGTTTCTGTCAGCCAAGAGACGGCGGAGCTGATTTCCTTTGCGTTAGAGATGTCAAAAAAAACAGGCGGTGCTCTGGATCCTACGATTTATCCGGTGCTAACTGCATGGGGCTTCACCACAGACAGCAAGCAGGTTCCGTCTCCCGAACAGATTGCAGAATTACTCCAGAACGTAGGCTATAGCCGCATCCGGCTGGAAGGCACAAGTTTGACTATTCCAGAGGGGATGGAACTGGATCTAGGCGCTGTCGGAAAAGGGTATACCGCCGACCTGGTAACAGAAGTACTTAAAGCGCATGGCGTTGCGTCTGCCATCATCAGCCTGGGCGGGAATATTCAGGCCATTGGCTCCCGGCCGGATGGCAGCGACTGGCGCATCGGCGTTCGTGCCCCTTGGGAAGAAGGCAACCTGGGTGTATTGGAGATCAGCGATGCGGCAGTGGTGACTTCAGGCGGCTATGAAAACTATTTTGAAGATGCGGATGGGAATCTTTACTGGCACATCCTCGATCCATCTACCGGCAGTCCGGCAAACAGCGGTCTGCAGGCCGTCACCATCATCGGGAAAGAGGGCAGGCTGTGCGATGCGCTCTCTACGGCTCTGTTTGTTATGGGAGCGGAACAGGCGGAGGCGTATTGGCGGGAAAATGGCGGATTTGATATGCTGCTTATCACCGAGGAAAACGAGATTATTCTGACGGAAGGGATCGCAGACCGATTTACTTTGCGCGAGGGACGAGAAGAAACGGTCCGGGTATTGGGATCATGAAGAAAAAATGGCCGTTTATCCTGATTGGAAGCCTTTTGCTGATCGGCATTCTCGGCAGTATTCTGGTGCTGCGGCGTCCTGGTACCAATCTGGTGGAAATTGTTCGGGACGGAAGGATATTGTATCAGCTGGATCTGGCGCAGGCAGAAGACCAAACCATTGAAGTGGAATACGACGGCAGGATCAACATCATAGAAATTAAAAACCATCAAATCCATATGCTGGATGCAGAGTGCCCGGATCATACTTGTGTTAATATGGGATGGCTGGATTCAGCCGTACCGATTGTCTGCCTGCCAAATCATCTGGTGATTCAGTTCTCAGGCGACAATGACGCCATGGATGGAACGGTCGGTTAATGGAGGTGAGCAGGATGAAAGCCAGAAAATTGACAGAGCTCGCCATGCTTACATCGCTGGCCCTCATCATCTTTATTGTGGAGCTTCAGCTGCCAAATCCCTTTCCTATTCCCGGTGTGAAGCTGGGACTGGCAAATATCATTACCGTGTATGCGGTTTACCGCTACAGGGCACGAGAGGCTTTTTTGATCGTTCTCATCCGCATATTGTTAGGATCCTTTTTTTCCGGGAATATGATGGCGCTCATGTACAGCATGGCTGGAGGAATGCTGTGCTTGTTAGGGATGTTATTGCTCAAACATCTGCTTCCCGAAAAATATATTTGGATCTGCAGCGTGTTGGGAGCCGTTTTCCACAATATAGGACAAACTGCTGTAGCCTGCCTGATTGCCGGATGGGGAATGCTGCTGTATCTGCCGTTCCTGCTGGTTTCCGGCTGTCTGGCCGGAGCATTTACCGGAGGATGCGCGCAGTTAGTAATACGAAGAAAAATAAAGCCATTGTAGTTTAACTCCTGGAGAACGAAACGTCTTTCACTGCCTCTTCGTTTTCGTATAAGCGCATGGAATACTCATCGCAGTATAATCGGGCTCAATCCTGTTTTGCCTTTGCGTTCCAAAGTGTTTCAAGCATGAAATTATCCTGCCCGATCGCAAGGCTTCTCACAGTCTGAGTCCGCAGTGATATGTCAGCATAAATGAACAAAATCTTATATATAGGAACTTGCGCCTCATACCAAGCTGGTTTTCTTTAATACGATGTTGCTGACCGCTCCAAGTCCTACGCTGAATAGAGCGCCGCCTGCCAGGCACAGGACCACATTCACCATGGTGGAATCCAGCGGCGTCATCATGGGCACGATATTGAAAAACAGCATGCCGACGCAAAGGGAGCCAAGCAGGGAAAGCCACAGCTTTTGTTTGCCCACAACGCTCATCAGTACATAAATCGGGACGAATACGGCAACCAGGAACATCTTGGAGAGCATACACATCACAATTCCGCTGACGCCCGCAGCTCCCGTGTCAAAGGGCAGCCCGGCGATCGCGCCGCCCACCATGGTTCCCACAAAAAAGGCCAACAGCAGGAACACGCCGCCGACAAACCCGGCCAGGGTTTTCGACACGACATAATCGCTTTTCTTGGACCGAACGGCAAACAGATTCTTGGCATAACCGCTTCTGAAATCTGCGGCGATAAAAATGCAGACGAAAACGGCCGCAAAGAAGTAGAGCATATTGATGTTGCACATACCCGTCAGGCTCAGATCCATCCCCGTGCTTTCCCTGCTGACGGAGCCGATGGCCTGCCAGGTGTTGTCAAAGGCCTCCATCGTTGTTTCCACACCCGTGCTGAGGTCTACCGTCACCGTACCGTCCATCATCGTGGTCATTACGAGAATTAAGATCGGAATGACGAGGCAGACGCCAACCATAATGTAAAACAGCGGGGTGGTGAACATCCTCCGGAAGTCCACTTTCAGCATGCTTTTGATCCTTTTGCCAAAGCTGTTGGATTCAAATTGTATTCTCTCCGCCATTTCCATGTTATCTTGCCTCCTTCTCGTTCATCAGGTCGATATAGTATTCCTCCAAACCGATCTTGGCGGTTTTGATTTCATTGACTAAAATTCCGTTTTCATACAAATAGGTGACGATGTCTTCGGGCGCGTTTGCGTCATAGACACGGATATAGCCGCTTTCGTCCTCTTCCACACGGGAATATTTGCAGGCCAGCAGCGCCTTTGCCCGGTTCCTATCCCTGGTTTGCAGGGCGACGTAAGTGCGGCATCCCGCGTCCAGCTCCGCAGCGGTCATTTCTTTGATCATTTTCCCGCCGCGGACGATGCCATAGTGGGTGGCGATTTTTTCAAGCTCGCCCAGAATGTGGGAGGAAATGACGACGGTACACTGATAACTCTTTGTAATGTCCACCAGTACCTCCCGCATGATCCGCATACCGTCTGCGTCCAGACCGTTGATGGGCTCGTCGAGAACAAGCAAGGCCGGATGCCCCAGCAGAGCCATGGCAATGCCGATCCTTTGCTTCATGCCGAGAGAACAGTTTTTGTATTTGTTGGAGGCGGAGCCCTCCATCCGTACCATCCGCAGAACCTTCCGGACCTCTTTTTCCGGATTTTTCAAGCTCAAATTCGCCGCCTGGATCATCATATTGTTCCACACGGTGCAGTTCGGGAAACAGCCCGGCGCTTCGATCAGGACGCCGATTTTTGCCCGGACGTCCGCATCTGTGTAATCCCGGCCGAACAGCTTGATCGTCCCGCCGTTTGGAACGAGAAGCCCGCAGATGAGCTTTTCCGTTGTAGACTTTCCGCTTCCGTTCTCCCCGATGAAGCCGTAGATGGCGCCGACGGGGACGGTCATATTCAATCCCTTGAGTGCTTGTTTATTTCCAAAATTCTTGGTTAAGCCTTTAATTTCGATTGCATTCATTTTGCCCGCCTCCTTTTAATACACATCGCACCTGGAAAGGATGAGCGTGCCCAGCAGATTGTAGATAGCCGCCCATGCCACAGAAACCACGAGACATACCAGCAGCGTCACGAGGTTGCTGGACAGGCACGCATAGACCGAAGAGCCGTACAGGAAAAGATTCAGGATCGAGGAATTCCCAAGGATCGCGCCTGCGCCGATAATCAGGAGGCCGGTGCCGAAGAAGAAGGAGGAGGCGATGGAAATGCCGAAGTATCTCCGGAAAATGATGTTGAGAAAGGTGTAAAGGCTTGCCCAGCCCAGACTCATGATCATCTTGCTTACAATGGCAATGACCAGAGCGCCTGCGTTAACCTCGAAGGAGGTGCCTGCGAGGAAGCCGGCGGCCACCCCGCCCAGCGTATAGGTAATGCACATACAGGCCATGGCAAACGCACAGGTGAGGGTTTTGGACAGCATGTAGTCCTGCTTTTTGGGGTGGGTGGTGAACAGCTGCTTGACATACCCGCTTTTATAGTCATGCCCGATGAAGATGGAAACCATGATGCCGCCGAAGATGAACACCATATTCATATTGGCATATTCCCCCATGTCGGAGACCGCGTAAATCGGCGTATCCGCAGCAATGATCTGCCAGGTGTTTGTGTACAGAGGATTGGCTTCTGATCCGGATGTACCCAATATCATAGCGGGAATGACGGCAGCAATGATAAGGAAGATGTAAAACATCGGGGTATGGAACAGGCGGTAAAAATCGACGCCTAACATCCCCTTCAGTCGCTTGGTGAAGCTCGGCGTTTCAAACTGTAATGCACGTGTGTTCTCCATCCTTACGCATCCCCTTTCTTTGCCATCAGTTCGACGTAGTATTCCTCCAGGCCGATTTTATTCTTTTGAATCTCGCTTACCACATGGCCGTTTTGGAGTAAATATTCGACGATTGCTTCTGTATCGTCCACATCGTATACCCGGAGATATCCTTCCTCTTCTTTTACTTTGTCGAATTTACCCCGCAGGACGGTTTTCGCGCCCCGCATATCCTTTGTTTTGAGCGACACAAAAACCCGCGCCCGGCTTTCCATCTCTTTTGCGGAGAGCTCCTGGATCATCTTTCCCTGGCGGATGATGCCGTAATGGGTGGCGATTTTTTCGAGCTCGCCGAGGATATGGGAAGAAATGAGGACGGTGCATCCGGAATTCTTTGTAATGTCCACGAGGATTTCCCGCATGATCCGCATCCCGTCGGTGTCAAGGCCGTTGATCGGCTCGTCCAGAATCAGCAGGGCCGGATCGCCGAGCAGCGCCATGGCAATCCCGATCCGCTGCTTCATGCCCAGCGAACAGCTTTTAAACTTCAGATTCGCCGAGTCCTCCATCCGGACGATCTTCAGCACCCTTCCGATCTCCTCCCGGGGATGTTCAAGATTCAGATTGATGGCCTGCATCATCAGGTTGTTCCATACGCTCGAATTCGGGAAGCAGCCTGCGTTTTCAATCAGAGCGCCGACACGTACCCGGACGCCCGCGTCCGTGTAGTCCCTGCCAAACAGCTTAATCGCCCCTTTATCCGGCACAAGGTGGCCGCAGATCAGCTTTTCGGTTGTGGATTTGCCGCTTCCGTTTTCACCGATAAAGCCATAGATAGCGCCCATGGGAACCGTCATATTCAGACGGTCCAGCGCATACAGCCCGCGGAAGCTTTTGGACAAATCTCGGATTTCAATCGCATTCATTTTCTTCCGTTCTCCTTCCTTTGATTAACTTCTTTTGATAAGGGAATCCCCAGGGGTGACAAATGGGATGGCTTCGCTTGCCTGATATGCGATCCCCAATTGATCGAGCTGGGCGGAGAATGCTTTTACATATTTGTCCGACGCAAAATTCTGCTTAAAGTCGAGCACAAAAGATTCTCCGCAGGATATCATATTGATGCCAAGTCCGGTCGTGCCGGAATTGTAAAGATGAATCTCGTCAATATGCATCGCATTCTCTCCGAGCTTGAACTGGCCAAGATAACTGACAATATATGTGTTTAGCGTCATCCCTTCAAAGAAGTCCATTATCTTCTGCTTTTCTTCATAGGAGCCATATTCGTCCAGCTTATCAAACAATCCCATCATGGCGTTGGCTTCTTTGCGGCAGTAATCCCTGTCGCGCTGCGCCTTTAAGATTTCACGGTATTCGGTTGCCTGCTCGGTAAGCGTTTTTTGGGAAAATTCTCTGCTGTACGGAAGAATCATGCTTTTCACGCAGTTTTTGAAGGTGTTGGGACAGTCCAGCGCCTCACGCATATCGGTTGCGATGTTGGCATTGACCGGCTTGTCATAGTCGGGGTAGAGCTCTGCAATTGCACGGCTCATGAGCAAAGAGAGCAGAATCACCGGCGTCGCATTGTTTTCCTTACAGATTTTCAAATACTGCTCGGCAGGAAGTTTCATTTCATACCGGTAATTCGTTATTTCCTCTGACGGAACATTTTCCGGAATCGCAAACGCATCCCGTGAAAGCGCAATGAACGTTTTATCCTTATCAAAATCGTATTCCTGCAGAAATGGATCTTCCGTTTCACCGGGAAGCAAGGGCTCATCCGCAAGCCGCACGCCCTCTGGAGGCTTTACTGGTTCATATTTCAAATTGCAGTAATAGTAAATCAGCGTTTCGATAAACGGCATGATCCCGCGGCCATCGCAAAGCGCATGATGGAATGAAATAAAAACCGAATCGTCATAATACGTAATATCGACCAAGTGATATCCGCAGCTGATGTGGCCGAGACGGGCAAGTTGTTTTGTCCTTTTGGCGATCATAGACTGCTCATTCTGAACGATATAGAAATCGCCATTCTTTTCAATCAGCCTCGTATTGAAGTAGGGATATCTTTTGCAGGCCTGCAGGAGCGCCTGGTTCAAACATGAACCGGATACCTTTTGCTTAAAGCGAACTTCAATCACTTCGCTTTCCATACCGTATTTTTTGTAAAGATAGCTCTGACCTGAGCGGATTTTCTCGTTACTGCTATCTGTTGTGGAACCAGATTTCTGAATCAGCATTTCCTTTTCGCTGCTTTTAAGAAAGTCGTAAATTTCGTGAAAAACATTTCCCATGCTGCCAATCCCCTTCAATCAACGGATTTTTCTGTGAGTCTGCCGCTGTTCAAATCGTCGCCGCTTCCGTGGCCTGCAAATGCACAGCCGGGGCTCATTCAGATATCTAGATATTAAAGAAACGCCGTTTCCAAGATAATTGCGAAATGTTTTTGATTTATTAAAATTGATATTTTTAGAGCATGGGCTTCAAATATATTTTATCGGAATGGACGGGGCGAGAACTGCAGCTTTTTCGAGCGTCGAAGGATACCGGCCGCAATGAAAAAGCTCGTACGGTACACTTTTTTAACTTTTCTGCGGCGCTCTCGGCCGCGGGCGCGTTATGGCCTGATCAATTCTATTTTATAACCATACGCCCCAATCCCCGTAATCAAATGTACCGCCGCCATGATGCAGCATTCCGTTTTCTTTCAGCTGTTCAAATGCTTTTCGCATACGGATTAAAATTTCCGGCGTTATATCCAATGAATGATGGGCAGGGAATACCTTTTTTGCCGGAAGATCGGAGATTGCCTCAAGCGATTTCAAATAGGATTCTGGATCAGTAGACGGAAACCATGCGGTCAAGATACCTTTGTATACCAAATCTCCAGTAAACAAATATCCCGTTTTTTCTTCCCAAAAACACAGATGCCCCGGTGCGTGCCCCGGCGTATGAATGACTTCAATGGTTCTGCCGCCGAGCTCGATCCGCTCTCCGCCATGCAGGACTCTTGTTGGTTTGCCTTGAAAAATATTGTAGCTATTGATATTAAAATCTTCCGGTAAATCGCAGCGGTCAACCACATATCCCTTTATCGTTTCCAATGACTGCGGGAAACCGCCGTCCAGCCAGTGAAGCTCGGCTTTATGTGCGTAGAAGTCGGGATAGTATCTGTGACCGCCGATATGATCCCAATGAATGTGCGTGGCAATCGCTGTGACAGGCTTATCCGTAAGCCCTGAAACCACTTCCGAAATATTACGGATGCCGAGTCCGGTGTCAATAAGCAGGCTTCGTTCGCTTCCGTTTAGTAAAAAGCAATGCGTCTCCTCCCAGTGGCGATATTCACTGATAATATGAGTATTTTCATCTGTTTTTTCTATCGTGAACCAGTTGTCCGCTGCGCTCATATACTCTATCCCTGCCGGCTCCGCTTTAACCTTTTAAAATTCCCCGGACGGCTCCGGGTTGCGGTAAAGTATATCGCATCCGGCTGCGGCTGTCCAGGCGTTCCTTCTGCCTCCTTGGGAGATCAAAAATTTGTTTTTTAGCAAAGTACAGTTTACAAGGGACTACACAGGGTAACGGTCTGACGGGAGGATTACCGCCCGTCAGATTTTCCATGTAATGTTCA
>CAJFUB010000012.1 GCA_904420095.1 uncultured Clostridia bacterium
GGTCCCTGAAAATAGGAATTTTCTGTGTTTTTGTCTGAAATGTAAGCGTTACTTTTTTCAGCTCGATATCATTCATGTCTCTCACCTTGAATTTATTTTCTGTATCGGAGCTGCGCATCCTCGCACCGATTCTCTTTGCAGCATATGCGGTTTATCTATCTGTTATATAAAACAGTAAAAAAAGAGAAAAGGTTACAAAAATATATGAAATAATTAAAAATATTCTAAATTTATAAAGTAAGTGTGCTACGAATCAATGATAAAAATAGCAAAATAAAAACGGAATTTTCTGGGAAGGCCAGCTATAAAAGACATGAAATTGATCCGGTGCGTGTTTGCGGGCTCGTCTCGTATCCGCGATTTTCTGAAAAGTATTCTGAAAATCTGCTGATCTGTCCTTGCACTGATTTTTATCATAGGAATTATTCTTTATTTGAAATGCAGAATCTTTAAAAGCTGTATGAGGAAACAATGGCGTAGCGGCTGCTTATTCCGGCTCGCTGCCAATCCGCGCCAGCAGTTCTTTTTTCCCCCGCACCAGACGCTGCTTCACGGTGGAAAGCTTAAGATTTAATAAACAGGAAATTTCACTTGCAGAGTGTTCTTTCACAAAATAAAGATACAGAACCTCTCGATAGCAGGGCTTCATTCGTTCAATGTGGGATAAAACCCTGTCATACTGCTCGCGTATTTCCCATTCCGCCGTCGGACTGCCTGCCGGCAGCCCGATCACTCGCTCAAGAGGTTCATACTCCATCCATTTCTTATTTGTATGTAATAAATTGATCGCAGCGTTCCGCGCTGCTCTGATAACATAATAAAACGATTCTCTTTTATGAACATCCTCGATTTTGTCCAGATGGCTGGCCAATCCGAGAAAGGCTTCCTGAACTGCATTTTCCGCCTCACAATGATCCCGCAGGATCTGCTTTGCGGCATACAGCATCTGCTTGTAATATAATTTGTAAAGGAGCACAACTTTATCATTTTCTTCTGATTGCATATTTCCGAATGGTTCCATGATACAATACCTCAAATTTCAAAATATACAATTTTTTATTTGTTTTATTATACGACATATAATAAAATATGTAAATAAAATTTTTATTCGCACTCCTCTTTCTGGCCGTTTATAAAACAAGCCCGCAGCCGTCTTTTACGGCCGCGGGCTTTCTCCCATAATCCGGAGCTTATTTCAGCGCCGCTACTACCTTAACGCCGAGATGGTCGGAAATGGTGTAATCTCCAATCAGCTCGTAGCGCTCCACGTCTATCTTCTCATCCGTCACAAAGCAATAATCGAGCTTCCTTGCGGGAACGTCAAAATGGGTGCTGTGGCTGTCCTCCGATTCTTTTGCGATTTCCTGAGCATCCTTCACGGAAGCAGCTCCCTCCTCCGTCATAATTTCCACCGCAATATAGTCGTCGGAATCGACGTTGAAATCCCCGGTGCAAAATACAGGGAGACCACGCGCCGCAAGCTCATCTACCATTTGGCGCGTATATTCCGCGCCATAGGAATTGCTCTGCTTCGTTTTCCACTCCACATGGACGTTTACATGCGCATATTGCTCGCCTGTTTCCAAATTTTCAAAAATTGCCCAGCAGCCGTTCCGCGGACGGTCTGCGCCGGGATATGTAGAAACCTGATCCGGCGTCGTGGAAAGCCAGAAATTTTCCGTTTCTACAACACTGTATTTCTCTTTGTTGTAAAAGATAAAGGTCCCAAAGGCGTTCGCGTCGTCCGCTCCGCCGGTGTCCATGACACCGACGCAGCCGTAATTTGTCAGATTGCGCAGCAGATGCTGTTTGATCGCATAGGAGCACTCCTGCACACCGAAAGAATCCGGCTTTTCTTTCTTCAGGAGCTCTGACAGATCCTCAAGACGGCTCGTCAGGTCGTAGGTCTTCGTAACGCCCGTATTGGCACCGTTATACTCCGTACACCATTCGACCAGCACATTATAACTGATAATTTTAACTTTTCCTTCCATTTCTTTCTCCTCTTGACTGCAGCCCTGCAGCAGCAGCACGGCGCACGCCGCAAGGACAAGGGCGAATCTCAAACCTTTTTTGTTTTTCACGGTCTTCCTCCCGCTTTCTGTTAATGATGGGTAAAATTATAGCATGGAGTTCCGTAAAAAACAAACGGGTTTTGGGAAAAAATCAGCTTCTCTTCCGCGCGATCTCCATAAGACCGAGCGCCGTCATTCCGGGGATCTCAGGATGAGAAGGATCGCGCAGCGCCAATTCCCGCATATAAGCCGTAAGCGCTTCCCCATCGCATCTCTCCATACCAATAAAATCGCAGAGGATGATTCCGCCGATTTCACGGAGGCGAAGCTGGCGCATGATTTCCTCTGCCGCTTCGAAATTCACTTCTTTATAGGAGGCCGCGGATTTTCCCGTGTTTACATCGATAACCGTCAAGGCTTCCGTTTTTTCAATCACGATATCCGCGCCCGATTTTAAAAAGACTCTTCTCCCCAGCAGCGACGTTTTGACGGAATCTACAGATTTAACCGCAAAAATGTGCTTCGGAAGAAAACGCAGCCGGCCTTTGAGCGCCGGAAAGGCAGCGCCCAGCCGCTCGAGCGGCTCCGTTGTATCCGCGCAGATTTCCGAGTAGGATTCCAAGGGATATTTCAGCAGTGCGGAAACAAGGGGATCCTCCGCAAATAAAAGACCGGGTGCGCAGTCGGCGGCCGCCGACTGAAGGCGCCGCTGAATGCCGTGCCATACAGAAACGAGCTTTTCGTATTCCTCTGCAATTTCCACGGCAGAAGCAGAAGCGGCCTGCGTCCGCAAAATCAGAGCAGATTCCGGCCGAAGCGATTCTCCGGCATCCGCGAGGCGTTCGCGAACGGCGCCGTCTTTGATTTTAGTGGAAATGTTTACGCTGGGTTCGTCTTCTGTCGGCAGGAGCACGGCATAGACGCCCGTCAATCGAATCCCAGACGTAACGCACGCACCCTTTTTCCCCCGTGCAGGCGCTGCGATTTGTACGGCGCAAAACGATCCGATCCGGTGCGCTCCCTCCGGGGCGTTCAGCAGCGCGCGCCGCTCGTCTCCGATATCCACAAAATAAGAATGTAATTGCGGCGCATATTCCATAATACGCGCCGCAAAAATATTAGAAGTCATGAATTTACTATTGTCGGAAACTTTATACAGAACGGCTCTGCCGTTCTCGGTGATTATTATCTCCGAAGAATTCCGGATTATGCATTCCCGCTTAAAAATTTCAATCTTTTCCGCGGGCATCAGAACAGCTCTTCCTCCAGCATCGCGCACAGACAATGATATACGGGGAGATGAAGTTCCTGCACCGCGTATGTTTCATGCTCCGGAACAGAAATTGTGACCTCTGCAATTTCTTTCAGTCTGCCGCCTTTTTCGCCCGTAAGCGCAATTGTTTTCATACCTGTGAGCTTTGCGATCATGGCGGCGCGTACACAGTTTTCCGCGTTGCCCGACGTAGAAATCGCGATCAGACAGTCGCCGGCACGTCCGAGAGAAAAAAGCTGCTGCGCATAAATATTGGCGGGATCCGTGTCGTTTGCCACGGCAGATTTCAAAGAAACATGCGAGCAAAGAGAAATGGCCGGAAGGCCTCCCTCCAATGTTTCTCCCAAAATTCGTCCGGTTTCTCCGAACATCTGCGTCAGACTTTCCTGGATTTTCGCGTCCGCCGGACGCTTTTTTCGGAACGACTTCATCAATTCTCCCACAATATGCTCCGCATCGGCAGCGCTGCCACCGTTTCCGCACACATAAAGCACTCCGCCGTTGTTATAGGCCTTGCAGATCGTCTGAAAGGCCTCGAAAATGTTCACATGCAGCGGAGCAAGCGCCGGATAGCGCTCTGCCAGCCGATCCAAAATGTCGATTGTCGTCTGTTTCATCCGCGTACCTCCGCTTTACGATTCTGCAGCGCAAGCAGTTTCTCGTATGCGTCGTCCCAGGCCGCCGTTTCGGAAGGAACGTATTCTTCAATTTCGAAAGAATTCCGGACGACCTCCCGCGCCTGCGCAAGCGATCCGATGGCGCCAAGAGAAATGAGCTGAGCCGCCAGATTTCCGATCGCCGTTGCCTCGATCGGGCCCGCATAAACAGGACGATTAATCGCGTTCGCCGTAAATTGGCTTAGAATCTTATTTTTGCAGCCGCCGCCCACGATATGGAGCGCCGGAATCCGGTATCCGACAATCTCTTCCAGTCCGAGGATCGCCTGTCTGTATTTCAGGGCAAGGCTCTCCATAATGCAGCGAACGATTTCGCCCTTCGTCTGCGGCACGTATTGCCCAGTCTCCGCACAATAATCTCTGATTTTATCCGGCATGCCGTTCGGTTCGAAAAATCTCTGATCATCCACATCGATAATGCATGCAAACGGTTTCGCGGCCATCGCGCCGCCATCGAGCTCGTCAAACGAAACCGTCTCGCCCAGCTTTTCCCAATGGCGCTTGCACTCCTGGTTGATCCAGAGTCCCATGATGTTTTTCAGAAGCCGAACATTATTATTGATTCCGCCTTCGTTCGTATAGTTCAGCTCGCGCATCTTATCGTTGATGATCGGACGATCCAGCTCAACGCCCAGCAGAGACCATGTTCCGCTGCTGAGGTACGCGCTCTTTTGATCGTAAAAAGGAACGGATACCACGGCGCTGCCCGTATCGTGCTCCGCAACGGCGATAACCGGAATCGGCGCGGTGCCAAGCTCTTCGCAGATCCCTGCGGAAAGCGTTCCGATCTTCGTGCCGGCGGGGACGACGTTCGGCAAAATCCCCGTATGAAAGCCAGGAATAATTTTCCGGATCAGCTGCTCTGCCCAGCCGCCGCGGACAGGATCATAGAGCTGCGACGTACTCGTAATCGTATACTCGCAAAGCTTCTCGCCCGTCAGATAATAATTAAACAGATCCGGAATAAACAGCAGAGTATCTGCGTTTTCAAGAAGCACGCTCTTTTTCTCCGCCATGGCCAGAAGCTGATACAGCGTATTGAATTTCTGAAATGCAATCCCCGTCGTATCATAAATTTCTTTTTCCGACGAACGGCTGCATGCAAGCTCGATCATACCGTCCGTGCGCGCGTCGCGGTAATGAACGGGATTCCCGAGCAGTTCCCCCTGCCGAGAAAGCAGACCGAAGTCCACGCCCCAGGTATCGATCCCGATCCCCGCAATTTCCTTATGCCCGGCCTGATACGCTTTCAGGATGCCTTTCTTCAGTTCGAAAAACAAACGCGGAAAATCCCACGTAAACGTCCCGTTCATCATAACAGGATCGCTGGAAAAGCGATGGAGCTCCGAAAGCGTAAGCCGCGAGCCATCGAACTCACCCAGGATGGCTCTTCCGCTGCTTGCTCCGTAATCAAAAGCCAATAATTTCATCGATAACCGTCCTTTCCCGAGAAAAGGCCACGCTGTTATATGGCCTTTGCGTTTGCAAGGAGATATTTCTCCGCCTCTGCGTTCCACAGCTGATTGTGACGTTTGCAGATTTCATCCAGCGCTCTGAACATCTCGTCCGTTTCCCCCAGCTTCTCGAAATCGGCAATCGCCGTAAGCGGAAGATCGATATTCGTATAAATCAGTTTCTTTCCGCCCGGAATCTTCGGCAAGTTCATAACGGTATCCACAACGCTGTTGAGCCCGCCGATATGCGTGATCATGGAAGCCGTATTCAGAAGGCCCTTGTTCATCATTTCAATCGATTCGATCATGTCCTGCGTATTTCCGCCACTCGTGCCGACGACGTGCGTGGAAGCATAATGTACGTTATAGAAATTAAATTCGGCCTTAAATTCCGAATTGGCAGGGCCGGCAAAGAAATTGAGGCAGCCGTCCTTGCCCAGAAGCCTGTCGCCCATTTCCACAACGGAGCGGACGGGTGCAAAGACCATGACGTCGTCAAATCCTTTATTTCCCGTAAGTCCCATAATATAATTCTCCGCGTCGGGCGTCGTATTCGTATTGACATATACCAGCTTGACGCCGTTTTTCGCGGCTTCCTCAACCGTATAAATGGACGCCGCCCGCTTCAGCCTGGCTTCGTCGATATCCGTAACGACAAGCAGCCCCGGCTTTCTGTCACAGTGAATCGCATAATCGATCGCACCGATCCCCATCGGTCCCACGCCGGCCAGAATCGCCATATTTCCGCCCTCAACAATTCCCATGTTATGTACGTAAGAGCCGTTCTTAGTATGATACATGGCATGGTACGTACCGACGATGCAGGACATCGGCTCTGCGACGCTGCCGTAGAAAAACGCATCATTATGATATTCAAGAAGGCAATTCGTTTCCATGACCTCGTTCGGGATAATGACATAGGTCGCCGATCCCCCGATATACCGATAAGAATAGCCCGGCGCATCCAAAGATCCCTTGTAGTTCATTGCCGGCTGAATAGAAAATTTCTGTCCGGGCTTGAATTTATGCTGCCATTTAGAACCGACCTTGACGATTTCCCCGCAGAACTCATGCCCAACGATGACGGGGTTCCTGTCGATATCATTCGGGACTCTCTTATGATCCGAGCCCTGCTCCATCGCTTTGTATGTAGACATACAGACGCTGTCCGATATGATATGCGCCAGAATTTCATCCTCCTTCATCTCAGGTAAATCAAATTCTTCCAGACGCAGATCTTCCTTTCCATACAATCTAACTGCCTTTGTTTTCATTCAAAATGCCTCCTAAAAAACTATAATATGGAATACGTCCGATTGTACCACAGCCGGACGTAAAATTAAAGTGCTTTCTTTCAGTCCAATCCGAAAAAGGAAAGGATTTTCCGGATAAGAAGCGTAAACCAGCCGGCCTTTTCCATGTCTTCGCTTAAAACGATTTCCACACGCCCGATTTCTTTGTCCTCCAGCATATACACGACTTCCCCGACCGTTTCGCCCTTCTGTGCGGGCGCCTGAACCGTCTTTGTGATCTCTACCTTTTTCTCGATCTTATCAAAATCGTCTTTGTTCAGCAAAACCGAGAAATCGGCCGCCGCCTCGGTCTTAATTTTCTTTTCCTTACCGTCTTTGATATCGATCTTCCGGACAAACGTTCCCTTTGTTTCAATCTGGCGGTATTCAAACGCCGTCAGGCCATATTCCAGAAGCTTTCTGATCTCTGCGGCACGATAATTCTCGTCGGCCGCCCCAACGATTACCGCGACGGAACGCGTGGATTCGTCAGCTACAGTACCCACCATCGCATATCCGAATTCGGAATCGCTTCCAACCAGAAGGCCGTCGCTCTCCTGATAAAATTTCCCGCGCGTCAGGTTATTGGCCGAAACCATTTCGGTATCGCCCTCGTTTGTGGACTCGTGTTTAAACAGACCGTATGTCAGCTTTGTATAATCCGTCACCGACGGGTACTTATTAAGCAGATCGCAGGCCAGCACCGCAAGGTCGTTTGCGGATGTATACTGATCCTTTGCAATTCCGGTGCTGTCCGTATACAAAGTATTTTTCATGCCAAGCTCCGCCGCTTTCGCGTTCATCATGGCGACGAAATTCTGTTCCGTGCCGCCCAGTCCCTCAGCCAGAACATATGCAGCATCGTTCGCGGAAGCGATGCATACGGCCTCGATCGCCTGTTTTACCGTGATTTTTTCATGTTTATAACCGTCAAGAAAAACCCTTGCTCTGCCTTCGGAGGCCTTCTGGGCCGCTACAGAAACCTCAAGCTGCGTATCCAGGGTGATTTTCCCTTCCCCGATCGCTTCAAAGGTCAGATACAGCGTCATCAGCTTCATGACGTTGCCCACGCGCACCTGCGCGTCCCCGTTCTTGTTCTGCATCACCAAATTTGCATTCGCATTTCCCAGCGCGTAGGCCGTCGACGTGATGGTGTCCACCTCCGTCGTCTTATAAATATTCGAAGCCTGCGTTTTCGAGAAATCAGCGGCTACAAAAGACGACAAAACGAAAATATTCAATGTGGCGATCACCATCGCCCCGCTGACTATTTTCGTCCAGAACCGTTTGATCCCTATGCACTTTTTCACCTCTGCGACACTCCTTTTCGATAACCAAAGCATGCCTTTATTCTTCCGTATCTCCGCAAAGCCTCCTGACGGCTTGAAAATCTTCTTCAAAGACCGGCTTGAGGCTTCGGTTATAAATCTGGCTTGCCGGATGGTAAAGCGGCACATATGTCGAAGGGGTTTCGTTTATTCTGATATCGATCGCTTTTCCGTGGCAAGCACTTAATTCCAGTATACCACAATTTCCGATAAAACACAAAGCCTTCAGCGGTACGCCTCCAAGCGTCAGAATCAGCCGCGGCTTCAGAAAAATCAGTTCTTCCCGCAGCCAGGGCAGGCTCAGCTGAATTTCACGCGGCAGCGCCGGACGGTTCGCATACGTTCCCGGCCGTTTTCCGGGGCGCGCCAATCTGTATTTTACCACATTAGTTATATACAGACTGTTTCTTTTTATGCCTGTCGCTTTTAAAATTTCGTCGAGGATCGCGCCTGCTTTTCCCACGAACGGCCTTCCAAGCCGGACCTCCTCTTTTCCCGGCGCTTCTCCGATCAGCACTACGCCGGCATGCTCCGGTCCGGAGCCGTATACAAACTGCAGAGGACCGGTCCGAGCATACAGCTCCAAATCCTCCGACACCTCGCGTTCCAGTTTTTCCCGGTAAAAAGCGTTAATATCCTCAAATGATTTCATGAAGCCTCTCTTGAACGGCCTTCAGATCCCGCCACATAAAAATTTTTTTCGATTCGTCTCGCAGAAGCGCGGCGGGATGATAGGTTGCCGTAAAATAGGTACCTTTTTTTTCGATCCATGTCCCGCGTACCGCCGTAATTTTGGCCTCGGGGCCGATCAGCGCTACAGATGCGACTGATCCGAGGCATACCACGATTTTCGGTTTAATCAGCCGGAATTGCTCCCTGAGATACGGCATGCACGCCTCCGTCTCTTCCCGGAGGGGATTGCGGTTCTGGGGCGGCCTGCATTTTACGACATTTGCAATATAATAGAGATCCGGAGGAAACCCGCATGCTTCCAGCGCAAGATCCAGCAGCTTTCCCGCCTGCCCTACAAACGGGATTCCCTGCTCGTCCTCCTGTGCGCCGGGGCCCTCGCCGACAAACAGGATCGGCGCATTGCGGTTTCCCCTTCCGACTACCACGTTTTTGCGCGTCTGCGCCAGGGCGCAGCGCTGGCAGCGGCTGCAGTAGTCCAGCAGCTCTTCCCACGTCATGACGTCAGACACTTTACGAGAACCGCCTTTTGTACATGCAGGCGGTTTTCTGCCTCGTCAAAAATTTCCGCGGCGTGCGCTTCGAATACTTCCGCGGAAATTTCCTCGCCTCTATGCGCGGGGAGACAGTGCTGCACGATCGCGTCCCGCTTTGCGCAGGCCATTACGCGGTCATTGATCTGATACTCCGCAAAGACCTTCTGCCGTTCGGCCGCCTCGGCCTCCTGCCCCATTGACGCCCAAACGTCGGTATAAAGGACGTCCGCGTCGGCAGCGGCTTCAAGAATATTTTCCGTACACTGAAATTCTCCGTTTTCTGCCGCCCACTTCATAATTTCAGCGTCCGGACGGTAGCCCTCCGGGCAAGCGACGCTGACCTTCATGCCGAGCTTGATGCCGCCTACAATCAGTGAATTTGCCATATTGTTGCCGTCTCCGATATAGGTCAGCTTATTCCCACGAATCGCCCCCTTGTATTCCCGGATCGTCATCAGGTCCGCAAGCACCTGGCAGGGATGGCAATAATCCGTCAGGCCGTTGATTACCGGTATGGAGCCGTATTCCGCAAGCTTTTCCACTTCCTCCTGGCTGTACGTGCGAATCATGATTCCGTCCAGATAACGCGATAAAACACGCGCAGTGTCTTCGATCGGCTCGCCTCTTCCGATCTGCAGATCGTGCGCGCTCAAAAACAAAGCCGATCCGCCGAGATCATACATCCCGACCTCGAACGAGACACGCGTCCGCGTAGACGATTTTTGGAAAATCATTCCCAGCGTCTTGCCCGCAAGACGTTTATGCTCAATCCCGTGTTTTTTTTCATATTTCAGCTGATCCGCCATATTGAGAATGCTGCAGATTTCTTCCTTGCTCAGATCCATGAGCTTCAGCAGATGCTTCATTTTGCAATGACCTCCTTTAAAATTCCGATTGCTTCCTTGAGCTCTTCCTCTTTAATATTCAGCGGCGGGAGCAGACGCACCTTTGTTTTTGCGCTGAGCACAAGTACGCCGCGTTCCATTGCGTCTTTAATTACTTCTGCCGCTGGGCGCTCCGTTTCAATTCCGAGCATCAGCCCAAGTCCGGTGACAGATTTTACGCCCTTCGCGCCCTGCAGCGCATTCCGGATCCACGCGCCCTTCTCGCGTACCGAGGCGAGAAGCGCCTCATCGATCCGGCTCAGGATATTGTACGCGCCGGCGCAGCAGACAGGATTTCCGCCAAAGGTAGAACCGTGCGTTCCCGGCGTAAAAACATCCTGCATTTTTTCGCCCAGCATCGTGACGCCCAGCGGGAGACCGCCGCCGATTCCCTTTGCCGTCGTTACGATATCCGGCAGAATTCCATACTGCATATATGCGTAAAGCGTCCCCGTTCTTCCGTTGCCCGTCTGTACCTCGTCCGCGATCATAAGAAGATCGTTTTCCGCCGCCAGCGATTCGATTGTTTTTACAAAATCTTCCGACAGGACGTGAATGCCGCCCTCTCCCTGCACGAGCTCAAACATCACCGCGCAGCAGCGGTGCTCGCGGATCAGCCGTTTCAGCTCCTCGGGATCGTCCGGCGCGCAGTATACGAAGCCCTCTGTGAAAGGCCCGAATTTCGTGTGAAACGCATCCTGTCCCGTTGCGGAAAGCGTCGTCACCGTTCTGCCGTGAAAGCTGTTTTTCAGCGTAATGATCGTATGTCTGCCTTCCCCGTATTTTTGATAGGAATATAAGCGGGCGGCTTTGATGGCGCATTCGTTCGCCTCCGCCCCCGAATTGCCGAAAAACACCTTCTTCATTCCCGTTTTTGTGCAAAGCAGCTCTGCGAGTTTTACGCAGGGCTCCGTATAGTAGAGATTCGAGGTATGCTGCAGCGTTCGGATCTGCGCAATCACGGCATTTTCCCAAGCATCATCACACATGCCGAAAATATTTACGGCAATCCCGCTCCCCAGGTCAATGTATCGTTTTCCATCGCTGCCTTCGAGCAGCGCGCCCTTCCCCCGCTCGAGCGCGACCGGGAACCGGCCGTATGTATGGGCGATATATTCGCCGTCCTTCTGAAAAATGTCTTTCATCATTTCTGCGCCTCCGTAAACTGTCATCCTTCGGTAAACATGGTCCCGATTCCTTCATCTGTCAGCGTTTCGATCAGGATCGAATGCGGGATTCTGCCGTCAATAATAAATACCCTATTTACGCCTCTGCGGATCGCTTCGATACAGCATTCCACCTTCGGAATCATGCCGCCCGAAATGATCCCATCCCGCATCAGCGTGGGAGCGTCGCTGACCTGAATCTGCGGAATCAGAGAGTCCGGATCGTCTTTGTCGCGTAAAATACCGCTGATATCTGTCATGGAAATCAGGCTTTCCGCTCTGAGCATCCCGGCGATCCTGGAGGCTGCGGTATCCGCGTTGATATTGTAAACATTGCCCTCGGAATCGCACCCAACCGTGGAAATCACAGGGATATAGCCCTTTTCCAGAACGTCGAGAATCAGCTGCGTATCGACGTTCGTGATTTCTCCGACATATCCCAGGGCCGGATCGAGCTGTCTGGCTTCGATCATGTGCCCGTCCGCGCCGCTGAGACCGATCGCACGGCCGCCCGTATTTTGTAAAAGATTGACGAGGCCCTTATTAATTTTTCCGGCAAGCACCATCTGAACGACCTCCGCGGTCTCCGCATCCGTTACGCGCAGTCCATTGACAAATTCAGAGCGTTTGCCGATTTTCTGAAGCATTTCACTGATTTCCGGACCGCCGCCGTGTACGAGCACGACCTTGATGCCGATCAAAGACAGCAGTACGATGTCTCCCATGACTGCCTTTTTCAGTTCCTCGTTGATCATCGCGTTGCCGCCGTATTTTACCACGATGATTTTATTGTAATATTTTTGAATATAGGGAAGCGCGTGGATCAAAACCTCCGCGCGCTGCGCGTTGCTGAGTTCCATGGAGCCACACCTCACGTTCTGTAATCGCCGTTGATTTTTACATAATCATAGGTCAGATCGCAACCCCAGGCCGTTGCCGTTTCATTGCCGTCATTCAGATCCACCAGAATGTCGATCTCTTTCTCCTGGAGAATTTCTTTTGCCTGTTCCTCGGAAAAGGGTACTCCCGTTCCATTTTTGCAGACAGTAATCATGCCTTTTCCTGAGCGGAACGCCACGTCGATCCGGTTGACGTCTACCAAAGCGCCGCTGTAGCCAATCGCGCAAAGCACTCTGCCCCAATTCGCATCAGCGCCGAACATCGCCGCCTTGAGCAAGGAAGAGCAGATTACCGATTTTGCCGTTTTCTGCGCGGTTTCAAGCGTCGGAGCGCCAGATACGCTGCATTCCAGCAGCTTCGTGGCCCCTTCCCCATCTGCTGCAAGCATACGGCTCAGCCGCACGGTCAGCATATGCAGCGCCCTGCAAAACGTATCAAAGGCAGCGCCCTCGGCGTTGATTTCGGCATTGCCGGCCATGCCGTTTGAAAGAATCACAGCCATATCATTGGTAGAAGTATCCCCGTCGATGCTGATCATGTTAAACGATGTTTTGACATCCTCTCGAAGCGCCTTTCCAAGCAGTTCCGGCGTGATCAGCGCATCGCACGTAATAAAAATCAGCATCGTTGCCATATTCGGATGAATCATTCCCGAGCCCTTCGCGATTCCGCCCATGCTGCACGGCACGCCGTCGATTTCAAAACGGACGGCAACCTCTTTCACAATGGTGTCCGTTGTCATAATTGCCTCCGCGGCAAAGCGGCTGCCTTCCGGAGCCGCGGTAAGCCCGTCATAAAGCTCCGCAATAGAATTCCGGATCGGCGCCGTGTCAAGCGGCATCCCGATCACACCCGTAGACGCGACAACGACGTTTCTTTTTTCAATTCCGCACTGTTTGGCGGCAATCGCACACATTTCGGTCGCTTTTTCATATCCGTCCGCATTGCAGGTATTTGCATTTCCGCTGTTGCAGAGGATCACGGAAGCTCTGCCGTTTTCCAGGTTCTTCCGAGTGACCGCAATCGGCGCACCTTTTACGAGGTTTGTCGTATATACGGCCGCTGCGGCCGCTTCTTTCTCGCTGACAATCAGAGCCAGATCTCGTTTGCTTTTATTTTTGCGGATCCCGCAGTGTATCCCATTTGCCCGGAACCCTTTTGCGGCGCAAACGCCGCCCTCCGTATATTTGCATTCCATTATAAATCCAATCCTTTCTTCGGATCTGCTCCCATTTTCAGATTCATGCATTCAACCGCCGCGCCGGACGCGCCTTTTCCCAGGTTGTCATACTGCGCAATGAGCAAAATCCGCTCTTCATTCCCGCATACGCCAATTCGCATAGAATCTTTTCCTGAGCAGCCCGCGCCGGAGACAAAGCCCCCCGCTCCGAAATCCGTAAGATCGTCCGTATAGGATACGATCGGCCCGGGATACTGCCTTCGGTACAGACTCCGGATCGCTTCACACGTTACGCCCTCCGGCAGCTGCCGGGAAAATACGGGAACGGTCATCACCATTCCGCTGTAGAAATCAGAAACCACCGGGCAGAAGATCGGCGCGTGCTCCAGCTCCGTTACGTGCTGCATTTCCTTCAGATGCTTATGCCGCTGTGTCAGACCGTATTGCCGCGGCGCGTCCAAAAGCGGATCCCTGTTCTCGGCCTCGTATTCCGCGATCATTTTCTTGCCGCCGCCGCTGTAGCCCGTGACGCTGTGCGAGGTCAGAAGCGCGGAACGCGGCAGAAGCCCGTATTTTACCAGCGGATAAACAAGCGCGATAAAACCGCCGGCATGGCAGCCCGGCACCGCGATCCGCCGGCTTTCCCGTATGGCCTGAAAATGCGCTTCAGACAGCTCGGGGAAGCCATAGGCCCAGCCCGGACTCGTGCGGTGCGCCGTAGAAGTATCAATGAGCACCGTCTTCGGATTCTCCGTCATCCGTTCGGCCTCCGCCGCCGCCGCGTCGGGCAGACACAGAAAAGAAATATCGCTTTCGTTGATGGCTTCCCTCCGTCTGTCCGGATTTTTTCGGTCCGCCTCGGGAAGCAGGATCAGCTCGATGTCTTCTCTCGCGCTGAGTCTGTCCCAGATCCGAAGGCCCGTGGTGCCTTCCCTGCCGTCAATAAATACTTTCGTCATGCTTTAAAAACTCCATTACCTGTGCGATTTGTTTTTCCACGGAGGCTACAGATGTGCCGCCCTCGGAAATGCGCCTGTCTACGCAGGCCTCCAAACGAATTGCCTCATACAGATCGTTTTCAAACAGCGGACTGAAGGTTTTGTATTCCTCCAGAGACAGCGTTTCCAATACTTTCTTCTCGCGGATGCAGTAAGCTACAATTTGTCCCGTGATTTTGTAGGCGCTTCGGAAGGGCAGTCCCTTTTTCACGAGATAATCCGCCAGATCCGTCGCGTTGATAAAGCCCTGCTGCGCCGCCCGGCGCATATTCTCTCTGCAGACCGTAAACGTGCGGATCATCGGGGCAAATACTTCCAGGCATTTCTGCACCGTTTCCAGGCTGTCAAAGACAGCCTCCTTATCTTCCTGCATGTCCTTGTTGTATGCAAGCGGCAGTCCCTTGAGCATGGTCAGAAGCGTAATCAGGCTGCCGTAAACACGTCCCGTCTTGCCGCGGACAAGCTCCGCCATATCAGGATTCTTCTTCTGCGGCATGATGCTTGAGCCCGTCGTAAACGAGTCGTCCAGCTCAATAAATTTAAATTCCCAGGAGGACCAGAGCACAATTTCCTCGGCAAAGCGAGAAAGGTGCATCATAATCAGGGAAAATGCCGCACACAGCTCGACGCAGAAATCCCGGTCCGAAACGCCGTCAATGCTGTTCGCCGTAATTCCGTCAAAGCCAAGCTTTTCCGCCGTAAACCTTCGGTCCGTATCATAGGTCGTCCCCGCAAGCGCACAGCTTCCGAGCGGAGAAACATTCATACGCTTCACGGCGTCCCGGAGCCGCCCGATATCCCGGAGAAACATCATAGCATACGCCATCAGGTGATGTCCGAACGTGATCGGCTGTGCACGCTGCAAATGCGTATAGCCCGGTAAAATGGCATCTTTATTCTGTTCCGCCTGCTGCGTAACGGCGCGGATGGTATCCTTAAGCAGAGAAATGATTTTATGCGTCTCGTCGCGGAGATACATTCTCAGGTCAAGCGCGACCTGATCATTTCTGCTTCTTGCGGTATGAAGCCGCTTGCCGGTATCTCCGATCCGCTTCGTAAGCTCCGCTTCCACAAACATATGGATATCTTCGCAGGAACGATCGATCTGCAGCTTTCCTGCATCCAGGTCTTCGAGAATCCCCTGCAGAGCGGCGATAATCTTCTCGGCATCTTCTCCGGAAATAATATTCCGCGCGCCAAGCATCGCGGCATGCGCCATCGAGCCCGTGATATCCTGCCGGTACAGCTTTGAATCGAATGATATGGAGGAATTAAAATCGTCGGCCGTTTCGTCGAGCGCCTTTGCGAAGCGGCCCGCCCATAGTTTTTCCATAGAACTCCTTACTGCTCCCGCCGCTTCTGTTCCATCATCGCTTTGACCTTCACCGGCAAGCCGAAGAGATTGATAAAGCCTTCCGCATCCGACTGGTCATAAACATGATCCTCGTCGAAGGTCGCAATTTCCTCGCTGTAAAGCGTATACGGAGACGTCACGCCCGCGTTGATCAGATTGCCTTTGTACAGCTTCAGCGTTACGCTTCCCGTTACGGTCTCCTGCGTCTTGTCCACAAACGCGGAAAGCGCCTCGCGCAGGGGGGTAAACCACTGGCCGAAGTAAACGAGCTCCGCGAAACGGGACGCAACGAGTTCTTTGTAATGCTGCGTGTCGCGGTCGAGGCAGATCGTCTCCAGCACCTGATGCGCCCGGTAAAGGATCGTACCGCCCGGCGTTTCATAGACGCCTCTGGATTTCATTCCTACCAGCCTGTTCTCTACGAGATCCGCAAGGCCGATGCCGTTTTCTCCGCCCAGCCGGTTCAGTGTCTCTACAATTTCCACGGCATCCATTTTCTTTCCGTTGACAGCGGTCGGAATACCCTTATCAAAATCGATCGTCACGTAGGCGGGACGGTCCGGCGCCTGTTCGGGCGAAACGCAGAGCTCCAAAAAGCCTTCTTTGTTATACAGCGGTTCGTTTGCCGGATCTTCCAGATCCATTCCCTCGTGGGAAAGGTGCCATAAATTTTTATCCTTCGAGTAGTTTGTTTCCCTGTTGATTTTGAGCGGAATGTTATGCGCCTCCGCATATTCGATTTCTTCTTCTCTCGATTTAATGTCCCATTCCCGCCAGGGAGCGATAATGTGCATATCCGGCGCAAGCGCTTTGATGGTAAGCTCGAAGCGCACCTGGTCGTTTCCCTTGCCGGTGCAGCCGTGGCAGATGGCGTCGGCGCCCTCCGCCTTTGCAATTTCCACAATTCTCTTTGCAATCACCGGTCTTGCGAACGAGGTTCCGAGAAGATAGTCGCCCTCGTATTTTGCGCCTGCCTTTACGGTCGGGAAAATATAATCTTCTACGAATTCCTTTTTCAAATCTTCTATATATAATTTAGAGGCGCCGGTTTTAAGCGCTTTCTCTTCCAGGCCGTCAAGCTCCGTCCCCTGTCCCACGTCGGCGGAAACGGCAATCACTTCACAGTTGTTGTAATTTTCCTTGAGCCACGGGATAATGATGGAAGTATCCAATCCGCCCGAATATGCAAGAACTACTTTTTTGATATCTTTCTTGTCCATTTTGATTCCCTCCGTGTGATTTATTCAATTTTCCGTATATTTATACATCAGCGTGCATGCTATGTCAAGTCAAGCGTGAAAAATTCATTTTCGTGTCATATTTTACCACAAATCGGAAAAAAATCACCCGTTGTATCCAAAATACCACGGGTGAAAACAGTTCGGTTATCTAAATCAATATTTGCGCTTTCTGGCAGCCTCGGATTTCTTCTTTCTTCTGACGCTGGGCTTCTCGTAATGCTCTCTCTTGCGAACCTCTGCAAGTACGCCCGACTTGGCACACGATCTCTTCCACCTCTTCAGCGCACTGTCCAAAGATTCATTTTCTTTCAATCTTACTTCTGACATCCAAATCCCCTCCCTCCGACGGCAGCGGTTGATGGAATACCAATCTGTCTCATGTTATACCAAAACCACGTCTCATAAATATTACTGATTGCACGGGCGGCTCTACCAAACCGTCCTCCCCGTATCAGTTGATTGATTATACATCCGATGCCGGGATCCTGTCAATATGCGGGACAAGGAATTTTTCGAGTCCGCAAAGGAGGCCAGCACGATCGGCATGTTCATGGGGTATCTTCACAGAAGCGGCTGCAGCATACTTTGGGAGGGGATCCGCATGACCATGGGACGGAAAACGGGAAGCGACACATTTTATTACGAAGATTCCCTCGGAGGCACGCTGGTCCCGCCCGACTGTGAGACGGGCGCCATGGACGTCGCTCACGTATATCAGCAATATCTGCGCAAGTAGAAGCTCCCCGCCGCAAGCGTTTTCCTGCTCCTTCCTCCGTATTATTTTGCTTTCTTCCGAAGGATCGCGTTCTGCGGGCAAGCCTCCATGCAATTTCCGCAGCGCAGGCAATGCTCCTGCCGAATGGCAGGCGGTACAGAAGTGAAATCGATACAGCCTTGCGGGCAGACCGCTTCACACGCGCGGCAGACCGCACAGGCATCTGTTATAAAATATCCTTCCGATTCTGCTTGTGCCTCCCCAAAAGAAAAAGAGAATCGTTCAATCGGCTTTTGGGAAAGGTCAAACCAGTCGCCGCTTCCCGCATAAAGCTGGAATACCGTCAAAGCCTTTTGGGATTCCGGAGTAGGATAAATTTCCTGCATATAAGGATTCTTTTCAAGGAGCCGAGGCAGCGGACCGCTGCCGAGCTCTTTTACCCTCCCGCGTACCGATACGGCAACGCTGGACATAGTGTCTTCTCCTTTCATACCGGTCAGCGCCATATAACCGTCTTTTTTCAATCGGTTATAAAAGCCCTTTCCCCTGGCGGTAAGAAAATACAGCCCGTTTTCGTCGGCATCCATCATGTCGATGGCGCAGGTCACAGGCAATCCGTCTTTATCTGTGGTTGCTGCTACCGTGGTATGTATTTCCCGCTGTAAATAGTGCAGAACCTCTGCTGCCGTCATTTCAGACATACCTCCTGCTCTTCCAGCATAATGCTGTAATAAAAAATTGAGATGCTCATAGATTCGTAATTTGCTCCGTTATCAGCCGTTTTAAAGACCGGCTGATTTCTCTCAGAAATCAGCCAGGGCCGCCAATCGGCAGCCCTGCCGGGCGTAAAGCTTGTGTAATAACTCCTATTTTACTGCCATGATTCAGATGGGCTGCGTTAGAACTTACCGTTCTGATTCTGCCATACAGATGCATCAGCGATCGCTTCCATCACATCCCAGTGCTCGGCAATCCTGCCGTTCTCCACACGCCACAGGTCATAGTAGCTGGTATGTGCGCCGCCGAATGTACCCTCGCTGACCGCCAGAACAAAGTTCCCCTGCGCAAGCACTTGATGTGTCTTGTCGTAGATCATCTGCACACCCTGTTCCGCCAAAGCCGCCAGCGCCGCGCCCAGTCCGGACAGCCCGTCGGCAATACCGGTGTTGTGCTGAATGTAGGTATCTCCGTCAAAGTAATCGGCGGTTTTTTCCGGACGCTTGCCCTGCATGACGTCGTATAGAAAGTTTTTTACCAGCTCACGGTTTTTCTCTGTCTTGTCCAGATCCTTGAGCTCCCTGGCGCCGTCGATCTGCGTTCTGCCGGAAGGATTCGGCTCCGCCTTTGCCGCCAGATTGTCCCAATGCTCCGCAATCAGGCCGTCCGGATCAAAGCGGAAAATGTCAAAGGCCACCTGTTCGCCGGCTCCGGCAAAATTGTAAACCGTCTGCAGGAACACCTTGTCGCCATCCTCGAAGGCCCGAATGTTGTTTACGGTAGTCTTTACCGGCGCGGAGGCCAGATAGGACACGGAACCGAGAAAGGCATCACGGCCGGTGCCATAAGCCAGATTGTGCTGAATATATCCTTCCGCCAGCAGCTTTTTTGCCTTTTCCGTATCACCGGAAGCAAAAGTGCCGATCAGCTCGAGCGCTTTCTGAATATTTGTCATTTGAGATTCCTCCTTACCGTTTTTGTGGCTGCCGCCAAACCGTTTCTGAAATAGACTCATTTTAAAATTCTCCTTTTGCCTGTTTTCAGAGCTTTGGAGCGGCCGTTCCCCACAGCTCTTGTCTGTATTTTATGCGCAGAAGTTTCCATTGTAAAGTAAGCACTTTTTTGCGCTGTAGTTACTAAAAAGAAACTATAGAATGATTACCAGAAGGAAACAATTGTATTGTTATGGTTTTTTCGGCCTGCTGCAGTGAAAAAAATTTTTTTAAAATTATTTAGCTTCTGTAAAGAGCAGGGCCCTGTGGCCGCAATAATTGATTGGGACCGTATTTCTGGCAAAGCTGATTTTTTATCCTTTAGGTTATCTTATTTTCTTTTTAAATCAATTTCAAAAGTAAACCGTCGGCAATAGGCATTCACATTTACTCCAAAATATTGTATACTAGAAAAAAACTTCTGAAGGGAAGCTGAGGATACATGAAAAAAACTTTTATGGGAAAAGATTTTATGCTGGGCAGTGAAACTGCCGTGCGCATCTACGAGCAGTATGCCCAGAGCCTGCCGATCATTGATTACCACTGTCACATTAATCCCGGAGAAATTGCGGAAAATCTCAGATACCGCAACATTGCCGGCGTCTGGCTTGGCGGCGATCATTATAAATGGCGGGCCATGCGGATTAACGGCGTTCCGGAAAAATACATAACCGGCGATGCGGAGGATTACGAAAAATTCGAAGCATGGGCGGCAACGATGCCGAAGCTGGCGGGGAGCCCGCTTTACAGCTGGTCGCATCTGGAGCTGCAGCGCTTTTTTCAGGTGACTGAGCCGCTCTCCCCTGCGACCTGCAAAAAAATTTGGGAACACTGCAACAGCGTTTTAAAGGATCTGCCTGTAAGGGAAATGATCAGGCGTTCCAACGTAGAGGTCATCATCACCACGGATGATCCGGCAGATGATCTGAGCGCGCATGCGCTTTTAGCAAAAGGCGGCTGCAGTGCGAAGGTACTGCCCGGATTCCGCCCGGACAAGCTCCTGGCGATCGAGGCGCCTGATTTTCCGAAGTACATCGCGAAGCTCTGCGCGGCCTGCGGTCAGGAAATCCGTTCTTTCCCTGTTTTGAAAAGCGTGCTTTCCTCCAGAATCGCATACTTTGCGGAGCACGGCTGCCGGGCCAGCGACCACGGCCTTTCCACGATCCCTTATACGCCCTGCTCCGAGGAAGAAGCAGATCGGATTCTGAAGCTTGCTCTGGCAGGAAAGACGCCGGAGCCCGCTGAATGCGACGCATACCGGACGGCCCTGATGCTTTATCTGGCGGAGGAATATACCAAACGCGACTGGGTGATGGAGATCCATTACGGGGTTCTCCGCAATATCAATACGGAAGCGTTCCGATCCCTCGGGCCGGACACCGGCTTCGACGCTGCCGGAGACGCTCCGGCGGGTACAAAGCTGGCGGCGCTTCTAAATGCAATGGAAGAAAAAAAGGCGCTTCCGAAGACAATTTTGTTTTCCATCAAGGAAAGCGATAATGAGCTGCTCAATACGATAGCGGGAAGCTTTCAGCGTCCCGGTACGGCGGGACGCGTCCAGCAGGGCGCTGCCTGGTGGTTCAATGATACAAAAGCGGGAATGGCGAATCAGCTCAGGGCGTATTCCGAGTTGTCCGTGCTCGGCACGTTTACAGGAATGCTGACCGACAGCCGCAGCTTTTTGTCATATGCCAGACATGAGTATTTCCGCCGGATCTTCTGCAATTTTATTGCGGATCTGGTTGAAAACGGAGAATATCCGGACGACGAGGCTTCGCTGGCTTTGCTCGTGAAAGGCGTCTGCTATGATAACGCGAAAAGCTTTTTCAACGTGTAAAGCGTCGTATCGATTTCCTCCTTCGTATTCAGATGACTGAAGCTGAAGCGCACCGTTCCTCCCAAAGCGTCTGTTCTCAGCGCTTTGTGGGCAAGCGGGGCGCAGTGATAGCCGGCGCGCGTACAGATTCCTTCTTTTCCCAGAAGCATGCTGACCTCCCCCGGCTCGTGCCCGATGACGTTCAGCGACACGACGCCGGTGTTGATCATTCCGCCGCCTGCGTCTTCCGGCCCGTACACGGTAATTCCGTTGATTTTCCGTGCATTCGCGGTAAAATACCGCCAGAGCTCCGTGTGGATTTCCTGCATTTTACCGACGCCGATTCCGCTGACGTAGTCGAGCCCCGCGCCGAGCGCTGCGATGCCGTGCGTATTGACGGTTCCCGCTTCAAAGCAGTCCGGCATTTCCGTAGGCTGCCGCAGCAGAAAGCTGTGGCTGCCGGTGCCGCCGGACATATACGGCCGGATCCGCACATGATCTGCGACATAGATCCCGCCGGTCCCCTGTATGCCGAACAGGCCTTTGTGCCCCGTAAAGCATAAAACGTCGATGCACATGCTTTCTACGTCGATAGGGACGACACCGGCGCTCTGGGCGCAGTCGACAATAAACAGAATTCCCTTTTTGCGGCAATACTCGCCGATGCGGGCGACATCGTAGACCTCTCCCGTTACATTGGAGGCATGCGTCATGACGACGGCCCCGGTCAGCTCTGTAATACTTCTTCTGATCCGGTCATAATCAAGGCTCCCGTTTGCGTCCGCTTCGTTTACATGATAATATCCGCGCGTGGCGACCGGACGAAGCACAGAGTTGTGCTCCATCGCGGTCGTGACGATCTGCCCATAACAAAGATTGACTGCAATGTTCAGCGCATGCGTGGCATTCGACGTGAACGCAATACGCTGAGAATTTTTGATGCAAAATAATTTTGCCAGCTTCTGGCGAACCTCATTCAGCTTCATGGAGGACCATACGGTGTAGCTGTGCGTTCCCCTGCCGGGGTTTCCGGCATGATCCAGCGCTTCGTTGATTGCGGTTCTTACGGTTTTCGGTTTCGGCCAGCTCGTGGCCGCATTATCCATATATATCATAAAAAGACCTTCCGATTCAATTTGTTATAATCTAATATATGAACCGGAAGGCCTCCTTGGTCAGTCTATTGTTTTTTCGAGATACCGTTTTCCAGCGGCAATGCATTCCAGCGGATCTTCTGTTCCTTCGTATTCGATCGCCGTCACTCCGCGGAAGCCGGCGTCCCTGAGAATGCCGAGACATTTTGCCACCGGCACGCAGCCGTCTCCGACTGCCGCTCCTTTAATATAATTTCCGCCGCGCGTACGGATCCAGCCCGGTCCCTCCGGCGCCGCACTGCGGCCGGCTCCTTCTTTATAATAAAAATCCTTGCAGTGTATGTAAAATGCATACTCCTTCAGGATCCCCGCCGCCTTTGCAGGATCCTCGTCAGCGCAGAGGAAGTTTCCAAGATCGATCAGGGCGCCATAATTCGGAGAGTCCACCGCGTCGATCAGCATTTCTACCCGATGGCTGTCCTGGCAGAACATTCCGTGATTCTCCACCATGGTTTTAATCCCCAGAGATTCTGCATATTCCGTTACGCTCCGCACGCATTTGACAAGCAGCGGAAGATTGGCCTCAAAGCTGCGCCTGCCGCCCGGCATGGGCGCGTAACAGACGTCGTGGCGCATGTATTTTACGCCGAGCCGCTGCGCGATCCGCACCTCGGCCTTGACGCGCTCCGTCTCTCCCTCGGGATCCGGACACAGAAAATTTGCGCCCACGCTGTAGCAGGTCAATTCAAGCTGCAGAGCCTTTGCTTTCTCCCGCAGTGCTTCTGCGTATTCCTCCGCCGTCATTCCCGCGGGGGGCTCAAGTCCCGCATATTCAACGCCGGTAAAGCCCATTTCCTTTGCTTTCGGCAAAATATCGTCGTAGGAAAGCATGCCCCGGCGTACCGCGCCGAGAAAGCTGTAAGAGCTTACCGCCAGTTTAAAATTCCGATCCATACTGTACTCCTTCTTGCTTTATTCTTCCGAACCGCAGCTCCGGCAGATCCCGTACAGCGTCATGCGGATTTCCTCCACCGTCATCATTTCATTCTGTTCCCCGCGATCCTTCAGTTCTTTTATTATAGCATCCTTGTCAATATATTTTTCATATACTCCGACAAGATCATAGATCTTTCCACATTTTGTACAGACAAAATGGCCGTGCGGGGTTACGCAGCCATCGTAGCGTTCCGGTCCGCCTATCGATGCAAGCTTTATGACATAACCGCGCGCGCAGAGCTCGGACAAATTCCGATATACCGTACCCAGGCTATAATTGGGCATTACGATCCGCAGGCTCTGATAAAGCTCCTCTGCCGTCGGATGGTCCTTTCTGTTTCTGATTTCCGTCAAAAGCGCCTCACGCTGCCTGCTGTATTTTTTCATCTCAAGTCTGCTCCCGTCGTTGTGATCGATATTTGATAATAATAATTACTATCGTTTTTAATATAGCAAATAAATTTTTATCCGTCAAACGGAATTTATGGATCCGACGATGCGGCCTGCTTTCCAAATCTGTGTTATAATAACAAAAACGACTGAAAGGAAGATCAGAGATGGAAAAAATAGCCAGTTTTCGCGCGGATCACAGAAAAATCGTCCCGGGAATCTATCTTTCCCGAACAGACGGCGACGTCGCAACGTACGATCTGCGCGTCAAAAAGCCGAATGCCGGAGACTATATGAGCCATATCGAGATGCATACCACAGAGCATCTGTTCGCCACTTTCATCCGGAATTCAGAAATCGGACCGCACGTTGTGTATTTCGGCCCAATGGGGTGCCGAACGGGTTTTTATCTGCTTACACGCGGCGTTGCAGGCGGGACAGTGCTCCGCCTTGTGAAGGACACGCTTCGGAAAATCTGCTCCTACGAGGGGCCCGTATTCGGCGCTTCAGAAGAGGAATGCGGCAATTACAGAGAGCTCGATCTGGCAGCGGCTAAAAAAATCTGCAGCGCATATCTGAAAACCCTGGAGGCGCTGCCCGAATCGGAATGGAGCTTCTCTTATCCCAACTAGGAGAAAGGGCTGTAAAGAGCGTTGGCGCGAAAAAAAGTGCGAAGCGCACCATAATAAACTCCGATATTGACAATAATTACTTGTGCAATATAATGAACATAGATAGAAAAAAGAGATTTGATTTGTATGTGCTTTCTATTGTAATGTTGTTACAATGGAAAAGCAGGAAAAATAAAAAGAAAGGAGCAAAAATGTATGAAAGCAAAAAAACCATTTGTTTTGGCCAGATCGATGTGCATGGCAATCTGTTTCCTGCTGCTCGTTGCAGTTTGCTGGTCTTTCTTTCTTGTTCAGCAGCGCTCCTACGCGCAAGTCGGTAAGGAGGTAAAAGAAAAAATCAAAAGCTTCGTTAATCCGGAGTCTGTGACGCAAGAAGAACTGGAGAAATATCAAAAAGAATTGAATGCAATGGATTTTAAGTTTGCGATTCCGTCGGAATTTCAGGAAAAGGCCAACAGCACTACACTTGATTTGTCTAAAGTATATATTTCCCCTATAAACCAATATGAAAACCGTTCAGAATGGCTGAGCTACAGCGTACAGGAGCGGGTCGCGCTGTCTCAGGTCCCCTCAGAACTGCTTGGAGAATTGTCAACCGACGAACTAATCGTCACCTGTTTAAATTATAATTTATTAGGAGACATCGGTCTTTATAATTCTCTCCAGCAAGGCTTTGATATCCTAAAAAAACAATATAACGGGTTTCAGGAACTTTTAAAAAGAAAGGATGCCGGCTCAAGGCTGCTTGCAGAGGAATCCGTTTTACGTTCGTTAAAGGATCGCGAGGTAAAGGATTTAATTAATGAATGTTATGCGAAAGGCAAAGAATTACTCGAAAGTAAATCCGGCGGTTTTCGCTATACTAATGAGGTGTATGTCGGATTACGCTGTTTATGTCTGCACGATTCATCAATCAAAAGAGCCATCGAAAGGGATGACAGTCTGAAAAAATTTGTTACAGAAGGCGCACAATTCATCTCTATCGACGAAATTGACGATACGACAGTAGGAGAGCTTTCCGTTCTCATTCAGGAGCGTTATTTGCGGGAGGATGATAGCGTATGACAAAAAAACGAATGATCGAAACAAAATTTTTGCATTTATTTTAGCAGTATGCGTCTTTGTCCGCATATTAAGCTTTCCGGCAAGCGCGCGGACTCTGATCTGGGTAGAGGGATTTTACGGCTATCCTATTACAGTGAATGAAATAACGCTGGGGAATGGAACGGTAGCGTGGAAATGGGTTTCAGGCGAATATAGCAGTACGGAAAAAGCAGAAATAAAAAATTATGTTATGAATTCATATGATATCTTTACCCAGCTTTATGCGGGGGGATGCAACCGTTAAGTATAATTGTCATTCCTATGCATGGTATAGTCAAGCCATCAATAATCAATACTGGATTAATAATCCACAGAAATATCGGGAGGGCAACTGGTTTAAATCAACCGGATGGACAGATTTAATTCCGTCTGGAATTAAAGCCGGCGATGTAGTTGATTACTATATAACAGAAACAAACCGGCCTCATTCTGCTATGGTATATAGTCTTGCTCTTAATTTATTCTCTTCAAAATGGGGATCTGCCGGACTGTATGTACACAAACTGACAGAAGTCCCTGCGGGTTATATTTCAAGAGATTTAGGATATTATAGGCTTTAATTATTTGTATATCGCGTTTTTGAGTTGAAAACAAACCCACAACGAACCTTTTTGGTAAGCTGTGGGTTTTTCTTTGGCCGTTTGATACGGCCTGCGCTTGTTAGCCTATATTCTCTTTAGTCGATTCCCTTCGTTAGGATTATCTAAATCAGGTTCTAGGGTCGAAGATTTTAATCTTCCTCTCAGCCTGTCTCACAAGCTCCCCGACGATATTGAATTACGGTGCGCATCTTGGCACCACTCCTATCATGTGCCGAATGCGTTTTTTCATACATGGGAAAATTTTACTTTTTGAGTTGTGCCAGCACGGCGTCCCACCGCGCCGGAAAATCCTCGCTGCCGGAACGCTGCGGCACAAAGCCGGCCTCCAGATAAGTTCTGATCGCAGGAATCCGGAAATCATCCGTCGTCAGATGCGCCGTTTCCATCCCGCACTCCAGCAATGCGTTGACCGCAAGTCTGGCAAGCGCCGTTCCGATTCCGCAGCCGCGCGCCCAGGGAGCCGCGCAAACCATATGAACGTACCCGTGCCGCTTTGTAAAATCACAGAAAACGGAAGCCGTCGCACAGGGCACGCCGTTTTTTTCTATAAAACAGATTCCCTCAGGATCGTACCCCGGATATTCCTCCATAATTTTCCGGAATACGGTACGGTCTCCCTTTCCGTCCGTCAGACCATACTGCACAATTTCAAGCCATGCATCGATGTCCGCTGCGCTCCCGTCGAACCTTCGGAAGGAAAATCCCTCCGGAAGTGCAACCTCCAGCGGCTCCGCTGCGCTCCCGCGCGTCCAGTTCATAATCAGCTGTTCCATATCATTCCTCAAAAACAATAAATTTATGCTGCAAAGAGCTTATCCCAAAACGACGTCCCAATCGGCAAGATACTGCAGAAGCAGACCGGAGTCCCTCCCGTTGACGACGCCGTCGCCGTTCGTGTCTGCCGCTTCTTCCACAATTTCAACATCCCATTCCGCAAGATACTGCAGAAGCAGGCCGGAATCCCGGCCGTTGATGACGCCGTCGCCGTTGACGTCTCCGGAAATAAATGCCTCCTTTACAGAAACCTCGAAAAACGCCGTTTTTCCCCCGAATGCCACCGTCACGGTTTTCGTCCCGGCCTCTGAAAAATCGTATTCACATGTGTATCCGCTGAATATCGCTTCCTCGGCGCCGTCCTCATATCTGGCAATCACTGTCAGCCCATCCGTGTTCAGCGTGTCACCCGCCTTGTATTCCGTTATGTAAGGCAGCGATTTCAGATAAAGACGCTCGACCTCCGGAGGCGCGGCGGAAACGTCCCCAAGGTTGACGGTTATTTCCGCAATATCGAAAAGACCGTTCTCCGCAGTAACACCGCGCAGATAAAATGTATGCGAGGTATTTCCGGGGAAAGAGGTGAAATCCGCTCCCCCGCTGAAGGCATTAAAGGCCGGGCAGTTCAGCGCGATCGGCCCGCCGCCTTGATAGACATCCGCTCTGAAATCCGTTTCCACCGGAAGCCAGAGGCCATCGTCGATTTTGTATTCGAACTGCACGACACCGTCGCTGTTCACGGCCCAGCCCTGATAAGAAAGCATCGCCGCGGAAGCGTCCGCAAACGTATACGTTTTCCTGTATACCGTTCCCGGAACACTGAAATGCCGGTCGCTGCCAAATTGCTCAAAATACCCCGTAAAGGAAGCATCAGCAGCTTTCACTGCGATCTGAAACTCCGCCACGGTATACGATTCGCCTTCCGGCAGGATCCCCCGTACCGTAACTGCATGCGTTCCTGCCGCAGGAGTCGGTACGTCCGCATAAAACGTATTGAGCGTGCCCTTCCGGAGCGTCTGCAGCGGGAGCCATTCCCCGCCGTCGATCCGGTATTCAAAGGAGTCGCAGCCGTTTTTATGGAAGGACCAGCCCTCAAGTGCAAACGTCTCGGAAGAAGACGGCACCGTGCCCGTTCCGGAAGCCGGTCCATCGTTTACGCGCGAGCTGATGGGACTGGCGATCCGGTTCACATACTCCGCGCCGTCCAGCGGTACGGAAGCGTATTCCTCCAAGCCTACGGAATCGATTTCAAGATTTTTAATGATCATATAGCCGCCGCTCGTAATTTTTGCCTGGAGATCGGCAATCGAGCCGTAATTTCCGCCGACGCCCCACGAGCGCTTCCGTACGATGGGCGGCGTCTGCTCAATCGTAGTCACATGGGAAATCGTACCATCAAGATCGTACGCCACGTCATATACCAGAATGATATGACCGGATCTGTTCAGCGCCTGTCCGGGAACAAGCAGACTGACGCTCGTGCCGACGTTCGCATACTTCGTGCCCCTGTCGCCAAGCGTTTTAAAGTCGGACGTGGTAAAACGCGTTTCCGAATCCCAGCAGTAAGAAACAAACGCGCTGCAGTCGTTGGAATAGGTCGGCATGATATTCCCGTTGTAATTTGCGGCTCCGGTGTACAGCTCGCTGTCCGGATCCGCCGCTTCCGCCGCAAACTCGTCGATGGTAATCGTTTCACCGCCGTTTACAAACGGACCAACATATTTTCCGTTATAAATCGGCTGACCGTACGGAATTCCGTAATACGTCACGCCCGCTTTAAAATATTCCTTGTTCGCCTCGCTCTGCGACTGAAAAACAGGGAAATCCGCCAGCGCCGTCCATTTCACCTCTGCCATCTGCCGCGCCCGCGCGATACAGTTTTGGACTCCCTCGGAAAGCTCCCTGCGCAGCAGCGCCGCCGTGTTCACATCCTCCTCCGGGGCAATCATCGGCTCCAGAAGGCCGCTCGCGTCGCCGTCCGCATCCGCAAGCACATCTGCAACGTCACCGCCGCCGTACAGGGCAAACGGCTCCGGCTCGCTCTTCTTATGAAGCTCCGTAACGGAAATCATGTAGTCGCCGTCCGTTCTGTTCAGGACAAGCGTATCCGCCTCCACATACCACGTTTCCGCTTCGCTGACATAGGAAACGCCCGCATCTTCTTCATACAGCCAGACCGTATCATTCAGGATTGTCCCCGTAGAGAAAAGGTATCCTCCTTCAATCGGGCAGAAGAGACGGATCTCCTCTTCAAAGGTAAAATCCCTGCCGCCGTTTTTATAAATCGCGCCGTTTTCCAGCGTATAGAAATCGCCTGCCGGCGAAATAAGAAACAGACCGATTTCGTTTTCCGAAACGTATGCCGCAGACCGCGTAAAGGACGCTTTGTCGATCCGGACGATTTCGCGGCCCTGTACCGCGTAAAACGCATGCTCCGTGACGTTCAGGAATTTTGCGCCGGCAAGGCCGTCCGTCAGGATTTCCGTGCGGACCGCATCATTCTCGTCCGCCGTCTTTTTTGTCAGATTGCCCGCTTCGATCGCATAGACCGTTTCCTCATAAACGCAGATCGTATTGCTGTAGAACAATCCCGCCGTATCCGGCGAGCTCTTGCTTTTCTTTTCCGTTTTCCCTGCGGCAGCGGAGGCCGTCCCGCCGGGGAATCCGCTCTGAAAACCGGTGAGCAGTACGGCGGCCGCAATAAAAAGCATTCGGATTCTTAACCATTTACTTTTTCTCAGGCTTCTCATGGTTTTCCTTTCCACACCTTTCTTTTCTGTCTTTTCCGTCCTCGGGCGCACGCTCTCCCCGTTTCTGCGGAACCGCGTGTTCTGTGTTTTTTTGATGCCTCCGCTTTTTGCAGATCGCGATCAGTACCGCAATCAGAGCAATCAACAGAACGAGTCCTCCCCCGGCCGCAAGGAGGACGGCGCGGGGAATTTCCAATCCGAAGATCTGATACGTCTTGGCGCCAAGCCGCACTTCAATCTGCGCAATATCGAACACGTCGTTCGTATCCGTGATCCCCCGCATGTAAATCGTATGGGTGCTGTTTTCCGCAAAATTGGAAAACCCGAGTCCGCCGGAAAATTGATTATAAACGTCGCAGAGCTCCTGATAGTCCTTCATCGATCTGTATACGTCCTGACGGAATCCGGCCTCCAGCGGGATCCACAGACCGTCGTCGATTTTATATTCATAGCCCTTGACGCCTCCCATGCTGAGCGCCCAGCCGCTGAAGGTAAGCGAGCTTTCCGCGGGAGAACCCAGCGAGAATTCGGTTATGATCGGTTCGTTCAGCGTAGAAGAAGGAATTAACGTGCCCAAAAGGTCGAAGCAGGAAATATAGGATACCGGTTCCATACCGATGTTTACTGTGAACTGTGCGATATCATACGTTCCGCCGGAGCTCGTTCCCCGAACGGAAATCGTATGCGCTCCGGATCCGGTGAGTTCCGTTTCTGCGCGAAAACGAAGCAGCTCTCCGCAGACCTCCGTATCCGCCGTCTGCCACGCTTCTCCGTCAACGCAGTACTCTACAGCGGAAACGCCGTTTTTGTGATACGTCCAGCCTTCGATCGGAATGACGCCCGCCTCAAGAGCGGCGCTGCCCGTTACAGCATCGTCGGAAACAGAAGCGCTGACCGGTTCGCTGATGCGATTAATATAATTTTCCGAATCCAGCGGCACGGCGGCAGATGCTTCGAACGTCACCTTTTCCATCTCTTTGTATCTGATAATTTCATACGGGGCGGTATCGATTTTGTTCTGGAGATCCTGCAGGCTTCCCGCATTTCCTCCCGCTCCCCAAACGCGGAGCCGCATGATCGGAGGCGTCTGTTCTAGCGTTGTAACCTGCAGAATCTCTCCGAATCTGTCATATACGATATCGTAAATAAGAATAATATGCGAGGAGCCCTTATTCAGCGCGTATCCGACCTGAAGGTCCGATACGCTGCTTCCGACATATTGGAACTCCGCATCACTGTATCCGGCCTCTCCCCTGCGAAGCGTCCGCTCCGCGATCATGGAGGTCGTATAGCGGCCGGGAAGCTGCCATACATATGAAATAAAAGCGCTGCAGTCGCTCGAATAGAAGGGGGCGTATTTAATGTCGTCAAGCCCTTCCGTATAATACCAGGTGTTCTCCCCCAGCTCTGTGTATAACTCGCTGTCCGGATCCGCGGCAGCTGCCGCAAACTCTTCCAGCGTGGCATTAAAGCCAACGTACTTGCCTTTATGTACCGGTTGTCCGTAAGGAATTCCCTGATATACGGCGCCCTCCCGGAAAATCAGCTCCTGCCCCGTTCCGGGATAGCTTATGATATCGCCCAAAGCGGTCCACGTGATTTCATACATCTGTCTGCCGCGCTTCACAATATTTGCGACTCCCTCCGAAAGCTCCGCACGGCCGGCGCCCGGATACTCTGCAAGATCGGAAACAGAAAGCCCATACGCCTCCGAGCCGCCCGAAGGCATTCTCAGGCCGATCTGTCCCACAATCAGAACAACGACCGCAAGCCCCGCGGTAAGAAGCCGCATGGGAAATCCATATATTTTTCTGCCAGATCGATTCATTCATTCCACCATACTAAAAATAAATTAACTGCGATTTATCCTATCATAAAAACATATGTCTTTCAATCATTTTACCGGTATTTTTTCCTCCTGCCGCTCATATAAATGAGATAACCGCAGCTTGTCACAGGAGGAGGTAATCGCGTGGTTCTCAGTAAAATCCCCCCGAGGAAAAAAGTAAAAATCGCCGCTTACGTTTTGGTGATCGTGATCGTTCTGGTTTATATCGTATCCGCCTATATCACCACAGTTACAGGGGCTAAGGAAAAATTCACCGGCGACAGCACAGCCGTACAGACTACAGAGGCGGATGTAGAACGGCGGTTGGAAAATCTGATTGCTTCCAATATCGGAAGCAATACGGGAGCCGGCAGCATCACAGACAGCGCGCCGCCCGAGCTTTCCGCTTCGCGGAGCATCGTGCTGGATCAGTCGACAGACCGTGTGCTTTTTTCCAAAAACGCATATTCTAAAGCGCCGATGGCAAGCACCACAAAAATTATGACGTTTCTTGTTGCAGTGGAAAATTGCGAGGATCTGTATGAGACCGTCACAGTCAGCCGCGTGGCGGCATACACCGAGGGCTCTACCATGCATCTTGCAGAAGGAGAGACCATCAGTCTGCACGATCTTCTCTACGGCCTTCTGCTGAATTCCGGCAACGACGCTGCCGTCGCCATTGCAGAGCATATCGGCGGAAGCGTAGAAGACTTCTGCATCATGATGAACGATAAAGCGTCTAGGCTCGGCGCATCCAACACCAATTTCAAGTCACCGCACGGCCTCGATATGGAAGGACATTACACCACGGCATACGATCTGGCCCTGATCGCAAAGGAAGCATATAAGCAGCCGCTGTTTCGTGAAATCATATCGACCTCCACCATCACGCTGAGCGGGCATTATTTAAAAAACACCAACCCCCTGCTTGGAAAATACGAAGAAGTAACAGGCGGGAAAACCGGTTACACCGGAGGCGCTGGCCGCTGCATTGTCTATTTCATCGACAACGGCGACATCCAAGCGGTAGCCGTGCTGCTCGGCTGTCCGACCTCAAACGACCGGGTAAAAGACGGCGTCAAGCTGCTGCAGTACATAACCGATGAATTTGAGACGTATACGCTGATTGAGCGAGGTACGCTTGTCGATTATTTTGCCGTAGAAAAAGGACGCAGGCTAAGCGTAAACGCAATTGTCGACAGCGATGTGCGCGTAACGCTCAAGAAATCGGAGCGCACCGAAATTCGTACTTCTTATACGCGTTCCACGGAGGCGGAGCTTTCTGAGGAAGGATTTCCGCTCCTGCAGGCTCCGGTCAGCTATTCCGATGTGCTGGGGGTTCTGTGGATCAAATGCGGAACCACCTGCACACTCAGCGTCGACGTAACAGCGGAGGGCTCCGTACTCCGGAAAACCTATACGGATCATCTGGGAGATCTGATCAATACGCTGCCTTACGTGTTCGGATGACAGAGGCTTCAAAATTTTACGGAAATTTCCTCTGTATCATGTTATAATCACGTGGGTGATTTTATGGCTGTTACAAAAAACAGAATCTGGGAACTGGACGCGCTTCGAGGCCTGTTCATCCTGTGCGTCGTTCTGGTCCATACAATATTCGATCTTCAGCTCTTCGGCTTTGTCGGCGAGGATACGCCGGTGCTGTTCAACATCATTCGGGATTACGGAGGCATCCTGTTTCTATTGATTTCCGGAATCTGCGTCACGCTCGGCTCGCACTCCTTCCGACGGGGAGCCATTGTCTTTCTTTGTGGTATGGTCATTACCGGCGTCACGTACGCGCTGTATTATATTGATCCGGCAAATGAAAGTCTTCTGATTCACTTCGGCGTGCTCCATCTGCTCGGGCTGTGCATGATTTTGTATCCCTTATATAAAAGGCTTCCGGTCTGGGCGATTGCTGTGCTTGGCGTTCTGCTGATTGCCGCGGGCTTTGCGCTGCAGCCGCTCCGCTCGGATTTTCCCCTGGCTCTTGTCATCGGCATCATTCCAAAGGGGTACGCAGCCGCGGATTATTTTCCTCTGCTTCCCAATTTAGGCTACTTTATGATCGGCAACGTACTCGGCCGCACGGTCTATCGGTCCAGGCAGTCGCTGCTGCCCCGATTTCCTTACACTGCGGCGCCAGTTCGGTTTTTCAGCTTCTGCGGGAGACATTCCCTCTGGATTTACATGCTGCACCAGCCCGTTATTTACGGAACCGTTTTACTGATTTACACGATCGTGAATAAATAAGAATACAGAGGAACGTCAGCAGCGGAAATACAGCCGACACTCCCATGCCGGCCTTCAGTCCGGCACGGTCGGCTACCGCGCCCGTAAGCCACGGACCGAACACGCCGCCAAGATCGCCTGCGATCGCCAGATACGCAAAAAGCCATGCGCCCGCTTTCGGAAAATAATCCGCAGCAAATACCAGCGTGCCGGGCCAGAGCATCCCGGTGGCAAATCCCGTCAGCGCGCAAAAGAGCAGCGATAGCAGAGGAACGTTTGTAACCGATACGATCAGATAACAGAATACGGCGCCCAAAGCACCCAGAAGCATAAAATGATGCAGGCGGATTTTCCGGTCCAGCGCCGCGCTCACGACTCTGCACAGGCCGAGCATCAGCGCAAACATGCTCATGCCCGCTACGTCTCCGATCACCTTTTCGAGGCCGACGGCCTTCTCCATAAACGCGGAGCTCCATTGCGCCATTATGGTTTCCGAACAGCCGCCAAAGAAAATCATAAGGATAAAAAGAAGAAAAACCGGGTTTCGGAAGATTCGGATTCCTCCCTGTCCGTGCTCCTCCGTCTTCGCGGCAGGCACCGGCATGACGCACGCCAAAAGGAAGCCGATCACAGGTACAATCATCCATCCCGTAACGATATATTTCCAGTGATTTCTGCCGAAAACCGAAAGCAATACCGTCGTCAGCACTACCGTCAGCACCTGCCCCCATGCATAAAAAGAATGGAGAATTGCCATATTTTTCCCTTTCGCCCGGTCAGGAAGCGCATGGATCAGCGGACTGATCGTAATTTCCAAAAAACCGCCTCCGACGGAAAACAGTACGGTTCCGATAACGAGCCAGAGATACGGGCTTCCCAGAAGATCCGGCGCCCATGCAAAAACGGCGTATCCGACAAACGCCATTGCCGCAGAAAATTGCAGCGCGATCCGGTAGCCGTGTTTATCGACCATTTTGCTCAGCACAACGTCCACGACGAGCTGCGTTGCAAAGTTTACGGAAGCCAGCGCGCCGAGCTGCGCGTAGGACAGGCCATACTGTTCCATCAGCGGAATAAAGAGAACAGGCGTCAAATTGACGAGCGTCCCCTGGAGGATGTAAAACAAGTAGCAGGTACATTTCGTAAGGCGATAATTTTGCTCCATATATGTATCCTTTCGGCATATGCCGTAAAAATTTCGTTCAGTGTGGCATTTTATGAAAAAATGCGGCCCGTGTCAATCCGTATCGATTCCGGCTTTTCGCGCCTGCGCATGCTGGAGCCGGCGCGGGATGCGATAAAGGCGTCCGTCCTTTCGAAAAAGCGCCCCGGTTTGCCGGAAACGGAAGGGAACGCCGGCCGCAAGACACTGCTCCCGCAGTGACAGGATCCAGCCGTAATCACAGATACGCGCATCGTTTCCGCTCTCTCCGCCGCAAACAAGCTCCCGAATCATCGGGATTCCGCCCTTTTCCCGAATCGCCAAATACCGGCGCAGATCGATCGCGCCGAGCAAAGGCTCACAGATAATGATTTTACGACGAATGGGCAGCGATGCATAAATTGGCAGGCGAAAGTCCGCCATCTCCTGATTTTCGCACGTACAGCAGACGGTGACGTTCTCGTAGCCCTCCTCCCAGTCCTCCGGGAGACTCACAAAAAAACGGTCCACCCGCTTTGTGATGAGCAGGAACTCCAGGTCCCGGCGGATCTGCATAAAACGCCAAGCCTCTTTTCTCCATTCATCGGCGGCAGGATGAAAAAAGTCGGAAGTAAAGCAGGTATACACATAGTCTCCGTCCGGCTGCAGCCGATACGCGCCGCTTCGTTTTTTGTCAACAGGCAGCGTAAATGAGGCATTCTTTCGAACCGCCGAAGGATCTCTTCCGTGATTCGGATCGCTTCGATATACATAACAGTTGGCGCAGCCGGCGCTGATTTTCGTGCAGCCGTGCCACGGATTCCAGGAAGCCAAAAGATGTCCTCCCCTCCTTCAGGATCCGCTTCATTTTATCACGGAAGCCGCTTCTGTCAACATTGCCGCGGCGCGTCTTGTATGCTATACTTGCTTACGAAAAAAGAAGGGAGACAACAGGGAATGAAACGCAGCGTCAAACGAGTCGATTCGAAACACATCACGATCCGAGGAGATCTGTGCCGCCGGATCCATTTAAATTACGCACGTCTGGAATCAAAGCATTACAGGCCGGAGCATATTTTCGGAGCCGATCAAAGCGGCTGGCCCGGGGATTGGGAGGGCCGTACGATTCTCGCGCTTGTAAAGCTGAAAGCCGCGACAGGCAGAGAGCCGGCGTATCTGGAGCGGATCCTGGAGCTGCTCCCTGCGAAGCTGAATGAAAAGGGGTATCTGGGCCCCGTTTACGAGCAAGACGCCGAAAGCGCGCTTCCGGTTTTTAACGAGCAGCAATTATCCGGTCACAACTGGCTGCTCCGCGGTCTGCTGGAATACTGGCTGATTTCACGAAGCGACGCCGTAAAAAGTATGGCAGAGCAGATCGTCCGGAATCTTTATCTTCCTCTGACGGGCTATTATTCCACATATCCGAAGGATCCCGCCGAGCGAAGCGGCGGAGGCAGATACGACGGCAATATCAGCGGCCGCGTTCGCAACTGGTATATTTCGACGGACGTCGGGTGCGCATTTATGTGCCTTGACGCCATTTCACAGGCATATGAAATTTTCGGAGATCCGGCCTGCAAAAAGCTCGCGGACGAGATGATCGCCTCGCTCTGTACGATTGATCTGCTCGGCGTTCAAATGCAGACGCACGCCACGCTCTCTGCCACGCGGGGAATCCTGCGGATGTATGGCGCTACAGGCACTCCATTTTATCTTGAAACTGCGGAAAAGCTTTTCGGGACCTATACGACCTGCGGTATGACGGAAAATTACGCCAACATCAACTGGTTCGGCCGGTCCGACACCTGGACGGAGCCATGTGCGATTGTGGATTCCTGCCTCTTGGCGATGGAATTGTATCGATATACGCAACGGTACGAATATCTCTCGCTTGCAAACAGGATCTACCGGAACGCACTCTGCTATGCGCAGCGTATGAACGGCGGCTTTGGCTGTGATACCTGTGTCACAGCTCCCGATCAAAAGCTCCTGCACCCCCATGCAGGCGGTCTGAGCGAAGCGTTCTGGTGCTGTACCATGCGCGGCGCGGAAGGATTATCTTATCTCGGACAGAACGTGCTTTTTTATTCGGAAACGGAAAACGGAAGCGTGGAAACCATCTATATCAATCTGCTGGAGGATTTCGACGCCGAGCTGGACGCATACGAGCTTCATGTCCGCGCCGCGTACCCAGAGCAGGGCGGCGTTTCCATCCGATTCTTCAACAAAACCGCGAAAGCGATCAATTTAATCGTTTACAATCCTGTAAAAGGATCTCCCTTGACATACTCTGCTGAACCCGGAGCCTCTCTGTTTCGTCCGGAAATCACGGTTTCCCCCGTTTATGACGGAAAACGATTCTGGTTTGGCGATCTGATATTAGGGATAAAAGGAATCTGTAAAGGCCATGAAGTTGACGCTCCAAATTCGGAACAGCTGGAATATCTCGGCGCCGGAAAGTATAAATATAGGGGGACGGAATATTTCCTAGAACCGCTTGGCGACATGGCAGATCTGGAATATGAAGAAACGGCAAAAGAAAGCAGGCAGATTTTATTTTGAAAAAACGCCGGTTCCTTATACATGCGCTATTCTGCATTTATTTGTTCATCCTGGCAGCACTGGTCAGGCCGATTGCCGGCTCTTATGAAGTGAAAGGCGTTGATGTCGCCCGCTATCAGGGCGAGGTAGACTGGAGCGCATTCTCGGAGCAGGGCATTGCATTTGCCTTTATCAAAGCGACGGAGGGAAGCAGTCACGTCGACATGCGCTTTCAGGAGAATTGGGAAGCTGTGGCGAAGACTTCCATCCTGGCAGCGCCATACCATTTTCTGAGCTATGACAGCAGCGGCGCGGCGCAGGCGGAACATTATATTACAACGGTGGGCAAACGCCGCGGCATGCTGCCTCCGGCGGTAGACGTAGAGTTTTATGGAGATTATTACGATACGCCCATGGAGCCGCGCAAGGCGCGTGAAATTCTGGGCGATCTTCTGGAGGCTCTGGAAAAATTTTACGGAGCAAAGCCCATTATTTATGCGACTCGCTCCGCTTATACTTTGTATATTAAAGATTATTTCACCGACTATCCCCTTTGGATCCGCGGCGTTTATTATCCTCCGTTTCTGGACGGAATCTTCAGCTGGACATTTTGGCAGTATTCCGACCGCGGCAGACTTTACGGGCACGAGGGAGTTCATATTGATCTGAACGTATACAGGGGAACTTTGGATGAACTGCAAGGCCTTGTAATCAAATAAGAATCCCTTCTGAAAGCGGCGCTTACTCCCGGATCTGGCCGCTGCCATTGACGACGTATTTTACAGTCGTCAGCTCCTTGAGTCCCATGGGCCCTCTGGCGTGCAGCTTCTGATTGCTGATGCCGATTTCCGCGCCGAAGCCGAATTCAAATCCGTCAGTAAACCGTGTCGAAGCGTTGACGTATACGCACGCCGCGTCCACATGATCCTGGAAATACCGCGCTTTTTCATAATTTTCCGTCACGATAGCCTCGGAGTGTCCCGTACCATACGTATTGATATGCGCGACCGCTTCCGCACAGTCTCCGACGACCTTTACCGCCAGGATCAAATCGTTGTATTCCGTTTCCCAGTCGGACTCTTCCGCATGCTTGAGCAGATTTCTGTTTTCCGGCACTCCGCTTCGTTCCAAAATACGGTAGGCCTCCTCACAGCAGCGCAGCTCCACGCCCTTTTGTGTAAGCGACTGTGCAGCCGCAGGCAGGAACGTCTCGGCAATCCCGCGGTGTACAAGCAGCGTTTCCGCCGCGTTGCAGACGGAGGGACGCTGCGTTTTTGCATTGACGATGATTTTGCGCGCCATCTCAGGATCCGCATCACAGTCCGCGTAAATATGGCAGTTTCCGGTACCGGTCTGAATTACGGGAACGGATGCCGTCGTTACCACGGTGTTGATCAGGCCCGCGCCGCCTCTGGGAATCAGCACGTCAATGTACCGATTCAGGCGCATCATCGCAGAAGCGATCTCCCTGCCCGTGTTATCGATCAGCTGCACGCACGCTCCGGGCAGTCCCGCGTTTTCCAGCGCCTCTTTAAATATGGACGCAATGGCCAGGTTAGAACGAAGTGCTTCGCTGCCGCCGCGCAAAATACAAGCGTTTCCCGATTTGATACAAAGCCCTGCGGCATCGGCGGTTACATTCGGTCTGGCTTCGTAGATGATCCCAATCACGCCAAGCGGCACGCGTTTTTTTATGATTTCCAAGCCGTTGGGCCGTTTGCAGCCTTCCAGAATCGCTCCGATCGGATCCTCCATGGCCGTAAGCTGAAGGAGGCCCTCCGCCATAGCTTCGATCCTTGCAGCCGTAAGCCGCAGGCGGTCCTGCATCGAAACCGACATCCCTTTTGCGGCCGCTGTTTCAACATCATTTTGATTTTCCCGCAGAATCCGCTCCGTATTCCGGACGAGCAGCTCGGCGGCATTTGACAGCGCGGCGTTTTTTACGCCCGCCGGGGCGACAGCAAGCACCGCGGCCGCATTCCTCGCCCGCAAGCCGTATGCTTCAAGATAATTTAAAATTTCATTTTCCGTCATTTTGAAGGTCTCCTTTCCCTGCGCTCTCACATTTCTTCGGATTTGCGATAAACAGCGTGCCTACCTCAGCGCCGTCTAGTATGTCATATATGATCTCGGGATTGCTTCCGTTGGCGATCACCGCATTTGTGCCCTGCTCCGCCGCAAGGCGCGAGGCGTGTACTTTCGTCAGCATGCCGCCTGTGCCGAGCCGGCTGCCTGCGCCGCCTGCCGCGGCCTCGATCTGCTCGGATAAATCAGAAATGTTGTGATACAGCACGGCGTCCGGATTTTCGTGCGGATTTTTGGAATAATAGCCGTCGATATCCGTGAGGATGATCAGCAGATCGGCTCCGATCAATTCCGAAACAATCCGCGATAGATTATCGTTGTCGCCGAATTTGATTTCGTCGACCGCTACGGTGTCGTTTTCGTTTACGATGGGAATGATGTTCATGTCCATCAGCGCGTTGAAGGTATTGATCGAATTCCGTTTCGACTCTTCCCTGCCGATAATATATTTTGTGAGAAGCAGCTGTCCGGAAGAATATCCGTAATCCTCAAACGCCCGGCCGTATGCCTGCATCAGGCTGACCTGACCCACTGCGGCGACAGCCTGCCTGCCCGCAACCGTGGAAGGCTTTTCCGTAAGCTTGAGTTTATCCACACCGAGCCCGATTGCGCCGGACGAAACCAGAACGACCTTCCTGCCCTCATTCATCAGATCGGAAATTACGCGTGCAAGCGTCTGGATTCTCCGCAGGTTTGTTTTTCCGTTCGGATACACGAGTGATGAGGTACCGATTTTTATTACGATTTTCTTTGCGTCCTTCAGCTTTTTTCTTGCTTCTATCATATGCAACGATCCCTTTTCCGCTTCCGCCGTTCATTCCCGAACCATTTCTTTTATAAGTCGGAAGTTCAGTATATCAAATGTTTCTGCAAAACGCAACCGGCCCGCGCGGCTCGCCCTTTCTCTAAAATCTGTATAGAATGGAAGAAGTCGTAGAACCAAAGCCATCTGAGAAAATGTTCCGTGAAATTCCCGGCATGACGGACGAGCGGCGCCGTCCTATGATACTCCTGATCCGCACAGAAAAAATGACCGATTCCACTTGACATTCACTTCGACGCAAGTATATACTGAGGAATATTCCGGCTTTTGCTTTTCCTGCTCCTTCTGCGGCGGCCGCCGGGCCGGAGCATACCGGAGAACCGATATAATGGGAGGGCCCGGATGTACGAACAAACCTTTTTAGATAAATTGAACAGAAAATTCGGCAGGTTCGCAATCCGGAACCTAATGACGATCATTGTATGTGGGATGGCAGCCGTTTTCCTGTTGGATCTGTATCTTACATACGAAAAAGGAATTTATTTTTCTTCTTATCTGACGTTCGACCGCGCCGAGATCCTAAGCGGCCAGTTCTGGCGGATTCTCTCTTTTATTTTTCTTCCGCCTGATTCCTCCGTTGTTTTTATTATTTTTTCTCTTTATTTTTATTGGATGATCGGCAGCGCCCTGGAAAATCAGTGGGGATCGTTTCGGTTTGATCTGTTCTATCTCTGCGGAATCCTTGCTACCGTCGCAGTTGGATTCATAACGGGATACGCTCTGAACGACTATTTAAACCTGTCGCTGTTCTTTGCCTTCGCACTGGTCTATCCGGATTTTCAGATCATGCTGTTTTTCCTGGTTCCAATCAAAGTAAAATATCTTGCCTTCATCGACGCCGTATATTTCCTGTGGATGCTGGTCACGGAAAGCTGGCGGAATAAAATCGTACTTCTGATCGCGATTGCAAATGTGCTTTTGTTTTTCGGGCGCGACTTCGTTTCAAGAATCAGAAGCATGTACAGGCGCTATAAATACCGCAGGGATGCAAATCGGAGATGATACCCGGAAAGGATCTATATGGATAGCATAACAGAAACCATCATACGCAATATTACCGAAATCCGTTCTCGTCAAGAAGCTGCATTCGTCCCCGTTACGGGACAGTCGCGGCTTGCAGACGTACCGCTTGATAAAGCGCAGGAGGACGAACTCCGCCTGCGTCTGGAAAAAGAATACGGAATCCGTTTGCGCCAGCCGCTTCCCCGCACGGTTGGGGAAATTGCGGAAGTCATCCGCAGCTGCTGCGAGGAAAAGAAAAGAAAAGCGAGACGCATCATAACGATACCGAACCTTTTGAGTCTGTTCCGCCTTTTATTGATTCCGGTCTATGCGATGTTGTATGTGCATGCGGAAACAGCAAAGGATTATCTTCTCTCCGGAGCGATTCTGGCTTTGTCCTGCATAACCGATCTGTTCGACGGTCTGATTGCCAGGCGCTTCGACCAGATCTCCAATCTCGGGAAAGCGCTTGATCCAATCGCCGATAAAGCAACACAGGGCGTGATGCTGCTGTGCGTTGCCGACAGACACCCCGTATTATGGTGGCTCTTCGGATTTTTCGCATTAAAAGAAGGCTTTCAGCTCGTGATGGGCTGCTGGTATCTCAGAAAAGGACAAATGCTGCCCGGCGCGCTGATGTCCGGCAAAGTCAGCACCGTCGTATTATTTCTCTGCATGATTCTGCTTGTGATCTTTCCGGGAATGCACTCATGGGCTGTCGTTTTGCTGCTGATCCTCTGCGCGATTTTTATGGCAGTTTCGTTCATATCATATATCAAAGCATATTTCGGCAGAAACAAAAAAGTAGAGAAATTGTAAACGTTCCGGAATTAATTTCGATTTTCTTCGTCCGACTGACACAGTCCGAGAAGAAACGCGTTTGCGATTTCCTGAAACCGTCTCTCATTTTTCGATATTTCCAGAAAAACCAGAGGAACGTCCATATTCAATGCACCATACTGCTTTACCAGAACCGTGACAAATTGATTGACGTTTCTATTCTGCAATGCGGAAAGCAGGCGATCGGCCGTTCCGGTCAGCTTTTTTGCTCCGGCGCCGGAGCCGAATTGTCTGCGCATCGCCATCCCGGCTTCCTCTGCCTCGTTGATGTAACTCATTTTACATCGCTCCTTTATTTACGTCGTTAAAATTCGAAAAACGCCAAATCCGGCAGAGCAGCGGCTTCCGATGCCGTTATCGTATAATTCCTGCAGCAAACGCGGTTCTCCGCATAATACGGCAGAGCCCAGACTGCATTCCAGCTGCTCCGTGTAAAATCTTGCAACCGTTTTTCCCATTTGATGCGGATAAATCCGAAACCCTTCCAGCATGCCGTCCGTGATCCAGTCCTTTTCCGTCAGCTGATAAGAAACGACTCTTCGTACCTGTTCGTAAAAATCCGGTTCTTCAACGGAAAAATAGCGGTCTTTTCGGTCGACGTGTTCCCGGACGCATAGAGGAGACATAAAATCCACAAGAATTTTATCGTTTTGTACCGGAGGCTGAGAAGCCGGCCGTACAGAGGCCACCCGTCCGGAAACGCCTTTCATAAAAAGCTGCTGTTTTCCTTTTAAACGGCGGAATGCATTATATAAAAGAATATAATAGGTAGGATTCCCTGTCGTGAGCGTAGCGACAATTCCGTTTTTTCCCAAATCGAAATACTCTCCCCGGCAGGCGGATCCCTGCGGAAGTCCGACGGCAAAAGCGTATTCCTTACGCTGCGGACGTCCTTCCGGAAAAAAATCCTGAAAATAGATCCCGTTCATATATGTGCTCAACGCATTCTTCATTAAATGCAGAAACGCCCTCCGGTAATCGGCAGGAAACCGCTTCTCCGAGAGCTCGATTGTAATTTTGATACGCATAACACGCAACATCCTTCCCTGTGATAATGCGCCCATTCTGCTGAGCCGGCACAAACGGGCTTTTCTATGCAAATGAATGTCAGCTGAACAGAGTATAAATGCAGGCGCAGCGCACGAGATTTTATTTTCAATCAGATATATTTCCTGTTCACAGAATTCGTTCCGGAACATAAAATACGATTCATTTCGCAATGAACGTATTTTAGCATATTTTACAAATTTTGTCATTCTTTTATAAATTATTTTTTTCGGATCCCCCTTCGCACTTTTACGAGCGTTGTTTTGTCGTATCCGGAAACGGGAAAATACAGAAGAAGCCGCAGAAAAGGCAGAAAAAAACCGGCGCTGGACGAAAACTGATGCCAGATAGAGTAGCAATTTGTAAACAACATTGAAATACAACTTATGGGCCTTGCAAAAGCGAAAAGGCAGCGTAGAAGGCAGAAATGCTTTTTACGCTGTCTTTCTCTATGCCGAAAATAAAATCGCACATTCGTCTATCTTAAAGTTCATTGCTAGAATATAAACGAAGATGGATATTGGGAATAAGGAAATCCTATACGCATAAATAAATGGCGGCAGAAATAATCCATGATACCATCAATTTACTCATCCTCATCATCAGACCAACGGTGAAATAAAATGCAAATCAGCTGTTGCCATATCCATCGCCATATTATCTCCCATACGAATTAGCAAATCACCGTCTGTTTCAATTGCTATATTATCGGAAATAGTATGTGCAAAATCTCCGTCATCATAATCAAAAAAATTTCTACTTATAGATATAAACTCCTTTCTCCTTGTTTTCAGGCATATAATTTATTGAATTCCAGCAATTGATTAATTAAAGATTCTATTTCATCATCTTTTACTTTTACATCGACAAAAACAACAATATCATAGTAATCTTCATTTTTTAAATCTTTTAATCCGCCAAGTTCATTACAAATATAACAATCCTCAAAAACAATCTTGCTGGCTATTCTTCTATTATAGGCAATTCCAAATTTTAATATATCTATTGCTCTGTGTTTATATTTATCCAAATGTTTCAAAGAATATCTTAAACAGTTGTTGATTATAGGATTAATAGAGCGATATGTAATAGAATCAACTTGTTTCTTCCTTCTACCAATACTTCCCAACCTGAGCTCATAAGATTTTATTTCAAATATTGAATGAAACAAATCATCATTGTCTAGTATTATTTCTAAATATTCACTTTGACAAAAAATACAATTTTCTGTAGCATAGTGACCATTTGTAAAAAACATGTTGTAGGAGTCATAAATATCATTGAACAGTTCTACATCATTTATGCTTGCAACAAGACGAGCAAACTCAATACAGTTTTCAAAATGAATCCATGTTATACCTTTATTTTTCCTAAATTCAAATTGATTGTGATACCATTTCAATTTTATTCCATATTCATCGTGAAGATATCTAACACCATTTACCGAATGATA
>CAJFUB010000013.1 GCA_904420095.1 uncultured Clostridia bacterium
CCTCCGGCTGTATCGGTTGAGCAAAAGTCAGCGTGGGATTGATGTGGTATCTTTATCTAAGTGAACCCCCGGTCTCCCATTTTGAAACGGCCTGCGGTGAAATATTTAACGCCGATGCAAGCTGTTCCTGGGTGATTTTCTTTTTCTTGCGCAGCTCGATAATGTTTGCGGCAATTGCATGTTCCTTCATACAGATTCATTCCTTTCTTCTTGTCATGGGAGGCCTCCTAAAGCTTATGTTTATTATATTGGAAAAAATCTGATTTTTGTATCACTCTTTGAGCGTTTTCCGCAACCTGCAGTTTCTGGGTTTGTGAAAAAAATCAACCAACAGTTGTTTCCGCATTCTGGCAGACAAGATCTGCAATGCGGCAGCGGCCTGCATGCTTCCCTGCAGGATTCTTTACGTCTTTCTCTTCCGATGCGTTATCGTACGCGCGGCATCGTCTATTCTTTGCAGTTCAGCAGATATTGCAGCGTTTCCTCGCCGCGATCGCTTTTGTTGTTCCGGATGACGATGCTTTCACAATTGGCGGCAACGATGTCGTACTTTGCATATTCCGCGTTCTCCTGCGGGTGATAGCAGCAGTTTTGAAAACGATTGCCTTCAATTCGAACATTACTCGCCGAGACTACAAAAATACCGCTCCGCGGGATATCAATAAAAAGGTTGTCGTGTATGAAAAGCTTCTCATGCACGCCGGCGGGGTATTCCAAAGAATTGGCGTCATGGCAGGCGTTGAAGATGATCGCGCCCTGGCTTGCGATGCTGTCGATATGCGCGCAATATTCAATGATATTATTCCGGATTTCAACGGCTCTGCACGGCCCCGCCTCCCACCAGACGCGAACGTCCGGAGCAAAGAGCAGCGCGGACAGAGACATTCCATAAAAGTAGCAGTTCTCGATCAGGACGTTATGCGTCTGGACGAGAAAGCCGCGTGCGCGTGTGCTGCGTATGGTGCAGCCATCGATATGCAGAGACGCAAAGTATTGCGCGTTGGCAAGGATGTCGCCGGCCGCAAGGACCCCGGTTTCTTCGCGGAAGACCGCATTGTTTTCCTCGTCGATTGTATCGATCACAAAAGAGCCCTTTCGGAGAAACGTGTCGGAATCATAGACATAAATGGTGTCGCCGGGGATCGCCCATTTTTCGGGAAGCGAATGGGGACCGTAGGGCCTCGGGCAGAACATGGCGACGGTTCTTTTCTTTGAATCCAGCTCGCGAATGCAGGCGGCAATACTGTGAAGGTTCAGCGTATCATCGCCCATATTCTCCATGTGGCAGTTCCTGAGCGTCAGTTTCCCGGCAAGGCCCAGCGCGTGGATGCCGTCGGCGTTCGCCGCCATCAGGCGCGCGGAAGTGTCGGGGACGCGGATGCAAAAATTATCGAAGGTAAAATCTTCGCTGCGCGGGTGAATGGTCGCGCCGAAGCTGGCCGCCGAGTAAATAATAATATTTTTCAGGAGCATGCGGCGGCACGAGACAAATTGAAAAACAGTATTGCCGGATACCTCGTAGCGGAGGTTGATTTCATGTCCGATTTTCAGCGCGGGCGAAAGCGCTCCGAGCTGCAGGCGGACGAGATGATCCCCGATGACCTCGTAGGGAAGCCCTACAAGGCGCGTCGTTCTGCGTCCGTCGGGCGCGGTGAACGGCAGACGGACAAGCTCCGTATTGTAGGTGGCCAGCGCATAGTCCGGCGTGCCTTTTTCGTCAAAGCTGTTTGTTGCGCAGAAGTGCTCAAATCCGGTGACGGGAAATTCTTCATAAATTTTCAGGTCGGCAGTGCCATTTTCACGGTCGATCGATGTGACGCGGCCTGCAGCGCCGATGGGATGATCCGTATCAAAGAAGAAATCCTGGAATGACGTGTCCTCACAGTCCGAAAGCTCAAATACGTTATTATTCACCCAAATCGGCGCGGTCGGATCGAAATGTGCCAGGATCGTCGCGCGATTTCCGCGCACTGTCAGATGCTTCGCGCCGCGAATGCGGATCGGCATATGAATATGGTAGTTTCCCTTTTTAAACTGTACGCAGATCTCCGTGCCGTTATCATACGCAAGTCCGTCGAACAAAGCCTGCAGCGCCGCGGCGCAGTCCTCGCCCGTGTCCGGATCAATGCCATAGTCCAGTGTGCAGACGGTTTTTATGGACATCGATAAAACCTCCTCAGAGCTGAAAATTTATCGTATATGGAGCAAAAATGCCGATTCTGTGCATTTTCACAGCAGAAGCAGCTTTAAGCATTATGAAAACGAAATAACCATCCGCACTATATCATAATTCATTCTTTTGTGCAACAGGAGCGCCTCGCCCGGCGTACGGCAGGATTTCCGTTTTTTCATTTTATGCTTTCATTGAGCAAATCCTTTCGATACTCTCTTGGGGACATCCCGCAAAAGCCTTTAAAAACCCGATTAAAGGTTTGCTGACTTTGAAAGCCGCACAGCATCGCAATTTCAAGAATCCCGTTTTTGCTGTCTGACAAAAGTCTTTTCGCATGATCGACACGCAGACGATTCACATATTCATGAAAGCCTATATGCAGCACCTGGTTAAAGATACGGGAAAGATAGAATTTACAGACGCCGAACTCTTTGGATAAAAAAGCTAACGACAGCGGATCATAAAAATGCTCGGAAATATAAATGATCAGATCCGCGACAAGATTTGTTTCCGTCAATCCTCCAGGAACGGCGGTAATTTCCAGCTCCGGCAGCAGTCTCGTCCAAAGAATGCGAAAATACGCTTTGATGAGCTGCATGTCGCTTGCATTATGCAATTCCTTCAGCAGCGAATGAAACATGTAAGCCACATCCGGGTGCAGAGACGGAAGCGCGAAAACCGGAGAACGGACCGCGGCGGAAATCAGTCTTTCGGGGAATCCGCATTCCGAACCATGCCCGCAGATCAGCAGATCAATTTTTGTGCTTTCCGCCGGAGAAAGAGAATGGTAAGCATGAATCGTATTGGGAAATATAACCGCAAACTCCCCCGCATGAATACAGTATTCTTTCAGATTGATCTGGGCGTTCAGCTTACCGCGCTCCACGTAAACCAGCTCCGGGCTGAGATGAAGATGCGGCGGATATTGGAGCTGATCGGTGGAAAACCCATCCAGCAGCTCTGTTCGATGTTCATAAAAAGGTGTTTGCAGCATAATCAGGCTCCCCCTCCGTCATCGTTTCGTTCTTCAGAACATACAGAAATGATCTCATAGCAATATTTGAGTAGTTTTGAAAACTTGATGGTTAGTATTGTATCATTTTTTATGCTATGCTGTCAAACAAGATTCAATGCAAAATGAAATTACTTGGCTAATATGCCGAATAGGAACATGCAGAAAGGAAGAGACTCTATGGGCTATGGGTTGGCAATCATTGGTTACGGCGGAATGGGCGGCTGGCATCATGCCAGTATCCGGGAAAGGCTGCCGGAGATTACGGTAAAAGGCGCCTATGACATCCGTCCGGAGGCACGAAATCGTGCAGAAGAGGAAGGACTGAAGGCGTATCAAAGCCTGGAAGAACTGCTTTCAGACGCTTCGGTTGAAATCGTAACGATTGCGGTGCCGAACAATTTTCATAAGGATTATGCGATCGCTTGCCTGCGTGCGGGCAAAAATGTTGTCTGTGAAAAGCCGGTTACTATGAATGCGAAGGAATTAGAAGAAGTCATCGCGGTTTCCAGGCAAACCGGAAGATTGTTTACCGTTCATCAAAACAGGCGCTGGGATCGCGATTATCGTATCATCAAGAAAATTATAGAGGAAAAAACAATCGGCATCCCTTATTTTATTGAATCAAGGGTTCAGGGATCGCGCGGTTCTCTGCACGGCTGGAGAGGGCATCAGATCAACGGCGGCGGAATGCTGCTGGACTGGGGCGTTCACCTGCTGGATCAGCTGCTTGATCTGCTCCCTGCTAAGGTAGTCAGCGTTTCAGCGCATCTGGATTCTGTTTTTTCCGATGAAGTAGATGACAATCTCAAGGTATTTTTACAGTTTGAAAATAACGTATCCGCATTGGTCGAGGTATCGACTAACTGCTTTATTAACCTTCCGCGCTGGCATCTCTCCTGTACTGACGGCACCGCGGTGGTAGAGGATTGGGAATGTCACGGAAAAATCGTCAAATTGGCGGAAAATGCCGATCAAATGACTTGGGAAGATGAAATCGTTTATACGGCTGCCGGGCCGACCAGAACGATGGCGCCCCGCCCTGTTCATACAACACAGACATTGGAGCTTCCTGAAGTACATCCCGATTGGGCGGAGTATTATCAAAATATCGCCGCCGTATTGGAGCACAAAGACGAACCAATCGTTCGTCCCGAGCAATGTCTGCGTGTTATGAAACTGATCGACACAATTTTTGCCTCCCAAAAGGGTGACGGAGTCGCAAAATGTCTGATATGAATAAAAAGGAGGATATTCGCATGCGTAAAGTTCTGATTTTTCAAGGCGGTTGGGACGGTCATGAACCAAAGGCAGTCTCTGCACGCTTTGCACGGCTGCTGGAGGACAAAGGATATCAGGCGGAGGTGTATGACACACAGGATTGCCTGAAAGAAGCAGAAAGGCTTCTGGAGTACGATCTGATCATTCCCTGCTGGACAATGGGTGAGATTCCGAACGAATATGTTGAAAATATTTCAAGGGCTGTTGCAAAGGGCACCGGGCTTGCGGGCTGTCACGGCGGAATGTGCGATGCCTTTCGGCTGAATACCGAATGGCAGTTTATGACTGGCGGTCAGTGGGTCAGCCATCCCGGCGGGGACGGACAGGAATACATGGTCAATATCTGTGCGGGTTCCAGTCCGATCACCGATGGCTTGGAGGATTTCCCGGTTTGCAGCGAGCATTATTATCTTCATGTCGATCCTGCCATTGAGGTGCTGGCGACCACGCGGTTTCCTCTCGTGCATTACTACCACATTTCAAATAAACCGGTCGACATGCCTGTTGCATGGACAAAATATTGGGGCAACGGCAGAGTTTTTTATTGTTCGCTCGGACATCACGACGATGTTTTTGACAAGTCCCCGAATGCTCAGGAGCTGATGCTCCGCGGAATGCTTTGGGCGGCCGAGGGAAAGGAAGCGGCGGAAAAACGCGGTCTTACGACCGATCGATTTGAAAACAGCGCAAAAATGTATTAAGAAAGCGGAGGGATGATCATGAAGCCGGTAAAAATCGGGATCGTAGGAGTTGGCGCGATCAGTGGAATCTATCTTGAAAATATCACCAAAACATTTCGTGAGATCGAAGTTGCAGGCGTCTGCGATCTGATCCGAGAACGCGCAGAACGCGCGGCAGAGAATTTTCAGATCGCAAAGATTTATGAGGACATGTATGAGCTTTTTGCCGATCCAGAGGTGGATATCGTACTAAACCTAACGCGTCCGTATGAGCATTACGGCGTTACTATGGCGGCGCTTCGCGCAGGCAAGCATGTTTATTCAGAAAAACCGCTTGCCGCCTCCTTGAAGGAGGGTAAGGAGATCATGGCGCTGGCAAAAGAAAAAAATCGAATGGTAGGCGGCGCTCCTGATACTTTCTTAGGCGCAGGGATCCAGACCTGCCGCAAGCTGATCGAAGACGGCTATATCGGAGATCCTATTGGGGCCGCCGGATTTATGATCTGCCACGGCCATGAATCGTGGCATCCGGACCCGGAATTTTATTATAAATACGGCGGCGGTCCGATGTTTGATATGGGGCCCTATTATTTGACCGCCATGGTGAACCTTGTTGGCTGTGTCCGCACGGTTTCTGCAATGACCAGGGCAAGCTTCCCGCGGCGTACCATTACCAGCAATGCGCATTTCGGCGAAATCATTGATGTAGACGTTCCTACTTATATTGCGGGAACAATGCAGTTTGAAAACGGCGCGATCGGAACGCTCTTCACTACCTTCGACGTACACTACAGCGGTCAGGCGCGGCTGGAAATTTATGGATCTGCCGGAACTTTATTTGTGCCGGATCCCAACGGGTTTGGAGGACCGGTGCAGCTGCTTCGTCCGGAGGATGGAGGCATCCGGGAAATTCCGCTTGTTTTCGGTTATTCCCAGAACTGCCGCGCCCTTGGTCTTGCCGATATGGCAAAGGCATTGCAGACCGGAAGGCGCTTCCGTGCAAATTCGGATCAGACTTATCATGTGCTAGAGATCATGGAAGGGTTCCTCCGCAGCGGCGAAGAGAAAAAACCGGTGGAAATTTTGTCTCGCTTCGAAAAAACGCCTTTAATGCCGCACAGCATTATCCCAGGCATTTTGGATTGAATTGCAAGGTCAGAAAATCTGCAATTACCCGGTAACGCTGAAAAGCTACTGATTTACAATCATAACTACCGGCTCAGTGAAGTTGTAAGATAAAGGTAGACACATGGAAAACCACCATGATGTCTACCTTTTGTTTATGTTAAAATATCGTTGGAGTCGGAGCTTCCTGAGATGTCAAAACTGCATTATTAAGCGTAAGAGTATTCGTAACTGCATCGTAAGAGATCGTCCTATCTCCCAGAACATCCGCAGCGTTGTCACCGGTCCCTTCGACAGCGATTCCATTTTTGCTGTCATAAACACTAAAGCCATAATCTTCGGCTGCAAAAGCTATCATTGGCAGCATACAGACCGCACAGCAACATACATATGAGCACACTGAGCCATTGTTTTATTTTCATCACTTTCACCCTTTCGTTATTAATTATTTTTTGTTTACATACAAAAAGGCGCATCCCGCCCATGATAAGATGGGCAGAATACGCCTTCAGATTCAATTAAGTTTTCAGGAGCTATCCATAAAAGGGCAGAGTCAAGCCCCTCTCTACAAATAACATGACATTATTTTACATGAATTCCGTCTGGTTTTCAATGACTTTATAACCAAAATAGCTGTTTTTAAAAGCTATTTTGGAATACCAAATGTCACTACAGCCTTTTTCCTAAAAGATAGGGGCGGTGGTGGATATTCTTCCACCACCGCCTTTCCTGTTCTGTTCCCTTGCTGCTATGCTTTTCTACGTCTGCGCTTAATGCTTAGTGTCGTCAATACAGCGCCGCCGGAAATCAGCATCAGGATGATCCACGGAACGATATGCGAGTTATCGCCGGTTTCCGGGGAGGCAGAATCTTCATCCGTTGGATCAGTGGAATCGGTCGGTTCTGTCGGTTTCTCGGCAACGGTAAATGTGCCCTGAGCCTCACCGTCCGTATAAAGCACGGTGATGGTGTGCTGGCCCGCAGTCAGGGTGTTCAGGTAATCCGGTTTGAGAGTGAGCACTGTGCTGCCGCTCTCTGAGGTGTAATTCTCCGAACTGACAGCATTACCGTCGATCTTAATCCCTGTAAACTTGCTGTACGCGCCGTTGACGATGAAGGTGAGCCCTTCGCTGCTTCCTTTTGTCCATGTACTTCCGTTGCCCTCAACGATGCGATAGTCCCCAAGCAGCGCCAGCAGGGTATTGAGTTTGTCCGCCACCTCTGTGGGCACGAGAGATTTCTCATACTCACTTAATGCGTCGTATTGTTCCTTTGCGGCTTCGATCTGTTCCGCCGCTTCGGTGTCGTCCGGCTTTACGCTTTCCGGCAATTCGCCGATGGCGTCTTCTACATCCTCTACACGCTGGATGACTTCAAGGGCGTCCTCGATCTGCTCAAGCGTTTCTTCAAGCTGACGCTTCTCATCCTCCGTATAGTTGTCTGCATAATCGCTGAGTGCCTGCTCGATATCCCCTTTGGCAGCTTCCAGATCCTCCTTGTCCTCCGGCTTTACATTATCCGGCGTAACATCCTCCACCTTTTGGACATTCTCAGTATCACCAGCCCCAGTCGATTCACTAATTTTATCCAGCAGAGTTTCCGCCTCATCTTTGACGGATGTAAGCGCTTCTTTTTCGCTTTCGGTTAGATTTTCGCCGCCCAGCAACTCTTCGATGCGCTCTATAAACTCCTCGATGGCTTCCTTATCCGACGATTTCACGCTGTCGGGATCAAAGCTGCCGATGCTGTCTGTCACACCGCTGATTTCCTGCTCGATCTCGTCAATCTTTTCAAGCAGATCCTCTGCCGTACCTTTAACGGTTTCCAGATTTTCCTTTTCCGTCTCAGTCAGATTGCCGCCGCC
>CAJFUB010000014.1 GCA_904420095.1 uncultured Clostridia bacterium
GACCACTTTTGATAAAGTTTAGCGCTTGCTGAACTGCGGAGCGCGACGGGCAGCCTTGAGGCCGTACTTCTTTCTTTCTTTCATTCTTGGATCCCGCGTCAGGAATCCGGCCTGTTTCAGGACGGGACGCAGGGTTTCATCATATTCCAGCAGCGCTCTGGAAATTCCGTGACGGATCGCGCCTGCCTGGCCGGTAAAGCCGCCTCCGGTTACTTTGCATTTTACGTCAAGCTTTCCCTCCGTACCGGTAATGGCCAGCGGCTGACGCACGATCAGCTTCAGCGTCTCCAGACCAAAATATTCGTCTATACTTTTTCCGTTGATCGTGACGGCTCCCGTTCCCGGGATAAGCTCCACACGCGCAACCGATTTTTTTCTTCTTCCTGTTGCAAAATACTGATCTGCCATGTTCATCTGCCTCCTTTATCAAAATTCGTAAATTTCGGGTTTCTGCGCCTGGTTAACATGCTCCGGACCAGCGTAAACCTTGAGCTTTTTGATCATTGCTCTTCCAAGCGAGTTCTTCGGAAGCATTCCTTTGACTGCAAGCTCAACAGGCGCGGTAGGATGCTTTTTCAGCAGATCCTTATACGGAACCTCCTTCAGTCCTCCGGGATATCCCGTATGATGGCGGTAAAGCTTATCCGTTGTTTTCTTTCCCGTTACGATCGCCTTCTCCGCATTGATTACAATGACGAAGTCGCCCATATCGCAGTTCGGCGTATACGTCGGCTTGTGCTTCCCCATCAGGATCTTTGCGGCTTCCGTCGCGAGTCTTCCCAACGTTTTTCCTTCGGCGTCAATGATATACCATTTTTTGTTGGCGGTATTTATCGCGGCCGCATTAGGCACGTATGTTTTCATGATTCTATAAACCTCCTTATAGTAAAGCCCGTCCTGCGGGCAGCAAAAGAGATGATACTATACTTTTTTCGCGCTGTCAACAAAGAATTCCAGTATTTTTAAAATATATCTCTTATTCGCTCTTTTTCTCTTGTTTTTTCTTTGTTTCTCTCGTTTTCTCATCTTTCATTTCATCCAGGATAAAATTTTAATGTAAATTTTACCTGAAACATGATATAATGCTCTTGCAAATTTGATTTATTTTCTAAACCGTCAGGAGGAAACGCACAAAATGTATAGGATAGGGATAGATTTAGGCGGAACGAATATTTCTGCCGGTCTTGTAGGCGACGAAGGAAAATTATTGTACAAATCCTCAATGCCGACTGAAATGGGCGGTTCGGATGCGGAAATTACGGAATTGATGGCAAAATTCTGTATTCAGATCGCTAAGCGCTGCGACATTTCCGCGCGGGATATCGATTCTATCGGAATCGGATGTCCCGGTGTCTGCGACGATGAAAACGGAATTCTGCTTTATACCGTCAATCTTCCTTTCCGCAACACTAAAATCGCGGAAATTTTCTCAAAATTTATCAGCGCGCCGGTGCATCTTGCAAACGACGCCAATTGCGCGGCGCTGGGTGAAGTCGTAGCAGGCGGAGCAAAAGGGTATAAAAGCTCCATCACGCTGACGCTTGGCACGGGCGTCGGCGGCGGCATCATCATTGACGGCAAAATATATACCGGTTTTAATCATGCTGCCGGCGAGATGGGACATATCACGATCCGCGCGGGAGGAGAACCGTGTGCCTGCGGCAGGAAAGGCTGTCTCGAAGCGTATGCGTCTGCGACGGCGTTAATCCGCGAATCTAAGCGCGCCTTCCAGGAGCATCCCGACTGTATGATCCGTACGCTCTGCGACGGCGACCTGAACAAAATCAACGCTAAGACGCCGTTTGATGCGAAACGCGCCGGAGACAAAATCGGCGCGGAGATCGTGGACAAGTACATCCGGGATCTTGGAGAAGGCATTATCAATTATATTAATATCTTCCAGCCGGAAATCATTCTGCTTGGCGGCGGTATTTCCAAGGAAGGCGATTACCTTCTCGAGCCGCTCCGCGAATATGTTTTCCGTTATTCCTACGGGCATGATTTCCTGCCGAGAACGAAAATCGAATGCGCTCTGCTCGGAAATGATGCCGGAATTATCGGAGCAGCCATGTTGGGCTAATACGATACCTTATAAAGATAGAGACCGTGCGGGGGTGCTGTCATCCCCGCTCTTTTTCTCTCGCGCAGCAGCAGCATCTCTTCGATCTGGCGCGGCTCAAATCTGCCCTCTATGACGCCCACGACCGTTCCTGCGATGATCCGTACCATATTATATAAAAATCCGTCTCCGCAGATTTCCAGATAAAAAAGATTCTCCGGAAATGCGCTGACACGCGCGGACAGAATCGTGCGCACCGTTGTCTTTGCCAGTCCGCCGGAAGCTTTGAAGGCCGTAAAATCATGCGTTCCTATGAAATATCGGCAAGCCTCGTTCGCTCTGAGCAGAAGCTCCTCTGCGGGAAGCGGCTGCTTCCTTGCGGCATTCCAGGCTCTGTTTTGAAGCAAGGGACGATATGTTTCTCCAAAATAAAAGAAATAACGGTAGGTCTTATTTTTTGCCGAATAAACGGCGTGAAAATGATCCGCCGCCGTCTCGGAGGACTTCACCTTGATGTCCGGCGGCAAAAGCGGATTCAGCGCGCGATACAGATTTTCCGAGGGGATCGTAGATTCCGTTGAAAAATTCGCAACATAATTCAGAGCATGCACGCCTGCATCCGTACGGCTGCAGCCGATGATTGTCACCCGTTCCCCCGTCAGCTTTTCAACAGCGTCTTCCAACACGCTCTGTACTGTAGAAATGCCGGGCTTTTTCCCCTGCCGCATCCAACCGGAGTAGCCGGTCCCGTCAAATTCAATGACAAGCTTAACGTTCCGCATCATCCGCACTCTTTTTTTTCTGTAAAACAGTGATATCGAAGTCTATTTTCGTGTTAAAAATGTAATTTGCAGCAAAAATGTCGATCAGGCACGCCACGAGTTCCAAAAGGACAAACAGAACGACAGCAATTGCCGGGCGCAGCAGAGCGTTTGCAATTCTTCCTTCCAGAGCAGAAGCGCCGTATGACAACGCGTATCGGAGCATCACGCTTCCAAACGCAATGGCAGCCGCTTTCCCCAGATTCTTTTTCGTATAGAGAGAAGATAAAAACAGCGCCTTTCTGCCCCACAGTCCCGTCTTTACGGATACGTACTGATAAAACGCATAGGCGACGAATAAAATCAGTCCCGGAAAAAAGAAGAGCATCAGTCCGCATGCAACAGAAAGCGCGTACAGCAGCGTCGTCAGCAGGACCTTCGGCCAGAGCCGAACCGAGAAATCCATCAGTTCCGAAATGCCTGTGTCTTTTTCTTCCAGAGAATCATACGAAAGCTTGATCACGGAAATCCGGAAGACGTATAGAAAAAGACTGATCAGCCAGATGCTCAGGGTGTACCAGATCATTCGCAGATCACCCGTCTCAAGATCATCGGGAAGCGAAGGAATAATAAGAAATTCCTGTATCACGTAAATCGGCAGTACGATCATCAGGGCAAGAAGCAGCAGCTTCTTAAAATTCTTTTGAAAGATGCGAAGAATGTTCATCACCGGTGCTTGCGTTTCCTTTTTGGATTCTTTTTTCTGCTGGTATAGCTGTAATTTGTATTCTGATTTCCGTGTTTCTTTTCCCAGACATTCGTCGCCAGTTTTACAAAGCCCCAAGAAAGCAGCAGGCCGAGCAGCGCCATCACCGCGCAGACAATGTGAAAGGATAGAAGGGAAAGATCAAAATACATGGTCTCCCCGCTACCGTTGTAAGCGTGCTGATAATTTTGCAGTCCGTTTTCCGTGATATTGAGGCGATAAAGCTCAAATGTTTTTTCTAGAAAATTCATTCCCGGCTCCTGTACCTGTCCCGCATATAGAATCAGGCAGCTGATAAACACCGCGAGCGTCGCCGCGAGCACGCAGGACAGCGCAATAAACAGCAGATGGATCGGTTTCTGATCCTTACGCTCCACAAAATACTGGTAAAAGGCGTACGAGGTCATCCCTGCGAACAGGTATATCAGGCCCGTGATGTTGCCCATAAAATAATAGTCTACCGCCACGCAGACTGCCGCCCCTGCGAGCGCGCCAAGCAGAGAAAAAAGAAAGGCGCGCAGGTTTTTCGTTTCTTCCCTTTCCGGGCTTTGTCTTTTTTTCGCATTTAGCGACGTCGGGTCTACCAAGAAGCATTCTCCTTTTCAAAATTTTACAATCCGCATTCCTGTTCGAGCTTTGTGAAAATCGCGTCTATTTTCTCCGTAAGCGCCTCCTCTGAAACGCCTGTGGCAAACATCAGTTCACTGAAAATTGCGTTTTTGGAATTGGTCAGCAATTTTTTCTCCCCCGTGGAAAGGCTTCTTTTCCTTTCGCGCAGGCGCAGGTATTTATATACGTCCACTGCGTCCAAAATGTTTCCGGTCCGCAGCTTGTCCAAATTCTCGCGATGCTTTTTGTTCCAGTTTACCGTATTGATTTCACAGGGAAGAGCGAGCTGCGCAAAAACCGCATCGGCTTCCTCCGGAGGCATGACGGGACGCAGTCCGATGCTGTCGGCGGAATCCACAGGGATATTCAGTTCAAGCTTACTGTGCGGAAGGTTTAGCAAATAATACAAATGCGTTTCCCCAAAGCATTCCTTTTCCTCGATCGAAGTGATAATGCCGGCTCCGTGAAACGGATGCACGACCTTATCCCCTATCTTATATTTCATACCAAGACCTCTTATTCAAAGCGTTTCATAAAAAAAGCTGTACTTAAAGTCCTTTCTATTATATACTAATACCCTGTAAAAAACAAGTCAGAAAGAGGCGCGGACATGAGCGAAAACGGGATAAATCTATCTGATTTAAAAGAACTTTTTGTAAAGTATTACAGCGAATCGGATCACGAGATCCGGATCTTCACGGCACCCGGCAGAGTCAATCTGATCGGGGAGCATATCGATTATTGCGGCGGATCTGTATTTCCCGCAGCGCTTACGCTGTCCTGTACCGCCGCCGTCCGGCTGAACGGAACCGATTGGATCCGGCTTGGTGCTGACGACCTGGAAGACGTCTATACCTTTTCATTACGAGATCCGCAGGCCGGCAAAAGGCTGAAATGGGGAAATTATCAGGCCGGCGTGATTAACGCTCTGCTGGAGGAGGGCTACCTGATCCGCGGGATGGATTTTCTTTTTACCGGAAATATCCCGTTCGGATCGGGGCTTTCCTCTTCCGCCGCAATCGAGCTGACTACCGCAGTCGCCGCCGCCACGCTTTCGGAGAACTATGAAGAAAAAGGCCTCGACCTCATTCGCATGGCACAGCTCGGACAGTTAGCCGAGCATACCTTCTGCGGCGTGAATTGCGGCATCATGGATCAGTTTGCCTCTGCAATGGGGAAAAGGGATCATGCCATCCTCCTGGATTGCGCCTCTCTGAACTACAAATACGTCCCCCTTGCACTGGGAGACTATACGCTTGTGCTTGCAAACACCTGTAAGAAGCACGCGCTTGGCGCTTCGGAATACAATAAACGCCGAGAAGAGGTGGCAGAGGGGCTTCGCAGGCTCAACGCCGCGCTTGGAGAGAACCGCGCAAATCTCTGTGATTTCAGCGAAGCGGAATACGCTGCTGCGGAAGCAAGGCTCGGCCCCGACAAAGTGAAAGACCGCGTCAAGCATGTAATTTTCGAAAACGAGCGCGTAAAAAGAGCCGTTTCCGCATTAGAAAACGGCAATTTAAAGGCCTTTGGAACAATTCTATGTGAAGCGCATGCGTCAATTCGAGATCTGTATGAGGTTACAGGCCCGGAGCTCGATACAATGTTTGAAATCGCCTCCCACACGGACGGCTGTATCGGCGCGCGTATGACAGGCGCCGGCTTTGGCGGATGTACCGTCAATATCGTTCGAAAGGAGTCGGCCGAAGCGTTCATCCGAGACGTGGGCAGAGCATATACGCAAAGAACGGGAATCGTTCCCGAATTTTACCTCTGCACCGCCGGAGACGGAGCCAGAGAATTGTTTTAATATAAAATCTGCGCGCGAACCGATTCCGCCTGTTCAGCGAGGCCAAGTCCCCGCAAAATTTCCAGTCCAAAGTCGATTGCCGTCCCCGCAGCGCGACTTGTAATAACGGTTCCGTCCCGCACGACGCGGTCCTGACGGTATTCCGCACACGAGGCCGGATCGATGCAGCCGGGATAGGAGGTCGCCTTTTTGTCCGTCAAAATTCCGGCGCGTTCGAACACACAGGGCGCGGCGCAGATCGCTGCCGTAATTTTTCCTGCGGCAAAAAAGGCCTGTACGATCCGGATCACGCGGGCATCGCCGCAGAGCGTTCCCGCATTCGGCTGACCTCCCGGCAGCAGAAGGCCATCGTATGCCGCCGCAAGCGCTTCCGCTTTTTGGGCGTCGATCTCCGGCGGCAGAATGCTGTCCGAGCCAAGCGGGATGCCGTGCGCTCCGTTCAGCGTCGAATTTTCCGTAATACTGCAGGTTTCCACCGATACCCCCGCCCTTCTTAAAAGATCGACGGGCGCCGCCGCTTCGATTTCCTCAAAACCATCTGAAAAAAGCATCAACATTTTCATAGCAACAAAATCCTTTCATAAAATGATTCCTGCGTTCAAATTACAGGTTTATCCGTCCGCCGGCTGTGCAAACAGCCGGTTCAGATCGTTGATTCCCGATATGTATTCGGCAATACAGCCCTCATACAAACCGGATTCCAATAATTTCCGTATGCCGTCTTCGTTTCCCTTTGGAAGGATGCACCTGCGGAATCCCATCCGAAATGCTTCCGATACGCGTTTATCCGCCTGACTGACGCTCCGGATTTCGCCGGTCAAACCAACCTCGCCGAAAAGGACCGTGTCGTGCGGGATCATTTTATTCCGATATGAGGACATCAGCGCGGCGGCGACCGCAGCGTCGGCGGCAGTCTCATAAATCCGCATTCCTCCTACGACGTTGACATATACGTCGCATTCGCCCAGCTTGTATCCCGCTCGCTTTTCAAGCACCGCAAGCAGCAGAGATACTCTGTTGTAATCCAGTCCTGTCGTCATCCTTCTCGGGTTGGCAAGCGTGGTGCCAGAAACCAGCGCCTGCACCTCAAGAAGCATGGGGCGCGTTCCCTCGAGCGTACATACTACAGAAGTGCCCGAGGCATCCGCAGGTCTGCCCTCCAGCATGGCGGCCGAGGGGTTTTTGACTTCCGCCAGGCCGTCCTCCCGCATTTCAAACACCCCGATTTCGTTGGTTGAGCCGAACCGGTTTTTCACACAGCGCAAAATCCGGTACACCTGATGACGTTCTCCTTCAAAATACAGCACGGTGTCCACCATATGCTCCAGTACCCTCGGTCCCGCGATCCCCCCGTCCTTCGTAACGTGCCCAATAATGAATACGGAAATATTCAGGCCCTTGGCGATACGCATCAGACGCCCCGTAACTTCGCGGACCTGGCTGACGCTGCCCGGTGCGGATGCGATTTCCTCGTCGTATATGGTCTGTATGGAATCGATGACGATGCAGTCCGGTTTGATGCGTTCGATTTCGTTTTCAATACTTGCAATCAGCGTTTCCGAGAAAACAAACAGATGCTCGCCGCTGACGCGGAGTCTGTCCGCGCGCATTTTGATTTGCTGGGCCGACTCTTCTCCCGACACATACAGCACGTTCCGTGTCCGGGCCATATTTCCCGACAGCATCAGCATCATTGTGGATTTTCCAATTCCCGGATCTCCCGCTGCGAGAATCAGCGAGCCCTTTACGATGCCGCCTCCGAGCACCCGATCCAGTTCTCCGATGCCCGTAGCTTCACGTTTGCTGACATCAGCGGTGATTTCACGAATCGGCGCTGCTTTTGTCTGGGAATGGACGCCCGAAAAGCCAAAGGAATTGCCTCCCGCAGACTTTTTATCCGGCTGGAGCCGTTCCTCCACAAAAGTATTCCAGTTTTGGCAGCCAGGACATTTTCCGAGCCAGCCGCTCGATTCGTAGCCGCATTCCGTGCAATAATATACGGTCTTTGTTTTAGCCATCGACGATCACCACTGCGCCGTCTTTGGCAGAAATATGAATGTCTTTTTTCTTTGAAGACAGCATCAGCTCCGCTACTTTGTCTTCTACTTCATTTTGCAGCAGCCGCTTGATCGGTCTCGCGCCGTACAGCGGACTGTATCCCTTTTCTGCGATATAATCTGCGGCGGCATCATCAATTTGCAGATGAATGCCGCTGAGCGCGGCCCGTTCCTGCAGCTGGCGGATCAGGATATCCGTAATTTTTCGGATTTCCGCCTTTGTCAGCTGCTTAAAGACAAGAATATCGTCAATTCGGTTCAGAAATTCCGGTTTGAATGTCCGCTTCAGCTCTTCATTGATTCCCGCCTTCATTCGTTCATATTTTTCCGCCTCGCTGTACTGGGTAAAGCCCAGCGTCTTCGGCTCGGTAATATTCCGGGCCCCTACGTTTGACGTCATGATAATGACCGTATTTTTGAAATCAATCTGCCGTCCTTTTGCATCCGTAATCTGTCCCTCGTCCAGGATCTGAAGCAAAATATTGAAAATATCGGGGTGCGCTTTCTCAATTTCATCGAAAAGCACGACGGAGTACGGCTGATTTCTGACCTTCTGTGAAAGAATCGGTTCATCGGAGAAGCCGACGTATCCAGGCGGCGAACCGATCAATTTAGACACGCTGTGCGCTTCCATGTACTCCGACATGTCAAATCGGATCAGGGAATGCTCGTCCCCGAAAAGCGCTTCTGCCAGAGCTCTGGACACCTCCGTCTTTCCGACGCCGGTGGGGCCGAGAAAAATGAAGGAACCAACAGGCTTTTTCGGATCCTTCAGCCCCGTTCTTCCCCGGCGGATCGCTTTTGCGACGGAAGATACCGCTTCCTCCTGCCCGATCACTCTCTGATGCATAATGTTCTCGATGTTCAAAAGCCGCTGCGCCTCGTCCACATCCAGCTTTGCAAGAGGGATTCCCGTCCAAATGGATACGACCTCGGAAATATCGTTTTCGGTGATCGTTTTTCGTTCTGATTTTGCCCGGCGTCTGTCGTAGAATCCCATTTGTTCGATTCCGTTCCGCAGCATGAGCTCCTGCTTTCTGTAATCGGCGGCACGTTCGAATTCGCCCGCCAGCATCGCTTCGTCCCGCTTTTCCCGCAGATCCAGAATCGTTGTCTCGTCGCTGCCTTCGTCGCTGAGGGAAGGAATATCCTTCACAATCCGTTTTGCAGAGGCCGCTTCGTCAATAAGATCGATCGCTTTATCCGGCAGGAATCGGTCGGTAATATACCGTTTCGACAGCCTTGCGGCGGCACGTACGGCTTCCTCTGAAATGACTACATTGTGATATTTTTCGTAAACGCCTTTAATTCCCTCCAGAATCCGGATCGTTTCTTCCTCGTCCGGTTCAGCGATCTGCAGCGGCTGAAAGCGCCGTTCCAGCGCCGGATCTTTTTCGATATATTTTCTGTATTCCCGCAGCGTTGTGGAACCGATCACCTTGATGTAGCCTCTTGACAGCTCCGGTTTCAGGATGTTCGCCGCATCCAGGGAACCCTCGGCGTTGCCCGTGCCGATGATCGTGTGGAGCTCATCAAAAAACAGCACGATATTTCCGTCCTCTTTCGCTTCGGCAATGACCCGCTTCAATCGCTCTTCAAATTCTCCGCGGTATTTTGTACCGGAAACAAGACCGGAAAGGTCGATGGCGATGATTCGTTTGTTTTTCACGGAGTCCGGGACGTTTCCATCAGCGATCAGTTGCGCCAGGCCTTCTACGATCGCTGTTTTTCCAACGCCTGGCTCCCCCACCAGACACGGATTATTTTTCGTTTTCCTGCCGAGTACCTGCAGAACGCGCTTCATTTCTTCCTGACGGCCGATAATTCTGTCGTATTTTCCCTCCGCCGCCATTTTTGTCATATCAGTTCCGTATTTTATAAGAAACGGCGCTTCCTCTCCTCCGTTTTTCATATAGTCTACCGCAAGCAGCTCCATCGGCGCGGCGTCGTCTGTTACGCGTTTTTGCCTCTGCAGATCTGCCGTAAATTCGTCCGTTTGCAGCATTGCGACGATATCTTTAAACAACTGCGTCGGTTCCACATTCATATCGATCAAAACCCGTACGGCAATGCTGTCGATCTCTCGGAATATGGAAACAAGCAGATGCTCTGTTCCTACCGTATCATGACCGTAATGCTGTGCGGTTTCCTTGCTTCTTTTAATCACGCGTTCGCAGGCGATCGTGTAAAACATTTCTCCCGTATACGTGCCCCGCACGGCTGCGGATTGGTTTACCAGGCGCAGGATCGACGTCCGGATCCGGTCCGGGCGCAGGTCGTTTTGCTGCAGCACCATACCCGCAATCCCCACGGCGTCGGTGCACAGTCCCAGAAGCAGGTGTTCCGTTCCAACCACATTGCTGCCCAGACTCCGCGCTTCTTCCTCTGCGATTACAATCGCCGCGCTTGCTTTCTCCGTAAATCTGATTTCTCTAAAATCTTTCAGCATGGTTCCTCCTAAGGATATCTTTATCCGACCGTCAGAAGCGCAATCGCATCGGTGTCTTTCAGCAGACCGCTCTTGACGGACAGATCCAGTTCTTCACATAAATCTATTTTTTCTCTGATTTTTTCGAATTTCAGCTTTGCCGCTTGCCGGACCAGCTTTCCTGCTGCAAACTCCTTCACACCGAGATGCGCCGCAATTTCAGACGTCCTCGCTCCGCCTGCCGCCAGCAGCTTTGCGCTGTAGAGCTGCGACCACATTCTGCTGAGAATCGCAATCATCTTAACCGGAGGCTCTTTCTCTGCGAGCAGGCTTTGTACGATCCGGTACGCCCGGTCCGTATCGCCGGCGGCAGCGGCGTCGTTTAGGTCAAACAGACGCGCGCTGAAATGAAGGCTGCACAGAGCGTCCACGTGCTCTTTCTCGATCTGCGCGCCCTCAGGAACATACAGAATCAGCTTTTCGATTTCCGACAGCAGCGTTGTGATATCGTCTCCGATTCCTTCGATCATATACTGAAGCGCCGTCTCCGAGACAGTTCTCCCTGCAGCCTTTACCGTGTGGGAAAGAACCTTTTTAATTTCTCCGGGCGGCTGTCTTTTGCAATGAGAAACGATTCCGCACTCGCACGCTTTTTTATAGAGTTTATTCCGCTTGTCTACCTCGTCTTCTTTAAAAACAAGGTAGATTCCGGCGGTCTCGGCGTCTTCCAGGAAAGAGGGATCTACTGATGAATGGAAGAAACCGCTGCCGCTGATTACAGCGAGCTTCTGCTGACCGAACATGGAGACGGAAGCCCCCAGCGCTGCGATTTCTTTCGGATCTGCGTCTGAGCCGTAAAAAAAGCAGTTCATCTGATCCAACGCCAATCTGTCGCGGATCCGGCGGGTATACAGATCCTTCAGATACATCTCCGGGCCGTAAAACAAATAAACATTTTTCAGCTGCTCCTGCGTCAGATGAGCTCTGATTGATCTGATGTCTTCAATTTCTGCCATAAATGCAGGGTTCCCTTTCTTATGGTGATTCTGACGGCGCCGCACAAATCGCTCCGGTATACTTCCGCGCCCGCGTCTTTCAACGTCTTTGTCACACGCCCGGACGGATGACCGTAACGATTCCTTCTGCCAACACTTATTATAGCATAATCAGGTGAAATTATCGAAATATTTATGGCTTCGCTCCCTGTATCGGAGCCGTGGTGCGCTACGGCAAGCACGTCCGTTTTTCCAAAGCCTTCGCTCCGAACCAGCAGCGCTTCCGCTTCCCGTTCGATATCCCCAGGGAAAAGAACGCTTCCGTCCCTGCTTACGGCGCGCAGTACGAGCGAGCTGTTATTGACATCACTCTCCTCCTCGGAAATCATGAAGGCCTCATTTGCATATAAATTCATGCGCAAGTCTCCCAGCAGATATTCCTGCGTTCCGCGGATTCGGATCACCTCGATATTCTGCGCCGCAGCGGCCCGGCTGACGGCAGTCGCCCCCGCGTCATACGGATTGTCCGGCACAAACAAGCATTTCACTTTATGCTCCTGCAAAACGTCATAAAGCCCCTCGGCATGATCCGCATGTCCATGCGTAAGCAAAATAAAATCCAGTGTTCCAACGCCTTGCCGGAGCAGCAGGCTGCTGATATCGGTTTTTCCATCTCCCCCATCGATCAGCCCGCAGATTTTTCCCGTTCGAATAAGTGCGGAAAACCCCTGTCCTACGTCGAAAAACAGAATTTCCGTCCGGTTCTTTCGGAGTACGCAGGCCGTTAAAATCAAAAGTACGCAAAAAGCGGAAAGAACGACATGTTTTTTTACAAACAGAAAACACGTCCTGTTTAGAAACAGAAATAAAAAAACATAATACAGAACAATCCAGCCTGCCGGGATGCTCGGAAGCCGAACCGGGCCTACAGGCGGAGGAAACCCGGCCCCAACGGCGGAAACCTGATGCAGTGCATAAAGCGCCGAAGAAATCAGAAATGCCGGAATTTTAATAATAACCATCAAAAACGGCACTGCGGCTCCTGCGATCCAGATCGTAAAGCCAAGCATGCAGATCCAATAGGCAAGTTTGGACGCAAAAATTGTCGCCAAAATTCCTACTGGAGAAAAGCAGTTAAAAAACGTGATCAAAAGCGGAAGCATTCCGAGATTGACCGCGAGGCCGACGCCGATGCAATCCGGAATTTTGCGGAAGAAAAAGATTCTCTTGGCAAGCGCCGGCTTAATTACAAGAATGGATGCGGCTGCCGCATAGCTGAGAAGAAATCCGGTATTAAAGAGAACATACGGATTTTCGGCGAGCTGCAGCGCACATGCGGCGCAAAGAGCATTTTGCGCCTTGCATGGTTTTTTCAATGCTTTTGCAATCAAAACATAACCGCTCTGCAGCACCGCACGCGTAACCGACGGAGAAAAATCCGCGATACATCCAAACAGCAGAAGCACCGCTGCACAGAAAAGCTGCCTTGCCGGATAGCCGATTTTTTTCCGTGATACAAGCCGCATTGTAAGATTTTGTACAAATCCCGCATGCATTCCGGAAACCGCCATAACGTGAGCAATTCCGGAATCACGATAGTCTTGCATTTCTTCGTCCGCGATTCCGTCCGTATCTCCGGTGAGCACAGCAATCGCCGTACCCGCGTACCGCTCGCCGAGCGCGGCCTGCAGAGTGTTGCTCATATTTCGCCGCAATGCAGCTGCCGCGCGGAGATAAAGAGTCCTCAGTCTGAACCATACGGAAAGCTCCGCCTGCGGAAGACATGTAATCTCTCCGTCTGCGGGCGTAACGATGCCTTTCACGCCCCTTCCTGCCAGATACTGCCGCTGATCAAAAGCTCCGGGATTGCTTGCCGTGTCCGGAACGGTTATCGTGCCTTCCGAAAGCGCCACGCGGAGATATACGCCCCGGCCCAATGCTTCGACGAGCTCCGGCGGCTGCGCAGTGCAGGAAAGAAGCAGAGCATCTCCCGCTTCCGGTAAAAAAAGCAGCTGCCCGTTTTTGTTCCAGATCGCGTCGTACACGAATCCGTCTATGTACTCCGGCATCCGTTCCGCGTCCGCGGCGGGCTGCAGCCCGCCGAACCGGATGCGGATCAGCGAAAGAAACAAAAAAAGGCAGAAGAGCAGCGGGATTGCGTTTTTCGCGGCCGCCGCGGCAATACGCTTCATTCGTCTCGTCAATTTTTTTTGCTTTTGGGCTTCGATACGAGCGCCGCAATCAGCGCCAGAAATACTGCCGTTACGATCCCCGACGCGACGTCTGCCAGTCCTCCGGTAAAAATTCCTCTGAAGCCGTATTGATCCACAGCTTTAAAAACACCGTTGCATAAAGAGAAGCCGAATCCGGTAAGCGGGATCGTGGCGCCGAAGCTTCCAAGCTTTACTACATATTTATATACGCCGATTGCAGTCAGAAATACGCCTGTAACGACATATAGAACCAGGATTCTTGCCGAGGTCAGCTTTGTTTTGTCGATCAGGATTTGCGCGATCATGCATAAAAAACCGCCGACAGCAAAAACACATAAATATTTTATTATAAAATCCATTTTTTACACCTCTTTGGGACGCGCCGCTCGTTTACTGCGCTTCGATTGCGACCGCATGTGCGATCCCGGAAATGCTTTCCGCTTGCTTGACCGAAATGGGGCTCATCAGCGCTCCCGTTCCGACAAACAGAATTCTTTTGAGAATTCCGTACTGCAGCTGCTTATAGAAATAATTAGCGAAGACTGCCGTTCCGCAGCCGCAGCCGCTTCCTCCGGAATTCGTTTTTTGCTTCACGGGATCGAAAATCATGGCGCCGCAGTCCTGATGGATAAAACGATCCTCCTCCGTCCGATACAGACTGCAGCCATGCAGATCCATAAGCTCCCGCAGGATTCCGCTTCCGGTCAGTCCCAAGTCCCCGGTCACGATTGCATCATAATAGTTTGCGTCGAGACCTAAATCAGAAAGATGAGCCAGGATCGTATCGGCGGCGGCCGGCGCCATCGCCGCGCCCATATTGTTGGAATCGGTAATATCATAGTCTGTAATTTTTCCGATCGTCACCGATGTAATGAGCGGACCTCCCGGCTCTGAGGAGATGAGAAGAGCTCCGGAAGCGGTTACCGTCCACTGTGCCGTAGGAGGACGCTGTCCTCCCTGCTCCACGGGCATTCGAAACGTTTTCTCCGCCGAACAGAAATTGCTCGACGCCATGCAGATCACATGGTTCATTCCTCCGCTGTTGATCAGAAGCGAAGCCGTAGTCATGCCTTCGGCGATTGTTGAGCAGGCTCCGAACAATCCGAGATACGGAATACCGGAATCCCGCAGGCCGAGCGAGGAGGCAATACATTGGTTCATCAGGTCACCGGCCAGAATGCAGTCGATGTCATCGCTTTTTTTATCGATCTTGCGCATCAGTTTTTGAAATGCGGCATTTGCAAATTTCGCTTCCGCTTTTTCCCACGTTTTCTCGTCGTAGTCCTCTTGCTGTACTTCGTCGAAATACTCGCCGAGCGGGCCGGCCTTCTCTCGCGGGCCGACGATTGCCGCGGTTTCCTTGATATACACCTTACGGTCATTGATATATGTCTGTTTTCCCTGTTTGATAGACATACGTACTCTCTCCCCTCTTATTTGATCAAATAATAGATAAAGCCTGCGATTACGGACGCCGTGGTTCCGTATACAATTACGGGGCCGGCCACCTGGAACATCTGTGCTCCGACGCCCAGGATAAAACCCTCGCTTCTATATTCCATTGCAGGCGACGTGATCGAGTTCGCAAAGCCTGTGATCGGCACGATCGTCCCCGCGCCTGCAATGCTGCCGATTTCATCGTAGACATTCAGCGCCGTCAGCAGGACGCCGAGAAAAACCATAAACATGACGGTAAGCGCTTTCCCGTTTTCTTCGCTGATCGTTCCGAACACGGAAGCCGCGGCCTTGCTCATCAGGATATCGTAATACGCCTGGGCAATCATGCAGATGATTCCGCCAAAAACAAACGCCATAGCGCAATTCTTGACAATGCCGGACTTTTTTGAGTATCGATCCGACATTTCTCCATATTTTTCTTTCGTAAGTTTATTTAAATGGTCACTCATAACTTACAATCCCTCCGTTGATTTTCCGTTACGGAGATATTGTTTCGTATCTGAATGTTTTTATGCATATTTTTACAGGGCGCTGAGCTTCTTGCGCATCTTGATCAAAATTTTCTTTTCCATCCGCGAGACCTGCACCTGTGAGATGCCCAGGCGTTCCGCAATTTTCGCCTGCGTCAGATCGCTGTAATACCGCAGCTTGATAATTGTTTTTTCCTGCTCATCAAGCTCTTCCATTGCCTTTTCGAGGGAAATTCGATCTAAAAGCCTGTCGTATCCCGTAGTTTCTTCGCTTTCAGATCCCGTAAGCTTGTCTATCAGATATTCCGGGTTCGGAGCGCTTTCGTCGACCGCCGCATAAATGGATTCCGGAGTCCGCGACGCTTCGATCGCCATAATGATATCCTCCCGCTCGACGTTCAGAGCTTCGGCGATCTCTGAAATAGGCGGCTCTTTAAAATATTTTCTTTCCGATTCTTCTACGTATGCCTTGATTTTAAAGCCAAGTTCCTTTACGGAGCGCGACACCTTGATCGGTCCCTCGTCCCGGAGATGGCGCCGGATCTCGCCGGCGATCATCGGGACGGCGTAGGTCGAAAAGCAAACGTCATAATTCAGATCGAAATTTCGGATTGCCTTGATCAGCCCGATCGATCCGATCTGAAACAGATCGTCCGCCTCCGTCCCCTTGTTCATGTATCTTTTCACTACGCTCCATACCAGTCCGATGTTGTCTTCATATACTTCCTTCTGTGCTGCGTTGCTTTCTGCGTCACTGCCGCTCTGAACCGTTCTGATCAGTTCCTTTACGGCAGCGTCGTCGTACTTTCGCACAGATGATCACCACCGTCCTCCGCTGCGCCGACAGAGCGGAAAATTTTATAAAGCGTGATGACCGTACCCTTTCCTACTTCCGATTCCACGCTGAAATGATCGGTAAACGATTCCATGATCGTAAAGCCCATTCCGGAACGTTCCATTTCCGGAGAAGAGGTATACAGAGGTTCTCTCGCTTTCTGTATATCTTCTATCCCACAGCCCTGATCCGTTACAGTTACCTCGATGGCATCCCGGTAGAGCAGGCATTCCATCCGAATCAGGCATTGATCCCTCGACCTGCCGCTCTTACCGTAGCCGTGGATGATACTGTTCGTCACGGCCTCGCTCACAGCGGTAACGATGTCGGAAAGCTCGTCAAGCGTAGGATCGATCTGAACCGCCATAGCGCTGACAATGGACCTGGCCAGACTTTCGTTGCAGGACCTGGCGCAGAATTCCACGGTAAGCCTGTTTATTTCCGTTTTGTTGTTTTTGTATGCATTTTCGTTCATGATATCTCAGTCCTTTCCGTTATACAGCGTCATGCACGTCTCGGCATTTCTCAATGAATTTAAAAACTCCGGACATTTCCAGAATTCTTGTAGCATTCGGATTATTGCAGATAATCCATGCCTTTCCGCCCAGCGCTTTGATTTTTTTATACCGTCCCATGATCATCCCGATTCCGGAACTGTCCATAAAGGATAATCGATTAAAATCGAACAATATATTTCTTACCGGCGGCTTCATGATCTCCGCATCGATTCTCATTCTGATTTCATCTGCAAAATGGTGGTCGAGTTCTCCGGCAACCTGCACAATGAGCAGATTGCCGCTCCTTGCCAGTTCAAACTTCATGGTGATGTCCTCCTTCGTTGTTACGCGGTCCTCACGGATTCTTTCCGTGTATGCGGACATCATACAATTATTTCCCGGGAAATGAACGTTTCCGGGAAATAAATCGGTAAAATATTTTTGCGATATCTATTGAACACGCTTTGCAAGATCTTCGATTTTCTTCAGACGGTGCGCTACGCCGGATTTTCCAAGGGCGGGTGTGAGAAGCGCGCCCAGCTCCTTCAAGCTCAGAGAATCGTACTCGACTCTCAGGCGCGCGATTTCTTTCAGCTGTTCCGGCAGCGCTTCAAAAGCCGCAGTTTTCATAAACTTCTGAAACAGCGTTTTCTGACGCATCGCCGCGCTTACGGTTTTGTCAAGATTGGCGTTGTCGCAGTTTGTAACCCGGTTCACCTCGTTTTTATAGTTTTTTATGATCCTGCTGTTTTCAAATTCCAGCATTGCCCCGACGGCGCCGATTCGCACGAGGAAATCCGAAACGGCCGCGGCATTTTTTATATATATGAGCTTTTTCCCGTTTCGCACCGACAAATGATATCGAATCTTTAACCGATCCAGGGCGTGCCGGCAAATCTGGAGAGCGCGCTCATCTTTAAACGCAATATCGACGCGCGCCGGCCTGTCCGGGGACGTTATGTAGCCGCTCCGAAGAAAACAGCCTCTTAAAAAGGCCGCGCAGCAGCAGTCGTTTCCGAGGAGATTCTCCGGATCAGCCACCCGGGACGAATCGATTTCCATTCCCCACAGCAGGCCTCCATCTTTCCTGATTCTGATGAAAATTCTTCTTTGAAACGATTTTCCTCCGCTTTTCTGTGCCAGTGCATTGATTCTACGAATTTCGTTTTTCTCTGAGGAGGTAAAAACGGTGCTGCCGTTTATCAGGAGCGCCGCGCACAGCTCTGCGGACGCGCAGCACTTTGCTCGAAGCTCCGACGACATAAGACGTTTTTTCAGATCAGAGGAATAACTCAAAAACGCTCATCCCTTCTTAATAACAAGCAGCTCGTGCATGGCTCTCGTGCAGGCCGTGTACATCAGTTCATCGGGAATATCCCATAAAGCCGCGCAGTCATATTCCAGCCCTTTCGCAAGGTATAAAGGAAGCACACGGAAATTGATTTTAGACGATACGGAGTATTCCAGCCCGATTGCGCGCTCCAGCAAAGACGCCTCCGCCGCGCTGCGGCAAATGACCGCTATATTCCGGTAGCCCTTCTGTACCATCTGCAAAATATAATTTTTCGCCGCCGCGCCGGCATGCTCCGGCGTATCGGCCTTCAGCTCCGTCGGAGGCTCCCCTTCCCGGACGCACCGGATCGCATCTCCAGAGGGCAGATAGCGCGCCCCATATTCTGCAATCTGCTTCGTAGAACGATAATTGGTATCGAGCCGATAGGTGCGGAAGGGACGGCGCCGGATGATCTTCCGGATATCCGCCTCATAATTTCCCTCATTTCCGAAAACCTTCTGATTGACGTCTCCGACAAACAGCATATTGGCCCCTTTATAGGCGCGGCTCAGCAGCTCCAGAAAAACGGGCGTAAAATCCTGCGCCTCGTCGGCGATCAGGTAAAATTTCCTTCCCGCCGTTTCCGGTTCGTACAGCGCCAGATACAGAATCGCGACAGCGCAGCCGTCCTCCCAGGAGTCCTGGGCCGGCGCGTAATCCGCGATTTCAGGATACTGCACGTACATCATCCGGTAAAGCGCCGGAACCGATAAAGAAACCATCATATAATTCAATTCCAGCCGGAGTTTTTCAAGCGTTTCCTGGTTCCGGATGGCATATCGTTCTCCGATCTGCTTTGCGATCGCCGCGGTCCGGCTCATGATCGGAAGATCGGAATATTGCGAATAAAACAGCTCTTTTAAAACCTCGGCCTCCACCTTCGTGCCCAATTCCTCATCCAGATACAGATCCTCCGGCTGAAAGATGTTGCCTCTCAGGAATCCGATATATTCCGTTACGTATTCGCGGAATCGCATCGTCGCCTTAAAGGAAGCAAGGCGTTTGCAGCCTGCGCTTTCTTCCGCTTCGGTGCAGATCAGCTCCTGCTGCGTAAGACGGTCGGTAAAGCGGTATCCCTCTACGTCTTTCAGTACGTCTCGGATCACGTCCTCCGGCAGAATCCGTTCTACATTTTCCTCTCCCAAATCCGGCAAAACAGAAGAAATATATTCCGAGAAAATGCTGTTTGGCGACAGGATCGTCATCGCGCTGTCTTTCAGCCTGTCTCGGAAGGTATACAGAACATATGCCGCCTTGTGCAGCGCGATGGAGGATTTTCCGCTGCCGGCGCAGCCCTGGATCACGGATACCCCCTCGATATAATCCCGCACAATTTTATACTGCTCTTTCTGGAGCGTCTGCAGGATTGTTTTCATATGAGTATCGGTATTGCGGCGCAGCGCCTCGCACAGCACTTCGTCATCGGACGGCATGCCGATATCGGAATAGTTTACAAGCCTGCCGTCCTGAAAAACATACCGCCTTTTGTTCCGCAAGGTTCCCGTTATTTTTCCGGCCGGCGCCGTAAAGGAGGCCGCGCCCGGTTCCGATTCATAATAAAGGGATGCGATCGGCGCGCGCCAATCGGTCGTAAGAATTGCGCCCGTTTCGGGATCCCGCAGCGTATGGATGCTTAGATAATAGCGCTCCGCTTCCGCCTCCTCCGCATCTTCCTCAAAGACAAATCCGGCAAAATACGGCTCCTTCAGCTGCTTTCCGAGTCTGGTAAGAAGCTGGAGCGAATAAACGTACGCGTTCGTATCAAGCAGCTCGTTATCCAGGAGGTCCTTCTTCTCGTCTTCCTTCAGTTCGTTAAAATAATCACTGAAATATTTCCGTTCCTCCAGGATATTCTCTCTGCGGAGCTTCAAATGCGCCAGTTCCTTGTCGATACACCGTTTGACGGCCGCCAGCGTTTCTTCGGCATACTTTCTTTCGTTCATGTCGTTCACAGGGATCACTGCAGTACAACCTCACCCTTATCGTCAATCTCAGCTTTCACGCGGCTTCCCTCGCGGAATTTTCCCATTAAGAACAGCTCGGAAAGTTCATCCTCGATTTTTTTCTGAATGAGATGGCGAAGCGGCCGCGCGCCGTACTTCTCATTATACCCGTTTTCTGCAAGATAATGATAAACGGCGTCGGAAACCTCCAGGGTGATTCCTTTGTCGCGGCATTCGGAAAAGATCTCCTGCATCATGATTTTTGCAATCTTCTGGAGGTCTTCGCCTGAGAGACTGTTAAATACGATAATTTCGTCAACCCTATTAAGAAATTCCGGGCGGAAGATCGCCTTCAGCGCGTCTTTCGCATGTTCCTCGGCATCCTCTCTTCCGTCGGCGCTGAATCCGATCCTGTTTGCCCGGATGGAGTTTCCGGCATTGGACGTCATGATGATAACGGTATTTTCAAAATTCACCGTACGTCCCTGGCTGTCCGTAAGCCTTCCGTCGTCCAGGATCTGCAGAAGCATATTGAACACGTCGGGATGCGCTTTTTCTATTTCATCAAACAGAATGACAGAATAAGGACGTCTTCTGACGCGCTCTGTAAGCTGCCCCGCCTCGTCGTACCCGATGTATCCCGGAGGGGAACCGATCATCTTCGATACCGTGTGCTTTTCCATATACTCCGACATATCAAGCCGAATCAGCGCGTCTTCTGTTCCGAACAGCTCGATCGTCAGCTGCTTTACGAGCTCCGTCTTTCCGACGCCTGTCGGTCCTACGAAAATAAAAGAAGCCGGCTTGAAATGATTGCGGAAACCGGAGCGGTTTCTCCGAATTGCCTTAGAAAGCGTGGAAATCGCCTCGTCCTGCCCAATTACGTGTTCCTTCAGGCGGTCCTCCAGCAGCAGCAGCTTCCGCGCCTCATCCTCGCTTACGCGCTGCAGCGGGATTCCAGTCCAGGTTTCGATCACCTTAGCGACATCCTCGTACGTCAGGTCGATATATTGCTTCTGTTCGAGCTCCGCAAGCTGGGACTGCTGCAGCGCCAGAGCGCTTTTGGCTTCCGCAATCTCTTTAAACGCTTCCATCCGCTCCTCATCCGTTTTATATTCCCTGGCTTCTAATTCATTAATTTTCTCGTTCTGTGCCGCTACCTCCTTCTTCTTCGCCGCGATAAGCGGAAGCGTCTTGTTGCGCAGATTTGCGCGCGACGCGGCCTCGTCGATCACGTCGATCGCTTTATCGGGCAAAAATCGGTCCGTAATATACCGTTCCGACATTTTTACGGCATCCTCGATCACAGCGTCGCTCATGCGGACTTTATGATATACCTCATAATGCACTTTAATGCCTTTTAAAATGTCGATCGTTTCCTGCACGGACGGTTCGTTGACAAACACCGGCTGGAAGCGCCGCTCCAGGGCGCTGTCTTTTTCGATAAACTTCCGGTATTCCTTCAGCGTCGTAGCGCCGATCACCTGGATTTCGCCTCTGGAAAGCGCAGGCTTCAGGATGTTCGCGGCATTCATGGAGCCCTCGGCCTCTCCGGCGCCCATAATGTTATGGACCTCATCGATCACAAGGATGATGTTCCCTGCTTTTTTGACCTCGTCGATCAGCCCTTTCATCCGGCCCTCAAATTGTCCGCGGAACTGCGTTCCCGCCACCATTGCAGTAAGATCCAGAAGATGAATTCTTTTGTCCAGCAGCTTCTCGGGCGCTTCTCCGCGGCTGATGCGGAGCGCAAGTCCTTCTGCGATCGCGGTTTTTCCGACGCCTGCTTCTCCGATCAGAACCGGATTGTTTTTCGTTCGTCTGTTCAGGATCTGTATGATTCGCTCAATTTCACGTTCTCTTCCCACAATGTTGTCGATGCCGCCCAGCGCCGCACGCTCCGTCAGATCTACGCTGTACAGAGACAAAAATTTATATTGCGGCTTTTCTTTTTTTTGCTGCCCGGATTTTCCGTTGTTCCGGAGCTGCTCCTCCGGAGGATTCTGGCGTCCGCCGAAAAATTCGTCCGGCGGCTGCAGAGAGCCTCCCATGCTGCCAAAGAGCTTGAAAAGATTCGGGGTGTTCGTTCCGGACGGTTTCTCCTCGGCATTCCCGATCAGAGCGCCGTCTTCTCCGGAGCCCTCCGGCTCGTCGCCGCTGCCGTCCTGGTTCATATTGTCGATCAGCGCTTCCATCCCGTCCGTCATGGTTTCCAGATCTTCATCCGAAATTCCCATTTTATCCAAAAACTGCGTTACCTGCGGAAGCTTCATTTTTTTCGCGCAGACAAGGCACAGGCCGCGGTTGACCTGCTTCCCCGTATTATCGATCTGCGTTATAAACACGGTTGCAATCCGCTTGTGACATACGCTGCATAATTCTCCGTTCATTTTATCAGTCCTTTCAAATATCTTCCCGTATAAGATGCGCCGCACGCGGCGATTTCCTCCGGTTTTCCGGCGCAGACGACGCTCCCGCCTCCGCTGCCGCCTTCCGGGCCCATATCTATAATATAATCTGCACATTTAATCAATTCAAGATTATGTTCTATTACGACTACCGTATTTCCGGCATCAGTCAGCTTCTGCAGAATTTCAATCAGCTTCTTGACGTCATGCGTATGCAGTCCCGTCGTAGGCTCATCGAGCACATAAAACGTTTTCCCTGTACTGACCTTGGAAAGCTCGGTCGCCAGTTTGACGCGCTGCGCCTCTCCGCCGGAAAGCGTCGTAGACGGCTGCCCGAGTTTAATATATCCCAGTCCGACCTCCTGCAGCGTGTCGATTTTCCTGCGCACCGCAGGAAGATCCCGAAAGAACTCCACCGCGTCGTCCACCGTCATGTCGAGGACGTCGGCGATGTTTTTTCCCTTATATCTTATTTCCAAAGTCTCTCTGTTATACCGCTTTCCTTTGCAGACCTCGCAGGGAACGTAAACGTCAGGCAGAAAATGCATTTCGATTTTTTTGATTCCGTCGCCGTCGCAGGCTTCGCATCTGCCGCCTTTTGTATTGAAGCTGAATCTGCCGCTCTTATAGCCTCTGGCTCTGCTTTCCGGAACAAGCGCGAACAATTCCCGGATCGCCGTGAAAACGCCTACATAGGTCGCCGGATTTGAGCGCGGCGTCCTGCCGATCGGCGACTGGTCGATGCAAATCAGCTTATCGACGTTTTCCTTTCCGATGAGCTCCCGATACGTTCCATCCAAATTATAATCTTCCGTCATTGCCTTGCAGAGCACCTGATTGACAAGAGAGCTCTTTCCCGAGCCGGAAACGCCTGTCACACAGATGAACGTTCCGAGCGGGAAATCTACGTCGATGTTTTTCAAATTGTTAATGCTGGCGCCTTTGAGCGACAGCTTATGGCCGTTTCCCTCCCGCCGCTTTTCCGGTACGTCGATCTTCATTTTCCCGGATAGATAACGGCCTGTAATGGACGCCTCGCAGCGCATGATCTCCTCCGGTGTCCCGGCCGCAATAAGTTCCCCTCCGTGTACGCCGGCGGCCGGGCCGATATCAACGATATAGTCCGCCTGGCGCATCGTATCTTCGTCGTGTTCAACGACGATCAGGGTGTTTCCAAGATCCCGCAGGCCCTTGAGCGCAGCCAGAAGCTTGTCGTTGTCCCTTTGATGCAGGCCGATGCTCGGTTCATCCAGAATATAAAGGACACCCATCAGACCTGCACCGATCTGCGTGGCAAGCCGGATCCGCTGGGATTCGCCGCCGGAAAGCGTGCCGGAGGAACGCGCCAGCGTCAGATAGCCGAGGCCGACATTTTCCAGAAAGCCGAGCCGTCCCTTCAGCTCTTTCAGAATCGATTCCGCAATCATCGTTTTTTCTTCCGAAAGCTGCAGGCCGCTTATAAACTTGAGCGCATTTTCCACAGACATCTGCGTAAAATCGGAAATGCTCAGATCTCCCACCGTAAAGGAAAGCGCGTTATCATTGAGACGTTTTCCGCCGCACTGCGGGCAGACGCACTCCGTCATATAATATTCCAGCGGATACGTTTCAAAGCTCCCCTGCATTTTGCGCTCATACCGGTCTTCCAGCGATGCGATCAGGCCGCGGTACTCCCCTCCGTCGCCAGAGATAATGAGCTCTTTTACAGAATCGGGGTATTCTGCAAATTCCTGATTCATATCGAATCCGTACCGTTTGCTGATCTTTTCGATCAGTGCCAGGCGCTGCGCGATCGTATAATCCAAAAGCATCGCCATGCCGAGATCGTAGAATGTCCTGTGTCCGATCCGCCCTGCAAAATACGCTTTATCAAACTGCTGGATTTTTCCGAGTCCCGCGCATTTCGGGCAGGCTCCCATCGGGCTGTTGAAGGAAAACAGCTTCGGGCTGACCTCCGGCAGGCTGATCCCGCATTCCGGACAGGCGTAATTGCTGCTGAACATCAGATCGTACGCGTCTTTCCCGTCCGGCTCCGCCACGTTGACAAGGGCAAGTCCGGAAGCAAGCGTCAGCACGATCTCCAGGGAATCGCTGATCCGTCCCTGCAGTCCGTCCCGCATCACAAGCCGGTCTACAACAACGTCGATATGGTGGATTTTATAGCGGTCAAGCGTAATTTCTTCGTCCAGTCCGTAAAGCTCGCCGTCGATCCGTACCCTGGAATACCCTTTCTTGCGAAGCGTCTCAATCAGGCGCGTATATTCGCCCTTACGCCCCCTTACGACCGGAGCCATCAGCTGGATTCTGCTGCCTTCCGGCAGGTGTAAAATGTGATCCGTCATCTGATCGATCGTCTGCGTATAGATTTTCTTTCCGCACTTCGGGCAGTGCGGCTCTCCCGTTCTCGCGTACAGAAGCCTGAGATAGTCGTAGATTTCCGTAACCGTACCGACCGTGGAACGCGGATTCTTGGAGGTCGTTTTCTGATCGATCGATATGGCGGGAGACAGGCCGTCAATCCTGTCTACATCCGGCTTTTCCATCTGACCGATAAACATTCTGGCATAGGAGGAAAGCGATTCCATATAGCGCCGCTGTCCCTCGGCATAAATCGTTTCAAAGGCCAGGGAGGATTTGCCGGAGCCGCTGAGGCCGGTCAGCACCACCAGCTTGTCCCTCGGAATTTTTACGTCGATGTTCTTTAAATTGTTTTCTCTCGCGCCATGTACCGTAATATACTCTTGTTTCATTGCTCTCACTTCTTCTATTGTATCAATTTTAGTTTTTTGATTGTGTCGCGTATTTTTGCGGCGTCCTCATATCGGAGCTCTCCGGCCGCTTCCGCCATGCGAAGCGTCAGCGTCTCGATCAGCGTGTCGATCGGCATATTCTGTTCCTCTTCCGTAAGCTCCATTACCATATCAAGCTTCGTTTTCGGCGCTTTCGATGAAAGTCTGCCGCCGTTCTTTGTAATGCCGCCGCTTGCAATTTCCCCTACCACATCCGAATTTGTATTCTCCCGAAGCCGTGTCGAGTCGATCACTTCCCGTACGCTCTTCACGATTGTTTTGGGCGTAATATGATGCTGCCTGTTGTATTCACTCTGCAGTCTGCGCCTTCTGTTCGTTTCCTCGATGGCATACTGCATGGATTCCGTTATCTCGTCGGCATACATAATGACGCGGCCCTCCACGTTTCTTGCAGCCCTTCCGATCGTCTGGATCAGAGAGGTTTCACTGCGGAGGAAGCCCGCCTTATCCGCATCCAGGATCGCCACGAGAGAAACCTCGGGAAGATCCAGTCCTTCGCGGAGCAGATTGATGCCCACCAGAACATCGAACACACCGGTCCGCAAATCCTTTATAATTTCCATTCTTTCAATAGATTTAATGTCGGAATGCAAGTATCTGACGCGAATTCCCACGTTTCCGAGATACTCAGTAAGACTTTCCGCCATTTTCTTAGTAAGCGTCGTAACCAGGACGCGCTGCCCCTTGGCGGTGATCTGTCGGATTTCTCCGATCAGATCGTCAATCTGCCCCTCTACCGGACGCACAATAATTTCCGGATCGATCAGGCCAGTGGGACGGATGACCTGTTCCACAATTTCCGAGGCTCTTTCGCGTTCGTATTTTGCGGGCGTGGCGCTGACATAAATGACCTGATGGATCCGTTCCTCAAACTCGTCGAATTTCAATGGACGGTTGTCCAGCGCGGAAGGAAGCCGGAAGCCGTACTCCACAAGAGATTCCTTGCGCGCTCTGTCTCCGTTGTACATTGCGCGTACCTGAGGAATCGTCGCGTGGGATTCATCGATAAACATCAGAAAGTCTTTCGGAAAATAATCCATCAGCGTATATGGCGCGCTTCCCGGCGCCCGTCCGCTGATATGCCTGGAATAATTTTCTATGCCGCTGCAGGACTTCGTTTCCCGTAAAAGCTCCATGTCGTACCGCGTGCGCTGCTCCAGGCGGTACGCTTCCAAAAGCTTCCCCTGATCCTTAAAATACTGCACGCGTTCTTCCATCTCAGCCAAAATGCTGTCGACAGCGCGTTCCATTTTCGCGTCCGTCGTCGCATAGTGAGAGGCCGGGAAGATTGCCGCATGAGACAGAGTGGCTCGCGCCTTGTAATTAACGGCGTCACATTCCGTGATCCGGTCGATTTCATCTCCAAAAAATTCGACTCTGATAATCGTATCGTTCCGATCGGCCGGGCGGATGCTCAGCGTGTCCCCGTTGATCCGGAAAACGCCTCTGGAGGAAAAATCGCTGTTGTCGCTGGTATAATTCATGGAAACAAGCTTTGCCGCCGCCTGACGGATTTCCATATGCATTCCCGGACGCAGTGAAAGCATTAGATTTGTATAATCCTCCGGATCGCCTAATCCATAAATACAGGAGACGCTTGAAACAATGATGACGTCGCGCCGTTCAAAAAGCGCTGCCGTCGCGGAGTGGCGCAGCCGGTCGATTTCATCGTTGATGCTGGAATCCTTTTCGATATACGTATCAGATGCGGCGATATACGCTTCCGGCTGATAGTAATCATAATAGGAGATAAAAAATTCTACTGCATTATTAGGGAAGAATTCCCGAAATTCCGAGCAGAGCTGCGCGGCGAGCGTTTTATTATGCGCCAGCACCAGTGTCGGCCGGTTGACATTGGCGATGACGTTCGCCATCGTGAAGGTTTTACCTGAACCCGTAACGCCCAATAAGACCTGCTCTTTCAAACCACTTTCGACGCCCTCCGTAAGTTTTGCGATCGCTTCCGGCTGGTCTCCGGTCGGCGTATAAGGGGCAACCAATTCGAAATGATCCATAGCAAAACCCTCCCTTTCTGCGAATTTGATACAGTTCTTATAGGACAAAAATTCGTCAACACGCATATTCCGTTTCAATGCAAAAATCGCTAAAAATGTCCGTTGACGAATCAGGTCACTTTTCCCCTCCTCGCAAGCTGCGCGAACTGTGGGAATGATATAGAATTTCAACATAGTAGTATAGCACGTTTTTTCTAAAAATCAAAGAGGACGGCCGACTTTTTCATAATAGCCGAAACCATCCTCTCTGTTTCTTTCTGTATAATTCTTCTGTTTTATGTATATTTATTCATTTTGCCATACATGACATTGTTTCACAGCCATGCCAGCCGAGCGTATGCGAAAAAACAAGGGCTGCATGGCATGCAAATCTCTCCTGATGAAAAAGACCGGATATCGCGCTTGAATAGCATCCCACAAAAACGCATTCAGACCTGACACGATATCGCCCTCTCCCATAAGAGAGCTTGGTTTATATATCGCAATTGCAATCAGGAATATATATGTAAAATAGCGGTCCGGACATGCCGTAAAGAGCCGGGCTGCCCCCATTGCAGATAAAAATGGGACGATAAAAAGATCCCTCCCAGTAGAACATCCGTCTTTATGATATTTTAAGGTCAGGTTTTTCTGCCTTTCCATGCCCACTTTTATGAAAGCATCAGATCTTGCTTGCAGGCTTCTCAGGAAAGCGAACATCCTTCGCGGCAGCATATGGTTTTTCCGGCGTCACTTCAATGTCAACGGAAAAGGATGCTTTTCGCATCCCCAAGCGCGTTGGATAGCACCTTGCGAGCTATGCTCTTACGCAAAGAAACGCCGCATAGGTGTGTCGCACTTTGAGACCTTCCGTATGACGAGCATTGCTCTGAACAAACGTTATGAGGTTTTTCAATATGTTTTGGAAATGTTTCGAAAAATAGTATGTATTCTGCCGATCCTCACGTTTTTGACAATGAAAATCCCCCAAAGCTTTTTGCCTTGGGGGGGGGAACATTTCGGGAAACAATCCGGCCGTTATTTTCTCTTCCGCTTTACAGCAAAGACAATGACCACAATCACAACAACCAGCACCGCTGCGCCGATGCAGAGAGAGAGGATGAGATTACCGTTCGTGCTATTTTCTTGATCCGCCGGTTCCGCAGACGGTTCCGTTATCGGCGCCTTCGTGGGAGTCGCGGCTGAAGAGGGAGCAGGCGATGGTTCCTCTTCGCCAGAGACTTCAAACGCTACGGGATCAGTCAGGACCTGATCTTTTTCCTCGTCTACCACAATCGCATAATAGTTCCCGCTTTTCAGAGGCCGTGTCGGGATACCCCCTTTTAAGGCACTTAAATCATGATAGCCGACGTCTTTCCCGCAGCCTTCAGGATAGGTTTTTCTGGATTCCAGCGTGAAGTCGATCGGCCAGGAAAGGACAGATCCTTTATTCGTTGTCGGATCGCATTCCTTCCCCTGGAGGTAGACTCTTACGGAACAGCATCCGCCAAAGAAGCCCTTCGTTTCAAACGCGAAGGAGCCGTTTTCTTCCTGTTCCACCTTCAGGCTTCGTTCCCAATCGCCCATTTCAAACGCAACCGGTTCTGAAAGAAAACGATCCGGGTCGACTTCTCCATGATAAATTGCAACGGCAAAGTATTTTCCCGGTTTTAACGGCGAATTTGGGCCGTCCGTCAAAACGTCTAGTCTAAATCTCCACCAGGATTCCATTTCCTGATAAAATTTGCGTGTATAGGCCTCCCCTGAGTTGGGATAAAAAGCACCTTCATCATCCAGCATTATTCCCAGCAGGTCATACCCGGTAATCGGTGCAGTTTGTTCGTTCTCTGGCAGCGATAAATCTATTATGTCCCCTTCACGGTAAATACTAATCACAGCCCGATGTGTAACAGTTTTATCTCCCTCTGCCTTGATTTGAACAGAACCATCGTTTTTGACAGAGACACTTAAAGTAATGGGATATTCTTCTGCGCTGGCGTGGAATGGACGGAGCAAAACCAGCAGCAATGCACCGCACAAAGACAACAAAACTGTTTTTCTCATAATCATCTGCGGCCTCCTTATGGATTGTTTAAAAGCTGCAGATATTATACATTATTTTTTGCCATTTTACAAACAATCAATGAAAGAAACTGCGTAAACTGCCGTCTCTTTCATTCTCAGTTATTTGAAGTAATAGTAATTTGGTGTTACACCAGAGGAAGGAACCCGCCGTCTTGATATAAGACAATCAAATACTTTCCTGCGGGAAGCGGCGTCAAAATTCCCGAATTTTTGTCAAGCGTATTGGCGCTCCACATCACACGCCCTTTGGTAACAGCATGCTCTTCCTCTATGACGCCTGCAGGATCCTCGTCGGATTCTGGCAGAGGATTTACAGTCGTTATATCCGTAGCTTCAGCACCGCGGCGTTTTTCTGATATCTCAATTTAAGCTGCAATTCGTCCAGCAGGCTTTTTCAAATGGTGTTTGTGCAGGTTAAAGCCGCGCGATATCAGTCTGATTTCAAAAATCACCCATTTTTCCTCTTGCCTGTATACTCCGGTTCATGCGAAGCAATACTCCATGTAAACTGCAAATGGTTCAATCCCCCTTGACGGAAACTGACGCGTTTCCCCTTGCATTTGCAGCACCAATCCCTATACGGAAAGGCCGCCGCTTCATCTATGGGAAAGCTTGCTTTTGTGGAACGTCTTATCTGACCGTGTAAAAGCCAGTGCCTAAATTCCACCCGTGATACAAGTTAAATTGAAAGATCCTCTTTCCGCTTGCCATTTCGGATCGTCTTGACTCCGAATACAAAATAGATAATATGGCAAACCCAGACGATGGCCAGAATGATGCTTGGCACAAGCACATTTGCCCGCATCATCATAAAAAAGCCGATCCCCATTACCAGCGTCACCGGGATGATGATGCCCAGCTTGGTCTGCACCGTCATTCCCTTTTTCTTTACAAAGGACTCCAGGTGCTTTTTGTAAAGCTTGGTGCTCACAAACCAGTCGTGCAGCTTCTGAGAGGAATTTGCAAAGCAGAACACCGTCACAAGAAAAAAGGGAACGGTAGGCAGAATGGGAAGCACCACTCCTACGCAGCCCAGCCCCAAGCTGATAAAGCCCAATATCAAAAATATCAATCGTTTCAGTTTCATCTATGTACCTCTTTCTTTAACTCATTCTCCCCTGCTCTACGGAATAGACGGTGTCGGCAATGCGCATGGTAGACTGGCGGTGGGAAACCAGCACCACCGTTTTGCCCTCCCGTTCTTCGCGGAGAGATTTTAAGATCACCGCTTCATTCAGGCTGTCCAGGTTGCTGGTAGGTTCGTCCAGCAGTAAAAAGGGAGCGCCGTGCAGGAAAGCCCTTGCCAGTCCCAGCCGCTGCCGTTCCCCACCGGAAAGGGTGTCCCCCAGCTCGCCCACCGGAGTGTCATATCCTTTTGGGAGAGTCATAATGAAATCATGCACCGACGCCTTTTTGCAGGCAGCCTCTATTTCCGCATCGTCAGCGTCCAGTTTGGCAATCCGCAGATTGTTTTTGATGCTGTCGTGGAACAGGTGGGTTTCCTGAGTAACGAAGCTCTCCATCTCCCGCAGGTTTTTGGTGTTGATATCCGCCACCCTTATGCCGGAAAGCCTCACATTGCCCTTCTGTACATCCCAGAACCGCATGAAAAGCTTTAACAATGTGGATTTTCCGCTGCCGCTGCGCCCCACGATGCCGACCACGCTGTGTTCCGGTATCACCACCGATACGTCGGAAAGGATGGTTTCCTTCCCGTAGGAAAAGGTGACGTTCTCCGCCGCGGCGCCCGTAAAGGTGATTTCCGGTTTTCCGGTGAGTTCCTCCACCGCAGGGGTTTCGTCCAGAATATCCAATACCCGGTTGCCCGCCGCAAAGGTGTTCTGTAAAGTGCTGCCCAGCGCCGCCAGCGCAATTACCGGGCCGAAGGAAGAAAAGAGAGCGATGGTGGGAATCAGCACCCCGTCAAATCCCACAGCACCGCTTCGACACAGAATCGCGCTTGCAAACAGCATGATAAGGTCAAAGGCCAGCACCACGGTATTGGTCCCCGCCGAATTCCGGCCGGAGGTGCGCTTCATGCGCTCTTCGTCTTTTGCCATTGCATCGGTTTTCTCATTCATTCGTTCGAGCCGCTTCTTGCCCTGGCCATACTGCAGGATTTCAGGAAGGCCCCGCAGGCTGTCCAGCACAAATCCGGAAAGCTCCCCCGATTTGGTGCGAAATCGAATGCCGTCATCCCCGCTGAGCCTGGACGTCGCCAGAGGAATGACGATCCCCACCACCAGGTATGCCACCAGTGCAATCAATGCCAGCAGCCAGTGATAGGAGGCAATGAACAGGCACAGCACAATGCTAAACAGAAACGCAATCGCCGCCGGGGAGATGGTGTGGGCGTAGAATACCTCCAAAAGCTCGATGTCAGAAGTAATCACCGAGATTAAGTCGCCCTTATCCCTCCCCTCCAGCTTGGCAGGACAGAGCCGCCGCAGCGCCCGAAACACCTTATCCCGGATCAGTGCCAGCAGCTTGAAGGCAATGAAGTGGTTGCAGGCCTGTTCCGCATAGCGGAGCAGCCCGCGGAGGACCGCAAAGACCACCATGCAGACAAACAGAACGGCGAGGGGAAAGGGTGTATCGAACCGCAGGACCTCCAGCACCGCGTAGCCGCCGAAGATGGTGATAAAAGCGGCGCACAGGTGACCGATAAGCCCCATGAAAATGGCGAGGAGCATATATCCGGTCAGGGGCTTCACCAGTCCAATCAGCCGGGCCATGACTTTGAATCCGCTTCTTTTATTCATTTTGCGCCACCGTCCTTACCATAATTTTCCAAAACCTGCTGGGCAGTCCACAGTTTTTCATAAAGTCCGCGATTTTGCAGCAATTCCTCATGGCTGCCATTCTCCGCGACGTTTCCCCGGTCCAACACATAGATGTTGTCCGCCTGCACCACGTTTGCCAGACGGTGGGAAATGAGTATTACTGTCTTGGTTTTCGCCAGCCGATGAATTTCTTCCATGATGTCGTTTTCGCTTTCCACATCGATGTTGGAGGTGGCCTCGTCGAAAATATACACCGGGCTGTCATGGAGCAGCGCCCGGGCCAGGGCAAGGCGTTGAGCTTGCCCTCCCGAGAGGTTTCCCGCCTTTTCAAGCAGCGGCGTGTCCAGGCCCTGCTCCGCTTTCAGGAATCTGGCGAGATTGACCCGTTCCAGCACCGCCCACAGTTCTTCGTCCGAAGCACCCGGTCTGCCCATCCGCAGGTTGTCCCGCACCGTGCCCTTGAACAGATAACTTTGATGGCTGACATAGGTGATATTGCGCAGGAGGGAATTTTCATTGACATTCTTCAGCTCCACGCCGCCGACGGTGACCGAGCCGGTATAGCCCTTGTTCCGCCCCATGAGGATGGCGGCAATGGTGGATTTCCCGCAGCCGCTTTCCCCCACCAGGGCGGTAAAGCTGCCCTGGGGAAAGTCCATATTTACACCGTGTAGAATCTCCCGGTCCGGCTCATAGGAAAACCGCAGGCCGGAGCAGACGATATCATGTTGTAATGGAAAGCTCTCGGAAACATCCTGTTTGTGTTCCGGGAGATCCAGCAGGCGGAAAATCTTGTCGCTGGCCGCCATGCCGTTCATGGCAATATGAAAGAAGGAACCCAGTTGCCGCA
>CAJFUB010000015.1 GCA_904420095.1 uncultured Clostridia bacterium
ACAGATTGCCAGCGGCACCTATACGGAAATCCGAAAACAGACCGTCGAGGAGTATATGCTGAACTGGCTGACCACCTACAAGCGAATCGAACTGAAACCCAAGTCCTATGACACGCTGGAAAGCACCATTCATCATCAGATTATCCCCTATTTCAAGGGAATGCAGTTCTTTTCCGTCGCCCATGAGGATATTCAAAAATTCATCAATCAGCTCAATGATGACAGACGTTCCTATTCCATTATCCGAAAAGCATATCTGGCTCTCAACGGTGTTTACAAATACGCCATGATGAAAGACCGGCTTTTGAAAAATCCCTGCTTTGGCGCCAAGCTGCCGAAGAAAGCCGAGAAGAACGTGAAATCCTTTCAAGTAATGTCAAAAGAGCAAATCAAGCTGTATTGCGAACACGCCACGGAACGCTATGGAAACGGGAAATGCGTCTGCCGGCTGGGATACGGCCTTGTGCTGATCCTGTTTACCGGCTTGCGTCTGGGAGAAGCGGCGGGGCTTATGTGGGACGATATCGACTTTCAGAAACGGACGCTCAAAGTGCAGCGGACGCTGGAATATGTCAAAAACCGGGACGGCGAAGAAAACAGTAATCATTATGGATTGGTCGAAGGAACGACAAAATCCAAGTCCAGCGAGCGGACAATTCCGCTGAATCAAACGGCATTAAACGCCCTTGTGGTTGCTTATCCATTTTATCACCCCATTCTATATTGGCTTCTTAGGATAGTATGATAGAATTTAGATGAACTCAACATCTGTCATACTATTTATGGTAAAGACGAAGGGAGTATAAACACAGAAGGGATCGTTAACCTACTATTCCTTTTGTATTCCCCGCAACTTGCGAGAAAACGCGCCTGCGGACAAGAGAGCCGCAGACGCGTTTTTTTGCTGAGTGTCAGCCCGTCATTTGAGCGAATCTATACCCCATTGATGCATAAATCGGCAGATAAGATCGCCTTTATTATACAGCTTTTGACTGTCAGCAACGCCATACTGTCCGGCTAATGCCGACACAGCAATCGTTTGATTGGCGATCATACCTGGTGTTGCTCCACAGAATAAGGTGTCCATTATCTGGTCCACCCCATCTGTTTCGAGATTTCCTAGCCGCCACCAACTGGCTGGTTCGGCAATATTGGGATACACGTCATAATCCGCATCAATAGCGACAGAGGGGAAACTTGCGCCCATTCTTGGGGGCTTGCTCTCTTGGAGGAGTTCTTGTACCAGTTCACTCTCAGGACGTCCAAGCATACACAGGCCGTCACGGCTGAGCGTTACAAGTTCCCGCGGAATCCTTTCAAGGTCAGGCTGTTCGAGGCGTTCCGCCTCGAGTTCATAGCCACAGCCCTCGGGCGTCATGCCTCCGATGAAGAATTCAAACTTTCTTCCTATTTTTTCACAGCGATGCCATAAATCGAGTTCATGCATTAGACGCAGGAAATCTTCCAACTCTGGTAGGCAACGTTTCGTCAGGAAAAGCTGCCAACGTGGAGCAATTCCCACTTCTATACAACGTTCGGTAGCAGTGATTTGATCCTTGAAAGCGCCTTTTCTCCGCATTCCCCAGTCGGTGGTATCCTCCATGCCAAAGAAAGTGATCTGACAAACCTTGGGCCCAAGCGTTGCCGCCCATGCGGCGTAGGAATCGTCACGGGCCAGCCTCCAGGTGGATAAAAGCTCAAAACGTTCGGCGCATCCCGGCGAGGACAAGGCCTTTTCCAGTTCCCATAGGTGCCGGTAATCCTTGTGATAGTCCGGTTCCCGCCACCATGAGAAAAAACTCCATTCCGAAATGCCTTTTCCGTTTTCATCTCTCCAGCTTTTAAATTGGCTGGCGATCTCTTGAAACTCCTTTATGTTCATATGTCCGTTTTTATGCGCACCCAGCCAACAATGCCGGCAGCGATTGGGACAACCAGCCATATCAACCATGACGCCGAGATGAGACATAGTAAAATTATTCATTTTTCTCCCCCTCAAATAGCTTTCCAGCACATAATCTGTGTATCACAGTCATCAAAAGTGTTTTCATAGATTTGTCGCAAGCCGCTATCCGCTTTGGTTAACTTCAGACAAAGTTGGTGGATAGTGCCGTCATAGATATTTGTAAATAAAATAGGAAAACCCGGGTTTAAGGATAATAGTTCATCAACCGTATGTTTTGGGGATTGAATTAACAGTTGGGAAGTGTATCTAAGTTTTTCATAAAATTCCACGGCGGAATCGACAGAACCCAAAGCAATCAGATGGACACCCAGATCTTTCGCACGATTTTCTATCAAAGACAGACATTTTCTCGCAAGGCCTTGCTTTCTGTATTGTTGTTCCGTTGCAACAACACCGACGGTGATATTTCCATTATCCTCAAGATAAGCTAGCGCGACCGCTACCACTTCATCAGAGGCCTGCGCATATACAAGTAATTCGGGTTGTGCGGTTATTCTTGCCTGCCATTGTGATCGGCATTTTATAAAATCATGCGTTTTGAGCAGTCTATCGGAAAAGTGCAGAACACGGTCAAGTGTGCTATTATCCATAACATATTCATTTCATAAATCGTAATGATCCCTCCGAATATTTCTAATAAAAGCAATTACCTTTTTTGTACAAAACAAAAAGGTCACGGACGAGATGTCAGTGACCGGATACTTAATTCATTAAGGATGAAATTCATTTCTATTTCTCGGTGAATGGTAACACCTAATAAAGCATAGCTTACAACCACTATGCTTTTTGCCATATTACCGACGAATACAGAAAAGAAAATCTTTTCCGATTAAGCTCCACACAACGTCTCGTCGTTTCCTTTTTGAGTGGAGCAAATCAGTCGATTTAATCTCATGATACCAGATACATAATGCATCCTATCACTCTCCTTTTTATAAGAATACCATTTTACATATAGAAAGTAAATACTATTCGGTAAATTTAGCAAACCGTTCCCCGCAACTTGCGGGAAAACGCGCCTGCGGCCAAGAGAGCCGCAGGCGCGTTTTTTGTTGTGTGTCCATATCCGTCATACTATGAGTGTACCCCATTAAAGTAGGTTGGCAAAAATGAAAAGATGAAAGGAGTGAAGGCTGCAACCAGCCAGCGGGATGGTTTCTTCCGACATCCGCAGAACGATATTGTGTCTGCAACAAAACGGAAGCGCATAACGGTATTGCTTTGGATCGGATGTGTCCCTTGCCGTTAGGCCCCTTTGCCGCCGATAGAGGTTCGGCGGAGAACCGAAAATGAACACATCCAAGAAAAAAGCCTTCCTCCTTCCATTGCAGTAACGGAGCGAGGCAACGCCGAGCGGAGTTACTGCAATGGAAGAGAAACAAGAGAGGACAGGCAAGAAATCGAGCCGTAAGGCGAGTTCCGGTAATTTTTGAAAACTATCCTATTGTTTTCAAAAATTACCGGAACCATACTGACGGAGAAAAGAGGTGAGAAATCTGTCAAGAGCGATTGGCAAGCAACTGGAACACGCCGTCCATGCCTGCTATACTCCCGGAGATTCCAAACGGGCAGACAAATTTAACGCCGCCATAGACACAAGCTGGAAGATTTACTCCATATCGTCCCGGCGGGATATGCTGGATTTGGCAAAGGATTTCGGGAGATTCGTCAAAGAGGAATACCCAGAAGTGAATCGCGCCTATCTAATTACCAGCGACGTTCTGCAAGCCTATGTGGATAAAAAGGCGGCCACCTGTGTGGACGCCACGCTGGATAAAATCATCAGCCGATTGGGAAAGCCGGAAAGGTACTGTGAGCATGCCTACGAAAACTCCGTTTTTACCTGGGAAGTTGCCGACGTACAAAAGCCGGTGTCCATGAAAAACGCCGATTTTGTCAAGGATACGCCGGTGCCGCTGGAGGTATCCAAGAAAGTTATAGAAGCGTTATCCCAGAGAAAAACCGAGGTCTATCGGGCTGTTATTTTATCCACCTACTGCGATATGCGCGCCGAGGAAACCACCGGTCTGAAAGCCGGAAACGTCCATTTTACAGGCGGCGAGTTCGGCTATGGGTGGGTGGAGATCGTCAAGGGCGGCGGAGCGAAAGGAGATCGGCCACGAATCATTCCGATCATCAGTCAGGAAGCGCAGCGGGCATTGAAAGCAGCGGTAGCCAGGAAAAAGCCGGATGAATATGTTGCCGCCAAAGACGGTAGCGGAAAAATGACGGCTGATAATGTACAGCGCACGCTGCGCGAATGGATGGACAAGGAATACGGCAGAACATACAAGGGAAACCGCATGAAATCAGGATTTTCTTGATTTCATTTCGTAAATAAGCCGGTGCAAAGGGCCTCCCTCCAAAACCGCGTGCCGAGGGGCAAGGCCTTCATCCTCTCGCCTCCTTCGTAAAACGACTGTCTTATTTATCAATTTTGAGCAAAACATTCAATATTCAGATGCCGGAACGAAACCGTTTTCATAAACAGGCCGGTGTCGAACGATGGCTGTTTGATTCTATCTATGCAGGATATTTTCATTGTCCGCAAAAAAGCAATGTTTTTACCGTCCCCTGTTTTCTCTGCTCTTACAGATAAGATACCGTCCAAACTTTTCAAAGATTATTCGATCGATTCAAACAATTTTTGCAGCTGTTGCAAATACTTCTCAGCCGCCTTTGAAAACACCTGATACTTTTTCCAGACGATAGACGGAGCGGTCTCTATCTCCGGTTTTATTGGCCGAAAACATAAATTGCTGTCTCCGGTCGTGTTAATCAGTTTATCAAAACAGACGGCATAGCCCAGTCCTTCTTCCACCAGAAGAGATCCATTGAAAAGGAGATTGTAGGTGGCAACAATATTTAATTTGGATACGTCCCTTCGGATCTGCGAGGCGACAGGCCATCCGTCTCGCTCCTCCTGGTGGGACATAATCAGCGGCTTGTCCCACAGATCCTCGGGAGCAATGAATTCCTTTTCAGAAAGAGGAGCGTCTTTTTGCATCAATACGCCGAAGGTGTCTTTGATAGGAATTTCAATGGATTCATATTTTGAGCGGTCAATCGTGCCATATAAAAGCCCAAAATCAATGAGCCCTTTATCCAGCCGCTCTATGACATAAGCGGAATTCCCGCTGGATATGTGATAGTGAATGTCAGGGTAGGTTTTCTTTAACTCACAGGCGGCCTGAGCAAAGAAACGGATGACGTCGGTTTCTCCTGCTCCAATATATACATCTCCTGCGATAGACTCATTCGAGAACTGGATTTCGCTTTCGGTCTTTTTTACCAAGTCCAGGATTTCCTCCGCCCGTTTGCGAAGGATTACTCCTTCGTCTGTCAAAACCACCTTCCGGGAGCCTTTTGTACCTCGAATCAATAGCTGTTTGCCGAGTTCTTCTTCCATTGCTTTCAATTGCGTGGACAGTGTGGGCTGAGAAAGATGCAGGGATTCTGCTGCAGCTGAAATGCTTTGTTCCCTTGCCACCGCCAAAAAATACTGCAAGACTCGTAATTCCATTTGTATCGCCTCCCTAACGCCAGTATAGCACAATATTCTATTGAATTCAACTATGCATATTTATCAATAATAAGTATTTGTTATATTATTAACAGCGCACTATACTAAAAATGCAAAAGATGATAGCGAACAAACTGCAAGGAGGCTTTTCAAATGAATCACAGGTTCCTGAACAGAAGACGGCTGATCCGGTTTTCCCTCCTGCTTGTTTTTGCCTTAACAATAAGCGGATGCGAAGGGACGACGGAAGAAATGCAACATATGCAAAGCGGCAGTGAAGCGCAGGAAGAACAGAAAAACAGTATCACACTCACATCTGAGATCGTAGAGCTGGAAGACGATTTTTCCGCCGTGCGCTATGACGGCGATTATGGGTTTGACGATTTCCTTGCCGGTGGCGGTGCATCCTCCGATGAAGAGGTTATCGAATATCTGGCAAACAATCTGCTTTCCGGGCTGAATCTGAAGGATTTGCCGGGAGGTATTTTCGGATGCAGTACCATTGCGGTGTCCAGTCCGGAGGGAGATGCCTTATTTGGCCGCAATTTCGATTGGGAGAACTGCGAGGCTATGGTTGTGGAAGCACATCCCGAAAATGGATATGCTTCCCTTTCCACTGTCAATATGGATTTTATCGCCCAAAATATAAGCGGCGGCATGGTGGGGATGACGCTGAATCCGGACGAGGTCAAAACACTTGCCGCCCTGTATGCTCCGCTGGACGGGATGAATGCCGCCGGCTTGGCGGTATCAGTGAATATGATTCAAGACAGCGCAGCCATCGAGCAGGATACGGACAAGCCGGACATCACCACGACAACAGCAATCCGCTTGCTGCTGGATAAAGCAGGGAGTGTGAATGAGGCGCTGGAGCTGCTGGGACAATATGACCTTCACGGTTCCATGGGTATGATGATTCATTTCGCAATAGCAGATTCCACAGGCCGCAGTGTGGCAGTGGAGTATGTGGCGGGGGAAAGGATCGTCATCGAAACGCCGGTGCTGACGAACTTCTATCTGGCGGAAGGCGAAAAGCAGGGCATTGGAACCCAGCAATCCCATGAACGGTATGACATTCTGATAAAACAACTAGAGGAAACTCCGGAAATGGGAATGGAAGATGTTCGAGATGCTTTGGACAGCGTAAGTAAAGACAATTTCGGAGAGTTTGAATCCACAGAGTGGAGCATTGTCATGAACCTGTCCGCCGGTGAAGCCAGGTATTATCACCGGGAAAATTATAACCAGAATTACACTTTTCGATTGGAATCTCGATAGGAAGGAGCGACCGAAATGAACTATCTGAAAACACTGAAAGATTTGTTTGCATTTATGAAAAACACCCGTTTGTCGGAAGAGGAAATGAAGAAGCTGCAAAATCAAAAGCTCCGGACATTGCTTCATTTCGCTTGGGAGCGCTCCGCTTTTTACCGGCGCACCTTTGAAACGGCCGGTATTACGGAAGAACAATTGGATGTGCTTCCCCTTTCCGCCTTTCCCGCCATTGACAAAACCGGTTTGATAGAACACTTTGACGAGCTTGTCACAGTGCCGGACCTGTGCCAGGAGGAACTGCGGAAATTTGATGCGGAAACGCAAGCGGACCGCAAGCCTTATCTTGGAAAATATCATGTGGTGCATTCTTCCGGCAGTACGGGGAAGCCCGGATACTTCATCTATGATAAAGCGGCTTGGCAGACCATGCTGCTGGGAATTATCCGAGGTGCTTTATGGAACATGAGCATGCCGCAGATCCTGAAATTGCTGGCCGGGCGTCCCCGCATTATTTACATAGCCGCCACGGATGGACGTTACGGCGGAGCCAAGGCTGTAGGAGATGGCATTGACGGTGTGGGTGCCAGACAGATGTATCTGGACATTAAAACCCCGCTTTCGGAATGGATTGAAAACGTCCGGAAATTCAGCCCGAATCTCATCATCGGTTATCCTTCCGCCATTAAAATCCTTGCTGAATTGGTGGAAAAAGGCGAGATATCCGTGAGGATTGCCCGTGTGATTTCCTGCGGCGAGCCTTTGAGCGCCGGGCTTCGCAGCTTTCTGGAAGAAACCCTCCGGTGCACGGTCATCAATATTTATGGAGCCAGCGAGTCTCTTGCTCTGGGCGTAGAAACCGGGAAAGAGGACGGCATGCTGCTGTTCGACGACCTAAACGTCATTGAAGTGGAAGACGACGTCATGTACCTGACGTGTCTGTATAACTTTGCCCAGCCGCTGATCCGCTACCGCATTTCCGACCGTTTAGTTATGAAAGAATCAATGGCAGGAAGTCCCTTTACCCGCGCAGAAATCGTGTTAGGGCGGAATGAGGATCTGCTATGGTTTGAAGATGAAAATGGGCATCGGGATTTTCTGCATCCGCTGGCTGTGGAAGGCTTTTGCCTGGACGGACTGCGGGATTACCAGTTTCAGCAGGTGGCTTCTGATGCGTTTGAAATGTTGGCGGAAGCTGTAAGCGAAGAGCAGAAGCCCTATATTGAAAAAGAGATGCTCCGACAGATGAAAGAAATCCTGCGGGAGAAAAATTTGAGCTACGTACAGTTTTATGTGCGTTTTGTGGATGAGATTCTTCCTAATCCGGCCACAGGAAAAAAGCCGCTGATTGTCCCATCTGAAAAAACGGAAATGGAGGAAGCGGTATGAGCGAAGCGCTGCTAACAGCAAAGGAAATCGTAAAAACCTATCCCGGCGCGCAGGAGCCGGTGCTGAACCGGATCAGCGCCGAAATCTATCTGGGGGATTTTACTATTATCATGGGGCCCTCCGGCGCCGGGAAATCCACCCTGCTCTACGCCCTCAGCGGCCTGGACGCTCTCAGCAGCGGAAAAGTGCTGTACCGGGATCAGGAGCTGGGCACCCTGTCGGAAAAGAAGCTGGCAGAATTACGGAGCAAGGAATTCGGCTTTGTTTTCCAGCAGACTCATCTGGTAAGCAACCTGACCTTGTTCGAGAATGTTGCGGTAGCCGGATATCTGGAGAAAGGGCGATCCGAAAAAGCAGTCAATGAGCGGGCTGAATCCCTGCTTGCTCAGATGCATGTGGAAAAGGCCAAAGACCGTCTGCCTTCTCAGGCTTCCGGCGGCGAGGCGCAGCGAGCGGCCATTGCCAGGGCCATGATCAATCGGCCCGGACTGCTTTTTGCCGACGAACCCACCGGGGCGCTCAACCGAAAAAACAGCGAAGAAGTCATGAATCTGCTCACTGCTTTAAATCAGGAGGGACAAAGCATCCTCATGGTAACCCATGATGTGAAGGCAGCCATCCGGGGCACCCGCATTCTTTATCTGGAAGACGGGAAAATTCTGGATGAAATTTCCCTGCCGTCCTTTGACGCACAAGCAGAGAAAGAACGAGAAGAAAAAGTAAGCGCATGGCTTACTTCTATGTCCTGGTAAGGGGCGAGCATTGTATGGAACGCAGAACGTTACTAAAATCCAATCTTAAATCTCATCGTGGAACTGTGCTTGGCGTGTTTGTTTTGATCCTTCTGGTTTCCCTGTCTTTAGGAACCGTGCTGACAGTATGGAATAATTCCGACCGGTATGTGAACAGCGAGATGGACCGGCTGGGCTATGGGGATTTAACTGCTTGGGTATCCGGACTATCGGAGGCAGCTCCTTTGGCAGAGGAAATTTCTGCCCTGGACGTGGTAGATTCCGTAGGGGTGCAGTCCCTTATTTTCTCCGAATATGAAATCGGGAATCAGGAATCAGACAGCGAAGGCCAGTTGATTCTTTATGAGCCAGAGCGCTATCCCTACAAATTTTTCATTGATGATTTGACCGGCTATGGCGACGCCCCCAAGGAGATCACGCCGGGAGAAATATATGCATCCGCTTCTATGGTCTCCATGTTTGGCGTTCGGATCGGGGACTCCATTACCTTTCCCATTGCCCGCAGCGGAGGAGATATGGTCTTTACCGTGGCAGGCTTTTTTGAAGATCCCTTTATGGGAAGCTCCATGATCGGAATGAAGAGCTTTCTCATCAGCGGGCAGGATCATGAGAAAATTTCTGAGATGATTCGAGCGGCAGGCGCTGACGGCTTGGCCCGGGAAGGATTTATGCTGCACGTTTTTCAGTCGGAGGACGGCAGCTTGGCGGCAGCGCAGTTTAACGCAGTTCTCAATCAAAGCACCAGCCTGACAAGCTGGGTGGAGTTTACCCACAGCCGTGAAGCCATTTCCGGCTTTATGCTGACTCTACAGAATGTGTTCACCAGCCTGCTGCTGGCCTTTGTGGGGATCCTGATTCTGGCGTCCATGGCAGTACTCTCTCACAGCATTGGCAGCACAATCGAACAGGATTATACAAATATGGGAATCCTTAAAACCATGGGATTTACCAGTGGGAAGCTGAGAAGAATCCAGCTTTTGCAATACCTGATTACTACTTTGTGTGGTATGGCTGCAGGAATGCTTCTGTCGATCCCGGCAGCTGGGTTTATTTGCCAGATGACAGTGACAACCACCGGGTTGTTGATCCCGTCCGCGCTGCCCGCCTCGATTTGCCTAGCTGCCATGGCAGTAATTTTTTCCCTGCTGATGGGATTCGTTTGGCTCTGTACTGGGAAGATCAGCAGAATTTCTCCAGTAAGCGCGATCCGGGGGAACTGGAAAAAATCCTTCAAAAGCAAAAGGGCGGGTTTCCGTATTCAAAAAAAAGGGCTTTCTTTTTGGCTTGCCCTTCGGCGGCTTTTCGGCAGCAAGCGCAGATACATCGGGGCCTGTCTGGTGGCAGTATTGCTGGTCTTCTTTGCCTCGCTCATCGGTCGTGTAGATGCTTGGCTGGGGCCCGGCGGCGAGGGCTTAATGGATGCCTTTAACCCAGCCGATCTGCACATCGCCGCCCAGCCTATGGGGGAAACCTCCATCGAGCAGGTAGAGCAGACGATCGAGCGCTATACCGCGATTACGGATTCGTACCTGCTGGGCATGCCAAATGTGTCCGTAAATGGGGTGGATATGACTGCCAACGTGATTACGGAGCCAGAACGGTTTCATCTGCTCTCCGGGCAAACCTGCCGGGAGGCAAATGAAGTGGTACTGACAGAATTTGTAGCAGCGGATTTAGGCGTCCGGGTGGGAGATCCCGTTACCGTGGCGGGTGTGCTCGGGAGCAGAGAATATGTGGTCAGCGGCATTTATCAGTGCGCCAACGATATGGGAATGAATATCGGCATGAACCGGGAAGGCTATGCTCTGATTGGCGAAGAGTCTCCCACTATGTGGTGTACCCACTATTTCCTGGCCGACCCATCCCTCCAGCCTGAGATTATGCAGGCGCTTCAGGAGACTTATGGAGGAGATGTGTATCTGCATGAAAATTCCTGGCCGGGGCTCTACGGCATTCTTTCCGCCATGCAGCTTTTGATGATTTTCCTATATGCTATGGTGATCCTCTTTGTGTTGGTTGTCACGCTGCTGACAGCGGGAAAACTCCTGCGGGCCGAACAAAAGGATTTGAGCATTTATCGCACCCTGGGCTTTTCTGCCGGCCGGCTGCGGCGCTCCTTTGCCTTACGGTTTGGGATGATCGCCCTGTTGGGCAGTATTTTGGGGACAATTCTCAGCGTTTTCCTCACCGATCCATTGGTGGCCGTGCTCATGCGGATGGAAGGCATCAGCAACTTTTCCTCCCAGCCGCGCATCTTCACTGTGCTACTGCCGGGAATTGTCGTGATTGTGTTATTTCTCCTGTTTGCTGATCTGGCGGCAGGAAAAATCCGGAAAACGCCCCTTGCTTCATTGCCGGAAGAATAGAAAATTCCATTCGTTTTTCTTATGGAAATCAATAAAACATAAGTATTTGATATTTAAATTTTCTGGCAGTACACTATGGACGTAAAGAGAAATAGGAACGAAAAGAGGTTTTTCTATGGAACAACAAATGCTTAAGGATAAAGTCGCTATCATCACCGGAGCCAGCTATGGAATGGGACGGTCGATGGCAGAATTGTTTGCGGAGGAAGGCGCGGCAGTGGTTATCACCGCCCGGCACCGCGAAAAGCTGGATGCCGTTGTGGAAGGCATCCGTCAGAAAGGCGGAAAAGCTGTCGGGGTGACAGCCGATGTTTGCTCCACCGAGGATACCAAGAGAGTATTTGAGACTGCTCTGAAAGAATTCGGGGATGTGGATATCCTCATCAACAATGCCGGTATCGGCGAACAGAAAATGATCGACGAAACTGATGATGACTGGATGATGTATGTGATGAACACCAACCTGGGTGGCCCCATGCGGTATATTCGGGAGGCTCTGAGGATTTTCCTGCCCAAGAACGACGGGGTTATCATTAACGTCTCTTCCGTCAACGGCACCCGGCCTTTCTGCGGGGCAACATACACTTCCACCAAAGGCGCCCTGAACACACTGACCAAGAATGTGGCCATGCGGCTCATTGACACCAATATCCGCTGCAATGCGGTAGCGCCCGGAGCGACAGTTACGCCGGCGCACTTGGCCAATAAGGCGGGAGAGCAGCCCGGCGGGGCGGAAATGCTCAAATACAGCGGCCATTTCGTTTACTTTCCCGGCCCGGAGTGCGATCCCATGGATCAGGCGTATGCCTGCCTATATCTAGCCAGCAAGATGGGACGCCACGTGAAAGGGCAAGTATTGCAGGTGTGCAACGGAGCTTTCCTGTAAGCGATGAGACAAAAAGCAAGAAGGAGCTGAAATATCATGAAAAAACAATTTATGACCATATTGGGCTTACTTTTGATGTTCAGTATTACAATGGCCGGATGCAGCAGTTCCCCCGATTCCAGTTCTTCTGGCGAAAGCAATCGTGTTTTTTCCTCTCAAACGGGCGGCCAGGCCAGTGAAGAAGAGGACAATATTCCAAGTTCGAATGCCACGGAGCTGACAGTCCAGTTTGGAGACAGCGGAGATTCCTTTGTCATGCACTTAGAGGACAACAGTACTGCCGCAGCCATTGCCGGATATGTAGGCACTACGGATTGGCGGTTACCGGTATACAGCTACGACGAATCCGAGGTCATGGAATATTACGATATCCCCAGACGGTATGAGATCCCGGATAACAGCGAAACCGTAACCGAGGCTCATGCGGGCGAAGTGTACTATTCCGATCCGAACCGCATTGTCCTGTATTATCGCGATGCAGAGATCAACGAGGAGTACACACTGATCGGCCGGTTCGATGCCACAGAAGAATTTGTGGAGGCCGTAGAAAATAATCCTGTTCTGGAAGGCTGGGGCAACCAGATTGTTGTTATCAGCAATGGTGAATAATGATTTATCAGTTCAAAATCAGTGAGAAAAGGATGGCGAAAAGTGTGAAAAATAATGCATCTGTTCAGGCAGTGATCCAAAATTTGAAAGATGCCGGCTGCGATGCGAAAACAGTAGAACGGTTTATGGAACTGGAAGAAGAGGGAAAGATCAGAGAGCAGCTGGATTTGCTTGCCAGCCACAGACGGCAGCTATTAGATCGGGTGCATAAAGAAGAGAAGCGGATCGATTGCCTAGATTATTTAGTTTATCAAATACAGAAAAAGAAACCAGCAGTCTAATGGATTTTTTATAAAATGGAGGTTTTTTTATGAGAACAATTCAGAATCAGACTTTTGATGAAGAGCGAGCTCTTTATGGCAGCAACGATATTTTGGTGAAAAACTGCTCCTTTGACGGCCCCGCCGACGGAGAGAGCGCTTTCAAAGAATGCAAAGACGTACAAGTGGAACACAGCTTTTTTAACCTGCGATATCCGTTCTGGCACGACCACGGCCTTGCGATTCGCGATTCGGAGATGACCGAACTTTGCCGGGCAGCGCTGTGGTATTCTGACCATATCACCATTGAGAATACCAAGCTTCATGGCATCAAGGCTCTGCGGGAATGTGCCGATGTGAAGATAGCAGGTTGCGACGTTGTTTCCCCGGAGTTTGGCTGGTCCGTCCACAATATCGAAATGGAGGATTGCGACGCCGAGAGTGAATACTTCATGATGCGTTCTACCGGCCTGCACTTTACGAATGTACGCATGAAGGGCAAATACTCCTTCCAGTATATTGAGGATTCCATCTTTGAAAACTGTACCTTTGATACCAAGGACGCTTTCTGGCACGCGAAAAACGTCACCGTCCGCAATAGCATCGTAAAAGGCGAATATCTAGCCTGGTACTGCGAGAATGTCACCTTTGAAAACTGTAAAATCATCGGTACGCAGCCGCTGTGCTACTGCAAGGGATTGAAGCTTATTCACTGTGAAATGACCAGCTGTGACCTGGCCTTTGAGCGCAGCGATGTGGAAGCTACGATCACAACGCCGGTTCTCAGCATCAAAAACCCGCTGTCCGGATGCATCATTGTTCCAGCTGTAGGCGAAATCATCCGGGATCTTGAAGAAGCAAAGGGAACCGTGCAGGTGCAGAAGCAAGAGGCAAAAAGCGTCTTCGCTTGTGCATAAGGAGGCAGAGGGAAATTTCACGGCTCATCTCTGCGGAGTGGAGGAGTGACATGGACTATTTGTTGCGAGGCATGATAATTGGTTTACTGTTTGGCGTACCTGTAGGAGCGATTGGAGCTTTAACCGTTCAGCGGACTTGGGGCATGGGGATTAAATCCGGTCTGCTGACGGGGCTTGGCTCTTCCGTGGCAGATTGCTTCTATGCCTGTGTTGGAGCCTTTGGGTTCACTCTTATTTCGGATTTTCTGCTTCGTTGGCAAGGAATTATCACTGCCTTGGGCGGAGCATTGATTCTGATTATGGGGCTCCGCTCCCTGATCCGTCCCCAAGGGGAACCTCCGCCTGACGAGAACCCCCTGGGAGGGGTGAAGCTGTTTCTCACCTCATTTGCCATTGGGATTACCAATCCAGCGGCGATTTTAACCTTTATATTTGCGTTCACTTACTTCGGAATCTCAGAAGTAAATAGCTGGATAGATGGTGCTTTACTGGCGGCAGGGGTATTTCTGGGAACTTATTTTTGGTGGGGAACTCTTTCTGCTTTAACCCAGATGATTAAAAGAAAAGCCGTAAAATTCCGGCTGCGTACCATGAACCGAATTTTTGGCGCGGTTCTTTGCTTGTTTGGAATGATCGTTTTTGTCAGGTTATTTTTATAATACAGAATAAAGAAAGTGGTGAATGGGATATGAAAAGAACGCGGTCTTTGCTGTTTATTACCGTTTTTTCTTTGTCAGTGCTGCTTGCTGGCTGCAGTAACAGCGAGCAGGCCGAGAGTAAACCGGGAAGCAGCGCTTCCGTTCAAGCAGAAGCATCATCGGAATCGCAGACAACAGATAGTGAAACCATTGAGGAGGAAAACAGCGTAATGAATATGATTGTACAGGTTGGCGGCAGTACCTTTACTGCTACCTTAGAAGAGAATGCAGCAGTGAACGCTTTGGTGGAAATGATGGAGCGGGGGCCTGTCACCATCCAGATGAGCGACTATTCCGGTTTTGAAAAGGTTGGGCCGCTTGGAACAAGCCTTCCGACCAGCAACAGTCAGACCACGACGCACGCCGGCGACATCGTGCTGTATCAGGGAAATCAGATCGTTATATTCTACGGTTCCAATTCCTGGAGCTATACTCGGCTGGGCCGCATCGACGATCTTACCGGCTGGGAAGAAGCTCTGGGCAGTGGAACTGTGACCGTCACCTTTTCTTTAGAGGCGTGATACCATGAACATTTTGGTTTTGAATGGAAGTCCCCGGGCGCATGGAAATACGGCGGCTATGGTGGAGGCATTTTCAGAAGGGGCGAGGGATAAAGGCCATACCGTGCATATTGTCCCGGTTTGTCAAAAGAAAATCGCCGGGTGCATGGCCTGCGAATACTGTCGCAAAAAAAATTCCAGCCATGAGCGGCAATGCGTTCAGCAGGATGATATGCAGGAGGTTTACCCTCTGCTGGATGAGGCAGAGATGATCGTGCTGGCTTCCCCGATTTATTACCATGGTTTTACCGGCCAGCTGCAGTGCGCCATCAACCGTATTTATGCGCTGGACAAACCGAAGAATCTGAAAAAAGCGGCGCTCATTATGAGCTCGGGATCGGATCACGTATACAGCGGTGCGATTTACGAATATCAGAATTCCTTCCTTCAGTATCTGCAGCTGGAGGATATGGGGATGTATTCGGCCTATGAGAAGCAGAACAAATCCCGGGAAAAATTAAGCGAGCTCAAGGAGTTCGGCAGAAGCCTGTAGAAAAGAATCTTTTGAAATGATCAAGGAGGAACGATCTATGCTTGGAAATTTTTCTTACTGCAACCCGACAAAACTCTATTTTGGCGATGAAGCTCTAAACGATCTGAACACGGAGCTGCCTAAATACGGAAAGAATGTTGTGCTGATTTACGGCGGCGGTTCTATCAAAAAGAACGGGATCTATGACGATGTCGTTCGGATCCTGAAGGACAACGGCAAGGATGTGGCTGAGATTGCCGGCGTTATGCCAAATCCTACATTACCGAAATTGTACGAAGGGATTGAGATTGCCCGGAAGCACCATGCGGATCTTCTGCTGGCAGTAGGCGGCGGTTCGGTCTGTGACTACGCCAAGGCGGTTTCCGTTTCCGCCAACTGCAAAGAAGATCCTTGGGAAAAATATTATCTGCGCTTTGAGGAGCCGGACTGTGAAACGCTGCCGGTGGGCTGCGTGCTGACCATGGTAGGCACTGGTTCGGAGATGAATGCAGGCGCTGTCATTACCAATCCGGAAACAAAACAGAAAATCGGTCATGTTTTCGCCGATGAGAAAATCATGCCCAGATTTGCCATTTTGAATCCTCAATACACTCTGACGCTGCCGCACTATCAAATGGTTGCCGGGATCTATGATATCTTCAACCATATCTGCGAGCAGTATTTCTCCGGTGAGGATGACAATACCAGCGATTATATCAGCGAGGGGCTGATGCGTTCCCTGCTCCACTCCAGCCGGATTGCCAACAAAAACCCGCAGGATTACGAAGCCCGCAGCAATATTATGTGGACGGCCACCTGGGCGCTGAATACCCTGGTTGCAAAAGGTAAGTCCACCGACTGGATGGTGCATATGCTTGGGCAGGCCGTAGGGGCTTATACCAACGCCACCCACGGGATGACGCTGGCAGCAGTTTCTTTGCCTTATTACCGTTATATTCTGCCCTATGGCCTGCAAAGGTTTAAGCGCTTCGCAGTCAATGTGTGGGATGTGAACCCTGCCGGTAAAACCGATGAACAGGTGGCCCAAGAAGGTCTCCAGGCCATGGAAGCGTGGATGAAGGAGCTGGGCCTTGTGATGAATATTTCAGAGCTCGGCGTCACGGAGGAAATGCTTGAAGGACTTGCCGACGCCACGCTGATCATGAACGGCGGATACAAAATACTGAGCCATGAGGAAATTATCAGCATTTTCAAGGACAGCCTGTAAATCGGCAAAATAGTCACCGCTTGACTTTCGGATGTAATGAAAGGCCGGGCAAGAACGGAACTGTACAGTCCTTTCCCGGCCGTTTCGATTGCGCAAGCAATGCAGGACAGCACGCTTTAAGCAGATAAGAAATGCCGATACGGAAGAATCATGATATACTGTGCATAAACACAAATCGGGAATTGGCGAGGCAGGAAATGAAAAATCCATGGGAAGAAATTCCATTATCAGATTACGAAAATCATATGAAACTTAATTCTGTTATGCAGCTGCAGGCTATGAATGAAATGATGAAAGAGCAATTAGACGCTTATTCTATCTCCAGTGTAGCAATATTAGGGATTGCAGGCGGTAATGGGCTGGAACACATACAAAAGTCAAAGTTTAAAAAAGTATATGGCATAGATGTAAACGCTGACTATTTAAAAGAAGTTGTTCGCAGATACCCGGATTTAAACGGGATTTTAGAATGTAAATGTATTAATTTGTTAGACAGTGCCGGTAAACTCCCGAAAGCGGATATGGTTATCGCAAATTTATTAATTGAGTATATTGGATATAAATGCTTCCAGAAAGTTGTTAAGCAGGTCAATCCAAAGTATGTTTCATGTATTATCCAGATCAATACAGCGGAGAACTGGGTATCAAACTCACCATATCTTCATGTGTTTGACTGTCTAGAACAGGTGCATCATCAGATGGATGCACACGCATTAGAAAATGCAATGCTTGAAATTGGTTATCATGGAATCAAAACTTTAGAAAATATATTACCTAACGGGAAGAAATTTGTACAAATTGATTTTGAAAGATAAATCTCAGTTTGTAGGTAAGCGTAGCAGCTGCGCTCTCAAAGAGAACTATTTTTCTATGAGGAAAGCGAGCTTCTGATGACATTTAAGGCGCTGTTTCCTACAATGACGCGCCGGACGTTCTTATGGAACCGAAAGGAAAAGGCAGGAAGATTTTTCAGGCAGAATATTGACACTATGTCAAAACAGTGCTATATTATATATGTTGACACGATGTCAAAATCAAAAGGCGGCTATGTGGCCGCAAAAATTTTGACTTACGTTTGACACAGTGTCAAAACAAAAAGCGAGCTATTTATCACGCATGTTTAGTAAAGAAAGGAAGGTAACTTTTATGAAGAAAAACATTGGTTCCGCTCTGGCGTTATATCCTACGCCCACTGTTGTGGTAGGCGCAATGAACGGCGAAAAGCCCGCCTGGACGTTGGTTGCGCATGTGGGCATTATCGGTCACGACAGAATTTTGATCAGTTTAGCCTCCGCGCACTATATCAACCAGTTTATTAATGAGAAAAAAAAGCTGTCTGTCAACATTGTGGACGAGGGAATGCTCCCGGAAGCCGACTTCGTAGGTTCGGTCAGCGGCGCAAGGGTGGACAAATCGGAAGTGTTTGCGTATGAGCTGGGCGAGGCCGGTACGCCGATCATTTGCAAGGCTCCGCTGACTATGGAGTGCTCTGTGGTGGATGTCTACAATACTCCGGGCTTTGAGAGCTTTATCTGCTCCATTGACAATACCTATGTGGAAGAGGAACATCTGAATGAGACCGGCAAGGTGAACTACCGCACCCTCAGGCCGGTATTGTTTGAGTTTCCTACCTATGAATACCTGAAAACCGGCGATATCATTGGAAAATGCCTTTCTTTCAAACAGGAAAAACGATGATTCCCTTCGCTGCCTCCGGCAGCAGCGGGATTCAGAAAGCGAGAAAGAGCTTGAGGGCGCATTGCCCGACCGCAGCATGGAGACCGGGCAAGCTGCTCGATCATACAGGTGTGGTCTCTTGGACCAAAACTGTAATCAACAAATAATTATGAGAAAGTGAGGAAGCAATCATGAGTGAAACAAAGCTGCCCCGGATTGCCTTGGGCGCTTGGGCATGGGGAAACGATGGTACATTTGGCGACCATTATACTGCTGACAGCCTACGGGACGTCTATGAAACTGCTATGGCAAATGGACTGAACCTGTGGGATACTGCAACTGTATACGGTATGGGCACTTCGGAACGAATCCTGGGAGAACTGATTCGTAATACCAAGCGGGAAGATGTGATTCTCTCTACTAAATTCACACCGCAGATCGAGGATGGCACTCATCAGGCAATGGAACATATGCTGGAGGCCAGCTTGGACAGCTTGCACACCGACTACATTGACATTTACTGGATTCATAATCCCATGAATGTGGAAAAATATACTCCGATGCTGATCCCTCTGGCGAAAAGCGGTAAGCTTCGCAGCATTGGCGTGTCTAACCATAATCTGGCCGAAATCAAACGAGCTGCCGAAATTTTAGGCGAAGCGGGCTTGAAAATCTCTGCCGTGCAGAACCATTTCAGCTTACTGAACCGTTCATCTGAGACCAGCGGCATTCTGGATTACTGTAAAGAGAACGGTATCACCTTCTACGCCTATATGGTTCTGGAGCAGGGGGTTCTTTCCGGAAAGTACGATTCTGCTCACCCCTTCCCTGCGGTCAGCGACCGCGCGAACGCCTATAACCCGATCCTGCCGAGGCTGGATGCTTTGCTGAACAAGCTGCGCGAGACAGGCGTGTCCCACAGCGCCAGCGTTGCCCAGATCGCTACTGCATGGGCCATTGCAAAAGGTACGCTCCCGATTATCGGTGTAACCAAGGCAGCACAGGTCGAAGAAGCGGCAAGGGCCGCCGCTATCTCTCTGACGGAACAGGAAGCTTGGGAACTGGAAGCCCTTGCGGATATGGCAAACGTCTCCACCATCCGCGGTTGGGAAAAGGAAATGAAGTAAAATAAGCAACGGTGAGAGGCGGCAGAAGTGTTCTTGTTTGACACAATGTCAAGAAGTAGGTATAATGGGCTGCATTGGATTGCAACTGTGCTATATGACCGCTTCTGGTATAGTATTGTGAAAGGAAGTACCTGTTATGCCAAAAGGCTCAGAAGAATTAACCCAAGCCAGGAAAGATGAAATCATTAACGCCTGTGCAGAACTTTATGAGACCATGAATTTTAAGGATGTGACACTCAAGGACATCGGGACTAAAACATCCTTTACCCGCACACTGATCTATTATTATTTTCATACGAAAGAGGAAATTTTCCTTGCCCTGCTTCAGAGGGAGTACGAGGCATGGATCGTGGATCTGACCGCGATGCAAAAATGCCACCAGAAGATGACCGTTGATCAGTTCGCGGAGGAACTGGCGCATTCGCTGGAGCGTCGCAGCCGACTGCTGAAGCTCATGTCCATGAATCACTACGACATGGAGGCCAACAGCCGGATGGAAAATCTGGTGGCTTTCAAAACCGCATATGGGAACTCCATGCGAGCCATAACCTGCTGTCTGGAAAAGTTTTTCCCTCAGATGACAGTGAGCGACATACAGGGATTTATCTTCGCCTTTTTTCCGTTCATGTTTGGGATATACCCTTATACCGTAGTAACAGAAAAGCAAAGAGAAGCCATAGAGAAGTCGCATACCAATTACGTCTTTCTGTCTATCTGCGAAATCACAAAGTCCATGGTGGTAAAACTTCTCCAGGGATTTGAATAAAGTTTACGGAGGTGCAAGATGAAAATCGTCATATTAGAGGGAAGCCCCAACCGAAATGGCTCTACGCATTTGCTTGTGGAATCCTTCGCGAATGGCGCAAAAGAGACCGGTCACAGCGTTCAGACCGTCGATGCAGCACACGCAAGGATACTCCCCTGCACCGGCTGTATCCATTGCGGTTATGAAGGTCCCTGTGTCCAAAGGGATGAGATGGAGATGATTCGCCCCATGATTTTAGAGGCGGAGATGCTGGTTTTTGCTACGCCGCTCTACTACTATGGAATGTCGGCACAGCTGAAGACCTTAATCGATCGTTTCTGCTCTTTTAACGGCAGCATCCAAAGAAAGCGTATGCGCTCTGCTTTGCTCGCCGTGGCATGGAATAGCGATGACTGGACGTTTGAGTCACTGGAAGCCCACTACCATACGTTGGTACGCTATCTCAATTTTCGCGACCAGGGGATGATTTTGGGAAAAGGCTGTGGAACTCCATCTATGACACGGCATTCCGACTATCCTGTAATGGCGTATCAGTTGGGAAAGGGCCTAAAAGAATAAACTGAAAACTGTTAATAATCATAGTACATTTGGGATCAGCCCCGTCTGCCGCATAGCCCTGAATCGCGGCTTGATCGTGTGTCATAGCGCGGCAGAAACGGTTTCGGCGATTTGCCTCTAATACCCTGTGCCAAGGGTCCCGCAAAGCCTTGATTTACAAGGCCTTGCGGGACTTTTTTGTCTTTCTTGCCGTGTGCGGGTTTCCCCATTATTCTCCTGGAAAATCCCTTTTTATCCTCGAAACTGTTGTAAAAATATTCCGGGAGCAGTCTTGCCGGTTTTCGCAGAAACAAACATACTACTTTGGGAAAGAAAAGAAGTATGTATATGAACGCACGACGAGCAAACGGAGACGGCGCGGCCGCCCAGAGAAAAGACGGGATCTGCTACAGAACTATCCACGCCCTGCGGCACACCTTCGCCAGCCAACTATTTACCAGAAAGGTGGGACATCAGAACGGTTTTCCAAGCTGCTGAGTCATTCGCACGTATCGGTTCCATACAACCTCTATATTCATCTTATGCAAGAGGAACTGCCGGGCTAGTATCGTGGACACAAAATATAAAATCTTTCATCTTAAACATTACTTAAAGCTATGTAATAGTTGTATTCCCGGTTTACAAAAATATTTTAAAATAAAGTCTTGACTTTCCACTCAACTGGAATGATACAGTAAACCTGCAAAGACAAAAAGCATTGCTTGTTTTATAAAATTTAATGAAAGGGCGTTGCTGTATGTATAAAATCGGGGAACTCTCAAGGTTATGCCATCTGCCGGTAAAAACGCTGCGCTATTACGATAGCGAAGGATTGCTGGTCCCAGACGAGATAGATAAATTTACCGGATATCGTTATTATTCGGCGGCCAGAATTGCGGACTGTAATCGTATCATTGCGCTCAAAGAGCTTGGATTTTCTCTTAATGAAATTAAACAGCATTTACAGGCAGACAGTTCAGATGACCTTCTTGCGTTGATAGACGCAAAACGCACAGAACTTGAGAAAGCATTATCACGCATCGAATTTCAGCTAAAACAGCTTGCATATATCCGAAATGTCATTACAGAAGGAGAAAATAGTATGTTCGACTTAGTAATCAGAAATTCAGATGTAATCCGAGTGGCATATACACGAAGCATTTTTCATACCAAAACGGATGCATGCATTGCCGCACAATCCATCAAATCGGCACTTCCAAACAATGTGATCGGACAACAAATAGTGATTATAAACTATGAAACCGAATACCACGAGCAAGACTTTGATCTTGGCGTTTGTGTGGAGATTAGAGAAAAACTTCCGCAAGGCAGTACCTATTGTGAAAAAACAATTTCATTTTTGGATGAAACCGCTTCCATTGTGTGTAATAAAAACCAACTAAAAGAAGCATATGATTTTATGGTACGCCAGCTTGATGAGCAAGCATGTCAAATTGTAGGCGCATTTTACGAAATCTATTATGATGACAAAACGGTGGAACTGAAAGTTCCCATACGTCGGTTGTCAAAAAAATCCACATTTGTCAATGACAATCCTGTCTTAGCGTTTGAAAATGACACAAAAGCATTAGGAAAATGGGAATTTATCGATAAAATTCCTAGTATCGAACAGTTTTATTTGAAAAAGCCAAAATATAGTGATTCTAATAATTTTTGGCTGAAAGAATTATATTTCTTGCCTGGCGGTCAAGGGTATTGGATTGTCGACGGTTGGACAAAAGGGCGTATCATGATGTCGTTTGGGTATCCAAAATACACCTGCTGCAATTCTTATTCTATTCATCATCAAAATGGCAAAACTTTAATGTTTGTTGAAATGAAAGATGATTTTTATTCCATTTCCCGAGGCGGGAAACCAGAAATTTATGTATTTGAAAAGATACTCGATAAGGAATACTCCAAGGAAGAAATTCGTATTTATGACAATACCGATATACCTTTCACTCCAGATGCGTTTGTTATAGGGACATGGATTGTTACGGATTTCGTAGATTCCCCGGATTGCTTTGCAAAAAATAAGCAAAATTTTCCCCAAGAAGCTCTATTCTTTGAATCGGTCACGTTTCACGATAATGGTAAGGCCATTGTGCAATGCAAAGAAAGATCAGCTTTTACTGTAAAATGGACAAACGGTTATCTGCTTGATCAGAAAAACGCGATAGCAGAATCCTATGTTACGCGTAAAATCGACGGGACGGAATACCTCTTTGTTGAGTGGAAATCGGGAGACTATCTATTTGGCGGAAGGAACCCGCAGTGGTACGTATTTATGAGAAATTTGTCATGATAGCATCACAGAACGATTGTATCCCATATCAGCTAAAAGGAGCGCTGAACGCAGAAAAATGACATGCTTAATTTTTGTAAAAAGCTTTGGCGCCAACGAATTGCTTCATCAGGAAAACTATGGTATATTGAAGGAAAACGACACAGAACGAAAAATGACCGAATCTGTTGTTGTAGCAGTGGTTGCAGCAGACGGTTTCCCTGCGTCCTGCCTAGCGGAAAATCCCGGGGAACCGCATGAAATCACGATTTTCTTGGCTTTGCTTCATTAATAAGCCTGTGCAACGGGCCTTTCAAAGGCCGCGCATCGCCTGTTGCAATGGATTTGTTTATTGAATGTGGTGTCTGAAAGGAGTTTTGTATGAAAATCTATATCAGCAGCGATATCGAGGGAACGTGCGGGATTTGCTCCTGGGAGGAAACGGAGCACGGCTCTGCGACCGCCGACTATTTTAGAAAACAAATGTCACGCGAGGCGGCGGCGTGCGCGCAGGGCGCGCTGGATGCAGGCGCGGAAGAAGTCTTCGTTCGGGACGCGCACAGCTCGGCCAAAAACATCGATCCGTCCATGCTCCCCCGGCGCACGAAGCTGATGCGGGGCTGGCCCGGCGATCCGTTCTGCATGATGAGCGGATTGGACCGAACATTTGACGCCGCAGCGTTTACCGGATATCACGCATGGGCCTCCTGCAGCGGGAACCCCCTCTCCCACACAATGACGCTGGAGATGGAATCGGTGAAAATCAACGGCGCATATGCGAGTGAATTTACAATCAATGCCTATATCGCCGGCTATGTCGGCATTCCGGTCATATTTCTTTCCGGCGACCGCGCATTATGCGATTCCGCCGCGGAAATCTGCCCCGGCATTTCCACGGTCGCCGTAAACGAAGGCATCGGGAACGCCTCTGTTTCCATCCATCCCGACGAAGCGGCAGAGCGGATCCGCAGTACGGTCCGGGAGGCGCTGCGCGGCGATTATAAAAACGATTGCCGCGTCCGGATGCCGGAGCATTTCGAAGTCGAGCTGAACTATAAGAACCATTTTACCGCGTATAAATACAGCTTTTATCCCGGAGCGGTCCTTGAAGGAAGCCGGACGGTCCGCTTTCGGAGCAATGACTACGGCGAAATCCTTCGCTTTTTTCATTTCTGTCTCTGAGCGGGACGATTTACAGCGCCAGATCGATATTATACTCATCAAACCAGACGTCTACCTGGTAGAGCCACGCAATCAGCTGCGGCCGTGACATCAGCTGGCCGAACCATGTGACGTTTTCACCGCGCAGCACATTCTCCAGCTTCGCGCGGTCGAGCAGCTCATGCAGTACGCTTTCCGGCCGGGCAAGGCGTTCCCCGAGCATTGCGGTGACGCGTTCCTCATACGCCGGATGATGTGTCTTGGGATACGGGCTCTTTTTGCGCCGTAATATTTTATCCGGCAAAAGATCGCGCACGGCGCTGCGCAGCAGCAATTTTTCACCCACGCCTTCTCTCGGATCGAATTTATATTCCCAAGGGACATTATATACGTGTTCGATCAGTCTGTGATCCGCAAACGGCACGCGCACCTCTACTGCGCTGTACATGCTCATGCGATCCTTTCGTTCCAGCAGATTCGTCATAAAATAATTTGCGGAAAGCCATGTAGCCTTGCGGGACAACGCCATGGCAGGCGAATCGTCTGACAAGCCCGGGCACTTTGCAACAAACTCATGATACATTCTGGACAGAAATTCATAGCCTTCATCGGCTCTTGCGATTTCCTGCCGCAGCAGGCCGATGCGCATTTTCGGATCATGGATCCATGGATAGAAATCACGTTCCAGCATTTCCGGACGATAGAACCACGGGTAGCCGCCGAAAATTTCATCCGAGCACTCTCCCGACATCGCAACCGTGTGAAGCTTTTTCACTTGACTGCAAAAATAAAGCAAGGAGGAATCGATGTCGGCCTGCCCCGGGAAGTCGCGGGCAAGTACGGCATCATAAAGCAGCTCGGCAACCATCTCCGTCGGCGCGGTAAGCACCGTATGGTCGGTGCCCAAAACGTTCGCCAGGTACAGCGCATATTCATCGTCTCCCTGCGGCTGGAAAAGCGTGCTTTGGAAGTTTTCTCTGTTTCCCTCGTATTCGAAGGAATATGTTGCCAGCTGCCTGCCGCTTTCCCGGTATGCTTTTGCCGCAAGCGCCGCGATGACGGACGAATCAAGCCCGCCCGACAAAAAGACGCAAAGCGGTACGTCGCTGACCAGCTGTCTGCGTACCGCGTCCTCCAAAAGCTCCCGCGTAACGCGAACGGCATCCTCTCGTTCCCCGGAGAAGCGTCCGGCTTCCATCAGCCAGTATTTGCGGCTGTACAGCTTTGGAATTTCCCTGCGGTCGCCGCAGGAATAGGTGCAATCGATGGATGCGCTGTATGCCGGCTGAATTTCGTAAATCTGTTTAAAAAGCGTCGTACCGTGCAGCGTAACGGGCGTCAGATAGAACAGCTGCCACAGTCCGTACCGATCCATCTGCGCCCGAACCGCGGGATGGCACAGAAGTCCCTTGATTTCCGAAGAGAAAAGGAACGTACGGCGCTCATTCACCCAACAATAGTACAGGGGTTTTACTCCGAATCGGTCACGTGCCAGAAAAAGACTCTGACGCGGCGCGTCTCCGGAGCGGGAAGCGCCGATCTGCTCTTTAAATACCGCAAACGCAAAAATGCCGTTCAGCTTGCACGGGCAGTCCTCCCCCCATGTAATATAAGAATAGAGAACGACCTCTGTATCGCAGCTTGTCGTAAATTCAGGAGCTTTCCCGGTGCGCCGGAATAATTCCGCCGTAATTTCGTCCCGCAGCTCTGCCGTATTGTAAATCTCGCCGTTATAAACGATGGTATATTTGATGCCGTTTAAAACCGCGCTCATTGGCTGCAGACCGTTTTCCACGTCAATGACCGCAAGACGGTTATGCTGCAGGCCGAGGAAAATCTCGCCGCTGCTGAAATACGTCCCCTGCTGATCCGGTCCCCGGTGCAGCATTGACGCACCCATGCTGCGTAAAATATTACAATTCAGTACCTCGTCGAAATCCTGTCTGAAATCAACCATTCCGCATATCGAACACATAAGCCAACAATCCTCACATCACGCTGTCTTTTTATTATATGCTCGAAACGCGGATGCGGTTCGGATGCGGGCGGCGCTACTGCGTATGCCGGGAAAGCCAGTCCAGAAGCGGGGCGGGATCGCGCCCGTCGTGGGAATGCCAGGCGAGAACGCGCTCGTCCTCCGGAAATACGATCAGCATTTGTCCGTACATCCCGCCTTTTCCGTACGCGCCGTTTTTCCCTGCGGGGCAGAGCTCGTAGCCGCGCTCCAGCACGAGCCTCGTCCAGTGCTCGGACAGAATCCGTTTGCCTGCGTAGGTTCCCTGCCGAAGATACAGCGCGCCAAGCTTTACCATGTCCTGTGTGCGGATGTAAAGGCCGGTAGCCCCCATCGGATATCCCATAGGACACTTGCTCCAGGCGGCCTCCTGAAATCCTAGCGGGGAGAAAACCTCGCGCCACAGGAGCTCATCCAGCAGCCGGCCCGTTTTCTTCGTAATGATCCGGGAGAGAAGGTAAAACGCCGCGTCGCTGTAAATCCATTGCTCGCCAGGCTCGCAGACCAGCCTGGTTCGGAAAAGATATTGCAGAAAGTCATCTGTTCCATATTCAGATCTGTCCTGTACATCGATATCAAGAAATCCGGAAGGAAATCCCGCACGGTGGCTGAGAACGTGGTCTACCGTCATCCGCTCCCATTTCGGATCATGTGCCTCCGGGAATTCTCTCCGGAAAATTTCAGCAACCTTTTCCTCCACAGACATCAGTCCGCGGTCATACAGCAATCCTGCCGCCGTCACCGTAAAGACCTTTGCGACGGAATAGCTGTTGAGACAGGCGGAGGCCGGAAGAAGCTCGTGTACAAAAAGCTCCCCCCGATACCATTCCGCGGCCCGGTAGGTATGGAAGCCAAGATGTCGGATTTCTTCCGCAAAGGTGTCAAGCAAGCTGCCGTTTTTCATGCGCGGCCACCTTCTTTGGTAAAAAACGAATCGATTTCATGCATCCATTTGCTGACTTCAAGCTGCTGCGGGCAGATTGCCTCGCACTGGCGGCACGATATGCATTCAGAAGGCTTTGCGCCGAACAGCGGGACCCACTCCTCGTACTGTTTTTTTGCTTTTTGGTAATTGTTTTCTTTGAAAGCCTCATTATAAGCCGCGATGCTCTGCGGAATCGCAATGCCCTTCGGGCAGTGCATGCAGTACGCGCACCCCGTACACGGCACGGCATTATAATTTAGAAACTGCCGGTACGCCTTTTTCAGAATCTGATGCTCCGCCTCAGACAGCATACCGGGCGCGGAGCGCTCTGCGTATGAAACATTTTCCGCCACCTGCTCCGGCGTACTCATACCGCTGAGCACAACGCCGACCTCCGGAAGATCCCACAAAAAATCGAACGCCCACTCCGCGGGAGTTCTCCGGAATCCGCTGCGCTCGCCTTCCGAGAAAATCTCGGAAACCTCATGCGGCACGTTCGCCAGAAAGCCGCCGCGCAGCGGCTCCATAATAACTACGCCAAGACCTCTTTCATTTGCATATTTCATACCCTTCCATCCGGCCTGATAATATACATCCGTATAATTCAGCTGGATCTGGCAGAAATCCCATTCCTCAAAGGCATCTATAATTTCCTTAAACAGGTCGAACGTATCGTGAAAAGAAAAGCCGAGATAACATATTTTCCCCGCATCGCGCGCCTCCTGCAGTTTGCGGAGCAGGTCGAACCGGAGTACCTTCTTCCAGGAGTCGCGGTTCAAAGCATGCAGCAGATAGAAATCAATCTGATCCGTCTGCAGGCGCTTCAGCTGCTCGCCCAGAATCCTGTCGAAATCGCGCTCCCCTTCTATCATCCAGACGGGCATTTTGGTGGCAAGATGGATCATATCCCTGTATCCGTCGGTGAGCGCGCGGGCGGTAATGAATTCACTGTTCCCGCCCAAATAATTATAGGCCGTATCAATATAATTGATTCCCGCATCGATTGCGCTCCGCACCATTTCTACAGACGTCTTTTCGTCCTCAGGCAGACGCATCATGCCGAACCCCAGCGGAGAGAGCCTGACGCCCGTATTGCCGAAATCTCTGTATACCATGAATCCCGCCTCGCTTTTCCAACAGATTTCTGTGAAAAAGGATAGCATCTTGTGCGGAAAATTGCAACAGGTCTTTTCCGCACAATGGCTTTACAAAGGGCTTCAGGCGAGCAGCGCCGCTATGCTGTCGTGGATCCTGCATGCGGTATCGGGGCGATTCATCGTATACAGATGAATCCCCTGCACGCCCTGTGCGATCAGGTCGACAATCTGATCTACGGCATACGCGATGCCGGCGTCCCGCATTGCCTCGGGATTATGCTCGTAGCGCTCCATCATTTTCGTAAATTTCGCAGGGAGGCATACGCCGCACAGCGTAACCATCCGTTCGATCTGCTTTTTGTTCAGTACCGGCATGATTCCCGCTTCTATGGGCACATCGATCCCGGCCAGAAGGCAGCGTTCCCGGAAGCGATAGAAGTATTCGTTGTCAAAGAACAGCTGTGTGATCAGGTGATCGCAGCCCGCGTCCACTTTCCTGCGAAGATTGCGGATGTCGTTTACCAGGCCGTCCGATTCTGTATGTCCCTCCGGATAACAGGCGCCGATCACGTGAAAATCGCCGTTTTCTTTGATAAATGAAATCAGATCGCTCGCATGCCGGAAATCCTCTCCCGGCGGCAAATCAGGATTGCGATCCCCGCGCAGCGCAAGAATGTTCTCGATTCCATTTTCGCGGAAGCTTTGCAGCATTTCCAGGACGTCTTCCTTGGACAGATAAATGCAGGGAAGATGCGCCACGCTCTCGATTCCGTATTTATTTTTGATAGAAGACGCAATTTCCAGCGTGGCGGCGCAGTTTTTGCTTCCGCCCGCCCCGTACGTTACGCTGATAAAATCCGGATGCAGATTTTTCAGCGAATCGAGTGCATCGTATATAGATTCTACCGGTGCGGTCCGCTTCGGCGGAAACACCTCAAAGGACAGCACCTGCTTCGTATCAAAAAGATTTCTTAGTTTCATCTCACAAACTCTCTCTTACGGAATGCGCCGCCGCTACCAGATGCTCCAGGCTCGGCACGGTTTCTTCGTTTCCTCTCGTTTTCAGTCCGCAGTCCGGATTGACCCAAAGCTTTTCCGCCGGAATGCGCTCCAGCATTTTTCTGAGGGCCGTTTCGATTTCCTCAACGCTCGGCACTCTGGGCGAATGGATATCGTAAACGCCGGGGCCGACTGCAGTCCGGAAATGGTTTTCCTGCAAGACTTCAATGATCCTCAGATCGGAACGCGACGCTTCAAACGTGATGACATCGGCATCCATATCGTCGATTTCTTTAATGATGTCTTCAAATTCGCTGTAGCACATGTGCGTGTGAATCTGCGTTTCCGGTTTTACGCCGCTGTGCACCAGGCGGAATGCGGGAATCGCCCAGTCCAGATATTGGCTGTGCCGGTCGGAATGCCGGAGGGGCAGCTTTTCTCTGAGCGCCGCTTCATCGATCTGGATAATCCGGATTCCGCTTGCTTCCAGATCCAGGACCTCCTCCCGGATTGCAAGCGCAATCTGCATCGCCGATTCGCGGAAGCTGACGTCTTCCCGCGGGAAGGACCAGTTGAGAATCGTAACCGGCCCCGTGAGCATTCCTTTTACCGGACGCTCCGTAAGGCTCTGCGCATATACCGAATATTCCACGGTCATCGGCTTGGAGCGAGAGATGTCTCCCCAGATGATCGGGGGCTTCACGCAGCGGGTGCCGTACGACTGAACCCATGCCTTCTCCGTAAAAAGGAATCCGTCGAGGCATTCTCCAAAGTATTCCACCATGTCGTTGCGTTCAAATTCTCCATGCACCAGAACGTCCAGTCCGATCTTCTCCTGAAGCGCAACGCACTCTGCGATTTTCTGACGGTTAAACGCTTTATACTGATCTTCCGTAATTGTTCCCTTCTTAAATGCGGTCCGGTTTGCGCGGACATCTGCGGTCTGCGGGAAGGAACCGATCGTCGTCGTGGGAAGCAGCGGAAGCTTCAGTACGGATTTCTGGATTTCCGCGCGTTTTTCAAACGCCGGGAGCCTCGTAAAATCCTGCTCCGTCACCGCTGCGGCTTTTTTCTGTACCGCTTCGTTTACGCAGTCGCGCGGCCGGGCAAAGAGGTCCCGGTTCTTCGCATATGCCGGCACATTCTTCGGGGCTTGCGCGGAAGCGATTTCCTTCAGCTCAGAAAGTTCGCCAAGCTTTTCCTCAGCGAACGCAAAGTACTGCGTATATGCATCGCTTAGCTTTGTCTCCGCATGAATCGTATACGGTACGTGCAGAAGGGAGCAGGACGTCCCAATCACTACGTTTTTCGCCGCGGCAGAAAGCTTACGCAAAATGTCGAGCGTTTTTTCATAATTGTTCTTCCAAATGTTTTTCCCGTTTACTACGCCGGCAAAGAGCGTCTTTTCCTCCGGAAAGCCGCCGCGGAGGAGCTCCAGCGAACGAGTTCCCTCGACGAAATCAAGTCCCAGCCCGTCAAACGGGAGCGACAAAAGCGCGCTCCAGCAATCGCGCACATCGCCAAAGTACGTCTGCGCAAGAACCTTAACGCCGCCCTTTCCCTCCAGGATGGCGCCATACAGCTCCGTAAGCAGAGAAAGATCCTCCTGCGTCAAATCCAGCACGAGCGCCGGCTCGTCGAACTGCACCCATTTTGTCCCGAGCTCTCCGAACTTTTTCAGAAGCTCCTGATAAGCTCGAATGACGTCCGCTTTGACAGCCGCGATATTTTTCGTGCCGGTAAAACGTACGGATTTGAGCAGCGTATAAGCGCCCGTAACAACAGGCTTCGTTTCCACGCCGCAGGATTTTGCCTCCAGGTATTCCGCAAAAGGCTTCGTACCCTTAAGCTCGATCCGCGCCTCGTCCTCAACCTCGGGTACGATATAATGGTAATTCGTATTGAACCACTTTTTCATCGCCAGCGCTTTCACATCACCGCGGGCGCCCTGGTATCCCCGCGCCATTGCGAAATATGTATCCATCTCGTTCAGTCCCAGGCTGCGGTACCGTTCCGGAATGATATTCAGCAGCGCCGCCGTATCCAGCAGATTGTCGTAAAACGAGAAATCGTTGGATGGAATAAAATCGACGCCGTATTGTTTCTGGATCTCCCAGTGCGCCTTACGCAGCCGCGCCGCAGTCTCCTTTAATTCCTCCAGGGTAATTTCATTTTTAAAATATTTCTCCGATGCGAATTTCAGCTCGCGAAGAGCGCCGATCCGCGGATAGCCGATGACTGATGTTTTCATGTTCCATACTCCTTTTTTTATTAATAAAATAACAGCTCCCCTTATGCGTGCCAGTATAGCACAAGGGGAACCGTTATGTTAAATTTCGATATTTTATGGTTTGATATAGTTTTTATTTATATCCTTCGCAGGTTGAAATATAATGGCGCAGATTTGCAATATATGCCTCCGCCATAGCGCTCAGTCCCATCCCCTTCTGCGCGATATAGCCGACGCGGATGACCTCGTCGCTGACAAGCGGGATGGAAATAATATTCCTGCCATTTAAATCCTCGCTCAGAATCCCCGTTGAGATCGTATATCCGTTAAGCCCGATCAGCAGATTGAAAAGCGTCGCGCGGTCGCTGACCAGGATGCTTTTGGGATGATATACGGTGCTCAGGATTTCTTCGGAATAATAGAAGGAATTGTATACTCCCTGTTCAAAAGAAAGACATGGGTAAGGCGTCAAATCCTCCAGACGGACGGACGCGTTTCCGGAGAGCGGGTGCGCATTGCTGACGAACACATGCGGTTTTGCCTCAAACAGCGGATGAAATCCGAGATTGCTTTCCCTGAGGATTCTAATCAGGACCTTTTCATTGAAATCGTTCAGATACAGCACGCCGATCTCGCTGCGCAGATTTTTGACATCCTCTATGATATCATGCGTCTGCGTTTCACGAAGCGTAAACTCATATTCATTCTGGTTGTAGTCACGGATCAGATTCACAAATGCGTTGACGGAAAACGCATAATGCTGCGTTGATACGGAGAACAGCCTTCGGGACGGCTTTTTATCGGTATACCGCTGCTCTAACAGCTCCGCCTGCTCCACAACCTGACGCGCATAGCCCAGAAATTCGGCGCCCTCCGCAGAGAGGGAAATCCCGCGGTTGGAGCGGAGGAAAATTTCGATTCCAAGCTCTTTTTCCAGCTCCTTTACCGCATTCGACAGACTCGGCTGCGTAACATAAAGCTTCTCTGCGGCCGCATTCATGGAGCCGCAGTTTACGATTTCTATGACATATCTCAGCTGCTGCAGCGTCATCCGGCAAATCACTCAAATTCAGCGGAAAATGCGGCGGCGGGATATCCCGTTCCCGAGCAGAGATTGGCATCGTCCATATTCGCATATCTAAGCTCCGGCGCATACCGCACGCCCTCAGGATTGCTGACATTCTGTACGAGAATCATATTTCCGTCCACAACCACCTCAGCCGTTTTCCACGCGCCGTCCATTTTCACTTCAAATCCCGTCACAGCCTTTCCGTCCAGCGTTTTCAGACCGCCGCCGGCGTAGTCGTACGTAATTTCCAGAGCATCTTCCTTATATTCAATTTTAGAGGGAATCGGGCATCCTACGTTCTCCGCTTCTCCAATCCCGTACAGCTTTGCCGCCGCGATCGCGGCGCCGCGCTGGCCGATTTCTTTTTTATAATACGGATGCGCGCCGTCCTTATCTCCTTCCCGCCAACCGAGATCAAGCGTCGGGATCACTTCGTAATCGGGAATACTGTCGTCGATTTTGACCTCCGCCTGTGCAAAACGCATATTGGAAAACGCGTCCCAAATACCCGTCAGCTGTATGCCGCCGCTTTCATAGCCGTACGACGTCAGCTGCGTATTGAGAAACAGAAAATTCGTTCCGAATTTTTCTCTGAGATCTTTTATAAAGATCCCAAGCGCGTCTCCGTAATCGGCGGCTTCCAGCGCGTCCGTCTCGCCCTGATAGAAAATCATCCCTGTAATTCCCACGTTCGTAAGCGGTGCGATAAACATATTATAAATTCCGCACGCCGGAATCAGATAATTGCCGAGCGTCATTGTTTTATCCTTCAGCGTGGATGGGAAGGCGTCGTTCGCCTCCGGAGATGCCAGCAGCGACAGTGGAGCGCCGCCGCAGCCCGCCATAATGATGCCCACCGGTACGTCGGGATTCAGCGTATACAGCTCTTTGGCGAAAAAATAGCCCAGCATGGAAAAGCTGTTTGAAACAGAGGAGCCGACCACGCGCCGTCTCTCCGCAGTATGCCATCTGTAGCTGCTCAGAATATCCGTCTGCGGTTCGTTCATCGGCTCCTGATACCGGTCGTTCATAAGATCAAAATTCGTCTGCCTCAGGATCCGGATGTTGTCTTCTTTCACTGCGGCGTCAAGCTCTTCTTCATAAAGCGTCAGGATATCGGTCGAGGTGCCGGCGACCGTGCCGAAAAACGTAAGATCCGAATTGCTCTGTCCGGAAACGATCCAGATATCTCCGACAAGAACATCCTCGAATTCTTCCTTTACTCCGTTTCCCCCGGACACCGTCAGCGTGTGGCCCTGTTCCCCGCTGGCAGGAAGCGTCCCCTGCAGCACAAGCTTCCAGGCGCCGTTCTCAATTTCCGCCGAGCCCTTGAGTCCCTTAAATTCCGCCGCGACGATTTTCCCGTTCTGCGATTCCGGCGCCGTGCCCCAGACGACAATCTCTTTGTCCTTGGGAACGATCATATCGTCGCTGAAATAATTTGCCACCGTAAATTCCTCCGCGGTTCCTTCCTGCGGCGTATAGCTCTCCGTTTTTCTTTCTTCCACGGGCTCCGCCGCCGTTCTTCCGGAGGTCCACAGCGTATATCCGGGACGCGCAGTTTCCGACGGCGTCTGCGTTCCCCCGCAGGCTGCGGACAGGCACAAAGAGGCGACAACGGTCAATAATAAAACCTTCTTCATTTTCAAACCTCCCACGTATGATAAATTTACAGTTTAAGGCGTCATTTATTGTACTCTATTTCTCGACGCAAGGCAACAGAAAAATCCCGTGGCCGTTTCACAGGAACAGACGCGCTGCGTTGGCAAAGAGAAAGCACACGGCAAATCCGGTCATCGTGGGAATCAGAAAAGCCAATATTGTCCATTTGATGCTTCCGGTTTCCTTTTTAATTGTAATAAGTGTTGTAGAGCACGGCCAATGCATCAGAGAAAAAAGCGCCGTGCTTCCGGCAGTAATCCAATTCCATCCGTTTGCTGCCAGCAGGGTGTGAAGCTCGGACAGATTGCCAAGCTCCAGGATGCTCCCCTGTGCAAGATATGCCATGATAATGATCGGAAACACGATTTCGTTTGCCGGCAGTCCCAGAATAAAGGCAATGAGAATGACGCCGTCCAGCCCAAAGAGTTTTGCAAACGGATCCAAAAAGCTTGCGCAATGATTCAGGAGACTGATTTCATTTACCGTGAGATTTGCCATAAGCCAGATCACGAGGCCTGCGGGGGCGGCAACGGCGGCAGCTCTGCCGAGGACAAACAGCGTTCTGTCCAGAACGGAGCGTACGATCACTTTTCCAATCTGTGGTCTTCGATACGGCGGCAGCTCCAAGGTAAAGGACGACGGGATCCCTTTCAGCAGCGTTCCGGAAAGCAGTCTTGAAACGGCAAACGTCATAAAAATTCCGATTATGACCAAAAATGTTAAAATGAGCGCCGCCAAGACCGAATTCAGCATTCCCCCAGAAGTGCCGATAAAAAACATCGTGATAATTGCAATAAGCGTCGGAAAACCGCCGCCTTCAAAAAGGAAAATTTTTCCGCCGCATGACGGATTGCGGCAAAAAAAAAACGGCCTTCGGCCCCAAAGGGGCCAAAAGGCCGAGAAGAATTAATCCTCTTTAATGATAAGCATAGACGCGTTGGTAAAGGAGAAGTCGGTTCCTACCATATTCAGCGTAATCGTTGCAGTTCCTGCTACGCTTACCAGAACTGTAGCCGACAGCGACGTCGTATCAGATGTGGCAGAAATCGTGCCGGATTTGGTGCTTCCGGGGATTTCCGTTCCTCCGTTTCTGAGCTGTACGCTTGCGTTGCCCGTTCCGGTTGTATTCGTTCCGACTACAGAATAGGAAATCAGATACGTTCCCGCCTCGTTGATTGTAAAATCACCGCTGCTGGCCGTGTGGCTGATCGCCGTTCCTTCCTCCACCTGATTCGTATCGAACGTAAGCGCGGCGCCGTCAGACGCAGGCGACTGCGACGGAACGTTTGTCGCATACAGTGCGTTCAGCGGAGGCGCGTCACCCGTCGGGCCGGTTGGGCCTGTCGGACCGGTGTCTCCCGCCGCGCCGGTTGCACCGCGCGGAATTGTAAAGTCCAATACGGCGTTATTGGCGTCGCCGGTATTTGACACTGCGGCATCCGTACCTGGATCTCCCGTGGATACGCTGCCGACGGTAATCGTTGCCGCCGCGCCGGTCGGGCCGGTGGCTCCCGTAGGTCCGGTCGGGCCAGTTGGGCCAGTCGGGCCAGTCGGGCCGGTATCTCCCGTCGGACCAGTCGGACCGGTAGCTCCCGTGGCGCCCGTGGCACCGCGCGGAATTGTAAAGTCGAACACGGCATTGTTCGCATCGCCTGTATTTGTCACTGCGGCATCCGTACCTGGATCTCCCGTGGATACGCTGCCGACAGTGATTGTTGCTGCCGTGCCGGTCGGACCGGTGGCGCCCGTCGGACCAGTTGCTCCCGTAGCGCCGGTGGCGCCCGTGGCACCCGTAGGTCCGGTTGGTCCGGTGACTCCCGTTCCCGTAGCGCCGGTCGCTCCGGTCGGGCCAGTGGCTCCCGTGGCACCCGTAGGTCCGGTTGGTCCGGTGACTCCTGTTCCCGTAGCGCCGGTTGCACCGGTCGGGCCGGTAGCGCCCGTGGCGCCCGTAGGTCCGGTTGGTCCTGTCGCTCCCGTTCCCGTAGCGCCGGTTGCACCGGTCGGGCCAGTGGCTCCCGTGGCACCCGTAGGTCCGGTTGGGCCTGTCGCTCCCGTTCCCGTAGCGCCGGTTGCACCGGTCGGGCCGGTAGCGCCCGTGGCGCCCGTAGGTCCTGTCGCTCCCGTTCCTGTGGCGCCGGTCGCTCCGGTCGGGCCAGTGGCTCCCGTGGCACCCGTAGGTCCCGTCGGTCCTGTTACTCCGGTCGGCCCCGCTAAAATTGAGCTGGCCTGCCAGCTGTTTGTATCGGGACTCCATACATAAAGTACGTTTCCTACAACATAGGTGTCTCCTGATACCCCTGTTGGATGAGCGGCAACCAGATCTTCAAAATTACTGAAATATCCTCGTACTGCGATTCCCGTTCCGGTCGGGCCGGTTGCACCAGTAGGTCCCGTCGGTCCCGTTGGACCGGTTGGACCGGTTGGACCCATCTGGCCATTTGCTCCGGCTGCGCCGGTGGCGCCCGTTGGGCCAGTCGCGCCCGTTGGACCGGTGGGGCCCGTCGGACCCGTGGCGCCCGTGGCGCCGGTAGGTCCTGTCGCTCCTGTGGCGCCGGTAGGTCCGGTTGGACCCATTTGGCCGTTTTCACCGGCAGGTCCCGTGGCGCCCGTCGGACCCGTTGGTCCCATTGCGCCGTTCAGTCCGGGAGCACCCGTCGGACCCGTTGGGCCCATCTGACCGTTCGCACCCGGCGCTCCGGTAGCACCCGTTGGGCCAGTAGGGCCGATTGGTCCCGTGGCGCCCGTAGCACCCGTCGGGCCAGTAGGGCCTCCGGCAGGTCCTGTTGCACCGGTGGCACCCGTTGGACCAGTAGGGCCGGGGATTCCCGGGAAGCCCATGGGGCCCGTAGGTCCGGTGGGACCTGTTGGGCCTGTGGGACCGCAGCAGCAGCGGCAGCAGTTCATCGGATTTCCACACCGCGGACAGATATTTCTTCTATCGCAAGCATTGGAATTCATATGCATACACTCCTTATATTGATCTCTAAGACAGATATCAGCATCTACTGTCTCAATTTAATATATTCGAGCTCTTTATCAGGTGTGCAGGCCAAGGCCCTCAAAATATTTTAAATTCTGCAGATACGCCGGAGAGGAGGGACGATAGGTCCCCGCCAGCTGGTTATATTCCTCAGCTTTTTTATAATCGCCCAGCCGGTCATAGCAAACGCAGAGCTGGATGCACGGAAGGTATCCGTGGCTGTCCTCGGCCACAAACGCTCCGCTCCGGTCCTCCCGAGGAGCCCGCAGCGCCAGCTCGAACCAAAACGCCGCAACGCGGAAATTCTGCAGCCGCATAAAATAATTTCCGATTTCACAGCAGATCTCCGCCCGCGGCACATCGTAGCGGAAAGAAACCGTTAAAGCGCCAAGCGCAGAAAGCGAATCTCCCGTTTCCTGATAGCAGTAGGAAAGGATTTTACACGCTTCGATCTTGTTTTCTACCCAGCCTTTTTCTGACGAAAGAAAATCCTGCAATATTTGTATCGCTTTTTCATAGTGCTTATGGTAATAAAGCTCCCGTCCGTAGTAGAACCAATCCCGCGGAGAAAACGGCTCCCCCGCTTCCTCCTGTTTTTCATAGATCCGCAGATTTCTGTCGTTGTAGCCCGTTTTTACGGAACGATGCGTTACCGCGACCTCCGAGTACATCACACGGCCCGTATGTACAATCACCTCATGAACGCGTCCCTTCCAGAAGGAAACGGTCCCTTTGCGGATCAGGCGCTCCCTGTAATACGAAAACACCGGTTTTCCCTCCTCATCGAAAGCCGTGTGGTAGCGCAGCATGACGACGTCCACGTTTTCGGGGATTGAATTTTTTAGTTCTATAAAGGCGTTTTTGTCTGCTTCCAGGAAAACGTCGTCCGCATCGAGCCACATTGCAAAATCCATGGAGGCCTTGGAAAACGAAAAGTTCCGTGCGGCAGCGAAATCGTCGATCCATTCAAAATCGTAAATTTTGTCTGTGTAGCGTGCCGCGATCTCCTTTGTCGCATCGCTGCTCCCCGTGTCCACAATAATAATCTCGTCCATACACTCCCGAACGCTCTCCAGACATCTTGCAAGAACGCGTTCTTCGTTTTTAACAATCATACACAAGCTTACGGTAGCCATGGCATAACCTCCCAATCATCTTATATTGTCATGGTATGCCGCAGCTGTTTTCCGCGTTCGTTGTCAGGAAAGGTACAGCGTGCTTCCGTCCCATACGGCCCTGCGGCACAGCAGGCGAACGGCGCGCCTCTGTTCTGCCGCGGAAAGCGCCGACAGGCACAGAATCGGATCCAGAAGCCGGGCTGCTTCCGCCTGCGCCGTCTGCCGATAGGCCTCCCCATTCTCCGACAGGCGGCTGACCTCCTTTTTCAATTCCGAAATTTTATTTACGAGTTCATTGATTCTGCGCTCCGCATAAGCGGCAAAGCCGCTTTTCGGCCCTTCGGCGGGAAGCAACAAAAGAAGCGCGTTGATTTCTTTTTCCGTTCTATCGATCTCTTGCTGATACTGCTTCGCCGGAGCGTCTTCTCCGGCGCTCTTTCGCGCCATTCTTTCCAGACGCTTTCTAAGTGTCGTGGCATCGAAGCTCTTTGATGTCAGAAATTTCAGAACCGCCCGGTCGGCCGCCGGCCCGTTTAGATTTCCGCAGGAGCACGCCCCCGATCCCTTTTTCAGCTTTGCGGAGCAGATATAATCAAAAGAATGCAGATGCTTCGCTCCCGATCTGGGCTTTGCATACATTGCAGCGCCGCACCTGCCGCAGTATAGGAGGCCGGAGAGAAGCGAATACAGGCTGTGAGGCTTTCCGGAGGCCGTTTCAAACGTTTCCTGAACGGACACCCAGTCCTTTCCGGAAATCAGGCCCGGGTGTTTTCCCGCGGCGATAATCCATTCCGACGCCGGCCGGCGCGGCGCGCTGCTCTTTTGGTAATTACGTTTATTATATGCAATCAAGCCGCGTGCCTCTTGAAAATCCGGTTCTCCAAAGCACACCTCGGCGCCCCTGCGTGTGAAATAGGAAAACGCCTCCGGATCTGCGGTGCAGTACACCGGATTTTTCAAAATCTGTCTGACAACAGCAGGCGTATACGGCTTCCCCGTGCGCGTCAAAACGCCGCATGCATCCAGTGCTCTGCAAACGCCGGACAAGCTTTGAAGCTTTAAATATTGCTCGAATATTTTACGGACGGCCTTCGATTCCTCGGGATTTTCTTGTAAAATGCAATAGCTCCTGATTTTTCCGTCCGGCAGCGTCATGCAGATTTTACCCGAGGAATAGCCGGTCGGCGGCGCGCCTCCGAGCCAGCGCCCGCTGCGTGCGAGCATCAGCATATTATCCCGGACGCGTTCCGCGATCGTTTCCCGTTCCAGCTGGGCAAATACGGATGCGATATACATCATCGCCTTGCCCATCGGTCTGGAGGTATCAAATTCCTCTTTGATACAGATAAAAGAGATTCCGTTTTGGTTCAGCGTTTCAATCAGCGCGGAAAAATCGCTTACGCTGCGGCTGATTCTGTCCAAACGGTAACAGACGATGTATTCCGGACGGATTTCCCGGAGATCGCGCAGCATTTTCTGGAACTGCGGGCGGTCGGTATTTTTCGCGGAAAAACCCTCATCTTCATAGATGCGGATTTCTTTGTCCGCGTCTTCCGCAAACCTCGATGCAATATATTCCCTGCACATTTCGATCTGGTTTTCAACGCTTTCCCCCTTCCCCGTAAACACCGATTTCCTGCCATAAATAAAAAATCTCATAAGTCGCGCTCCGGCCTGTTATACCGCTCTTTATTAAATATAATGCGGCTTTCCGGTTTCTATGACTTGCCTGCGGAATAGGACATACGGGAAACGGCATAGGATGATTCAGTGAATCCTCCGGTGCTGAAGCCAATGAAAAAACGTATAATCAAAATTGTATACCGACCTGCGGACGGGGCTCCGGAGCGGCCCGGCAGCTTTACGGAGTTTCACCTTGCTTTGATTCGGGGAAGCTTTCAGGAAAAAGAGCTGACCGCCGCGCAGCAGCACATGATTCTGCAAGAAATGATTGCGCTCTGTAAAAAACAGGAGCAAAGAAAAAATTCGTCTTTTTCTTCCGAAGACGGACATTGAAGCGCGCCGCGGCTTACGCCATTGTCTTCAGCATTTCCTCTGTCACTTCATACCGACACGGCTTTCCGGTCAGGAAAAGCGAAAATTCCCGTTCCATAAACGCGCCCATCCGCGCCGTTTCCCTCTGCATGCTGCCTGCGATGTGCGGCGTCAGAAATACGTTCGGCAGACTCCAGAGCGGGCTTTCCGGAAGAGGCGGCTCCGGCCAGGTAACGTCCAGGACGGCAGTGCGGGCGGGTTCTTCCGTAAGAGCGCGGATCAGATCCGCTTCCACGACTTGCGCGCCGCGGCCTGTGTTAAGAAACGTCGCGTTTTTCTTCATTTTCGAAAAACAGGCGTAATTCAGCAGTCCAACCGTTTCCGGAACATTTGCGATATGATTTGAAATCGTCTGACATTCTGTGAAAATCCGGTCCAATTCGGCGCGCTGCGCGTGCAGGGCCTCGAGCTTGTCGTCCCCGGCGAACGGATCATATACCAAAACCTCGAAATCGTATGCTTTCAGCATCTCGCAGACGCGCGACCCGATCATGCCGGCTCCGAGGATCCCCACCTTCGTCCGGTAATTTCCGGGAAAGCCTCCGATATACTGCATGCAGGCGGCGCGGCCCTCCCGCTCCATGATGCGCAGTCCCTGGAAGAAACCCTTCCCTGCCAGAACGATCTGAGATACGGCGAATTCGGCAACGGGAACCGCGTTTGCGCCCCAAGCGCTGAACACCCGGATTCCCTTCCGCAGGAACTCCCGTGCAAAGCCGCGGACGGAACCGGCTCCGTAAAACAGCGCTCGAAGCCTCGGGAAAAATTTTTCAATTTCCGCTTCGGTAAAAGCGGGCATTCCCCATGTAGAAAAAATGTATTCCGCATCGGCCAGAAGCAAGGGCTGCTTCTCAAGATCCGCCTTACGGAAAACCGTTCGGCTCAGCGACAGCTTTTCTTCAAGCAGCGCAAGCGTCTCAGGATCGTATACGTCGAAAATACTGCGGCCCTCGCAAAGGAACGCGGCCTTTGGTTTATGATATTCTGCCGGCATCTGCTGCCCAACTCCTTAACACAGCGGCATCTCGCAGGAAATTCTCCTCGGATCCGTCTTTTACAAATTCCAGGATCAAATCGTGCCTGCCTGGACAGGCCGCAATACAGCGGAGGCGTTCCTTCCATTCCGGCTCCCCTTCCAAAAGAAGATGCGCCCGATTTTCGGAATCCCACTGAAACACGTGTATATTCGATAGTCTGGAGGCGATCGCGCCGATTTCGGCAAGCTGCTCCGCATGCGAAATATCGGGGTTCGGCTGCCAGTAGGAGAAAAGGCCGGGGACCTGATCCAAAAGCGCCGCAGCGCCTTCCTTCGTTTCCGTCAGCGTTCCGCGATGATACTCAAGCGCCACCGTAATACCGGCCGTCCGCGCAGCCGAAACATCCTCGCGCAGACGGGCCGCCACGCGCAGCAGCTCCTCCCGCGGCATTTTTCCGAAGCTTAGAGTTCCCGCCCACACGCGGATGGTCTGCGCGCCAAGCATGATTGCCGTCTCCAATACAGGCCGGAACCGTTCCTGCTCTCCGGCCCGGTAATAAGAGCCGTAAGAAAGAATCTCGATTCCATTCTGCCTACAGGACTCGCGGACGCGCTCTGCAGTCCCAAGGTCGCCTGCAGGTACATGAATGTCTCCGCCCCATTCAATTCCGTCCAGGCCGGCCTCTTTTACGATCGCGATCACGTCCTCCGCGCTTTTCTTCCGAAATGTTACGCTTGTCATTCCCGTTTTGATTTTCAATCATCCCTTTTTCATTCTTTTATGGCGGCATTATATCATATTATACGGGAAAGTAAAGCGTTTTCGCCCGGAAACGCTCTAGACGGAAGCATCCCGCGGAAGCTCCTGCAAGGCCTGCGCTGCTCGTTTTTTCCTCATATGCAGGAAAATAAAGAAACAGACAAGATGAGCGGAAAATGTAATCGCCCATGTGATGGGGGTAAGAAAGATACAGGCAGAATAAGGTGCGGTTTTCTGCAAAGATCGTGTAGATCCACAGGATCCGCAGACCGCAGGCGCCTGTAAGAGATACGACCGTCGGAACGACCGAGGAACCGAGGCCGCGTACGGAGCCGCAGACGACATCCATCATCCCGCAAAGAAAATACGTTGCGCAGACGACTTCCAGGCGTCCCAGTCCGTAGCGGATAACCTCCTGATCGGAAGAATAGATTCCGAGCAGCTGGTGGTTAAATAAAAGCGCAAGGCCGCTCAGCCCGACGCCGACCGTCAGAACAACCCCCAGGCAGCGAAGCAGGATCGGAACGACGCGCTGCAGCTTTCCGGCTCCCACATTCTGGCTGGTAAAGCTGAGCGACGCCTGGTAGAGGGAATTCATGGACGTATAAACAAAGCCTTCAATATTGCTGGCAGCCGTATTTCCGCCGACGGCCAGAGAACCAAACGAGTTAATGGAGGACTGGATCAGCACATTGGAAACCGAGAAGACCGCGCCCTGAATGCCGGCGGGCAGCCCGACTCTGATAATCTGAAGCAGCTGCGCCTTTCTCACCCTGAGTCTTCTGAAGCGCAGGCGGTAAGGCGTGTGGCTTCGCATCAGGCAGGCGACGACCATGGCGGCGGATATGCTCTGGGAAATAATCGTAGCCAGCGCCACCCCAGCCGTGTCCATATGAAATACAATTACAAAAAACAGATTCAGGAGCACGTTGACGATCCCCGCGGCAAGCAGAAAAAGCAGCGGCCTCCGTGTGTCGCCTACGGCGCGCAGAATTGCAGCACCGAAGTTATATACCATTTGCGCCGGCATTCCGACAAAAATGATACGCATATATAAAACTGCCTGATCCAGACACTCCGGCGGGGTTCCCATCAGCTCCAGCAGAGGAGCCGCCAGGAAAGTTCCAATAAAAATCAAAGCGACGCCGCAGATAAAGCTGACAAGCATGGAGGTGTGAACAATTTCCCGCATGTTTTTCCAGTCCTGCGCGCCGTAATACCGGGCCACCATAATGCTGGTGCCGATAGACAGCCCCATGAATACGTTAACGATCAGGTTATTCAGAGAGCCGGTCGATCCAACTGCCGCCATCGCCTCGTTCCCGGCAAACTGGCCCACCACTACGATGTCCGCCGCATTAAAGAGCAGCTGCAGAATTCCGGACAGCATCAGCGGCACGGAAAAAAGCAGAATTTTCCACAGCAGCGGCCCATTACACATATCGATCTCAAACGAGCGTTTCAAAACGATTCATCCCCAATATTCCATCTGTGACTGTGCTATGTAAGAAAAGAAGCGTCATTTATTTTAGCCGTTTCAGAAAAAAAAGCAAGCGGTTTGCCGTCCTTTTCTTGACGGCGCAAAACGCCGCCGGCCTGAAGAGAAGGCTGCGCCGGCTTTCGCATCTTATGAAGCTATCGATGAGTAGCTTGCCTACAGACTTTTACTCACCGTCCATAAAAATATGGGGGCTTTTCCGTATAAGTAAAGAGCAATTCATTACTGATGTATTTATTATTCCTATTCTTTCTTTGGGCGGGAACGCGGCGGCAGGAGCAGAAAAGAACAAGCGCAGTAGATTGTAGGATTATCAAGAGCCATGTCCAAATCCGGGAAGCCGTCCGTGGATGGAGCCGGCGGACTGCTCAGCAAAGCATTGTATGCATTGATTTAAAAGACATAGGTTTTGAAAATACGTTTTGCAGCGTTGCAGAGAATGAAGAAAAATTTCATATTTTGCGTGCCTGCATCCTACAATTGTGCCGTCAAAAATGACAAATGTCCCCAAGCTTTCAAAATCTGTAAAGATTAGGACGCTTTAAATGGTTATGGTCCTTGCTCTTTAGACAATTCCTATTATTTCCCTTCTGTTTATTGCTTTTATTCGTTCAAACGTATATGCTGTATTGGGGTGGATTATAAACAGAGAGGACGGTTGTAGCATGGAATAATATGCCGTGCGCGGAAGCGGCAGAAAAATCGCATTCCAAAGACCGATACGGAAGCTTTGCCAGGGGCGAATGCCGGGTACAATAAAGCTTAGCTGTGTTTGACCGATACAAAGCGATGTAAAAACGTGTTGACGGACGTAGAAAAGGATGAGTGAAATGATAAAGCAAATCAAATATTTTCAAGCAATCGTAAAATATAAAAGCTTTACCAAAGCAGCAGAAGAATGTTATATCTCACAATCCGCCATTTCGCAGCAAATGCGAGCACTGGAGCAGGAACTTGGAGTAAAATTAATAAACCGAGAAAACCACAAATTTTCTTTAACTCCTGCCGGGGAGCATTTTTATAAACATAGTCTGATACTTACGGATGACTTTGAAAGATTATGCAGGGAAACAGCTCGCATTGCCCGCAGAAATACAGCAGAATTACATATCGGTTATCTAAAATGCTATGGCGGGCAGGAGTTTCAATTAGCCGTTGCCGCTTTTTCTGAAAAATATCCGAAGGTTTCGATACAAATCATCAATGGTAATCATGAAGAGCTGTATGATGAGCTTCGTTTAGGCAAAGTAGATTTGATCCTCAGCGATCAGCGCAGGGCCTTTTCAGACGAATATGTAAATTTTATCCTTGCCACAAGTGAATGCTATATAGAAATCGCGGCGCGGAATAGTCTGTCCTCATTTGAAAGCATTGAAATCGACGATTTGAAAAATATCCCCTGCATTTTGATTGCTTCACAAGGTCAACAAGAAAACGAGCGTCTGTACTATCAGGAAATCGTTGGTATTAAAGGAGAAATCATATTTGCAGAAAATCTTGAGGAAGCTCGTCTAATGGTTCTTGGAGGAAAAGGTTTTATGCCGATCGAAGGGATTCGGAATGATCTTCAAACGGGTATATCTATTTGCAGAATTAAGCTTTTACGCAAGGGAAAGCCGATTAAAAGAAATTATTGCGCATTTTGGAAAGCGGATAATTCCGGCTATTACATTGAAGCTTTTGCAGAGGTGTTAAAAGCGCAGTTTCAAATGTAAAACAGAATGCTAATAGAATATAAAAGAAGCCCGGGCCTTCTTTCATAAGTTTTTCTTATGGGATTTTTCCGAAACTTGAATTGAGATTGCAGCAAAAAACCGTAAAATATAAGTTAAAGAAAACATTAGAACGGCAGAAAGGAGTAATCGTATGAAGGTTTTAGCTATGAGTGTACGCCCGCGTCATGGAGGAAACTCCGATGTTTTATACGATCAATTTTTGCATGGAGCGTCTGGCCGGACACTCAGTAAAAAAGTCTTTTAACAAATAGGGGATCTGCGTTGCCTGCCTGGATGAGCAGAGAAAGCTATCATTTGTGGTACAGGGAACTGGAACAAAAGGGGACGGTTCTAAACGCCCCCGCTTTTCAAAAGCCTATAATATTGGAAAATCTATAACGAAATAAGGAGTGAAAAACTATGAAAAAAGACGTAATGCTTCTAACCGGTGCAGGGCAGATCGGCATGGCGATTGCCCGCAGAGTGGGATATGGAAAAAAGATTGTTGTAGGTGATAAAAGTATCGAAAATGCTAAAACAACCGCTGCAACTATGAATAACGCGGGCTTTGATGTAGTTCCTATGGAAATGGACCTATCTTCTCGCACGTCGATTTTAAATTTGATTGCCGAAGCGCAAAAATACGGGGAGATTTCTATGTTAGTCAATGCGGCGGGTGTTTCCCCCAGCCAAGCTCCCATTGAAGCAATTTTGAAAGTAGATTTATACGGAACAGCCGTTTTGTTGGAGGAAGTCGGAAAGATCATCAAGCAAGGCGGTGTCGGCGTAACTATATCAAGCCAATCCGGTTGGCGCATGCCTGCGCTGACCGCCGAAGAGGATATGCTTCTCGCTACCACGCCAACAGAAGAATTGTTAAATCTTGATATTTTGCAGCCGCATAATATTCGTGACACACTGCACGCATATCAAATGGCAAAACGCTGCAATGAAAAGCGCGTAATGGCAGAGGCTGTAAAATGGGGAACGCGCGGCGCACGTTTAAACGATATAGCCCCCGGTATCATTGTTACTCCCCTTGCAATAGACGAGTTTAATGGTCCGCGCGGAGATTTCTATAAAAATATGTTTGCAAAATGTCCGGCCGGCAGACCCGGTACGGCAGACGAGGTTGCAAACGTCGCTGAATTACTTATGAGCGATAAAGGAGCATTTATCACGGGTTCCACTATTTTAATTGACGGCGGCGCAACGTCCAGCTATTTTTATGGCCCGTTAAAGCCCCAAGAGTGACAGAGGCAATCGACATGATAAAAACAGCACGAACTATGACAATATTTATTCTGCTTCTGTTTGTGGAGTGCAGTATGCCAGCAGAAAAGAACGGCGTTGATTTCCTCTTTAATACTATCTCGGTCATTCAGATTCTCAATTAAAGAGGAAAAATCGCTGAAATTGCGGTCTGTCCGTGCTTTGGGGCAAAAAGCCCCTCATCCTCATACACCGTGATGTCGGGTATCGGCTCCATCTGAAAACTTGCTGGGAATGTCCTTGCTTGCACATTTCAAACCGGTTTTCGATGTTCTCCCCTTTTGCCTGAGCAGACCGACTTGCGGCCGTAAATAAAGAACTGCAATCTCTGCTCACCGTCCTTTCTGTTTTCCAGATAGACGGTCAATATTTTAGCGCAAGGATTGGAAAGCGTTCTTTTTCAGCGGCTGCTATATTTTATCCAGCTGTTTCTTTGCGTCTTTACTGATGGCTCGCAATACCCTGGTTGCTCATCGCCTCGTAAACAGTATAAATGAGGTATATCGCCGTATCAGCACTATTGCGCTTCCAGTTCTGTGGATAAGCCATTAAGTATTATAATACTGCGCCTGAGCATACCACAGCTCGTGATACTTGCCGTTTTCATCTGCGATCAGTTCCTCGTGATTGCCCTGTTGCACGATCTTCCCGTTATCAAACACGGCGATTTCGTCACAGAACCGGCAGGAGGAAAGTCGGTGGCTGATATAAATGGCGGTTTTATTGCCCACGATTTCATTAAATTTGAAATACACCTCGTATTCCGCCACCGGGTCAAGGGCAGCGGTAGGTTCGTCAAGGACAATAAACGGTGCGTCCTTATACAGTGCTCTGGCAAGAGCAATTTTCTGCGCCTCTCCGCCGGAAATCTCCACGCCCCTTTCCTCAAAATCCTTATAAAGGCAGGTGTCAAGCCCTTCCGGCATTTCTTGTAGGCGAGCGCCAAATCCGGCTTTTTCGAGACAGGCTTTTACGCGTTCCCTATCATACTTCACGCTGGCGGCAACATTCTGCCCAAGGCTGAAAGAAAACAGCTTGAAATCCTGAAATACCACCGAAAAAATAGACATGTATTCGTCATAGTCATATTTTTTGATGTCAATGCCATTGAGCAGGATTTCTCCCTCTGTCGGATCATACAGACGGCACAATAATTTGATAAAGGTAGTTTTCCCGCTCCCATTCATGCCGACGACCGCAAGACGCTCCCCAACGTGAAACTTTACGGACACATGCCGCAAGGCATATTCCTCGGAAGCCGGGTATTTAAAAGACACATCGCGAAACTCGATTTCATAATCGTTGTCGCCGCCTTCACAGAAGGCCCGTTTTTCAACGGGAAGGGTTCCCTGATACATGGTGTTGGGCATATCAATATATTCAAATATTTCACGCAGATAAATATTATTGTTTTTCAGCCGCGCAAAAGTATCAAACAAGCTGGTCACTGCAGAAACAAATTTTGCAACCGTACCGGTATATAAGACAAAATTTCCTATGCCGAAGGCGCCCATATATGCTTTGGCACCTATAAAAATATACAATACAAGGTTCATAACAAAGCCACTGCCTGTTTGAACTCTTGCGAAGCGAGCATTGGCCCGCACGATATTTGTTGTATAAACCGGATGGAGCATATAATTTAACCATGATTTTTGTATCAGCGGCGATTCGTTGAATATACGTATCTCAGCCGCTGACTCGTAATTGCCAAGCAACTCCAAATAAAAAAAGCTCACTCTGTTTTGATCTGCTAAATTTTTGATTTCATTGTAGAATACAGCCGAAGATTTGCCGGTCATTTTAATGCTTGTAATAATGTTGAGGCACAATAGGCCGAGGATGATCAAAGCAGAAAGCGGAGAATTCACAAAATTCCACATCCCATGATATTCCCCTGGAGCTTTTAACGTAAAGAGGCCGAGTGTTAAGGCAACCGATAAAATAATGGACGCAATGACATTCACAAAGGTTTCCACTTGCCACGACAACAGCATTACGCCAAAGCCATTCGCGTTTTGCGCCTGAAATATACGGTCCCTTTTTAAATGCGTTGCAGGATTTTCCAGATGCTCATACTGCATTTTCATGTTCACAGAATTGAAATACAGTGAGATAGAATTCCAAAGGTTCTGATCGGCGATCCTGATTTTTCTGGAAACCAGGCGGCTCAAAACCGACATAATCAAATTAATGGTAACAATTAAAGCCGCATAAACCATCAACTGGCCGAAAGTTTTCCCTGCCGCTATTCCGCTGATTAGTTGCGCTGTGAAATAGAGCGTTGTGTAAGGGGAAACCACTGCGATAGCAGCGCGCAGCGCCTTGTATATTATTATATCCTTGTCGATCGAATAAAGCAGCTTATACCCTCGGAGTATTGTCTGAAGTTCGCATTTTGCCTTCTTAAGCTCAAACATTCAAGCACCCTCCTTTTCTGCCTTTTTATAATAATGGCTTTGAATCTTATAAAGCTCCGCATATTTTCCGCCTGCCGCTATTAATTCGTCATGCGAGCCTTCTTCTGCAATCGTTTTGCCATCAAGAAGAATAATGCGGTCACAAAATCGTGTAGAAGCAAGACGGTGTGAAATGAATATGGAAGTTTTATTCATCGTTGCTTCGTTGTAGTTTTCGTACATCCGACTCTCTGCAATAGGATCCAGCGCAGAGGTCGGCTCATCAAGCACAAGAAGCGGCGCATTTTTATAGATAGCGCGGGCAAAAAGCAGCTTTTGTTTCTCGCCGCCGGATAATTCTGTGCCGTTTGTATGGATAGACTTGTTTATCGGTGTATCCATTCCTTCTGGAAGGGATTGAATTTTTTCGGTAAGGCCCGATAGACGGATAACAGTATCCAACTTTGAGTCATCAATTTTTTCTTTTTCGCATACGGCAATGTTTTCGGCTATCGAGATCGGCAGTATATTGGAAGTCTGAAAAACAGCGGAAATCATGGAATAATACTCTTCACGGTTGTATTCGTCGATCTCATGTCCGTCTACGAAGATTTTTCCTGATGTAGGTGTGTAAAGTCCGCAGATCAGCTTAACAAGTGTCGTTTTGCCAGCGCCATTTAATCCTACAACTGCTAGTTTCTCACCTTTATGTATGGTAAGGTTTATATTTTCCAGAGCAGGCGTTTCGGCTTTGGGGTATGTAAAAGATACTTTTTCAAGCCGGATTTCAAGCGGTTTGCCATTCGAGGGAATCGGTACTCCTTTTCCGTGGTTAAACCTGTCGGGAATTTCGAGATATTCCCTGTAGTCGCAGATTTCAAGGCTTGTATTGTGGATAGCCGACCAGCCGGATAAAATACCCGAAAACCAAGCGCTGAAACTGGATATGGCCGAAAAATATAACACAAAGTCTCCGGCAGAGATATCGCCTTCCACCGCGCGCCATATCAGATAGGCATATGCGGCTCCATTGCGAAGCAGCGCAACGGCAAAATCCACAAGCGTTACCAAAAAACTTTTGTTTTCCAAATCCAGCAAAAGTTTTTTGTATTTGCATGAGGTGAGTTTAGATGCTTCTGTCAGCCATTTATCCATTGAAAACAGCCGCACGTCTTTTGCAATCCTAAAGTTTTCTGAAAGCCTTGAATAGTACATGAGCTTCCGTGATTCTGCTTCACGTTTGTCCTTTGTTTTGTGCATATAATTACGCAGATATTTCTGGGGCAGATAATTTATAAATGCAGTGGCTATCAGAATCAAAATAATCAACGGATTCAGCGTTGTCAAAACGCTTCCGAAAAGGAGAAAGCAGAGACTATTAGTCACGAGGCCAGACAGGGTTGAAGGAAGTGTTGCAGTCATGGTATGGTTATTTTTTACCGCTTGATTTGCCTTGCTGCTCATTATCTGGACGTTTGGGTCCTCTAAGTACTCATAATCGATCGACAGTTTCTTTTTCTCATATAAAATTTCAAAGTATGAAAAGGTATCGCAATCATATGATTGTTTCATATTAGGAACGCTGTAAATACAAGGCTTTTCGGAGCCTACAATCCGAAAAAAATTAAAATTGATCTATCACATTACGCGAAAGGCCGTCCAGGTGCTATCTTGGGCGGCTTTTTTGCGTGGATAGACCGGAAGGAGGTCAAAAAATAATTACAGAAATTTAAGTCCGAAAATTGTGCAACTTTCACGAAAAGGAGGTTAGTGAATGGCAGATGAAAAACTGAGCACGGGGCCCGAGACGGCAAAAAACAAGGAGGCTCCCGCGCCCGTTGCGGCTGATCCGGCCCGCAGTGAGGCCCCGGCTCCCGAACACCAGCCGGAACAGGCCGGGCCTGCCGAGCCCGGCGATGTGGTCATCTCTGCGGATCAGATTGACGCGCTCATGGCGGATAAGCGCCGGGCGGCCCGTGCTGAGGTGGAAAAAGCGGAAACGCCCCCGGAACAAGAGGCCGGGGCTCCCGCGCCGGAGCGTCCTGCCGCTGAAAAGGCGGAGCCCGAAAAGCCGCGCCGTGGCCGTCCCCCGAAATCGGAAAAGGCAGAGCACACCGGGCCGGAGTCTGAAAAAGCGCCGAAGAAGGCCGGGCCCCGCAAGGGCCGCCCGTCTAAGGCTGACAAGGCGGCCCCCGGCGAGGCCCAGCCGTCCAAACGAGACAAATTGTCCCGAAGTGGCGGGAAAGCGCCCGAGGCTCCGGCTCCCCCGGAGCAGGCCCCGCAGGAGCCTGCTGTGCCGCCCCGTCCCGTTGAGGAGGGCAAGCTGGTTTATCTGAAACTTTCCGAGCTCCATCCGTTCCACACATTCCGGCCCCACCCGTTCAAGGTGCGGGACGATGCCAAAATGCAGGAAACGGTGGAGTCCATCAAGCTCAACGGCGTTATGGTTCCCGGCCTTGCCCGCCCCGAAAAGGACGGAAACGGCTATGAGATTGTGGCGGGCCATCGGCGCTGTCGCGGCAGTGAGCTGGCGGGCCTGGAGGAAATGCCCTTTATTGTCCGGGATATGACCGACCATGAGGCGGTTGAGGCCATGAAGGACAGCAACAAGCAGAGGGATCAGACGCTCCCCAGCGAGCTGGCCGCTCTTTTGGATCTGGAAGTGGAGGACATCAAGCACCAGGGCGGGCGGCTGAAAGGCGTGGCTGAGGGGGATGTGGGGAAACGCTCCGTTGAGATCGTGGGCGAGGCGCATGGCATGAATTATAAGAAGGTCATGCGTTATCTGCGCCTTAACCATCTTGTCCCGGAACTCATAAACAAGGTGGACGATAAAAAGATGGGCTTTATGCCTGCGGTGGAGCTCTCTTACATTAAGCCGAAAAACCAGCGTCTGATTGCCGTTTCTATTGACGGCGAGCAGGCATCCCCCTCGCTGGCCCAGGCCAAACAGCTCCGGGAGCTGGATAAGGAAGGCAAGCTCAACGGCGATGTGATTGACGGTATCTTATCAGAAAAGAAAAAGGAGGATCGCGGCGTGATTATTTCGATGGCTGAACTGGAGAAATATTTTGGCACGGAGGTTACACCCGCCAAAATGAAGGAGCAGATTATGACCTTGCTGGACGAGTGGAAAGAGAAACAGCCGCCCGAACTGGCAAAGGCCCCGAAAAAGATGGAAAAAGACAAGTAACCTATCCACTTCGAGACAAATTGTCCCGAGGGGCCCCGCCCCCCTTGCAGAGGGCTCTGTGGTGATATATCCCCCGTCGCCGCCTATATTCCTGCACAGCCGGGAGTGGGCCGTCAAGGGTGCA
>CAJFUB010000016.1 GCA_904420095.1 uncultured Clostridia bacterium
AATCCTTTATTTTCAAGGCTTTTGGAGGATTTTATTAAAACACTGTAACCTCTGTTGAGAGGTCATAATTTACTGATATTCAAATTGTAATTTGTAATTCCAAGATCATATAATTCTTTGCGAGAGGCAATGATTTTATCGGCAGAAGCAACCAATTCTTTATATCGAGTAAGCAGATCGGTCGTTTTTGAGTATCCGCCGGTAATCAAATCGCAGGCAATCACGTATTCCGTTTTTATTTCATCAGCCGTTAAACAATAACTGCTGTCATAATCATCATGCAGCTCATATAATATATATCCGGCAAAAAAAGAAAGCAATAAAGCCGGAATCAGAATTCCCGGGCCAAAGCAGCGTTTCAGTTCCGCCCTTACTATGTACAAATAAGCTCACCTCCCAATTAACAGGCATCACTTATAATAAAATATTTTAATGATGCATTATATAATCACAGCGAATCAGCGAAATCGCGCTTTTCATAACCTTTCTCTTTGTTTCCCTGTTATACTCTTTAATACTATGTATATAATTATAAATTATAAATTCAAACCGCAAGTTGTCAACTGTTAATTTCATTTTTTGTTCATCTTTAATGCAAATGTGATTAAATAATAAAACAAGGAGCATCAAATCTATGATTGCTCCTTGTCATTATAAATCGCCGCACGCCACTCTGCTTCAATACCCGTGCGTAATCCGAAAAAATTTTATTCAAACCAAAACGAATCCACGCCGATGTTCTGACCATCGAACAGCAACCAGAACGGCCGGACTCCCGTCAGCGAAATTTGAAGTTCCGTCCGATAGACGGTAAACGCGTCCGCATCTATTTTACAGCTTCCCAAAATACCGTCGCCGCCGGAAAAAGCAGAAATGACGCCTTTCCCGCGCGCACGAATCAGCAAGCTGCGCGCGCCGTCCGAAAAATCAAGATACCGGTACTCCGCCCAGTCCTGCGTCCAGTTCCCTCCGCCGCAATGTGTCAGAATTTCGTTATTCGGGTTCTCCGGAGTGCCTTCCGGCGCAATATATCCGTTTCCCTTAAGCCGGCAGGCTACTGAAGCATCAATTTCGCGGAACGCGCAGATCGGGCCCGACGGGCCCTGAGACGTCATTTCCACCTCGGGAATAGAACCGTCCTCCAGAAAAGTGATCGGCTCGGCACAAACACGCCTGCAGGTAAAACCGTTCTGAGAAGAACGATGATAGAAAACGTACCATTGCCCCTGATATTCTTCAATAGAGCCGTGGTTATTCCAGGTGCAGGGATCGCAATATATATTATCGATAATAACTCCGCCCTTACGATAAGGGCCCAGCGGCCGGTCGGACACGGCGTATGACATGCAGGTCGCTTTCCCGCGGGAAATATCCGTATATACGATGTAGTATTTTCCCGCGCGTTTGCGCAGGGACGCGCCCTCATGGAAGCCGTGCTCCTGTTCCGTAAGGAGTCCCGTGACAATACTGTCTTCTTCAATGCTGCACATATCCTCCCGGAGCCGCGCGCCTTTTAAAGAAAACTGTCCCCATAAATAATACGCCTGCCCGTCGTCATCGACAAAAACCGCAGGATCGATGCTGTCTCCGTCGGCGCCGGCAATCGGCTTCGCCTCGGAAAACGGGCCGTACGGCCGGTCGGATACGGCAACGCCCTCAAACGCGTCCTGCCCGCAGGCATACAGATAATATTTGCCGTTCCGGGCCGCTGCATCAGGCGCATAAAGCGGAACGCCGGGCCGCCACGGGATTCCGGGCTCATCCTGTGTATTGCGGAACGAAACCCCGTGATCCGTCCAGCGCGACAGCTGCGGATCATCCGTAGAAAAAACGCGGTATTCATTTCCGCAATATTCCTTTTTTCCGGAAATATCGCACGAACCGTATAAATACAGGCGTCCGTCCGGCATTACATGCGCCTCGGCATCCGGGATAAAAAATTTTCTAGGCAAAAGTGGATTCATAGCTGCATCGTCTCCTTTCTATTCGGCAGCTCTTTCTGTACCGAAACCGTAAGTTTACACGGATATTCTGTTCCTTCATAGAAAACAGAGCCGTTTATGACAGAGGTTCCCTCCCGGGAAAGATCAGCAGCGCCTTCCCAGGACACGCCGCAGCTTTTCCTCCAGCCGTTTTCAAATAAAAGCTCCGTTTTCTCCGGCGGTTTATAGCTTTCTCCGATCCGGCACCAGGCCCAGGTATCCAGCGCTTTGCATGCGGCGGCATAAGGCGGGTGTGAGGAATCAATAAACTGCCGTCCATGTGTGGGACCGTTTACCAGCTTGCCGTTCTGATCTCTTACGCAAGCGGTTCCTTCTTCATACTGCAGGCGGTCGATCGCAAGCTTGATCCGGTCATCCCCGTCTCCATGCTCAAAAACATGCGCGGCAATCCAATCTCCGCCGTCCGGTCCCAGAAAAACGCTGTTATGTCCCGCTTCGCGATAGTTATATGCGTAATACCCTTCCTCGTATTCGGCGCCGTAATGGCGGCAGCTTTCCCGGTTCATAGCGCCATAGAACGGAGCCTTCTGCAGCCGCCAGCCCGTCAGCGGCGAATCCGCAGAGGATTCTGCGATCCCGATTTCATAGCCTCTGGCCCACGTCGAGTAGAACAGAAGGTATTTTCCGTTCCTTTTTATAACATAGGGCCCCTCGAAGCCGACGCCGTCTCGCTGCCCGTTCCACGCGCGGGAACCGGCGACGGGCGTTACGATCTGCTGCGGTCGTCCTGTCAGCCGGGCGTGCTCCAGATCGATTTCCGCACATATGATCCCGCTGGCAAACAGGTATACCCTGCCGTCTTCGTCTCGAAATAAATGCGCGTCATTTCCAATGAGAAGCGGCTCCTTTTCCGTAAGAACCTGATACGGACCTTCAATCCGGTCGGCGACAGCAAGGCAGACGGCCTGAAGTCCGTCCACGCCGGCATCCTTTTCATAATGACCGCGTCGCGAACAGCTTACCGTCAGATAATACCTGCCGTTGTAAAGAAAAAGCTCCGGCGCCCAGAAGTAATTCTGATACCATTTTCCTTCGGAGGGATCCGGTCTTTTTAAGATGATATCGATCAGTTCCCAATGAACAAAATCCCTCGTTCGATAGAGCGGCACACCCCTTGTGCGTTCCCTGGCGCCCTTGTCTCCTTCGAAATGCGGATACATCGTGCCGGTCAGATACCAGCAGTCCCCCTCCTTCAGAAAAAAAGGATCGCGGAAGCCTCTGCCCTGTTCGACGCTTTGCGGATATACGATGGGATTGGACCAGATCATCTTTCTTCGCTCCTTTTCCTATATTTTTCTCATGATACCCGCATCATTATATCCGAAATATTAAGAAAAGCAAGCTGCAGATTTATTCCGTTTCCTCGTCTTCCGGAGCCGGTTTCCATGCCTGGCCGAAATTCACGTCTTTAAACAGCGAGGTAAGTCCGGTAATCTGTTTCAGGCGAAGAATTTCGTCCTTGTCCATCCCAAGATGCTTCGAAATCCACTCGTCAGACCGGCCCAGCTCATGAAGCTCTTTAATGATGTTGCTCATCAAATCGACGTCGTGGCTTCCGCGCGCCCTGTTATGGCGGATCGTACTTGCCATTCTCTGATCCAGAGGCTTGTCGATTACAGAAACCGGCAAAAGGCCCTGTTCCCTTTCGTAGATGTCCGGGTTTTCCAGCATGATTCGGTAGCGGTGGAATCCGTCAACAATCAGATAAATATCCTTTTGCTTTACGTAATAGCAGACGATGGGCATTGTGTATCCGTCTGCTTTAATGCTTTCATAAAGAAGCTTCATCTCGGGCGGCGCTACTGCGTTGGGGTTATAGGTATTCGGTTGTATTTTTTCGATCGGTACTGCAATAATATTGTAAGCGGGACTTTTATATTCCATTGTTTAATTCCTCGAGACTTTTGTATTTGCGCCGAATCACATCGATGCGCCTCTGCTGCTGCCTGGTAATGCCGAAGCCCATAAACCGGCAGGTATGGTCGTTCTTTAGAATACAATAGCACATTCTTTTCCAGCTGGGAATGTCTTTCGTGCCTTTAATATCGTCGGTATGATCCGGAAGCGGTCCGACAAAGATAACGCGCGATTTTCTTCCCAGCGTATAATTGGAAAATCCATTTCTTCGGATATGGTAGCCGTGTTCGTTCAGCTCTTCTATGACGTCTTCATCCAGACCTCCGCCCGTTTCATGCCAAAACTGAATGGACTTGTTGAATTTTTTGATGTAATTGCTCCGAAGTCTGGCGGGCAGGGTGTCTAAAAGAAACAGCGTATAGGATTTCCACGTATGTCCCTCGGGGAGGGAAATATTCCGGTACGCCATCGCTTTCGTTTTTCCATAAGTACAGCCAAAATTAACTCCGCGGACGCGTCCTACGAGCCGAACCCATATTTCCGGATCAATCACGCGGTATAAATTCAGCGAATCTTTGGAGTAATCGTTGAACGGGGAAGCGACGCGCATCTGCGACGGCTTGAGTCCCGCCTTATAATACAGATCGTATAAGCCGTTATAATCATAACCGAAAAGATAATTGGCATGCCATACGTCGCTTAGGAGCCAATCATATAAAGGCGACGCGCACCAAACGTCTTTATATTGCTTACTAATCCAGCATTCGTTTTGATATCTGTATTTTTTATTTAAAAAGCCGCTGTATCTTCGCAGCGATTCCTCCGCGCGCATTCCAAGAAGACATACCGTTTTCCCGTCGCCGTGCGACATTCGATACCAGCGCCCGAATTGTTTGGCAAGATCTTCCTGATGCATACGGTACCGGTATGTGGTAATAGGATTATTTTCAAGATTAATAACGTACTCTTTCTTGGGCATTTCGCGTACCCAGCTCTCCTGTTTGGTATCGTCCCAGGGATACCAGTACATTTCATAGCTGCTGAGCGCCGTTCTGGTCGCCATCGGGAGGCATACCCAATACAGCTCCGCCTGCCCCTTCAGGCGTTCAAAAGTCCGCTCGATGTATTCCGATGTTACGGTATACTGCGCTTCGAAATCCTGATGAAAGACGCCGAGCGTTTTCTCGGGATAATACCGGTTTCTGTAATCCATTACCAGGTTCAGGAGCAGTCCGCTGTCTTTGCCGCCGGAAAAAGAGACGTAAATATTATCAAATTCTTCAAATATCAACTTCAAGCGATCTTGCAACGCTTCATATACATTTTGCTGCAAATATTTCTTTCTCATAATAATATAAAAACCTTTCTTTATATATGCTGAGCAGAAACAAATGGTATGATTCGATTTGCACAGATATCTTCTATATTATAAGAAAAAATTTTTTACTTGACAAGTTTGTTAAGGAATAAACGAAATAAACACACCTTTAGGTATATAAAAGCAGCGGCCTTAGACACCCGGTTTCGATTTCTTTGCACTGCAGGAGCGTATTTTGCGTTCTGTAATCCGGTCCTCAGGTCTGACCTCCCCGATCAGCAGAGGCGCTTTAGGATCCTGTCTGCCCCTGTTGGCGTGAAATGCGCTCGGACTGAAATTTGCGTAGCAATACAGGCATCCATATCGGCACGTATTATATGCGCCGATGTCTACACTTTCCACGCAGCCGCATGCAAGCCGCTGATTCTTATCTTTTTTGGCGTTTATCGGGCGGTCCGAGAGCTTTGCAAGGAGCCGGTCGTCAATACACCTGGCATGCTGTATGCCATATTGCTGCAAATCGATCTCTTCTGCGCAGGTGTCCATTTGCAGCCCGCAGCTATGCGCAATTTCCGACAGATTCTTTGCAAGCAAATCCTGAAGCGCAGGCGTAAGCTCGCGAATCGACAGACTTGCAAGCTTTCTTTCTGTATTTCGATATGAGTCAAGAAAGCTGATGGTGCATTTTCTTGTATAGGGAGAAAGGCGTCTGGCCAATTTTTCAAAATAATAGATATGGTAGTCTATTGTATACGTTTCGTTCAGAAAAATCGGATCATATCGCCAGACAATGCGATCTGGACCGATCAAATCCGACAGGCGTTGAAAGGTCGGAATCACAAAGCGGTTCTTTGATGGAACGCCGCTTTCAATTTCCTTTCCGTATGCATTGAGCGTAAATTGAAAATAGTATGTATAATCTTTAAGAAGGTAGAGCCGATCCAGCATAGGTGCGGGATTCTTAGTCCAGAATACAATGCCGTCGACCGCGTCCGGCGTTAATTTGATTTTACTGATCTGTCGGGCGTTCATTGGATTTCGCACCAATACCTCTCCCGCTTTCAGCCTGTTGAAAAACCATTCTGAATAAAACGCAGGAATATCGGTTCGTCTGCTGACGCTTATGATCACGGCTTCTCCCTCCCTTACGGCGCGGTTATTTTATCATTATACCATACGTTCACCGCAGTGCGGAAGAGATGTCTGGACGCCAATTTCTTCCGCTTCAGGTTTTCAGCGGTCCAGGCTGTCTATATACCATCAACACCACGCGGAATGCCATCTGCCGAAGGTTCTGTCCCTAACACCGTTGCGGTCACGAAAAATGTAAGCAGCACACTCCACAACGACTGGGCGCAAAACGAATGGGCAATGGCGTATTCCCTGTATTATAAATAATTTTACTTTTCCAAATTTTCTTCAGTCACATCAGCGGCCTCTGCAAACTCACGGCTCCGCAGAGCGTTAAGATATTCATATGTATTTTTATTCTCCAACTCTGTAAAACATCTAATGGCCTTTTTCATGCTTTCAAATCCAATATCGTTATAAATTTTATAAAAAAGCATCGTCCCTTTATCATGCACTCCATCAGGCCGAGATCCGTCAAGCGTTTTTATCGGCGGCAGTGTAGTAACCCGCTCGATTTTAGGCTGCAAGATATAATGAAAGAGCTGATCATCCTTGTTTTTCAGTGCAAACAATAAAGACGCCCATTCCGCAGTCGCTTCGTTAAGCCAAGCCTCGCAGGAAAATCCCCCAAAAGGGGAATACCCCTCATGCTGGTGAGCGTGTTTGTAAGCAAAGTGCGACGCCGCCTGCGACGTGTCTGGCCGTTACAAAATAGGTGCCTGCTATAAACGCAGTCACAAAACTTCAAAACAAAAAAATTACAGCTGCAATTGCTGCCCGCAGACCTAGAAAAGTAGACTAAAATAGATGCCGTGAGAAACGATACATTAATATCAAAAAGAAAGAGTTCGAGCGAAATGTGTCCAGCCAAAGATTGTCGGAGCAAAAAGATAGGATTTGGGCAAAGAAAAATGGGAGATCCTATAAGGACCTCCCGCTGGCGGAGATAGAGAGATTTGAACTCTCGCGCCGGTATCCCGACCTACACCCTTAGCAGGGGCGCCCCTTCGGCCAACTTGGGTATATCTCCACATATAATAACCGAGCTTCGCTATTATACCATAAAGAAAAAATTCGTCAATAAAATTTTATTAATATCGGAAGGTCGGGCTCTCCCCCGTCACCGGCCTATTGTCCGAAAGCATGCACTTCATTAAAAGTAACGCCGCCCTCCAAAACCTTCGTATTTTGATATCCGTAATATTTTAAACGATTTTGCAGAAAGTATGCTTGTTTTTCACGCGTGCAGACGAGCAAAAGCGGTTCCTCCTTACCAATTTCTTCGATCGATCCGTTTATCTGTGTCAGATCGACATAGGTTGCTCCGGGAATCACAGGCCTTGGATTGGTATCGATAATCCTCCGACTCCTGCCCGCCCCGTTTAAATATTCCGCGGGAGTCATGCTGACAAGATCTCCGCTCAATTTATTCAACGGAACGTACACGGCCTGCAAAAAAGGATGGATCGCCGTAGAAAACGGAGGAGCATAAGCATCGTCCAAGCTTTCAAAATCCTCCAAAGCCGCATTCATTGAAATCGCAGTTACGGCAATATCCGTCATTTTATCGACAGCTCCCGAGGCAAGCACCTGAAGGCCAAGCAAGCGGCGGCGTCTTTGCATCCGCAATCAGCTTCGTTATAAAAAAAGAAGAGTCCGGATCGTAATAGGCTTTATCATCCGTCACCACCGTTACGGTTTCTACCTGATAGCCGGCCTCTTTTGCCGCCGTCTCCGTCAGGCCGGTTCTTCCGCGTTTCTGTCTAGCCGTTTAACTTTTGCCGCGACGTTTGTTCCGGCCGCAACACCGCCGATGATTAAAATTTTCTCTGTTCTTTCCCCTTCGCATCCCATTCAGCCGTTTTTGCAGCTGCAGCCGTGTCCGCCGCCGCAGGAATGGCGTTCTTCCGCCTCGCCTTGCCCATGCCCGCTGCAGGTAACGCCGTCGGACCAGGTAAGCGTGCCGTTTAAATATGCCTCTGCCGCAGCGTCCGCCGCTCCGGAAACGCCTGCAAGAACCCGAATCCCGGCATTGGCCAGAGCAGTCTTTGCTCCGCCTCCGATTCCGCCGCAAATCAGCAAATCCACACCATTCCCCTTTAAAAATCCGGCCAAAGCTCCATGTCCCTGACCATCGGTGGAGAGAATTTCCATCTTTGTTATTTTCCCGTCTGAAGTCTCATAAAGCTTAAATGCCTCCGTATGTCCAAAGTGACCGAATACCATTCCGTTTTCATAAGGAATCGCTATTTTCATAAAAATCCTCCGTTCTTTAATCCTTTTTTCTATGACAGCAAAACGGTTCGTGCGCGCACTCGGGCCGAATCGTTTTACAGATCGTGACTTTGCCGCCAGTAATCGCTAATTTTTTTCCGCGTACCAGCATTTCTGCTATTTTACACCGTGCGGCATCATACATCCTGGCAACCGTCGTTCGGGCGACATTCATGCGCTCTGCACACTGCTCCTGCGTAAAGCCCATATAATCAATGAGTCGGATTACTTCGAACTCATCGACACCAAGCAGGATCAGTCCCTCCTCCCGGTCTTTTCCCCCGCGTGGTTCCGGGCCAAATTGGGTAAATTCCGGCAAAGCGCAAATACATCTGCATTTACATGGTCTGGCCATTCTGCACCTCCCCAAACGCATCTTCCTATGTATTATAATCCATTATTGGAATATGTCAATAACAGTTCAGTATTGCAGCATATATAAACCGTTAGGTATTATGCCCCGCGGTCTCCGTTATTTTTCTCCGCATCTCGCTTTTTTTCGCAATCAGAGCGGCATTCCTCTTGCTCGGCAAAGCCCTCCGTGCTTTCTTTTTCAAACAGCGTCTTGATTGTCTTGCAGAGAATCTCCAGATCAAGTAAAATACTGTAGCTTTGAATATACATAAGGTCGAGCTTTAGCTTATCATACGGCGTGGTATTATATTTCCCGTATACCTGTGCATAGCCGGTCAAGCCGGCCTTGACTTTCTCGCGAAATTTAAATTCTGGGATTTCCTCAGTATATTTTCTGACATGCTCGACACGCTCAGGGCGCGGCCCAACCACACTCATATCACCCTTTAAAATATTAAACAGCTGTGGAAGTTCATCGACGCGGATTTTCCGGAGGACTCTTCCAACACGGGTAATTCTGGGATCGTTATCAACCGCAGGGATCACAGCCCCTTCCTTTTCCGCATCTACGATCATGCTTCTAAATTTTAATATCGAAAAAATCTTTCCATCCTTCGTACAGCGGTCCTGTCTGAAAAAAACCGGGCCCTTATCATCCAGCTTAATGGCCAGCGCGATGATTCCCATCAGCGGTGACAGTACAACAATAGCGATCAGAGAAAGCAAAATATCAAAAAAACGTTTTACAAACCGCTGTTCAACCGTTAAGCCGCTGTTTCTCGAAAGGAGCAGCGGAGTGTCAAAAAGATGAAGCCCTTCGGCGCTACGTACAAGAATATCCGAAATCTTAGGCGTCGTATACGTCCTGATCGAACAGTCATAGCAGTATTTCAATATTTTATTCCGAACTTCAGACGGAACGTCGCATATTATGACGCCTTCATATTCATGCGTCAAAGCGAAAATTTTATCAAGACCTTCCGAAATATGAATCCTTTTTGAAACGTAAAAGCAATCGCTGCGCGTATTAAATTTATCCATCAGACTGTGTGTCCAGCGTTCTCCGTACACCAGGAGCACATGTCTGGGCGGATAAATCTTTCTATATAGAAACAGAGAAAGCGGACTCCACAGAGAAATTACAACGATCTCGACAAGCGTCATGAGCAGCAGCGGAACAACGGTATAAAAATGTTTTGTCAGCAAAACAATTTGCAGATAAATCAAAATATTGGAGCAGATGCATGTAAGCGACTGCGCATATACCATATTAAAGTTGCGCAGATAACCGATTTTTAATCCCCCAAAAATCGCCGTAAAAATACAAAGAACCACTCCGTATACGGCGACCATCATCCAATGCCCGAGCCGAGCATAGGTAATTTCCATCAGTTCACTGTAATATTCCTTCCAGACATACCAATACAAAAGCATTTCCGCGGCAAAAAGCAGCGCTACAAGACACAAGCGAAACAGTCTTTTATATTGCTCGTAATTTTTCATTTGTACCAACTCCAACATCTCCCGCACGGAGATCGCTTATCATTAATATTTCCCGATCTGTGCAAGTATAGCATTGTTGTAAAAAAATGACAACTCTTGGCCGTCGAAGCGCCTGCAATCAATTTTTTAAAATGCGGTAAACGTCCTTTATACTTGAAAACACATACATAGGCCGCCGTTCCTGCGGCGTATTTTCAATATCCTCAAGCTTTGCTTCCCCTGTTAAAACACAAATTGATTTCACGCCAGCATTGATCGCCGATAAAATATCTGTATTCAGCCGATCTCCGATTACTGCAATCTGTTCCGGGGAATAGCCGTATTTTTCCATGATAACCCGGATCATGCACGGGTTAGGTTTTCCCGCAATAAACGAGGGACGCTTTCCCGTTGCGCTTTGAATACATTCCATAAAGGAACCGGCGTCGGGAACGGAGCGGCCGCCGCTTACCGGGCAAACCGTATCGGGATGCGTTGCCCAATATTCAACCCCGTCCGTAATATAATCGCAGGCAATGCGGAGCTTCTCATACGTCAGCGTCGTATCATACGCCAGCACGACAAAATCCGGCCGTTTTTCCGGTTCAGGGTAGTATTCTTTTATTATTTTAAACCCATTTTCCGATAAATATTCCTCCAGCGCCGGCGTGCCAAGCAGAAACAAAGCTGCGCCCGGATGTTTTTTATTTAATTCATAAACAAGCGCATTGACAGAGGTAAAAAAATCCTCTTCTCCGGAAGCAATTCCAAGGCGCGCCAGTTTCTCTACATATTGCCTCGTCGCTTTTGAAGAATTATTCGTTATATACATCGCTCTTTTATTTTGTTTTCTCAGGATATCCAAAAAGGCAAGCGTACCATCAATCAGCGTATTGCCAAGGTATATCGTTCCGTCCATGTCCAGTAAAAAGCATTCAATTTCTTTAAGCTTTGCAGGATCTCCGCTGCATAAATCCACAATATCGCCTCCGAGGGGGATTATAGCACAGAAACATGAACTTACAGTAAAAGATTTTAATCGATTGACTTTCAGTAACAGACTTGTATTTTTTGGGCTTCTTCTTATCTCCTATCTGAAATATCTACAAGCTATTCCACAAGAATTCATACACTTATCCACAAATTCAGGTCATTTATCCACAGCTTTTCTGTGGATTACTTTGATTTTTACCTATATTTTGCATGTTTTTACAATTTTGCGTGTGAATAAAGCGATTTGAATAATCCACAGCTTTTTCCTTACTTATCCACAAAAGATTGTGGATAAGTCTGTGATTCTAAGATAAAGCCGGACAGAAATACCATATTTTTTTCATAGCCTATAATAAATACGGTGTTTTCCTCTAATTTATTAAAAAGCTCTTCCGTCAGATAATCGTTGGAGCCCTCTGAGGAAATATTGATTTCCAGCCCTTCCGATCTGTCGTCCAAAATAAAACGCAGCATATTATTAACGGTATTAATTTTATTCTGTTCTCGCATGCTCTGTGTGGAAAATTCCCGTTTGATGATTGCTCCGTCATCCATTTTTAAAACGGCCATTCTGTTTTTGTATGCAAAAATCCCGCCCAATATCTTCCCCGGGAAATGAAGCTCCGAGACGCATTCCAGCATGGCAGCTTCATCAACACAGATCGTTCCGTCCAAATTAATGCTGATATGATTGATAAGCTCTCTTCCCGTAAGATTTAAATTCTGTTTCGAAAGTCTATATTGCTGCCGGGCTGTTAGTGAAGAAACTGAGCTCAAAAAAGCTCCCGCAAACAAAAAGATCGATACGAAAAAGCAAAGCAGCTGCTGCATGATTTCCTCCCTTTATTGCACTAATTTACAATGGCGATTTTTACCGCTGAAACCCGCAGATCCGTCCCGGTAAGTTTTTCGAACAGGGAGGGATTTGTATCTTCTGCAGAAATTGTAACACGATCGCCGCTGCTTAGCGGCATGTCCTTGACCTGTTCCGCTCCATAATAAAATGCGGATGTATTTTCTCCCAAATTTTTTTCCAACGTAATATTCAAATCATATTCTCCATATCCAGCGAGACTGCTTTCGAGATATGAAAAGATTTCCGAAGACACGATGCCCTTCGTGCTGATATTTTCAGCGATATCATAACAAATATCGTTCACACGTTCCCTAACGCCCATAAACAGCAAAAAAGAAATGCTTATCAGCAAAAGATAGAAAAACGTAAAAACAGACAGTACATAAGCAATAAATTTTCCGCTCATTTTTCGCCCTCCGGGAGAAACCATGCATTAATGAGCCTGTATCTCATTAATACATGGTTCATTTGATCAAATTACGTGGCCTTTGCAAAGGACTGGTCCTTCAGCGTAAAAGAAATAACGGTAATTTTCCCGTATTCGTCGTATGTTTTGCTCATAGTAAACAGCGTATTTTCGTTATAGTCCGTCAGATCGCCCGTTTGCTCTACCCGGTCGCCGTCTACGTTTACGGTATATCCTCCGGAAGAGCTTTTATTAATATAATTCTTAACTGTACTCAGAGGAACCACGGTGCTGTCCTTCAGCATAATATTAAGCCGGCTTTCCTCTTCGGTCACTACATCAGCAGTGTCCCGAAATCCGCCCATCTGTCCGATAATGGCATAACTGATTAACCCCATTGTCAGTACAATAATTACAATTGTCGCAATTACTTTTTCCATAAAAATTCCCCCTAATAAATTTTTATTTATAACGGTGGCTTTATGCTTCGTTCCGCTCTCCGTCTGCACTTTGGTACGAAAAGTACAGCGCAAGGAACGCATCCTCCTTTTTTACATCGGAAAGCACAAAAAGCATATCATTCTTGATCACATCCGCCGCCTCCGTGTAATTTTCTTCGCGAAACTGATAGGTTTTATCCGAAAATTTTACAGAAACGAGAAACTGATACCGATCTGCACAGTAATCAAGCAGTTCGAGCAGATATCGTCCCGAACTGAAATCCCCCGCCGCAGGCAGTCTTCCGAGCGTCACCTCCTTTATGTTTTCATTTTCATCCATTTTCTCACCTGCAGAGCGAACCAGCTGCGCGCTGCTCCGATAGATCGGAATAACGGAAACCAGCAGCGTCAGAATGACGGCCCCGATTATAATTTCTGAAATAATTTTATCCATATTCACGCACCTCGTTAAAAGAATTGAAGATTCATAGATTTCAGCCAGGGCTGAAGCATATATATCAGCAGAACGGCCATCGCAACAAATAATCCTGTGATCCCAATAATATGGATAAAGTTGACGCGCTTTTTGATAAAGCGGGCGTAGGCACGTTTTTCCTGGACGAAGTCCGCCTCTATGTTGCGTACAGCCAGATCGAAGTCATATAGAAATCCGATGCTTAATTTTTCATAAAATAATTTCGAATCCAAATCTGCGCTTTCCTCCAGGAGCTCGCTGAAAAAGTCCTCTTTATCAATACTGCTTTTTCTAAGCACATCCATAATCCGTTCGAGATCTTGTCTGTAATAGTAAGAACGTTCATACATGGCGTTTACCACCTGCATATAGTCGACCGGTTTAACGCTTCCGCTCATGAGGAAAAGTTTTTTCAGAAAGCGGAGCTCCCTGCGTTTATGATAAATTCTGCCGCTTTTGCCGATCGCATGCGTCAGATCCGGAATATAAAAGGAAAGACAGGATAATATAACGACGCCCGTTATTTTTAACAATACGGTCTCTGCGCCGGAAACACCAATCAGAAGGTCCGTTATAATCACGGCGACGCCGGTCAGAAACGTACAAAGCAGGAGCAGCAGTCTTCCCTGCAAATATTTTTTTGAGCCCTCCTTTTTCATGGTACGTCACCCTTTCTTCTTTAAATAGAATAAAACGGCGATCAGCAAAAGCAGAAAGCCAATATAGCCCGCTGCGAGAAGCATCCCTCCGCGCGTTTCATAATACTGCAGCTCGGCCGGAGCAAGTACCGAGGCATTATAGAGTCTCACGGCAGGCAAGGCCGCCATAAATAATACCGACATTATAATGTAGCTCATCGAGGCGCCCCGCAAATCTTGCTGGTTCTCCAAGTCCTCTAGAACGTCGCGGATCATGGCGTCAAACTGATCCTTAATCGTTTCGGCTCCGCCGTTATAGTGCGCCAGCCAAATGAGATCAAGCAAAACCGACATATGTTCATTCATATATTTTTTATCGATTTCTCTGAATGTTTCTTTTGCCTTTTCCTGTTCGTTCTGCTTGAGCGCATTGTAAATCCGGAGCATTTCTGATTTGATCCCCTTCGGAAGATCAGGAAGGCTTACATGGATTGCTTTAGCGATGCTTCCCTTTGATAAAAAGCGGGACTGCAGGATCCGCAGCGCTTCCGGCATACGCTTCAGCTGCCGGTTCATGATCAGCTCAAAAACCAGCTGCAGGGCAAATAGAACCGAGGTATTAAAAACAATAATATACACAAGTGCAATATACCAATACGGCATGTATATAACAAGAATAGCGGCAGACGCCGCACACAGCAAAAGTCCGAGGGCAGATATCCCGGCCGCGCTGAGCAGCCGGTTTTTGTCGAAGGACAGCGTATTGAATACGGATATTTTATATGCAATTTCATTATTGAATTTTACAAAGCTTTTGCTTCTGGAAAAAATCCGGTAGAGGCGATTCGCATACCGCTCCAGAAATACGGAAGAGGAAATCCTGCCATACCGCTTTTCACGGTGTCGCTGAAGAAACCAGCCGGAAATAAAAAAAACACAGCAGCAAAGGCCTCCCGATAATAAAAAAGCAAAAAACAACCTATCCATTTTCTCGTATTCGCCCCCTTGACTGAAACAGCTTCCAAATCTGCTCGGTAGACTGATCGCCGGCATATCGGCTCATCTTCTGAAAATATTGATCGGAAGGCGCTTCGACCAGTTCCCATGCGCCGGATTCGCCAAGCGTCTTATTAAATCGAAAAATCGGTTTTAAATAATATGACTTTCCTGCAAGCAGACTCCCGATATACCGGACGCCAAGCCGCATCAAAAGAATCCGAAGCAGCTCGCTTTCCTTCAAATCGCAATCGTTCTCTGGCAGGCCCAGATCGCCATGAATCGGTTCCTTCCAAGAAAGATCTGAGCAGACCTCATGGATGCTGTCCACTACGATTCTGCCGGTCTCAAGCCGACTTAAATGAATGATTAGGTCAATGCATCCCGCAATATCTTCCTCGGCCGTATTTTTATCTTGATACATGGGTGTTTTCATCATCAGATTTCGAAGATTCGGAATGACCTCCCTCGGAGAAAACGAATGCATGGTCGCACTGACGCCGGCGTTAAGCCGAAGCGCAGCGTTAATAAGCTCCGAAACCTCCTCAGGCAGCGTAATTTCACTTACTACAAGGATATCCCGCGAGGTCTTCAGCAAGTAAGCAAAGCTCTGGGCAAGATCACGCTTCGTGTTCTCCACCAATGTAATTACATTTTTGTCAGGGTATTTAATCCCCGCCTGCAGCTCGTTCTGCTGATCTAGAATCCCGATCCCCCAATAATTAGGGTATTCCCCAAGCATCGACAGCAAAAAGGTGCTTTTGCCTACGCCCATATCCGATCCCGAAACGATAAAGCTTCCGCGCCCCTTCTGGTTATATTTCAGAAAGGTAATCATGTCTTGATCGACCGTCCGATACTTTTCCGCAAGGTCTTCGAGCGAAACGACATTCAGGTTAAAGATGCGTTCATTGTAATAAAAATCTCCGTCGCCCGGTGTTACCTCGTACCCCGCTGCGCTGATGCGGTTGGAATTGTTTTTTGATGTCACAACGATGGGATTCTGCATGTCATAGTTCAGTGCGGATCGCTGTGTCGTCTTCTTCTGGATGTTGACGATGGTTCCCGGATTTTCAAAGCACAGAAATTTCAGGCGAATTTTGAGTCCCTTCCAAATTACATAAATATAATTCTTATTTAAAATGCCGATTTCGTTGATATCCATATACTGCAGAGATTCTATGCAGCTTTGGCCGTAACTGACCGCATACAGCAGGATACAAACAAAATTCAGCTGCTCGCGCTTCTTTTCATAGCGCTTCAAAAAGCCTGTTCTGCGCTGCAGTTCTATAGCGGCGCTTCTCAGAAAGGTTTCCTCCATGACGCTGATGTTATTGCTGTATTCACGATACGTCTGCAGAATTTCTTCAAACGAGAAATTGGCAAGAAGTAATTCAAAAATTATTTCCGCTTCGTTTTGGTCTATTTCTCGAAAATTGACTGCTCCGTTAAGTAAGCCGTTAAGTTTATCGCGATCATAGGATTCCATTAAACGAATATAGTAATCTACGATATTTTGTCTTGCTGCTTTGCTGCCCAAAGCGGCAAGGTCCTTTAATCCCGTAAAGGTGCGGATTGCTTTCTCCGCATGAATTCTATCCGTATGATATGTTTCTGCAAAACGCGTGCTGTCCGACAGGCTTTCGGACACGATATCCGCCAGTCCCGCCCAGGCTGGAGAAGAAAGATAGCTCATGGGACAACCTCGCCAAGTACGACCGAAACCGGACGATATGTTTTCAGAGAGGCGTCCTGTGTTTGATCTATATAAATCCGCAAATCGAGCACGCCCTCTTTTCCTGCATCTACAAGATCGCGATATTCTTCATCTGTTACGGCAAAAACCGCTGTGTAGCATTCGTTTTCATCCTGTATAAACGCTCCGGACGTTTCTGGATCCCGTTGAATATCATAGATCTGTATTTTGGGGACGACGACGGCTGTGCTCCCGTCCGGATAACTGAGCAGAATATCCGCAAACCGCCCCGGCTGCGCCTGTCCCGCAACAAGGCTGGAAATCCGAAATTCTTTCAGCCGTTCGTTTCCCTCTGCGTCTTTCAAAAATTCTTTAAAATTCTGATAGGATACCTGCTGACCTCTGCAGATTGCGTATTTCAGCTGAAGCCCGCAGATATCCTCAAAATCGGAAACGTAATCGGATGTCACGCAGCCCGACGGCATTTGGACCGTTACAAAGTAGGATGCAATTGCTTCCGTAACGATGGTATCAGAGAGCAGCGGCGTATCGCCGTTATAAGTTAGCACCGTGACATATCCCTGCGTTTCCGCCGCAAGCTTCTCTTCATAGAGTTCTTTTTCTTCTTTCCGTACAGACGGAATGACCAGGAAGGTATAAATTCCCGCGACCAACGCCATACACAGCAAAAACGCTGCGGCTCTTACAATTATATTCTTTTTCATATAGACACACACGACCTTTCCCTTCTGTTGCTTGCGGCGCCGAATAAGCGGTTGATAATATTAATATATTGTGTCTCGCTTCCGCTCCCGTCCGATCCGAAGATCGGCCGGATCTTCCCGGTAAAATTTCTTTTAAGCGTTCGTGCTTCATCATGTGAAACGGCGCCAAGATATTTTTCTTCTCCTACCATCAGCAGAATGCTTTCCTCCGGCAGGCTGCATTTTTCGTTATACTCCCAGGCCGCGTACAAAACGTCGCCGCCAAACCATTCGTAATAATTTTTGCAGGCCTCGATATCATCTACATTGGCCAGAGGCGTTGCAATCGTATAATCACAGCTTGCCGTCAGGTTGCGCACGGCCGGTTTGTCGTCATATCTGTCCGTGATAAAAATCACACAATCAAAATAGCTGCGTCCCCACGCGACCAAGTCCGAAATACATAATTCGTTTTCCGGTTCCAGTTCATCCTGGAGTCTCCTTCCTGAGAAATATAAATTCATGCAATCTTCTCTCTTATGGAGCAAACCCTTTGCATGCCATGATTCCGCGTCCCTTTGATACAGCGATCGGTAATCGAAAAGATACGGCTGTGTTTCTTCTTCGACGCTTTCTTCTCCGTAATATTTATCCCGAACGGCATAATAGTCCAGCTTCCGCTGCGTTCTGCCTGTTACGGCCAGAATACACGTTTTCATCCCGAAAAATACCGCGGCCGTCTCGGCAAGTTCCCAGGCAAAGCAAACATTGCAGTCAACATATAGGGAGAAGCGAACAGCCTGATGAGACTGCGGCTTGACCTCTGTTCGGAGCAAGGGAGGCGCTGCAAGCGCCTTCAGCTCTGTCAGAAGGGCAGCCGCATCCGGATACCGGTCCTTTGCTTCATACGAGATGCATTTCATCAAAATCGGTTTCAGCGCGCAGTCTTCCGGAATTCGCTTCGGATCCGCGCCATTTGATCCGAACCCTCCCAGCAGCCAGATAAAAACCATGCCCAGCGAATAGATATCGCTTTGCGCACATGCCTTTCCGTAAAATACTTCCGGTGCGGTAAAATATTCACTGGCAAGCCGGACAGTTCTCTGTTTTCCGATCTGCGGCGCAGCCCCGGAAGCACTGCTGTCGGGGGCTTCTGTTCCGGTTATAATGCTGCTCTCAAAATCGACAAAACAGATCCTGCCGTCTTTTATAATCAGATTGGACGGCTTGATGTCGCCGTGGATCCTAGCCCCCTTGCCGTCAATATCGGTGCTCAGAAACAATAGGAATTCCGCGGACGAGACGGCAAGCCCCGTCAGCTGCTCCGCAGGAATTTCCGGTCCCGGACAAACGCCGTCCAACCATTCCTCCGCAATATATCTGAAGCCCTCCTCCTCAAAGCTGCAAATAAATTGCGGCACGGAAGGGTGCCGGAGCGATGTCAGCGCCGACAATTCATTTTCAAAAGAGGAATCTCCGGATTCCCATCGCTTCACTGCCGCCAGACTTCCGGTTGCGGTATCCACAGTCTTATACAGCCTGTCCTCCAAAATAATTTCAAGAACTGAAAATCTGCCGTTACAAACATCAAGCATCCTCTCACACCTCCGTTTTGATCCCGCCTTCGCGGCTACAAGCAAAGAATACTTCACAAAGCGTCGAAAATCGACGGCGGGAATATTTCCTGCGGAAAACGCTCACTTTTCCCGTCTGCGGACGGCCAAATAAAAAACGCGCCGGGAGCAGTATTTCCCGGCACGTTCCTGTTTCGTAAATTTTTCGCCTTTTTTCGTCCGTTATTCCTTTGGCGCCATCACGGTAAAATAATTGTCGATTCCCGCCTTGATGGCTTCCGCGATCTTGGTCTGGTAGGAATCGTCAACCAGTTTCTTTTCCTCCTCCTGATTCGAAAGGAATCCGCACTCTACGATGGCGGTCGTCACCTTGCAGTTTTTCGTGATAATAATATCTTCTGATTTTAACAGGGCCTCCCTGTCGTTCTCAGGCTCCAGCAGCTCTCTCAGCGCAGTCTGCAGACTGATCGCCAGCTTTTTGCTGGAAAGAGATTCTTTTGTATAAAAAGTCTGCGCTCCGTGATACTGTGAATCACTGAAAGAATTCAAATGGATGCTGACAACGATATCCGCGTTGCTTTCGTCCATCATTTTCTTTCGTTTCAGAAGATCCTGCCTTCGCTTTGCCGTCATGGATAAATTTTCGTCGTCGTAATTCAATACATCCTCGGTACGCGTCATTACGACAGTGTATCCTGCATCCTCCAGCAGTTTTTTCGTTTTTTGCGCGATGACCAGCGTAATGTCTTTTTCCTTTGTCCCGCTGTACGCACTTACCGCGCCGGGATCCTCTCCTCCGTGCCCTGCATCGAGCACAATGATCTTCCCGGCCGGCGAAAGTGTTTCAACATATTCGGAAGCATTTACGGACGAGCCGTCCCCTTTTGCTCCGAAGCCAATATTGATTGCGACGATTGCAGCGACGAGGACAAAAATCAAGATTCCGAGTATTACGTTGGTTTTTTTCATTATGAGTATCAATAAAGGCACCCCCTGCATACTACTTAATTAAGCATATTACAGGGGGCTTACAAATATTCACAATTGCCGTAAAATTTTATGGCAGCAGATCCTGCGCAGAGCCTCCCAGTCCCTCTACGACAGAGGAGGCCATCATGATTTTGCTGAAAATTTCCCGGTCTTTTTTCTCACGATAAAGCTCAATAAGATTTTTCATATATTTCCTGATCGGTAAAATAGCGTTCGGTTCCCCGTAGTCGCCGAAGACGGCGGCGAACAACGCTTTTACCTCGCTCTCGTCCGGCAGCCGCTTAAAACGCTGCTTCATTGCGCGGAACATCGCATCGTCGCGCCTTCCCTGCGAAGCAAAGGCAGATGCAAGCGCAATCAGCTTATCGTCCTCCAGAGAATCATCCGCGATCAGCGTACAAACCTGTTCGCCGCATTCTCTGCACAGATACTCCGCCAATTCGTACAAAATATGTTCGTTGATGCTGCTGCAGGCGGAAAAGGCCTCCATAACCTCTTGATTCGAGCCGCCTTCCCCCATACGGTTCAGGAGCTTTACTGCTGCAAGGAGGAGATCGGAACCGTGCAGCGCTTCCGTGCTTCCGGAAGAATAAATGTCATTTTCCAGCAATCCGATATGAGACCGGATACAGCCGCGCAAAAATTCCGGGCCGCATGTCTCGTTCAGCTTCCGTCCGACAAAATCGTCCACTTCTGGATTTCCGTTTTCAACATAGTAAAAAAACAGATTTTTCCAGTCCTCCGCGCTCCAGTCCGCCGTCTGCTCCTCAATAAACGTGCGGTTTTCTTCTATTTTCTGATCGACTTCCTGGAAAAACTCTTTCTGCTCAAGCTGCATGCTGCCGGCCTTCAGATAAATTTCCTCAAGCATCTTCTGAATTTCCTGATAAAACGCGTCATACCGCATTATTTCGCATCCTCCTCCGGCGGCAGCTTTATTTTTTTCTTCTTTCTCGGCCCGCCATAAACCAGTTTTCTCAGGAATTCGTTTTTCGGCGGGTTTTTGATAATTCGAATCCCATGATATCCCATCATATAACCGATACCGGCGCTAAGTATAATGATGATTCCCGGGAAAAGACAGGTAAGCTCCGTTACTTCGGGAATCACGCTCTCCTCAGTCGGGGGAGAAATGATTCTGTAGAACCAGAAAAAGGGGATATACAGAATCAGCTTTGCATAATGGTTGAACGACGCAATCGTAAAGTAGGGATGTTTTACGATAATATATTTGTCCGCCAGTAAAATCATAATGATTTCCGCCAGAACAATCAGCGCAAACGCGGCCGCCGCACACGCGAAGCCCTTCATATTATAACGCGCCCACTGGTACGGTTTTCTGTCCAATTCCCCAAAGCCATGCATCATCATGTACAGAATACAGATAAATACCAGCGTCACGACGAACGTATAAACGCTCAGCACGACATAGATCTGCGCATACTGCGACAGCGCTATGACAATAACGGGAAAAGCGGCCCAACCGAGAGCCACCGCTAAAAAATACGCGTAAAGAACCTTTCCCATCCCCTGCACGTGCGTTTTTATGTTCAGCATCATAGAACCGTAATTGCCTCCCAAAGATTGTTCGACCACAGTGTACCATCATTTTTGGATAAGCGCAAAAATATTATCGGTTAAACGTCTTTTTCAAAACTCAATTTTAAATTGTTCCGCGTTTTTCACTTTAGACGTGTCAAGCTCCCAAATATCGTCGCCGAAAACAAACAGCGTTTCAATCTCGCCCGTTTCAATCCACGCCTTCTGCTTCGCCGTAAGAGGCTCGATGCCGTGCTTCTTCAGAATTTCGTCGTTGACTCCGATCGTTAACGCAGATACGCCTGAGCCTTTTCCGTTTTTCCTCACAGCCGTATCCACAGAGTCCGCATACTTCTCCGGAACCGGCTTTCCCATGGAATTCGATGCAATAAAGGCCGGCATCAGCGCAGAAGCAAACGCCGTAATTTTTTCAATCTGCTGTTCCCCGCAGGAGGCGGAAACCAAGACTCCGATTTTGCCCGCGGAAACGGCTCCGTCCTTCAAAATCCTGCCGAACGCAGTCTTTACTTCTTCCATAGAATCGCCTAAGGTAAAGCGTTCCGGAAGCAGGAAGCGCCCCCGCTCACACAGAACATCCGCATCCTTCCCAGGAAGAGGAACGGCTTTCAGGACTGCGTTTCCGTAATGGGAGACCAGCAGCGCGCAGCCCGCGCTGCAAAGCGTGCAGCGATATGTAAAGAAATTTTCCGGAAGCGGGACGGCTTTCATTCCATTCATATTTTCCGTCAGCGCCCCTGTCGGGCAGACCGATACGCATAAGCCGCAGGATATGCAGTCTGCTTCCTTCAGCGGAAGGCCCATCGCCGGCTGAACCGTAGTATCAAAACCGCGGCCGACAAGTCCCAGCACCCCGCGGCCCGTTACCTCCTCGCAGGCCCGCACGCAAAGACCGCAAAGAATGCACTTATCCTGATCTCTTGTAAAATATTCTGCCTTCACCTTCAGGCTTCTGCGGTGATGGCGCTCTCCTCCGATCCGATCGGGGTGGATCTCATAGCGATTGGCAAGCTCCAGCAGACGGCATTCGTAGAAATCCAGGCACCCGCATTCCAGACAGCGGCTTGCTTCCCGCTGCGCCTCTTCTGCGGAATACCCTGATACAAATTCTTTAAAATCCGTTTTCCGTTCCTGTGCGGATCTGTGACGGAGCGGAACGCGATTTTCACTGTTCCGGAAGGAATATTCCTCACGAATCTGTTCTTTCGAAAGCTCTCGCTTGGAATAAAACATCTCATCTTCATTTTTAGCGCGCTCAGCCGCGAGACCGGACGTCAGATATTCATGAGCCGCAGCGGCAGCCTTCTGCGCCTCTGCGATTGCGGCGATTGCAATCCCCGCTCCGCGGTTCGTAACATCTCCGCATGCAAAAACACCGGACTCAGAGGTGGTAAAATTGGTTTCATCCGCTGACAGCGTGTTTTTCTTCGTATGTTCAAGCGTTTCGAAGCCGGAAAGATTGCAGCTCTGACCGATCGCCATAATAACGGTATCGACTTCGATTGTTTCAAATTCGCCATCCACCGGTACGGGGGCCCGCCTTCCTCCGGCGTCCGGTTCCCCGAGCTTCATTTTCTGCGCTTTTACGGCGCAAACGCGCCCGTCCTTTCCGAGAATTTCAACAGGATTGCATAAGAATTTAAAGACGACGCCTTCTTCTTCCGCCTCATCGATTTCGATCTGCTCTGCCGGCATTTCTGCTCTCGTTCTTCTATAGATCGTATAAACCTCCGAGGCGCCGGCACGAACTGCGCTCCTGCAGGCATCCATGGCCGTATTGCCGCCTCCGACAACCGCGACCTTTCTGCCGAGATCCGGAATCTTCCCCAATGCGATCTCCCGCAGAAAATCGATTCCGCCCATCACTCCGGCTAAGTCCTCTCCGGGGATCCGCATGCGGCTGCTCGTCCATGCTCCGATTGCAACAATAACCGCATCATACTCCGAGCGGAAATACTCCAGCGTGTATTTTCCCTCTCCCACCTTGACGTTATTGTGCATTCCGATTCCCATGGATGCAAGCAGCGCTACTTCCTGCGCTACGATTGCTTTGGGAAGCCTGTATTCCGGAATTCCATAGCGAAGCATGCCGCCCATTTCCGGCATCATGTCGAATACTTCAACGGCGTGGCCTTTTCCGCGAAGAACGGCGGCGGCCGTCAGGCCTGCGGGCCCGCCCCCGATGACGGCAACTTTTTTGCCGGTATCCGGTAAAACGTCTGGCTTATAAGCATGTTCTCCTTTTCCCAGGTTCACGTCTCCGGCAAAGCGCTTCAGGTTTGCAATGGAGACGGGTTCCTCCAGAGCTGCTCTTCTGCAGGCTTTCTCACAGGGATGAGGACATACCCTGCCGATGGAAGCGGGCAGAGGGATTTTCTCCATGATCAGCCGGACCGCTTCTTCTGTAAAACCGTTTGCAATCAGGCCGACGTAGCCCTGACAATCCGTGTGCGCAGGACATTCCAGCATACACGGCGGCCGGCAGTCGCCCGTATGATCCGTCATTAATAATTCGACGGCAATTTTCCGCGCCTGAATAACGCGAGGTGTTTCGGTGTAGATCTCCATGCCCTCAAACTGCGGTCCGACCTCTGTGGAGCAGGATCGCATAAGCTTTCCGCCTTTTGCATTTTCGACGACGCACACGCCGCATGCACCATATGATTTTACTTTGTCGTTATGACAGAGCGATGGGATTTCAATTCCGTATTTTTGAGCCGTATGGATCAGAAGCTCTCCCGGTTCCGCCTCGACTTCAGTGTTGTTTATCTTAAAATGTATACTCATTCTTTTTTCTTCCTTTCGATATTACACACTCACGGCGCCGAATTTGCAGGTCTCCAGACATTTTCCGCACTTTATGCATTTTGTATCGTCAATCGTATGCGGCTCTTTGACCGTTCCGGAGATGGCTCCAACAGGACATTTCTTTGCGCACAGCGTGCAGCCGCGGCATTTTTCGGGATCGATCTGATATGTAATAAGGCTTGGGCAATGCCCTGCGGGACATTTCTTGTCGTAAATATGCGCCTCGTACTCATTCCGGAAATATCGTATGGTCGTCAGCACAGGGTTTGGCGCCGTCTGGCCCAGGCCGCAAAGCGCCCCGTCCTTGATGGTTGTACAGAGCTCTTCAAGAAGCTCAATATCGCCGTCGCGTCCTTCCCCGTTTACAATTCTGTTTAATATTTCCAGCATGCGCTTTGTGCCGATTCGGCAGTGAATGCATTTACCGCACGATTCTTTTGCCGTAAAATCCAAAAAGAAGCGGGCCATATCTACCATGCACGTCGTTTCATCCATAACGACCATTCCGCCGGAGCCCATAATAGCTCCCGTCGCCGAAAGCTGCTTATAATCGATCACCGTATCGAGAAGCGACGCGGGAATACAGCCTCCCGAGGGGCCTCCCATCTGTACGGCCTTAAACTCTTTTCCGTCCCGGATTCCTCCGCCGATTCCGTATATAACATCCCGAAGCGTTTTTCCCATGGGGATTTCCACAAGACCGCCTCGTTTAATTTTACCGGTCAAAGCAAAAACCTTCGTGCCCTTGCTGTCTTCCGTTCCCAGCGCTGCAAACGCCTCGCCGCCGTTTTCCAGGATCCATGGCACATTGGCGAACGTTTCAACATTATTAATGTTTGAAGGCTTCTGCCAATACCCTTTCTGGGCCGGGAACGGCGGCTTCAGGCGCGGCATGCCGCGTTCTCCCTCCAGAGATTCGATCAAGGCCGTTTCTTCGCCGCATACAAACGCACCTGCGCCGGCCTTGATCCGCATTTTGCAGGAAAACTCGCTGCCCGCGATATTTTCGCCCAAATACCCGCGCTCTTCCGCCTGACGAATGGCCTTGGTCAGACGAACAATCGCAAGCGGATATTCCGCGCGTACATAAACGACGGCTTCGCCGGCTCCAATCGCATAAGCGCCGATCAGCATTCCTTCAATCAGATTATGCGGATCGCTTTCGATGACAGCCCGGTCCATGAACGCGCCCGGATCGCCCTCGTCCGCATTGCAGATCAGATATTTCACAGTTCCTGCAGACTGGCGCGCGGCATTCCATTTGAACCAGGTCGGAAATCCTGCGCCGCCTCTGCCGGCCAGCCCGGACTTTTTTATCGTCTCTATTACGTCTTCCGGCGTCATTTCGCGAAGCACTTTTTCAAGCGCCCGATATCCGCCGGCAGCAATGTATTCGTCAATGCTTTCCGGATTGATTTTTCCGCAGTTCCGGAGCGCAATCCTCGTCTGATTTTCAAGAAACGCGCGGTCTTCCGGCTTTAATTCCAAGCCCTTCAAAAACGCTCCTTCAAAATCCCTGCGTTCCAGCGCCGCCGTGAATTCCGGCAAAAGATCCGTGCTCACTTTACAATAGGTGCGTTTCATCCCGTCCTCAATTACATCTACGATAGGTTCCAGGTAACACATCCCGATGCAGCCTGTGATGGAAAGCTCCGCAAACTGCGCATGTTCCGCAAAATAGTCATGAATTTTAGCCGCACCTGCCGCGATTCCGCAGCTGCCTTCGCCGATAATGATCTTCATGTGCCTTACTCCTCGCTTTTCTCTCTTAACTCTTTTATAATGGCTCTTACTTTGTCCGGAGTCAGCAGGCCATATGTTTCGTCGTTGATCATCATCACCGGGGAAAGACTGCAGCAGCCAAGGCAGGCGACCACTTTCAGAGAAAACAAGCCGTCCTCCGTCGTGCCTCCGTCAGAAATTCCGAGCTCTTCCGTAATGACTTCTTCAATCTTTTTGGCGCCGTTCACATGACATGCCGTACCGTTGCAGAGGAGCATCAGATATTTTCCAACGGGCTGGAAGCGAAACTGCGTATAAAACGTAGCGACGCCCAGAACCTTCGCCGGCTTGATGCCCGTACGTTCGGAAATATACCAAAGAACATCCGTCGGCAGATATCCGTATATTTCCTGCGCATGTTGAAGTATAGTAATAAGACTGCCCGGTACCTGGGCATATTCCTCAAGTACCGGCTGCAGTTTTGCATAATCGTGTTTTTCCTGACATTTACATTGATCGCACTGTTCCATTTTCTCTCTTGTTCCTTTCGGGGCTGATCCATATTTATTGCTTTTGACAAACGTATTTTATTCCTCCGCGGGCGGCGGTGTTAGCTCCTGATCCGAAGGAATCTCCGTGGGCGCCTCGGTCGGAGCTTCCGTTGCCGGCGCTTCTGTCGGCGCCTCCGTGGGGGCTTCCGTCGGAGCTTCCGTTGCCGGCGCTTCTGTCGGCGC
>CAJFUB010000017.1 GCA_904420095.1 uncultured Clostridia bacterium
AGGAGGTACTCAGAGGCTTGTGTATAGGGAAAGCGCCGCCGGGGATTGAAGCGGCGTATGGGAAGAAGGCAGTGTAAAGGATAAACAGGAGGAGAAAAAGGGCCTTGGAAGGAAGGCCTGGATCAGTGCGGCCATGGGACCTCGAGAAGTCGGGGTTTTATTTTTGCCTATGGGGAAAAGTAGGCAGGAGAAGCCGCTTGGCATGGGGAGGAGGGTGCGTTTTTACTTGCGGACCTGGCTGGAAGTAAAAACAAAGGAACAGCCCCGACTTGCCCGCCACAATATTTTTCGAAAAATATTGTTCAACTTTAATTTATATGTTATAGTTACTTTACAAATGGATGGCAGGTGCTGATATGTTAAATTCCAGACAGTATAACTGGCGAATCGTTTTGACGTTAATATCATTAATATTGTTATTGATTTTGTCCGCAATGGCATGCGAAAAAGAGCAGGAAGACGCCCAGCCGTCGGCCGGCAATAGGGCCGGGGCGACGGCGACAATACTGTCAACGAACGTCAGGCAGACTCCCTCCGGTTCCGAGAAAACGGCAGCGGCTAAGACGCCGAGTCCGGAAGCAACCCTTCAAACGGCCGTCTCATCGGCATCCTCCGAAACCGGCACGGCCAGCCGCACCCTGGCGCCCACGCCTACGCAAACTAAAACGCAAACGCCAAAACCCACCGCGGCGCCTACTCCCACGCCAAATGCATATAACGGGAACACCAATCTGACGGAGGGAAAAATTATAGAATTCTCACATCCGTCCGGCTATTACGACGCCCCGTTTACATTAAAATTAAGCTATGATTCTTCTTACAAAGTATATTATACATTAAACGGAAATACGCCTACCACAAGCTCAAAAGCGTATACCTCCTCGGGAATCGCCGTCAACGATCTGAGCAGCGACTCCGGAAAAGACGACGACGTTGTCGTAATCCGGGCGGCGGCCTTCAAAAACGGGACGCAGGTCGGAACGACCGTTACCGCCACCTATATCGTCAACAAAAAATACTCCTCATTTTCAGGTCGTTACAATGATCTTGCGGTAATTTCCATCACCACCGACAAGACCAACCTGTACGGCTCCAACGGGATTTTTACAAATTATACGGAGCACGGGCGGGAATCAGAACGGCCCGCGCACGTGGAGTTTTTCGACAGCGACGGAACCGCGGGCTTTTCCATTGACGCCGGGATCCGCGTATACGGCGGAACCTCGCGGGCGAACCCGCAGAAATCTCTCAAGCTCGTGGCCCGCAAAGAATACGACGCAGACAACGGCAAATTCAAATACCCGATGATCGAAGGACGGTATGATCTCTCCGGGCAGATCATCGACCGGTACGACAGCTTCATCCTCCGCGCGGGAGGGAACGACAATCTGTTCGGAGGAGAACGCAATACGCTTTTACGGGACGCGCTGATCCATTCGCTTGCCTGCAGGATTTCCAATATTGCCGCTCAGGCGTATCGTCCCGTCGTCGTGTATATCAACGGAGATTATTTCGGCGTCTACAACCTCAGAGACGATACCGATAACGACTATCTGGAACAGCACTACGGAATTCCAAAGGAGGAGGTCGCCATTATCGCATACGGCCACGAAAACGGAAACTGGTTCTATAAAATCGATGAAGGAACACAGTCGGATCTCAACGATTATCAGAACATGCTCTCGTGGATCGCTTCAAATAACATGGCAAGCGCCTCCAATTACAAAAAAGCCTGCGAAATGCTCGATACGGACAATTTTATAAAATATATCGCGGTCAACGTATATGCAAACAACAGGGACTGGCCGCACAACAACGTCCGCGCCTGGAAATATACGGGCACAGCAAACAGCAAATACGGGCAGGACGGAAAATGGCGGTTTATACTGAAAGATATCGATTATTCCTGGGGAATCATCAACAGCCCAGGGGCAACGGAAAATGTAATCGCCGAGGAAACGTCGCATTCCGAAGATGTACTGTGCGGCAGAGCCGGAGAAATATCGGCCGCCTTCGCCAGTCTGATGCAGAACGCGCAGTTCAGAAAAGATTTTCTGGAATTTATGGATGAAATGATAAACAACTATTTTTCCGAGGAAACCGCCTGCGCAATGATCACGGAAATGAAAAACGCAATGGCAAAGGAATATTCACATATATATACAAACGTATGGTATACAAATCCCGATCAGCCGTCTCAGGGCGAATACCGTGTCAGCCTCACCTACGACGAGTGGGTGAACGCGATTGAGACGCTGTACGAATATGCCAGAAAACGGCCTGCAGTAATAGAAAGCCTGATAAAAAGGGTATACGGCTGACATGCCGTATACCCTTTATAACTGCTTCGCCGAAAAGCAGGACATCAGGCGGGGCTGAAGGAATCTTTTCCGACGCCGCACAGAGGACAGGTAAAATCCTCCGGTAAATCTTCCCATTTTGTTCCCGGCGCGATTCCGTTATCCGGATCGCCCGCAGCTTCATCGTATTCCCATCCGCACACATCGCATACATACTTCATCGTATCCGTCTCCTTTCATCAAATTAAATTTTATTGCAGCGGCTCGAAATCCGCCGCCCCGTGCTTGCACAAAGGGCAGACAAAATCAGGAGGAAGCGTTTCTCCCTCATAGACGTAACCGCATATTTTACAAACAAACCCTTTCTTTTCCTTCGCCGGACTCGGAGAAGGCTTGATATGTTTAAAATAATAATCATACGTCACAGAAGCATCCTCGCTCAGCGCGCGCGCCTCCAAAACGTCGGCGACAAACACCGTATGCGTGCCGTAATCCGAGGAGGACGCAACACGGCAGGAAAAATAAGCGTTTGTATACTTATTGAGATAGTAAAGTCCATTCTCACTTCTGGCCGCATGGCTAAAGCCGCCAAATTTGTCAGCTTCCCGTCCGCTTTGAAAACCAAAATGACGGAACAGACGGAAGGGAGCGCCCTCCGTCAGCACGGAAAGATTGAAAAGCCCTGTTTTTACGATCATATCGTGCGTTACATTCGCTTTGTTGACCGCCACCAGAAGGCGTTTTGGGGTATCCGTAACCTGAATTGCAGCGTTAATGATGCAGGCGTTATCTTTCTCCCCGCTTCTGGCGGAAAGAACATACAGTCCGTATCCCAGCTTAAAGAAGGCAGACGGCTCGATTAACGACGGCGCCGGCTCGGAAATTCCGGCCCGGAGGGAATCCGCCAGGCGAGCTGCAAGCGCGTCCAGCTCTTCGTTGTCAGGCTCCTTTACGGCGGAACGCACGGAAATCGTTTCTCCTACAAACGTCATGTTTTTAAGCGCCGCAAGCCGGCTGCGGATCAGGCCGCCCGCGGCCGGAGCCCAGGTTCCGTTTTCTATCACGGCTACCGTACGGTTCTGAAGATTATGTGATTCCAGCTCATGCAGCAAGAGCTCCATGTTCGTAAAAATTCCCGCGTTGTACGTTGCAGAGGCAAATACAATATGGCTGCAGCGAAACGCCTCGGCTACAAGGTAAGAGGGATCCGTTACGGAAACGTCGTACACAGCGATGTTTCGGACGCCATGCTCTGCAAGCCTCGCCGCCAGGATTTCCGCTGCATTTTCCGTATTACCGTAAATGGAAGCATACAGGATCAGAACCGCACGCTCCTCCGGCGTATAAGAGCTCCATTTTACATATTTATCGATAAAACCGTCGATTCCCTCCCGCCAGATCGGGCCGTGAAGCGGGCAGATCATACTGATTTCGACGGTGGAGGCCTTTTTTAAAAGGGCCTGAACCTGCGTCCCGTATTTTCCCACAATGTTTGTATAGTAGCGGCGCGCCTCTCCAATTTTCGAGCCGTAGAAATCCGATTCATCCGCAAAGACGGATCCGCTTAATGCGCCGAACGTTCCGAAGGCATCGGCAGAAAAGAGAATTTTGTCCGCCGAATCATAAGTGACCATGACTTCCGGCCAATGTACCATCGGCGCAGTCAGGAACGTCAGCGTATGGCGCCCGGTCGGCAGCGTATCGCCGTCCTTCACCAAAAGCGCGGCGTTATCGATATCAAACGCAAAAAACTGCCGGATCATCGATATCGTTTTTGCGTTGCATACAATTTTCACTTCCGGATGCATGCGGTACACATCCGCGATGACAGCGCAGTGATCCGGTTCCATGTGACTGACCACCAGATAGTCCAGCTTCCTTCTGCCAAGCGCATATTCCAGATTTTCCAGGAACAGGTCGCGGATCGCTTTGTCCACCGTGTCGAACAATACGGTTTTCTCATCCAAAAGCAGATAGGAATTATACGACACCCCATCGGGAACAGGGTATACGTTTTCAAACAGCGCGATGCGCCTGTCGTTTCCTCCGATCATCAGCAGATCGTCTGTAACTTTTCTTACGCAATGCATAAATCAATTCAGCCTCCTTCGCCCCAATGTGTTATTGTACCATACTTTGCCGTTTTTTTCATGTCAATTAAGCGCTGGTTGGAGGATCCGCGAAATCGCAGCGTAATATCCTTCAGCGATTCGACGAACGGTCCGTCTACCAGCACGTCGAGCAGCGATAATATTCTGTCGGTGGCCTCGCAGCGGTACGCGCTTTCCGGCGAGGTCAGCTCGTCCAAGGTACAGCCGCTGTAGCACCAGATCGTTTTCTCCGGGAAACGGTTCCGGATCCGCTCCAGAAACGGCGCGAGCACGCGCTGGTTCTCCGGTTCAAACGGTTCTCCGCCGAGAACCGTAAGTCCGTTGATAAACGGCTTGTCCAGGGCGTCTGCGATTTCTTTCTCCGTTTCCTCCGTAAACGGCTGCCCATAGGAAAATGACCACGTTTCCGGGTTGAAGCAATGGGGGCAGCGATGCCGGCAGCCGGAAACGAACAGGGAAACGCGCACGCCCTCTCCGTTTGCGATATCCGTCTTTTTGATTGTCCCGTAATTCATGATTCGTTACAGATGCAATACCCTTTCTTTGATCTCCTGCGTCCGGCCCTGATTCCAGAACTGGGTGCCGATATAGCCGCAGGTCCGGCGCGCGACATTCATTTTCGTCTGATCGCGGTTGCCGCAGCGCGGACACTCCCAGACAAGCTTTCCGTCCGCGTCGCTTACGATCCGGATTTCTCCGTCAAAGCCGCAGTCGTGGCAGTAATCGCTTTTCGTATTGAGCTCGGCATACATAATATTGTCATATATGAAACGGATGATCTGAAGCACCGCCTCAAGGTTGTTCTGCATGTTCGGCACTTCCACGTAGCTGATCGCGCCTCCTGTTGACAGCGCCTGGAACTGCGCTTCGAACGCAAGCTTGGAAAAGGCGTCGATTTCCTCAGTCACATGGACATGATAGCTGTTTGTAATATAATTTTTGTCCGTAACGCCCTCGATCACGCCGAAGCGCTTCTGTAGGCATTTTGCAAATTTGTACGTCGTGCTCTCAAGCGGAGTGCCGTAAATTCCGAATCCGATCGTCGTTTCGGCCTTCCAGCGGTTGCAGGCCGCGTTCATAAATTTCATGACTTCGATTGCAAACGGCGTCGCCGCGGGATCGGTATGGGGTTTTCCCGTCATATACCGGACGCATTCGCAGAGCCCTGCGTATCCGAGGGAAATCGTGGAATATCCGTTGTACAGGAGCGGATCGATCACCTCTCCCTTTTTCAGGCGGGCGATCGCCCCGTACTGCCACAGGATCGGCGCGGCATCCGAAAGCGTGCCCTTCAGACGGTTATGCCGGCACATCAGCGCTTTGTAGCAAAGCTCCAGCCGTTCTCCGAAAATCTCCCAGAATTTTACCATATCGCCGCCCGAGGACAGCGCGACGTCCACGAGATTCAGCGTGACGACGCCCTGATTGAAACGCCCGTAAAATTTATAATTCCCGTTCTCGTCCTTCCAGGGAGTCAGAGCGCTTCTGCAGCCCATGACGGGAAAACAGTTGCCCTCTTTCAATTCCTTCATTTTCTTCTCGGAAATGTAGTCGGGAACGAGCCGTTTGGCCGTACATTTCGCCGCCATCTCCGTCAGATAATAATACGGCGTCCCGGGGCTTACGTTATCTTCTTCCAGAACGTAGATCAGCTTCGGGAATGCCGGAGTGATCCAGATGCCCTCTTCATTTTTCACGCCCTGATAACGCTGCTTCAGCGTTTCTTCTATAATCATGGCGAGGTCCTTCTTTTCCTGCTCCGTTTTGGCCTCGTTAAGATACATGAAAACCGTTACGAAGGGAGCCTGGCCGTTTGTTGTCATCAGTGTGACGACCTGATACTGGATCGTCTGTACGCCCCGGCAGATTTCGTCCTTCAGACGGCGTTCCACAATTTCGGAGACGACTTCTTCGTCGGCCAGCGCCTTCAGATCGCGGATTTCGTCCAGCACATCTCTGCGGATTTTATCGCGTGATACCTGCACAAACGGCGCTAAATGCGCAAGCGAAATGCTCTGTCCTCCATATTGGCTGCTGGCCACCTGCGCGATGATCTGCGTTGCGATATTGCACGCGGTCGAAAAGCTGTGCGGCTTTTCAATCAGCGTCCCGCTGATGACCGTGCCGTTCTGAAGCATGTCCTCGAGATTGACAAGGTCGCAGTTATGCATGTGCTGGGCATAATAATCCATATCGTGAAAATGGATGATCCCCTGCTCATGCGCCTCGACGATCTCGGGAGGCAGCAGCAGGCGGCGGGAAATATCCTTGCTTACCTCGCCTGCCATATAATCGCGCTGGACGCTGTTGACCGTAGGATTTTTATTGGAATTTTCTTGTTTGACCTCTTCATTGTTGCATTCGATCAGGCTGAGAATCTGGTTGTCCGTAGTATTCGACCTGCGTACCAGCGAACGCGTGTATCTATATCGGATGTAGCGCTTTGCAACCTCGAACGCGCCGTGGGACATAATCTCATTTTCTACGAGATCCTGAATTTCCTCGACAGACATGGCACGGTTCATTTTCGCGCAGCTTTCTTCTACAGAAGAAGCAATCTGCAGGATCTGCTCCGACGTCAGTTCTTTCGTATTTTCATCGGCATTATTGGCTTTTGTAATGGCGGTAATGATTTTCGAAATGTCAAATACCGCTTCGGAGCCGTTCCTTTTAATGATTTTCATTTTCTAACGACCTCTCATCTTTATATTGTGTATCGTTCTAATTTATAACACATTTTCCGCCATAAATATTGTTGCAATTGCAACAACAATCGTCTATAATAATAAAAATTGCAATATTTTTTTGAGGAGGCGGCAGAGATGAGCTCCCTGTCCATATTCAGCGGAATCACGGATCAAGAAAAAGAACATATGTTTCATTGTTTCTCTCCCGTAACAAAAGTATTCTTCGAGGGCGAAACAATCATGAGCTACGCGCATGAAATAGACAAGGTCGGCATTCTTCTGAGCGGCAGAGCGCATCTTTCCTGCATCGATTACGAGGGACGCCACAGTATTCTTGAGCAGCTTGAGAAAAATGATATTTTCGGCGAGGTGTTTACGCTGCCGCTTGAGGATTTTCAATATTTTGTAGCGGCGGACTCGGCGTGCGACGTACTGTTTATCGACTATTCTCAGATCATCAAGCGCTGTTCCAATGCGTGTGCCGAACATAGCCGCCTCGTAAACAATCTGCTTCAGATGACGGCGAGCAAGGCGCAATCCATGGCGCTGCACATCAATATTTTAAGCCGCCGCACCACGCGCCAGAAGCTGCTGACGTATTTTGAAATCAACGCGCTGAAAACAAAAGAGAAATATTTTCCCCTTCCGATGTCGCTCAGCGCGCTTGCCGATTATATCAGCGTAGACCGCAGCTCCATGATGCGCGAGCTGCGTAAAATGAAGGAAGAGGGACTCATCGAGGACAAAACGGTCGACGGGAAGCGGTATTTTTGTCTTGCGCGCGGCTGAGCGGCACAGCAAGGCTCAGCGCTCCGTTCGGGCCGCGTTCCCCGCGATCCATTCCCTTTTTAAAATGCCGTATTCGGCCATGTCAAGAAACTCTCCCGTCCGTGTCTTGAAATACTCGCGTTTCGTGCCCTCATAGGTCAGGCCGCATTTCTGAGCGACTCTGCCGGATGCAGGATTCTTGACGGCATGCGAGATGCCGATGCGGTTTACTCCGACTTGCGAAAAAAGATAGTTGATCACGGCTCCTGCTGCTTCGGCCATAATGCCTTTATTCCAGAACGCATAGCCGATGCAGTAGCCGAGCTCGGCATACTCGCATTTCTCGCTGAGGCGGACAACGCTGATACTGCCGATCGCCTTTCCCTGGAATTCAATCAGCCAGTTATAAGTGCTTGGATTCTCATAAGCGGCGCACCAGTCTTCCAGCAGCTGTTTCGTAATCTCGGGGGATTGGTGCGGCTCCCACGTCAGAAAGCGGGTAACTCTTTCGTCGTTTGCCCAGTTTTCAAACATCGCCGGAGCGTCTCCGACCGTAAATCTCCGTAATAAAAGTCTTTCGGTCCTTATTGTTTGCGTTCCCTTCTGCGTAAGCACCATTCATCCGTCCCTTCCGGCGGCAGCAAGCTGTGATATTTGATATATATTATATTTTCCCGACCAAAATATCAATACATATTTGACAAAATACGGTAAAACAAATAAAATCTTAAAAGAAACAGGCAGGCCGGTGATTTCGATGTATAACCCTCAACTTGAAACGTTCGTATCCGTAGCAGAGTCCGGCAGCTTTAACAAAGCCGCGGAAAAGCTGTATATCTCTCCTCCGGCTGTCATCAAGCAGATCAACCTGCTGGAGGAAAAGCTGGATCTGCAGCTTTTTGTCCGCACACACCGGGGACTGGTCCTGACGAGGGCCGGACAGTCTTTGTATCAGGATACGAAATACATAATCCAATACTGCAGAAACGCCGTTACCCGGGCGAAAAACGCCATGCAGGAAAGCGAGAATCTGATCCGGATCGGAACCTCTCCCATGACGCCGGCCCAGGTGCTTGTAAATTTATGGCCGAAGGTGCAGGAATACTGTCCCAATACCAAATTTCAGCTGATCCCCTTTGAAAACACTCCTGAAAATGCCAGGGAAATTTTAGGAAATCTGGGCCAGAATATTGATGTCGTCGCCGGGATCTTTGACGAAACCATGCTGAACCTGCGCAAATGCGCCGGTCTGGAAATTTCAAGAGAGCCGATTTGCTGTGCAGTCTCCATCCACCACCGGCTGGGGCAGAAGGAGTCGCTGACCGTACAGGATTTATACGGAGAAAGCCTGATGCTCATGCGCCGGGAATGGAGCCACTACGTAGACCTGCTCCGCGACGATTTATGGAAGAATCATCCGCAGATCCACATTGTAGATTTTGATTTTTACGACGTGGAGGCTTTTAATCAATGTGAAAACAACAACTGTGTTTTAATGGCGATCGAAAATTGGCGGTACGTACACCCGCTGCTGAAAATCCTGCCGGTGGATTGGAATTATACGATTCCCTTCGGACTGCTGCATTCTCCCGAGCCCTCTCCCGCCGTCCGGCAATTTTTAAACGCCGTGGAAAGAGTTGCCGCACGGTAACGTGCGCCAGGGACTGTTAACCTTTCGGTATATGCCGCATAACGAATCGAGACTTCTGCAGAGGTCTCGATTTTTTTATAATGGAGCCATCAAAAGAAAGGTGGTGAAACGAATTGAAAAAAATGGTTTTTATTGCGGCACTTCTCGGTTTGCTGTTTTGCTTTGCAGGATGCGGCGCGGCTTTGAGAAACGGCAGCCCCGAAAATTCAAACGAAACGGCGGAAAAGAATTCCGGACAGGCCGGCCCGGGTGCAGCGGGGCCATATACAGTGGACACAAAAATATCGGAAGTCATAAACGATCCGGTTTTTGGGGAATACGGAAGACTGCTTTTCCCCGTAAACAGCGCATATTACAGCGGAGATACGCTGGGAGAGCTCCGTTTGACATGGTACAGCAATATTGACGCGAATAAGACGGTGGAAATCGTCAACAGTCTGAGAAGCCGCGCCGCGGCGGGAGAAACCGTTTTTTACGACATTTATACAGAAAAAGAAAAAGAAGCGGATGCGGAGAAGCGGGATACGGGATTATTTTTCTTCAAAGGGAATCCGGGCGGAAAATTTGCCGTGTGCAATGCCGGAGGCGGATTCGCCTATGTCGGAGCCATGCACGACAGTTTTCCCCACGCTTTGGAGCTGTCCAAAAAAGGCTACAATGCCTTCGCATTAATCTACCGGCCCGGCGCGCAGACAGCATGTGAGGATTTGGCACGGGCGATCCGTTTTATTTTCGAGCATGCCGAGGAGCTGGAAGTGGATACGGACTGTTATTCCCTGTGGGGAGGCTCTGCGGGAGGAAGGATGGCGGCATGGCTTGGCTCTTACGGGCCAGGAGCATTCGGAGGCTCTGACCTGCCGCGGCCCGGCGCGGTCATCCTGCAATATACCGGGCATTCCGATTATACCGAAAACGATCCGCCCACCTATGCCTGTGTGGGAGAAAGCGACGGCATCGCCAGCTGGCGTACCATGGAACGGAGAATGGAAGCATTGCATGCGTTCGGGATTCCCACGGAGTTTCACCACTATCCCGGCCTGAGCCACGGCTTCGGGCTGGGCACGGGCACCGTGGCGGAGGGCTGGCTGGACGACGCGGCGGCCTTTTGGGAAGCGCAGATGTAAATCATAAATCAAAGAGAAAGGAAGCAGCTTTATGAACAATTTTATTTTTCAAAATGCGACGAAGGTTTATTTTGGGAAGGGCTGCGTGAAGGAGTATCTTTCCTGTCTGACCGGACCGTACAGTACGGTGATGCTGGCCTACGGAGGCGGCTCCATCAAGCGAAACGGCATCTATGAGGAAGTTGTCGCCATTTTGCGGAGCGCAGGGAAAATCATCGTGGAATTTCCCGGTATTATGGCCAATCCCACATATCAGAAGGTGCAGGAGGGCGCAAAGCTGGCCCGGGAGCAGAATATAGACATGATTCTCGGGATCGGCGGCGGCTCGGTAATGGACTGCTGCAAGGCGCTCTCTCTGGCTGCCCGGTATGACGGCGACATCTGGGAGGATTTTTGGGCGCATCCCGGCGTAATTGAAGTCGAGCCGCTGCCGCTGGGCGTCATCGTTACGGTGGCAGGAACCGGCAGCGAATGCAACGGCGGTGCGGTGATCACGCATGAACAGAAAAAAGTGAAGACCGGCCGGGATTATCCCAAGCTGAATCCGCGCTTTGCGCTGATGGATCCTACCTACACCTACAGCGTACCGGTCCGGCAGATGGTGTCCGGCGGATTTGATATCCTCAGCCATATTATGGAGACTTATTTCAGCGAGCCGAACGAGGACAACGTATCTGATGACATTATGGAGGCGCTGATGAAGAGCGTCATCCGCAATTTGCGCGCCGCCATCCGGGATCCGAAGGACTACACGGCTCGGAGCAACCTGCTTTGGGCTTCTACCATGGCAGAGAACCGGATCATCAAGATGGGCAAGAGATGCGACTTTCAGTGTCACAACATGGAGCATCAGCTGGGGGCATATACCGACTGCAATCACGGCTGCGGTCTGGCGGTGCTGCACCCGGCGTATTATCGCCGTATCTATAAAGAAGGTCTTCCGAAGTTTGTACGGTTTGCCGAAAACGTCTGGGGCCTCTCCCATGACGGAAAAAGCAAAGAGGAGCTCGCAAGGGCCGGCATAGATGCACTGGAAAACTTTATCAAAGAAATCGGCCTTCCCGCCACCCTGCGGGAGCTGGGGATAACCGATCAAGCCATGCTGAAAGAAATCGCAGATTCCTGCAGCATTTCAGCAGGCAGCTATAAGAAGCTGACACACCAGGAAATTCTGGAACTCTTCAACGAATGTTATTAAATGAAAGGAGTAAGCATTATGAAAGCAAAAAAATTAATCTCCCTATTTCTCGGATCGGCGCTCGCCTTTAGCCTTGCAGCGTGCGGCAATACCGAAGCTCCAAATCCGTCCGCGCCGGCATCCGCCACGCCGGAGAACACGCAGACTTCCGAGCCGGGCGGTGAAGCCGGGCAGATATCAGGCTCCGGGAAAACGCTGGTGGTCTATTATTCTGCCACCGGGAATACGGAGGAGGCCGCAAACTATATCGCGGAGGCGACCGGAGGAGATCTGTTTGAATTAGAGCCGGCCGATCCTTATACGGACGAGGATCTGAATTATTCCGACGACGACAGCCGGGTGGTCTATGAGCATGATCATCCCGACGACCGCGAGGTGGAGCTGGTTGCGGATACCGTAGAAAACTGGGCGGAGTATGATACTGTTTTTATCGGCTATCCCATCTGGTGGGGCATTGCCGCCTGGCCCGTAGATTCCTTTATTGAGGCCAATGATTTTACCGGAAAAACGGTAGTCCCCTTCTGCACCTCGGCCAGCTCAGGGCTGGGCGAAAGCGATCGTCTTCTGGCAGAAATGGCCGGTACCGGCAATTGGCTGGAGGGCCGGCGGTTCTCCTCCAGCGTTTCCGCAGAAGATGTCCAGACATGGCTGGAGAGCCTGGGCCTGTAACAAGGCAGGCGGGAAGAGGTTCTTATGAAAAAGGGTTGTATTCTCTTCCTGATGCTGGTGCTTGTGGCCGCTTTGGCCGCCTGCACCGGCATTCCTCCCGCCGGTGAGGAAAACGGCACAGCGCATTCCGAGCTTTTGATTGCCTACGACAGCCAGGAGGGCATCATTCAGGAAACGGCTGCGCTGCTGCAGGAAACGCTGGGAGGCGACCTATATGCCATAGAGGAAGGCGCGTCCGGAGATTTCACACCCTATGAATTTGTCCTGCTGGGATTTTCCGCAGAAAGCAGCAATCTGCCGCAGACGATACAATCGTTTTTACTTTCTAACAGCTTCGGAGCGAAAACGATTTATCCCTTTGTTTTTGGGGAAGGAAATGAAGCGTCCGCCATTTTCTCGGTTCTTTCACAGCTTCAGCCCGGGGCCTTGCTCGGAGACAGCGCTTTGCTGTTCACCGCGGATACAAAAGAGGAGGAAATCACCGAATGGGCGCGGGGCCTGGGACTTTCGGACCTCCCGTCTCTGCCCGAATCCCCCGGCAGCACGGTTTCCACTGCGTCGGTAACGCCAGATCAGCAGCAGGTGCTGTATCTGTGGGACAAGGGCAATATGCCAGCCGTAACGGAATATACCGTTAATCACGGCGGATATTCGGACGATCCGGATTTCAGACCTTATCTTACCAGCTTTCCGGTTCCGGAGGGCACGCCTGTAAAAGGCGCGGTCCTCATCTGTCCCGGCGGAGCATTTCAGTTCCGAAGCGACCAGCCGGAGGGCGTGGAGGTCGCCGAAGCATTAAGGGAACTGGGGTATCAGAGCTTTGTCGTGGATTACCGCCTGCGCCCTTATACGCAGCAGGAAAGCGCACTGGATCTGGCGCGCAGTACGGTTCGTCCGCGCCCACGCGGCGGAATACGGTATCGCGGAAAACGACATTGCGGTAATGGGATTCTCGGCCGGCGGAATTTTGTGCGGCGAAATGCTGCTTCACTTTGACGGGCAGACGGACGGCACGGCGCTGGATCCGGACTATGTCCCAGACGCGCTGGATGCCGTGTCCGCGGATGCCGCTGCATGCGGGATGATCTATTCCTTTTACGGCCGGCTGAGCGTGGGAACCACGGATGTGGAGCTGCTGCGAAGCGGAAATCTTCCGCCTACGTTTTATTGCTACGGAACGCGGGATCCGTTCTATGACCAGTTTCTTGCAAATGCTGACGCGGCCGAGCGGGCCGGGGTATCGGTGGAGCGGCTGCAGCTGGACGAGATGCCGCACGGCTTCGGAGCGCGGGGCGGCTGGATCACTTCCTACGACGCTTGGCTGACGGAAATTTTTGCGAATCAATAAAAGAAAGGAGGAAGCAGTGATGGATACAAGAATATTGGGAAAAGACCTGACCGTTTCCGCCGTTGGCTTTGGCTGCATGGGATTTTCCCATGCCTACGGAGCGCCGACGGACGAGAGGGAGACGGTCCGGCTGCTGCGCCAGGCGGCAGAGCTGGGATATACCTTTTTTGATACCGCGGAGGTTTATGGCACACCGGAGGATCCCCACGCCAATGAACGGCTGGTCGGGGAAGCACTTGCCCCGATCCGCAGTCACGTAACCATTGCCAGCAAGTTTGGCCTGCGATTTGACCTGGAGAGCGGAAGGATTCCTTATCCGTTGATCCCCGATGCCCGGCCGCAGACCATCCGGAGCTCCGTGGAGGGCTCTCTCAGGCGTTTGCGCTCCGATCATATCGATCTGTATTTCCAGCACCGTATCGATCCTGCTGTCAGTCCGGAAGAGGTGGCCGGCATCATGGCAGACCTCATCCGGGAAGGAAAAATTACACACTGGGGCATTTCAGAAGCAAACGAGGAATATCTTCGCCGGGCGCACGCCGTCTGTCCGGTGACAGCGGTGCAGAATCGCTATTCCATGATGGCTCGCCGTTGCGAGTCTCTGTTCCCCGTATTGGAGGAGCTGGGGATCGGTCTGGTGGCGTTCTCGCCAATGGCCAACGGATTTCTCACGGGAAAATACGGCAAGGGCACGCAATTTGACAAACGGTACGATTACAGGGCAGTCATGCCACAGTTTACCGCGGAGGCTGCAGAAAAGAACCGCGGCCTGCTGGTCCTGCTCCAAGACATGGCGCAGAAAAAGCATGCGACGCCAGCTCAAATTTCCTTGGCATGGATGCTTTGTAAGAAGCCCTGGATCGTCCCGATCCCCGGCACCCGCAAGCCGGAACGGATGCGAGAAAACGCAGGCGCCGCAGAGCTGGCGCTTTCTCCGGAAGAGGCAGCGGCGCTGGAGGAAGCTCTGACACATATGGAATTGTCCGAGGTGTTCGGAGGAAGCCCTGCGGCACGATAAAAATGAAACGCCGCGCGCTCTATTCAGAAAAAATACTATATAAAAAGGAAGGGATTTATTATGGAATACGCAACATTAAACAACGGAATAAAAATGCCCATGGCAGGAATCGGAACCTTTTTGTTGTCGCCGGATGAGGCGGAAGCTTCTGTTTCAAGCGCGCTTCAGTGCGGCTACCGCCTGATCGACACCGCCAACGCCTATCTGAATGAAAGGGCGGTAGGACGCGCCATGAAAAAGTCCGGACTCCCGCGGGAGGAACTCTTTCTGGAGACAAAGCTTTGGCCCTCCTTCTATGAACAGCCGGACGCCGTGGACAAAACGCTGGAGCGGCTGGATACCGATTATATCGATCTGCTTCTTCTCCATCAGCCCGCAGGGAATTATATCGCCGGATATCGACTGATGGAAAAAGCATATCGGGAGGGCAAGGTCAGAGCAATCGGGTTATCCAATTTTGCACCCGAACAAATCCAGGAAATTTTGGAGCTCTGTGAGAGAACGCCATCCGTGCTGCAGACGGAGGTCCATCCATATTCTCAAGAAAAGGAGCTTAAAACGTTTTTGGCCGGGAAAGGGATGAAGATTCAGGCCTGGTACCCTCTGGGCCATGGCGACAAAACGCTGATCCACGAGAAGGTCTTTGAAAAGCTGGCGCAAAAATACGGTAAGAGCAACGCTCAAATTATCCTGCGCTGGCATATCCAATCGGGAAACATCGTCATCCCCGGCTCGAAGGATCCGGCGCATATCCGAGATAATTTCAACCTGTTTGATTTTACCCTCACCGAGCAGGAAATGGAGGAAATCGCAGCGATGGATCAGAAAAAGCGTTATTACACCAGCACGCCGGAGCTGCTGCAAAAGTACGCAGAAATGGTTCCTCCGGTGGACGATCAGAAATAAGAGGCGAAGTAAAATGGATCGCCCTTTTGTCGTCTGCCACATGCTTACGTCTCTGGACGGTAAGATCGACGGAGAATTTTTCTCCGCACCGGAAGCGCTTCCTGCCCGAACGGAGTACGCCGCTCTGCGGAGCTTTTATCACTGCCAGGCCACTCTGTACGGCACGACTACGCTGCTGCGCTGCTATGCCGAGGGAACGGTTTCCGTTTCGCCGGAGCACGCAGAAACATATCCAAAAGAAGATTATGTAAATAAAGAGAGTCTGGGAACGGGGCATTTCATCGTTTCTGTTGATCCCGAGGGCGTGCTGAAGTGGAGCTCGAACGTTCTTGCGAAAAAGGGGCGCCCCGCTGCCCATATCATTGAGGCGCTGACCGAGCGGGCCGCCCCGTCCTATCTTTGTTATCTCCGCCGGCTCGGCATTTCCTATGTGTTTGCGGGAAAAGCCCGGCTGGACTGCGCCCTTCTGCTGCAAAAGCTGCGAGCCTATTTTGATATCAGAAGGCTGATGCTCGCCGGCGGCGGTACGATGAACTGGTCCTTTCTCCAGGAGGAATTAATCGACGAGCTCAGTCTGGTCATCGCTCCAGTAGCAGACGGAAATACCACCTCCGTCTCCATCCTCGAGCGGTCCGACCTTCTTCCCCCGCACAAGCCGGTTGCTTTTACGCTGAAAGAAGCAAAGCCCCTTGACGGGGACAGCCTGTGGCTGCGCTATTCCGCAGCGCCGCACGAGCGGAAGGGAGAAGGCTCATGAAAAAAAAGGATACGATTTGGGGATTTGTTTTGTGCGCAATTCTTCTCGTCTTTCTTTGCGGCTGCTCCGCAGATTCCGACGGGAGCTCCTCCGTAACGGGAACCGCCCAGGGACAGCCCGCAAAGACCGGTTTGATTGCGGATCAGATTCTGGATGGAGCAGACGGGGAAATTCATTACGGCTACTATCTGCCGGATGGGTACGGTGAAACGCAGAAATATCCCATGATGGTCGTGATGCCCGGTTATGACAGGATGTGGTTCGGAGAGACCTCTTCCGGTTCCAATCTAAGCTGGAGAGGCTTTCTCTGCTGGACAGAGCTGGAGGAAGACATGATTGTTGTTTCTGCCCAGCTCACCGACTGGGGAGAAAAATCCGCAAGACAGGCGGTAGCGTTGACGGAGTATTTTCTGGAAAATTTTTCCGTTGATCCCGATCGGGTTTACGCCGCGGGCTACTCGGCCGGAGGCGAAACCATGTCCCGGGCAGCGGCCATGCGGCCGGATCTGTACGCGGCCTATCTCCACGGCGCCTCCCAGTGGGACGGCACGTTTGATCCGATCGCGGAAAATGGCGTGGCCGTTTATATTTTCATGGCCGAAAGCGACGAGTATTACGGTCCCCAGCGGGCCAGAGACGCTTATGAAGGCTTATATGCTGCATATGAAAACGCCGGATGGACAGAGTCGGAAATCGAATCCGTTCTTCGGCTGGAAATTCCGGAGGATGCCTATTTCAATCAGAAAGGAATAACCGAGAATTACCACGGCGGAGGAACGATTCTATTTGAAGATGCCTCTATTCTGAATTGGATCCTCTCTCACCACAAATAAAAAGCATTTCTGTTCCGTCCCGCGCAGCTTCGGGGCGGAATTTTTTCACAATACCGCAAGCCGAAGGCCGAAGCCCTTTTCAGCGTTCCGAAAGCGGTTTATATTCCTTCCGCGGCTGTACGCATTTGTAGGACGGACGGATAATTTTTCCTGCGTTTACCAGCTCCTCGATGCGGTGCGCGCTCCAGCCGGAAATTCTCGCCATGGCGAAGATCGGCGTATAAAGCTCCAGCGGAAGGCCGAGCATGTTGTAAACGAAGCCGCTGTAAAAGTCAATGTTAGCGGAAACGCCCTTATACATTTTCCGCGCGCTTTCGATAACGTGCGGGGCAAGCCTTTCGACATTGGAATAAAGCGCATACTCTTTCTCCATGCCTTTTTCGTCGCTGAGCTTCTTGACGAACCGCTTGAAAATCTCTGCACGCGGATCGGAAAGCGAATAGACCGCATGTCCCATCCCGTAGATCAGTCCAGATCTATCAAATGCTTCTTTATTAAGAATCGCTGCGAGATACGCCGTTATTTCTTCCTCGTCCGTCCAGTCCTTGACGTTTTCTTTGATATTTTCCATCATCTGAACGACCTTGATGTTCGCGCCGCCGTGCTTTGGACCTTTTAAGGAGCCGAGCGCCGCCGCGATCGCGGAATACGTGTCCGTTCCCGAAGACGATACGACGCGCGTTGTAAACGTCGAGTTGTTTCCTCCCCCATGCTCTGCATGCAGAATCAAAGCGATATCCAGAATTTTGGCTTCCAGCTCCGTATATCTGCTGTCGATCCGCAGCATGTGCAGGATGTTCTGTGCTGTGGAAAGCTCAGGACGCGGCTCATGGATAAAAAAGCTTGTGCCGTCGTTCAGATAGTAATCATACGCCTGATAGCCGTAAACCGACAAAAGCGGGAACAGCGCAATCAGCTGAAGGCACTGACGCAGAACGTTTGGAATGGAGGTGTCGTTCGGCCTGCTGTCATAAGCATAAAGCGTAAGAACGCTTCTGGCCAGCGTATTCATCATGTCGTGGCTCGGCGCCTTCATGATGATGTCCCTTACAAAGGATCCGGGAAGCGTCCGGTAGCCGGAAAGGATTCCCGTAAAATTTTCCAGCTCCTCCCGATCCGGCAGATCGCCGAACAAAAGCAAATACGTCGTTTCTTCGAATCCGAAGCGATTGTCTTTAATAAAGCCGCCGACCAGTTCCTCCACGTTGATGCCGCGGTAGAACAGCTGTCCGCGGCACGGATGCTTTTCTCCGTTCTCACCTACCTGGAATGACTGGATCTCAGAGACCTCGGTAAGCCCCGTCAGGACGCCGTTTCCGTTCAGATCCCGCAGCCCCCGGAATACTTTATGTTCTAAGTACATTTCCGAATTGATTACGCTGTTTCCCGAGCAAAGCTCCGACAGCTTCAATATGTCGGGAGTAATAGCAGAATAATCCTTTGCCATGGTAAAATCATCTCCTTAATAGGTGTTGTGGATTCTTAACTTTACCATGGTTTTGTGAATTTTGCAAATGAATTTATTCCACTGTAACGGATTTTGCCAAATTACGCGGCCGGTCCACATCGCAGCCGCGCAGCACCGCCGTGTAATATGCAAGCAGCTGCAGGGCTGCGATCGCAGTAAACGGCGCATAGGATTCATTCAGCGCCGGCAGACCGATCCGAAAGTCGCAGACAGACGGATCCGCATGATCCGCGTCCGGGCAGACCAGAATGACCTTCGCGCCTCTGGTTTTGACCTCCTTGATGTTGCTGAGCGTCTTTTCAAATAATTTTTTGTCTGTGGCAAGCGCGATTACCGGCGTGCCGTCCGTAATCAGAGAAATCGTACCGTGCTTCATTTCACCCGCGGCGTAAGCCTCGCTGTGAATATACGTGATTTCCTTGAGCTTTAACGAGCCCTCCGACGCCAAAAGACAGTCCAGTCCCCGGCCGATAAAGAATACGCTCGGGCACTGCAGGAATTCTCCGGCAAGGAGGCGAATCTTTTCTTTTTGCCCGATTACCTCCTCGATCGCGGCCGGGACCTTGCTGCCAAGCTCCTCCAGAAGCGCGTTTGCTTCGCCGGGCGACAGCCTTCCCCGCAGCTCGGCCAGCTTAATAGAAATCACATACATTACGGTAATCTGCGACGAATAGGCCTTTGTGCTCGCAACGGAAATCTCCGGCCCGGCAAGCGTCAGAATCATCCGGTCCGCCTCGCGCGCCACCGTAGAGCCGATTACGTTGACCACAGCCAGCGTGTGCGCGCCGCGCTCTTTTGCCAGCCGCAGAGCCGCGATTGTGTCCGCGGTTTCTCCCGACTGCGAAATCAGAATGACAAGATCGCGGCTTCCCAGAATCGGATCCTGATACCGGAACTCCGATGCGATATAAACGTTTACGGGAATCCGCGCCAGCTTCTCCGTCATAAACTTTCCGATCAGTCCGGCATGCATCGCCGTTCCGCATGCCACAATATTTATGGTGTCAAATTCGTTTTCTGCAAAAAACGCCTCGATGTCCGAAGACAAAACGGACGACAGCGTATCGCGGACAGCGCGCGGCTCCTCATGGATTTCCTTCAGCATAAAATGCGGAAAGCCTTCTTTCTCCGCGGCATCAACGCTCCATGTGATTTTTTCATATTCCGGCGTAAAAGAAGCGCCGCCGTCCCGGTAAACCGTAATCAAAGCCGGTGAGACGGTGGCAATTTCACCCTCCTCCAGACGGTAGTATTGATCCGTATATTTTAATATCGCAGGGATATCCGAGGCAATATAATTGCCATCTTCTCCGGACGCAAGAATCAGCGGGCTGTCCTTCCGAACCGCATAAATCATAGAAGGCCGGTCGTGAAAGAGAATCCCGAATGCATATGAGCCGCGGATCTCCCGGATCGCCGCGCGGATCGCGGAGATCGGATCTTCCGTTTGTTTATAATAATAATCGATCAGATTTGCCGCCGCTTCGGTGTCCGTCTCCGAAAGAAAGCGGTATCCCCGGCGGGACAGCTCCTCCCGGAGCGCCGCATAATTTTCAATAATCCCGTTGTGTACGAGCGACACGTCGGACGTGCAATGCGGATGCGAATTCAAATCGGACGGCTTTCCATGCGTCGCCCAGCGCGTATGCCCGATTCCGCAATGCGCGTCAATTTTCCTGCCCATGTCTCGTTCATATCCCGCGGCAAGCGTCCTGATTTCCGAAACGCGTCCCTTTTCCTTCAGGCACAGCATTCCCGCCTTTGTATCATAGAAAGCGATCCCCGCAGAATCGTACCCCCTGTATTCCAGCGACTCCAGGCCGCAGAAAAGCTTCGGGAGCACCTGCGAGCCGCCTGTGTAACCGATAATTCCGCACATAGTTCTATTCCACCTTTATTAAATTTTATTGACTGATTCTGCATCTTTTTTGTGCCGCGGCTTCCGCCCGGCTTTGTTGGATGCATAACGACGGCAGAATCCATCTTCGCTCTGCCGCCGGAGGACCACCCGCCGAAACACTCGATACTGTCCTCTCCTCGTCAACCGCATATCATTTCACGCACATATGCGGTTCTGGCGCTTTACTGAAAAATTTCTCTTATTTTCCCCCCAGTCTTTCCCTGATGATTTCAGAAACGCTTTTGGCGACGTTCTCCGTCAGCGCTCTGTCTTCGCCCTCGGTCATAACCCGGATCAGCGGCTCCGTCCCCGACGGCCGTACTACGATTCTGCCGGCTTCGCCGAACTGCTTCTTGGCCTCTTCGATTGCCGCCTTGATCTGCGGATCCGTATAAAATGCAAGCTTTCCTTCTTTGGAAACTTCAACGTTGATAATAGACTGCGGATAACGCTTCATCACCTCGGCAAGCTCGGAGAGCCTTTTGCCGCTTCGTTTCACCAGCGAAAGCAGCTGGATCGACGTAAGCTGGCCGTCGCCCGTCGAAGCGTAATCGCTGAATATAACGTGTCCGGATTGTTCGCCTCCGAAATTATAATCTTCCTGAAGCATTTCCTCCAGCACGAACCGGTCTCCGACCTTCGTGGCTACAAACGAAATCCCGTTGTCCCTGCAGAATCTGCCGAATCCCATATTCGTCATCACGGTTCCGACCACTGTGTTTTTTGCCAGCTTGCCGCGTTCTTTCATATCTTTGGCGCAGATTGCCATAATGAAATCGCCGTCGACAATGTTGCCTTTGTCGTCCACACAGATGCACCGGTCCGCGTCGCCGTCATAGGCCACGCCCGCGTCGAGCTTGTTGTTCAGAACGTATTCCCTGAGCAGCTCGATATGCGTGGAGCCGCAATCGCAGTTGATATTGATTCCGTCTGGCTTGTTGTGTAAAATATCCGCATTTGCACCGAGCTCGGCGAATAATTTCCCGGCGGATACGCTTGCGGAGCCGTTTGCGCAGTCTACCGCCAGGCTGAGGCCCTCCAGAGAATTCATAACCGTGCTTTTCAGATGATCCACATAGTCCTTGACGGCATTGGATGCATACGTCACCTTGCCGATATCCGTTCCGGAAAGAGCCTGCTCCTCCCCGTCCAGCACGAGGGACTCGATCTGCTCTTCCAGCGCGTCCGGTATTTTATAGCCGTCGCCGCTGAAAATCTTGATCCCGTTATATTCCGCGGGATTGTGCGACGCCGAAATCATGATGCCGGCATCCGCCTTATATTTGCCTACCAGATATGCAACCGCAGGAGTAGGCACCACCCCGAGTATGATGACGTCCGCGCCCACGGAGCAAAGCCCCGACGCGATGCTGAAGCTGAGCATATCCGAAGAAATTCTCGTGTCTGAGCCGACGCAGAACAAAAGTCTTCTTCTGCTTCCGTCCGAAAGAACGCTGCCCGCGGCGCGGCCCACCTTGAGGGCGAGTTCGCAGGTCAGAAACGAATTGGCGATTCCGCGGATTCCGTCCGTTCCGAATAATCTTCCCATCTGTTCACCCCCTTTTCAATTATTGTCTTTTTATTATATGCTCAGCGTCCTTGTAAATGCTCCCCGCATTTACGACGCCCCTTACGCGTGACTGCGGATAAATGATGCACTCCCGGCCGATGATCGTTCCCGGGCAAAGCACCGTATTACAGCCCACCTCGGTATAGTCCCCGACGACGGCGCCGAATTTCCGAAGCTCCGTATTTAACACGGTGTTGGTGTCGCTGTGCTTCACCGCAACCGGGGTTTTGTCGCTTTTGACATTGGACGTAATCGCGCCCGCGCCAAGATGCGCTTTGTAGCCCAGTACCGAGTCTCCGACATAATTGTAATGCGGCACCTGCACGCCGTCGAACAAAAGACAGTTCTTAAGCTCCGTGGAGTTGCCGACTACGGCGTTTTTCCCGACAATAACGCTGCCGCGGATAAACGCGCAGTGCCGAACCTCCGCGCCCTCGTCGATGATGCAGGGCCCGGCAATGTATGCCGTATCAAAAATATTGGCTGTTTTCGCAATCCAGACGTTTTCCTGCGGGTTGTCAAAGCGGTCCCGGCTGAGCGACGGGCCAAGCCGCACGATAAATTCTTTGATGTTCGGCAAAACCTCCCATGGAAATGTGACTTCGTCGAAAAGCTCCTTGGCGATCGTTTTTCCGAGATCCAGCAAATTGTTTACGCTGCAATTATTCAAGATTAATCCTGCCCCTAACTGTCATTAATACATTCGAAGCAGATTATAAAGCATCTATATCTATTTTACAAGAATAAATTTTTCTATCGCAGGGCGCGCAAATTTCATGTTCCGTCCGGGCACGAACATTTATATAATATAGTAAATCAAATTTTATAAGGCGGACGGCGGTACGATTGGAAAAACGGAACAGTGGAAAATACGAATATGTGCCCGACGTCAGCCGTATCATGCGGCAGGCGGGCTACTCGATGGATCTGATGGAGATCCTGGCGGAGCCCGTTTCTGCAAAAGCCGGGCGGAGGGCTTCCGGCCGCGCGGAGGCTGCTTTTGTCCCAGAGATTTTCTTTTATTTCAAAAATGATATAAATGGGTGATTATTTCCATTTTTGGCATAATAAAACTGTTTGCATTGTCCCGATTTGCGTGATATACTCTTTTTGGGAGTGATTCAGATGAGGTTATTTGCACGTTTATCCCTGCGATGCGCCGCTCTGCTCGGAGCGCTTTTGTTTCTGACGGGCCCCGCGTCGGCCTGCCGGACGAGCGAGACGCGAATACCGGAAGAAGCCGGCGGCCCTAACGCGCCGGCCGTTCGGACACGGCAGGAATTTTATTATGAAATATACCGGAAAATTTTAAACGACGAGATTCTGCGGAGTGTCTATCTGCCTTCCCGCACGCGTTTCGGCGCCGCCGATCTGCTTTGCGGGGAAAACCTGTACGAGCCGGGCACATATCGCTACCGAGTGTACGCGCGCAAAAGAGAATCGGCTTCACGAATGACGGTGGAAACGCTGAAATATGGTTATGCGGATAACGCCGTCCCGCGGCAAAGATGGATCTGGCGCGCGCCGGAGAACAGCGTGGCGCTCTGGTCGGGACTCCTTTCCGATTTTGCAGAGGTCGACGAAAAAAACCGCGAAGCCGTAGCTTTCTTATGCGATGCCGGACTCGCCCGTATCCAAGAAGATGCGTCTGCCTGTCTGCTTCGCCTCGAACCCAATGAGCCCGTTGCGGCGGAAGAGGCGGAAGCGCTGTCGGCCGCGCTCGCTTCTTACGTGCGCTCCGTTCCCGGAAACGCGGTCCGGACATGCGATCCGGAAGGAAACGACATTCTGCTCTGTTTTTCCGATCCTATTTCGCTGTTTGCGTTTCGCAGCCTCATCACCCGGCTGCACAGCGTCGGAGAAATCGATCGTTCCTTCGTATATTATGACGAGACGGGAACGGTTCTGTCTTTGTGGATCAGTTCCGCGTCGGGAGGCATGGTTGCGATTCCGCTGGATCTTGCATATGGCGCCGTGTGCGCGCTTCCGTATGCCGGGGATTCTGCGCTCTTCCGGCAAAGGCTTGAAATTGCGGCGGCAATCCTTCCGGAAAATCGGCGCGCGCAGTTTCTTGCCGACATGGCGGGAGCGCTCCGGGGAACGGGCGGAGCCGATCCATTTTATTATGAAATTGAAGGAAGCGGCCGCTCGATATGGGTATCAGTGTCGGGAAATGCCGGTTCCGCGGGAACGATCCGGATCGGAATTGCCGCGGATCGATGAAAAGGGGGAATTTATGATGGCAAAACGCTTAGCGATTCTTTGTATCGTACCGGTACTCTTTTGTTTCTTTCATCCCGGAGCGCTTCCGATTTTTGCAGAAGACGATCCGTCCTATTACGGCGACGGCACCTCGGTAAGCTGGGAGGACCTTTCTCAGTACCTTTCCCCGCTGTATCGAAATACGCCGTATATTAGTGTGTCAAACGGCTCGGAAAGCAGAAGGTTTTCGTTTAATATCGAATTATTTACGGATCTTGGGCTGTATGTCTACGGTGATCCGGCCTCCGTACAGTTCTCCGGAACCGTGAACGATTTCAAGGCGGCGGACTACGGGTATTTCCGGGTACAGTCGGACGGTACGCAGAGGAAGGGAGAATACCGTTACCTCGGATATTCTTTGAGCGGCGTTCCGATGACCAACACGCGCTTCCCCAACGAAATCCATACCGATTTTTCGGAAATGACACTTATGAAATACACGGATCTGCCAGAATCGCTGAAAGAAACGTATCAAGTCAAAGGCATCGACAACGCGCCGTACGCCGCTCTCCGCGATCTGATCGAAGCGCCGGACAGCCCCGTATGGGAGTTTGAAAATATAAACAACGGCGTCCCCATTACTCTGCGGGAGCGTCTGGAAGGCTTCGGTCTGATGCAAAACGGCGTCCCGTCCGTTTCACTGCTTGACTATGCGATTATCTACAGCTGGGCTGAGACCGGAGGAATTCTTCGTGTATTTTACCAGTCGAAAAATAACAAAGAAGCAATCCGCTACGCGACCTTCACGGGGCCCGTATCCGTCGATTTTGCACGGAAGCTTCCGGAATTTACGGCGGAGCTCTCCGTGCCCGCAGGTCAGCCCGGTTTGATCGGAGACCGGAAATTCCGCCTCGGACCGAATCAGGAAAGTCTTTCGCTGCAGATTGACATGAAAGCCGTTTTATCGGACGGATATGCGGAGCTCACGGAATTCGGCAAAGCGCACACGTATACCAGAACGGATATCAAGAGCCTTGCGCTTTCCATTCAGAATACAGCGCTGCAAAATACGGAGCTGCACCATTTTCCGAATGAAGTAACCGTCCAGGGAAGCCTTCCGGCCTACACGATCCGAGCGGACAAGCTGGCGCCGGGCAGGAACACGATCCGGATTTCCGGAACCGCTTTGGTTCGCTTCGAGGGGAAATACCTGCGCGCCGACTGCTCTGTGCTGATCGACATTCTGTATGATTCCGGGACGGCGGCACCCGAACCCTCGTCTATCCCCAAAACGCCCGCCCCCACTGCCGGAACACCCGCCGCGCCCGAGACGACGCCTAACCCAACCGCGTACCGTTTCGCAGTTTCAAGAAAATGGTAAAAATTTACCGATTTTTGCTTTATTTAGTATAATTTTACAGTGATCTTCCGTTTTTGGGGCCGTTTTCCGCCAAATCGCGCCGCGGGAATTGACAAAGGCATATTTTGATTGTATCATGCTATATGCCGTTGATTGTATTCCGAAAAGAGGTGACGCCGCATGGCTGCGGGAAAGGGCAGGAAATCGATCGCATCCAACAAAAAAGCATATCATGATTACTTTATTGAGGAAAGATACGAGTGCGGCATCGAGCTCGCGGGCACAGAGGTGAAATCTCTGCGCGCGGGGAAGGTCAATTTGCGGGAGTCCTATGCTGTAATTCGGAATGGAGAGGTTTTTTTATGCGGTATGCATATCAGTCCATACGAGCAGGGAAACCGATTCAACCGGGATCCGCTGCGGGACCGCAGACTGCTGCTGCACAAGCGCGAAATCATGCGCCTGCTGGGATACGTTCAGCAAAAGGGACTGACGCTGGTTCCTACGGAGCTGTACTTTTCGAACGGACGCGTAAAGACAGAGCTGGGCGTCGCGCGCGGAAAGAAGCTGTTCGATAAAAGGGATGCAATCGCAGAGAAGGAAACGGCGCGGGAAATCGACAGACGGCTGAAAGAATCGTTCCGCGAATAAATTTACGGGGGTGTACTGGTTTCGACGGGGTCGTTGACACACGGACTGCGAGCAGAGGATTCTCGTTGGCCTCTATAAAAAACGGGAAATTAAAATTAAACGCAAGAAATAATACTTCTTTGCAGGCTGCTTAATGCAGCCGCGTTGACCCGGCGGTCACCCGTGCCTCCGGCAATCAGCGTCATCAAGTCGGGCCCGCCTGCGCGGCGGTCAGCGCAGGGTACGGAGCCGCTTAAGCTTTGCGGCGGTTCGGCATTTATGAAGCTACCGGTTGTACGTTTTCGGCCGTCTGAATTTACAATCGGGAATTTGATCGGCGGCATATGCTCGTAGACGTTCGCGGGAATACGGTTTCGGACAGGGGTTCGACTCCCCTCACCTCCACCAATCCTATAATGGATAGTTTTACGATAGATTTGCCGTTTACAAGAGAAAGCTGGCATGGAAGGATTAAGGCATGCAGAGGTGTTCTTGCTTCCATGGATACTAAAACATTTGAGAGGTTTGAAGAAGCACATATCAAAATATTGCAGCAATTGCCGGAGCAATTTACGATAAAGCACAAAGTTTTTTTGACATATTACATTATCACTAAATAATCTGAAAGAGTAAGAAACAGTCCCGCGGTAGGCAATTCGTGATGAGCTGCCCACCGCCTTTCATTTACCGTTCGGGCGGGAATGGGTATCTTTTTATATATCAAATATAGTAAAGCAAACCATTAGGATGGATCGCTCATTCTTTGGTTAATATACCAAACATCCATTTCCTCATAGCTTGGAGTTTCAAATAACGATTGTATTTTGTACAGCAATCCATCGTCTACATAATACTCACTTTCTCCGGAAAGGACAGCTTTATTTCTTGAGAATATATTGCGTTTCCAAATTTCATCTGTAACATCGACATAATGCCATTCATATTTAATGCCCTTTGACCGATAGTCGCAGGTTGCATTTTGTCGTTCAGCTTTCATCCAGAAGCCCCAATCAAGCACCACATCGATTCCGGCCTCGATGTCTCCAATGATTTGTCCAACAAGTAGTTCTGTGTTCTTTCCACGTAATCATCCTGCTTATCAGCACAATGCGGACCGAATAAAGCAAGTGTTATTTCAACTGCAGATCTTTCCGCAGATCAGAATTCCTTTTGCCATTTTAGTCTCCTTATCCAATCAAATCTCAAATTTCGATTTCACTATCGTAATACTGCTCTTGAAATCTAACTGCTTCCATAATTTCTTCAACGGTAAAGCTCCGTCCTTCAGGCGCGGCAATAAGCTTATCCTCCACATCATTGCGTCGATGGACAATACCGATAATTCGCGCAGCATATTCCTTCACCGGAGCATCAACACCCAATAAATAAACGTCAAGCTCCTCACCATCACCACCCAGCACCCTGGGGATAAATCCATAGTTGATGGGATAGACGATATCCTCCTGTTTCGGGTGAACGCTTCCGATTGGTCTATCGATCGAAATATTCACTGTTTTCCCGAGATATGATTTGACCAGCGCCTTTCGCAGCGTATAAGCAATAAAGTCGTGCTTACCTCTGAGGTATTTTTCTCTGCCATTGTCAATAGGAGCTTGCAGGGCAAGGGATACCTTCAGAGCTTCATACTCTTTTGCAGCCGAAGGAGTTTTATTAAGGTAATCTCTGAAGTTTATGTAGTTGATCCAGTCCATACTGCCCGTTAAAACAACATGGATGAAATGCGTCTGCAGATCTCCCGTGCCTTCATAAAAGCTGCCGCAAGCGAACAGCAGTTGATCTCGAAGAGCTGCCAGCGTATTAGGACGATAATAAAAGCCGGCGTCTTTAAGCTCTTTTTCGTAAGCCAAGATATCATCGAAATGATCTGTCGCAATCGCAATGTCAATGATGGGCTTTGCTTTTATCGTGAGAATAGAGGTGCTGCCAACGTGTTGAATGTCTTTGATTCCATCACCTAAGATCTCTTTCAGACGGGCAATCGTATTCTGAGCCTCGATTTCCCATTCTTTTTCGTGTTCACACAACTGAACCGTACCGCGTTTTAATCCGATCATCTGTTACGCCTCCTTATTATTATAAATCGTTTTAGTCGATTGTAAAAGTCTGAAAAGCCGCTGGAATCTGGAAGGTTCGCCGTTTTGAGCGGCGATTCTCCCGTGCCATTAGATGTCATCCGGGCGGCTCGGAGCTGATGCCTTTTTACAACCGCGCGGTTATTGATTTACGCATTTCTCTATGATAAAGTATTTTTAGAAGGAGGCGAAAAATATATACAATTTGAACCAATTTTGCAGCATTATTGCATCCCTTCGAAAAAAGAAGGGCTGGACGCAGACCGTGTTTGCTGAAAAGCTTGGGATCTCTCCGCAGTCGATCTCCAAATGGGAACGCGGGGTATCTCAAAGTTAAAGATACCACACCAATCCCACGCTGACTTTTGCTCAACCGATACAGCCGGAGGGCTGGATAACAAGAA
>CAJFUB010000018.1 GCA_904420095.1 uncultured Clostridia bacterium
CATTTCAATTTTATTCCATATTCATCGTGAAGATATCTAACACCATTTACCGAATGATATTCAACCACATAATCAAGAAAGGTTTTCTCAAATTCATCGGTTTGAGTAAGAATGGATTTTCCATCTTTTGCAAGCAATAAGTCGAATTCTTCTTTATATAATTTGGGATCATCTAGATATGCGTAATATCTAAATCCTTTATTGAATGGTACATTTTCCTTTTTAACTGGTAATTTGTACGCATCTTCATATAGTAACCGGGCCAATGAGATACCAAATATTTTTTCCAAAGGGATAATGAAGTTATATTTAAGTGGTCTTTCTCCTTTTAGCATTTTTGAAAAGTTAGATTTTTCTCTATCCGCAAATATATATGCTTCTTGTCCTTTAATTCCTAATTCGTGAGCTATATCAATGAGCAAATGACTGTACATCTTTATTCCTTTTAATTTCATATAATGATCAATATTATTTTTTAGATTCCCCATAATTGCACCTCCATTTCTATTATGTTCTTATATTATAGCACATTTTTTTGAATTTAGTAGTCATTCAAGACAATATTGTTATCTGTTTTGCTTACGTTAAAATTCACACAAAAAAACATACAGTCAAATTGGACAACTAATTTGTAATAGTACTTAATATAGAAAATAGAAACTTCAAAAAATATTTTGCCAAGACTGTTGGGCTCCCGAAAGGCAAACGGCTTTTTAGGGAGAGGAAGAACAACAGCGTGAGTGAATGTTTCGTGCTGAGCAATACAAAGCTTGTACGGCAATAACAAAACGACACTACATTGAAAATTCAGTGTGTTATAGTGAAAGCTATAACTTACGAAGCGGGAATTGCGATGTCGCATACTTTAATTAGCGAGCAGGGAAACTATATTGACAGTTTCCGCTTTAATCGTCACTCCTCACCGATTGTACTTTAGGAACACCGAAAAAGAATACGGTGTAACCCATTTTACTGAGTTACACCGTACCCCTACATAAAAACTTCCTTATCTGGCCTTCCCTAAAGCGCCGGCTTATTTTATTTTTCAACGAGATAGGGGCATTCCTGATGCGCTTTGTAAGCCGCGATATATTGTTTCATCCACTGATAATACTGATCGCCGTGTCCTCCCTTCATCGGTTCGATATCTCTGCTGTATTCCTGATTGTAATTATCCGTAAACGAAGTAACGCCTTCTATGACAAACCGCTGCGCCGCCCATTCGTTCCACCAGGTCAAAGTAACAACCTTAGGATGGTACTGGAAGGCCCGCTTCCATTGCTTATAAAACGTCTCGCCGCCCCTCCGGCCGATCGCTGTGGCGGTGTTCGACATATAAGTACTCTGGCGCGCTACGTATACGCTGATCTGCTCGTAATTTCCATCCGCGTCTCTGCAGGGAACAGAGCCGTCATACAGGAACGTCCATTCGTTCCGCGCCAGAGGGCCGGACAGGATCGCCACAGTCTGCTGGCGCAGCGTAAATTCGTCCCGATAAGCAAATTTCCGCACATCCGTGCTGCCGCTTTCATTGAGCATATTAACCAGCATCAGGGGCGCGCCGTCCCAATATACCCAGCAGTCCCGGTATTTTCCGCTCTTGTAAAATTCCTGATAAATCCGCGTGGGCGTGGCCCAGCCGAATTGGGCGTCGACACGGTTCCAGAAAACGACATACGGCGTCTGTTTTCCTTCCTCCCGCATCTGCAGGATCGTATCCAGCAAAGCCTTGCAGGACTGCGATACCATTTGATCCCAATAGCTTCCGGAGACGCCGGCGCCCCAGGCTGTCGCCTGTGCGTTTGTATTATCAATAATAATAAAATCCACGCCGGCCTCCGCAAGCTGCGTCATATGCGTCCGGATTACGGACTGATCATCGCTTCGGTAATAGCCAAGTGCCGGCTCGCCCCAGAAATGAAAGGCATTTACCGGCCCCCATTCGGCGTTCCCGGCCAGAATTTCTGTAATATTGTAAATACCGCTGCTGCTTCCGCTTTTTGCAACAATAGGATTGAACCAGGTGCTGTAGCAGATGCTGACAAGATCGCTTTTATTTGTGATATCCAGCCCGTACGATACGGGCACGGGCGTCTTCTGCGGCGTCGGCGTCGGCGTGCGGACTGGCGTAGAAGTTGGCGCAGGAGTTTTTGTCGTTGTGGGCTTCTGCGTCGGTTTCTTGGTCGCCGGTGTCGGAGAAGGCGCAGCAGAGGAAGCCGGCGCGGTCGTATTCACAGTATTTGACGCTGCAGTCGGCGTCAGCGTATGTACAGCCGATCCGGTCGGCACGTCCGGCACCGAGGGAGAAGCCGCAGCCGTCTGCGCTGCCGGCGCAGAAGATGCCGCCGGCTCCGGCGCCGGTTCCTCCTTGCCGCAGGAGGTGAATAAAAAAAGGAGCAGCAAGACGATCCACAAGGGCGCCAGGCAGATTTTGCTGAGATGTTTTTTCATACTTCGTTTCCTTTCACTGCTTCCGTAATGGAACATGACAGATTGTTATATTAAAATTACCGGGATTTCGTGCTGATCATATCATCTTTGCCTTTCTTTTGCAAGATAGCAAAACGGGCAAACGAATACGGCTCCGGCTCTATAACAAGGGCCGATCGCAGTTTAAACTTGACATTTTCCAAAAAAAGCAATAATATTATCTGCAATTGAATAGTGGAACTTCGCTACGATACAAGAAGCCTCGGCCTCTGATACGATACAGAGTATGATTGCTTTTTGTATCGTTTTTTTATGTTCTGAAAGCCAAAACGCTCCTATTCGATTTCAATGAAAGCAGCGAATCTCTTACGGCGCGCTGTTTTATTCCGTTTCAATCAAATCAAACAAAGGAAGGTAAAAAAATGGTCAAGAAAATAATCGGCTGCCTGCGGGAATACAGAGCGGCCACGATTGCAACAATCGTGCTGACTGCGGCAGAGACGCTTCTCGAAATCGTGGTTCCGTTTCTGCAGGCAAGCATCATCGACAACGGTATTTACGGAGGCAACAGGGACGCCCTGATTTCTGTCGCCTGGCTAATGATCGGGTGCATCGCGGCCGCGCTGGTTTTCGGATTAATTGCCAGTAAAACGGCTTCCGTTGCCGCGTCGGGGCTTGCGCAGAATATGCGCCGAGACATGTACTTTAATATTCAGGATTTTTCATTTGCTAATATTGACAAATTTTCAACTGCAGGATTGGTTACCCGTTTGACAACGGATGTAATCAACATCCAGAACGCGTTTATGATGGTGATCCGGGTGGCGGTACGTGGCCCATTTATGATTGTCTTTGCACTGGTTATGGCGTTTACGATCAATGTCCGGATCGCTTCGATCTACCTGCTCCTGGTTCCGATCCTCGGCATAGCGCTTGCCGCTCTGATTTTGGTGTCCCGAAAATATTTTGAAAAGGTATTTGAGCAGTACGACAAGCTGAATCAGGTTGTTCAGGAAAATCTCAGCGGGATCCGCGTCGTTAAATCCTTTGCCCGGGAAGAATACGAAAAAGCCAAGTTTCAGAAAACCTCTGCCGCGCTGTATAAAATTTTCAAAAAGGCCGAGGGAATCATGGCATATTCCTCCCCCGTCATGCAGATTGTGGTATATACCTGCCTGCTTTTAATCTATTGGCTTGGCGCCTCCATGATTGTAAACAGCCGGAATACGATTCTAACTACGGGCGAGCTCTCCAGTCTGATTGCGTATGCCATGCAGATATTAACGGCTCTGATGATGCTCTCTATTGTATTGATTCTGATTACGATTGCACGAAGCTCCGCGCGCAGGATCTGTGAGGTTTTAGACGAAAAGAGCAGTCTGACAGAAAAGGAAAATGCCGTTGATACTGTCAAAAACGGTGAAATTATTTTTGACGGTGTTTCTTTTAATTATTTCCGGGACAGAAATGGTGAATGCATCCACCAGGTAGATCTGAAAATACCGTCAGGAGCTACAGTCGGCATCATCGGGGCGACGGGTTCAGGCAAGAGCAGTCTGGTGCAGCTAATTCCACGGCTCTATGATGCAACCACCGGAAAGGTAACGGTAGGAGGGATCGACGTCCGGGACTATAAGCTGGACGCCATTCGGAATGCCGTTTCGATGGTACTGCAAAAGAATCTTCTGTTTTCAGGGACGATCAAAGAAAATCTCCGTTGGGGCGACGAAAACGCCACAGATGAGGAGCTTGTGCGTGCTTGTCGTCTGGCACAGGCCGATGAGTTTATCCGGCAGCTTCCGGACGGCTATGATACCTACATTGAACAGGGCGGAACCAATGTTTCCGGCGGTCAGAAGCAGCGTCTGTGCATTGCCCGTGCGCTGCTGAAAAAACCGAAGATTCTGATTCTGGACGATTCGACGAGTGCGGTAGACACAAAAACGGACGCCTTGATTCGAAAAGCCTTCCGCGAAGAAATCCCTGATACAACAAAAATTATTATTGCGCAGCGGATTACATCTGTTCAGGACGCAGATTTTACCGTCGTTCTGAAAGAGGGAGCAATCGACGGAATGGGCGATCACGAATTTTTATTAAAGAACAACGAAATATATCGCGATATTTATCTGTCGCAGCAGGGAGGAAACGCAAATGAATAAAACAAGCAGGCAGCGTTCCACTTTCAGACGGCTGCTTTCCTATATTATACGAAATGCAAAGATTCTGTTTTTCATCGTCTGTGTGGCGGTTGTTCTGTCTACTGCTGCAAATGTGTCGGGTTCTATGTTCACGCAGACTGTAATCGACGATTATATCACGCCGCTTCTCTCAGCCGCAGATCCCGATTTTTCCGGCTTATGGAAAGCGATTCTCGGTATGGGCTGCATCTATCTGATCGGCGTAATCTGCACGATTCTGTACAACCGTATGATGGTCACTATTTCTCAGAGCTGCCTGAAGCACATCCGGGACGATATGTTCTATCACATGCAGAGTCTGCCCATCAAATACTTTGATACGCATACGCATGGCGACGTAATGAGCCATTATACAAACGATACGGATACGCTCCGTCAGTTCATCAGCAATGCGCTTGCGCAGCTGATCGCCTGCCTGATCACGGCGGTCGCTTCTTTTGTGGTAATGGTATATTACAGCCGACTGCTTGCACTGATTGTGGTGGCTGTCACGCTCGTTGACGCGATCATCACCTATATCGTTTCGAAAAAAAGCATCCAGTGCTTCTCGAGCCAGCAGACTGCGCTTGCGGAGGTAAACGGCTATATAGAAGAAATGCTCAACGGACAGAAAGTAATTAAAATTTTCTGCCATGAAGCGCAATCAAAAAACGGTTTTCTTCAGAAAAACAGAAACTTGTACGAAAGCTCCGCGAAGGCCAATACGCTTGCAAACCTGATTATGCCGGTGCTCGGGCAGATCGGGAATCTGCTTACCGTCCTGATTGCATTTATAGGAGGCCTTCTGATTTTAAACGGCAATGCGGCCTTGACCGCAGGGATTGTCGTAGCGTTTTTATCCCTTTCCAAATCGTTTTCCAATCCAATTCAGCAAGTCGGCCAGCAAATCAGCCTGATTACCATGGCGATGGCCGGCGCCAAAAGAATTTTCTCTTTGCTGGATGAGGAGCCGGAAATCGACGAAGGGTATGTCACGCTGGTAAATGCCAAAAAGGATGAATCCGGTCAGCTCACGGAATGCGCGGAGAGAACGGGAATTTTTGCCTGGAAGCATCCTCACGGCGACGGAAGTCTGACCTACACGGAACTGAAGGGCGACATCCGTATGTATGATGTGGATTTCGGCTATACCGAAGAGCAGCTCGTTCTGCACGATATTACGCTGTATGCGGAACCGGGGCAGAAGCTGGCGTTCGTCGGGGCAACCGGCGCGGGAAAAACAACGATCACTAATCTTTTGAATCGCTTTTATGATATCGCTGACGGGAAAATCCGATATGACTCGATCAATATCAATAAAATAAAAAAGGACGATCTGCGTCGATCGATCGGGCTGGTTCTGCAGGATACGAATCTGTTTACCGATACGGTAATGGAAAACATACGGTACGGGCGTCTTGATGCGACGGATGACGAGTGCATTGCCGCGGCGAAGCTGGCAGGCGCGGATTCTTTTATTTCCAATCTCCCCTATGGCTATCACACCGTCTTGCTGAACGCCGGCGCAAGCCTTAGCCAGGGGCAGCGGCAGCTGCTTAATATTGCGCGCGCCGTTGCAGCCAATCCGCCCTGTATGATCCTTGATGAGGCGACAAGTTCCATCGACACCAGAACCGAGCGAATCGTGCAGGAAGGCATGGACGCATTGATGAAAGGACGCACCTCTTTTGTAATCGCACATCGTCTTTCCACCATTCGGAATTCCGATGTCATTATGGTTCTCGATCATGGAAAAATCATTGAAAGGGGCTCACATGAAAAGCTGATCCAGGAAAAAGGAACGTATTATCAGCTCTATACCGGCGCTTTTGAGCTTGAATAAGGAATTGCAGAAAAACCAAGGTACCTTGACAAATCTGTGTAAGCAGGTTACACTGTCAAGGTACCTTGGTTTAAGGAGGCTCTGCATATATGAGAAGAGAAAAAGCGAGCGAGGCCGGCCCGGTGCGGCATACAACACATTGCCATGCGGCGGATGACAATGACAGCCTGATCCTCAATTTCCGAGATATCAGCCATACCATGCGCTTTCTTTACGAAGGAAAAGGAAGCCAAAAACGGATATTGATCGTGCTCAGCAAGACGGGCCCTATTACCCAGCGCGCTTTGACCGAGCGGCTCGGCATCCAGCCGGGCTCCGCCAGCGAGGTGATTGCAAAGCTGGAAAGCGCAGATCTGGTTAAACGCACGCCCTGCGAAAGCGACCGCCGTACCGCCGACATCGCGCTTACGGAGAAAGGAAAGGTCCTGGCACTTCAAGCAGCGGAGCAGCGCAGACTCCGGCATGAGGAAATGTTCTCCTGCCTGTCGGCGGAAGAAAAGTCTCTGCTGCTTTCTCTGCTTGAAAAGATCAACGCCGACTGGGAAAAGCGATACCGGGATTTTGAAAAAAAGGTGCACGCCCGCACCATTTGCAGTGAGGTGCATCCTACATGTGGAAATATATAAAACGATATTTGCCGTTTGCCCTGCTTGCCGCTCTGTTTATGATCGGCGAGGTGCTGATGGATTTGATCCAGCCTGGAATAATGAGCAGGATCGTGGATGACGGCGTACTCGGATTGGACAGCGGAGGAAACGCCAGCCTGAGCGTAATCTGGACGCTGGGGCTGCAGATGATCGGCCTTGTTTTATTCGGCGGACTCTGCGGATCGCTGAACAATGTCTTTGTACATATGTCCGGACAAAACATCGGAAATGATATGCGGAAGGATTGCTTTCAACGGATCATGGCGTTTTCTTTCCCGCAGCTTGATCGGTTCGGGACGGGTTCTCTTGTGACAAGAGTGACCAACGACATCACGCAGGTGCAGAATTTTGTTTCCCAGTTTGTCCGGGGCATGATTCGCACATCTCTTTTGATGTTCGGCAGCATATATTTTATGTTCCGTTTGAATCGGAGCTTCGGATTGATCGTGTTGAGCGCCTTTCCCTTGATCGTCGGATGCATTGCATTATGTCTGTGGAAAGCAAACCCACTGTTTTCCAAACTGCAGGCGCAGCTGGACACGATCAATACGATTATGCAGGAGGATGTGTCCGGGATCCGCATTATTAAGGCGTGTGTAAAAGAAATTTATGAAAAGCTCCGCTTCGGAAAAGCAAACGATGCGCTTGTAAAAACGCAGCTCCGCGTTCTGCTGATTTTTGCCTTTATGAATCCTGTTGTTAATGCGCTCATGTATCTGGTTGTCGCGCTTATTCTGCTGGCAGGCTCTTATCAGACCGGCAGCGGCGCAACGCCTGGGATCATTATGGCCGCGATCACCTATACCACGCAGCTGCTCAACGGGATTTTAATGCTTGTAATGCTTTTTCAAAATATCTCAAGAGGGCTGGCCTCCTGGAAACGTGTTCGTGAGATTTTAAACAGCAAGCCGGAACTGCAGGACGGTGCTTTTGAAGGGCAAACGGTGCAGCAGGGCGAAATCGAGTTTCAGGACGTGTCGTTTTCATACCCAGGTACAGAGCAGACGGTTCTGGAGCATATTAACTTAAAAATCCATAAGGGAGAAACAGTTGCCATTATGGGAGCCACCGGCTGCGGAAAAACCACCCTCGTAAGCCTTATCCCTCGTTTCTACGATGTGACGGCCGGAGCCGTTTTGGTAGACGGCACAGACGTACGCGAATACCGGCAAAAGGCGCTCCGGGATAAAATTTCCATCGCACTTCAAAAAAGCGAATTATTCAGCACTACAATAGAAGAAAATATTGCCTGGGGATCACCGGACGTCTCGCCGGATCAAATACGGGCGGCCGCCGTTACTGCGCAGGCAGACGGCTTTATTTCTTCTGCCCCAGACGGATATAAAACGATGGTGGCCGAACGCGGCATGAGCCTATCCGGCGGTCAGAAGCAGCGTCTTTCTATCGCAAGAGCCATTGTGAAGAATGCAGAAATTCTGATTTTCGACGATTCTACGAGCGCCCTCGATCTGAAGACGGAAGCAAATCTCTATAGCGCGCTGCAAAAGGCATACCCGGAAACGACAAAAATCATCGTGGCTCAGCGAATTGCCTCCGTATGCAAAGCAGATCGGATTATTGTCCTGGAAAACGGCCGCATCGCCGCTGTCGGCACGCACGAGGAGCTGCTTGCTTCCTGCGCAGTCTATCAGGATATTTATCATTCCCAAATCGGAAAGGAGGAGCAGTAGGATGAAAGAGCAGAATGAACAAAAGCCGGTAATACAGAATATTCCAGGGACGCGCTCCCGCGAGCGCTTTGCGGAAGCAGAGCATGCCCAGAATGCGAAGGCTACGCTGAAACGGCTTTGCACGTACTTCGCACAGGAAAAAGTTCTGCTGTCCGCCATGCTTGCCGCTGTTCTTTTCGGTACGCTCTGCGGCGTATATGCTCCCAGCCTGCAAAGCAGGGCAATTGACATCATCGCAGGAGCCGCCACTGGGAGCCTGGGCTCCGCGCTCATTTTTATGCTTGCAGTTTATCTGCTTTACAGCGGGTGTCAGCTTTTGCAAGGTGTCCTGAGCGCGAAATTAAGCCAACGGATCGTAAAGCGAATGCGGGAAGAGCTGTTCGGTAAAATCGTAGATCTCCCCATCCGTTATCTGGATACGCATTCTCACGGCGACGTTATGAGCCGGATGACCAACGATGTGGAAAATATCTCCACCACGGTCTCACAATCGCTTTCTTCCCTGTTCTCCGGCGTGTTGACGCTGATCGGAACGGTGGCCATTATGCTGTGGTATTGCTGGCAATTGGCTCTTCTGAGCTTCGCAACGGTACTCCTTACGCTGCTGGCCACAAAGCTTCTTTCCGGGAAAGTGCGCAAATTCTCGCGCAGGCGGCAGGTACTCCTGGGACAATTAAATGGTACCGTCGAAGAAATGGTGTCCGGCTACCGCACCGTTGTGGCCTATAGTCGCCAGAATCTCACGTCAGAGGATTTTTGCGATACCTCGGATGCTTTGACCAAGGCCGGAATAAAGACAGACATTTTCAGCGGGATTATGGGACCGATTATGAATTGCATCGGCAATATTGGTTTTGTGATCATAGCGGCTTTCGGCGGGTATTTTTCGGTTCACGGGCTGATTTCCGTCGGCGTAATTTCAGCATTCATCGTCTACGCCAAGCAATTCAGCCGGCCGGTCAACGAAATTGCGCAGGTTTACGGGCAGCTGCAAACCGCAGTCGCAGGAGCAGAACGAGTTTTTTCCCTTCTGGATGAAGAGAGCGAGGACAAAAGCGGAGAACCCCTGGCAGAAGACCGTACGGCTACGCTTTCTTTTCGCGACGTAACGTTTTCTTATGTACCGGGCTGTCCGGTAATCCGCAGCTTTACCCTGACGGTTCCCGCAGGCAAGAAGGTCGCACTAGTAGGCGCAACCGGCAGCGGCAAGACCACAGTGGTCAATCTTCTGATGCGGTTTTACGAGATCGATAGCGGAGAAATACGGATCAACCGGCAGAACATCCAGGAGATCGCACGCGACAGCCTGCGGCAGAACGTCGCGATTGTGCTGCAGGACACCGTACTGTTCAGTGGTACAGTAAGGGACAATTTAAAATACGGCAATGAAAAGGCTACCCCGGAGCAGCTGGAGCAGGCGGCAGAAATGAGCTGCTGTAAAGAGCTGCTTCGCATACTGCCGCAGGGCATTGATACCAGGCTGACCGGATTCGGTGAAAATATCAGTCAGGGGCAAAGGCAGCTGCTCACCATTGCCCGCGCGTTTGTGGCCGATCCGAAGATTCTGATTTTAGACGAGGCTACCTCTAATGTGGACACCCGGACGGAAAAAGCAATTCAGGACGCGATGCAGCGCATTATGGAAAATCGTACCAGCATCATTATTGCCCACCGCCTGTCTACGATTCGCGATGCGGATCTTATTGTTGTAATGGATCACGGCGAGATCGTGGAAAGCGGCAGCCACGACGCGCTGCTCTCTCAGAAGGGAAAATACTATGACCTGTATATGACGCAATATGCAGGATTTGCAACGTAAAGAAACAGAAATCTGCGTTATACTGTCCTCCGGACAACGAAAGAATGGAGAAATGATATGCTCGCATATTCGTATATCTCAAAAGATCATTTTGAACTTACGGAAAAACCAAGGCCGCAGATAAAGGATCGCCGTGACGCAATTGTTAAGATCACTCTGGCAAGCATCTGCTCCAGTGATTTACATATCAAGCACGGTTCTGTGCCCCGCGCCGTTCCCGGCATCACAGTCGGACATGAGATGGTCGGTATCGTAGAAGAAACCGGCTCCGATGTTACAAACGTCCGCCCGGGAGACCGCGTGACGGTCAATGTAGAGACCTTCTGCGGAGAATGCTATTTCTGTAAAAAAGGCTTTGTCAACAACTGCACTGATAAAAATGGAGGCTGGGCGCTCGGCTGCCGCATTGACGGCGGACAGGCAGAGTATGTGCGCGTGCCGTTTGCAGATACAGGGCTGAACCGGATTCCCGACGGAGTAACCGATCAACAGGCGCTGCTTGTCGGCGATGTCCTTGCCACCGGGTTCTGGGCTGTTCGTATCTCCGAAATTACGGAAGATGATACGGTCCTGATTCTCGGCGCAGGACCTACCGGAATCTGTACGCTGCTTTGCGCAATGCTCAAAAAGCCAAAACAGATCATTGTCTGCGAAAAGGACGAAACCCGAATCCGTTTTGTTAACGAGCATTATCCAGATGTTTTGACGGTTACGCCCGACGCTGTTGAAGCATTTGTAAGAAGAAACAGCTGTCACGGCGGCGCGGACACAGTGCTGGAGGTTGCAGGAGCCGAAACAACCTTTGAAACCGCATGGAAATGCGCCAGACCGAATGCGGTCATTACAGTCGTTGCTCTGTACGATCGTCCGCAGATTTTGCCTTTACCGAATATGTACGGCAAAAATCTGACCTTCAAGACCGGCGGCGTCGACGGCTGTGATTGCGCGGAGATTCTTCACCTAATCGCGGAGGGCAAGCTCGACACTTCCCCGCTGATCACCCATACCTATCCGTTAGAGAGAATCAGCGAGGCGTATGAATTATTTGAAGAAAAGCGGGACGGTGTCATAAAGGTTGCCATCATACCGTAAGCGTCAAATAGTATCGTGATGCAAAAATCCTGCTGCCGCCTCCCTGCCGGATTTTTCTCGGCCGGCAGACGCTTTTTCACGATGCATCGTCGGAAGCTTCCTTTACCGAAAGGCATTGCTAAAAAAGCTTTCTGCATTAGGCGCCATCCTATAGAAGATAAATAATTTTTCCAAAGCCCATAAGGGTTGGGCTTTTCGCCTCTAAATGTCCGGCACACGGCCCGCCTTTTATGATGGCTTAAATTTTTTTCTGTCTGCGGCAGGTGATGGCAATGCTTACCTTGCAGCAATACCGCCCATAGGTACAAAAGCCACGATGGTATTTCCCGGATTTCAAATCTACGGCCCATGCCATAGGTGCTTCTCACATATTCCGGTACGACCGGTTCTGCCTTCGTTCCCTCTTTCAGTGTGCTAACATGGCCGCCGTTTGGAAATAATAGGTGGAGTTCTCCTGCCAAATAGAATCCAAAATCATTTCATAATGAGAAAACAGAGGATTGCAAACTTTTTACAATTGATTCAATGACTGTTCCGCTGATCGCGAAAGGCCACTCTTTAAGCAAAAGTATAGGCCGGCTTTCCCGAATTTCTGTTTGGGGACGGCCGGCCTCTTTGACACAGCATTTTTCCATAAAAACCGGATAGAGCGAGGAACCAACGGGAGCAACAATTCCTGTTTTCCTTTTTAAGAACAAGCTGCGCCTCTCTGTTTTGACCGGATAAAAGCAGAGCAAATAGCTTTTCACCGATCTGCTTACCGGGTTCCTCTCAAGCCAGGACGGCTAATTTCGCATGTTATTATCTCTTTTGATTTTTTCCTCTTTACATAAGTCCTCTTTTTCATCGGCATGGGGAGTTTGTTTCTTCGGTTTCAGGCTCCAGAATATCGCATTCATCAAAATAACGATCAGAGCAACAACACCCAGCGACACCCAGAATCCCATATCTATTCCCCACAGGGTTGTCGTTCCAAATAAATCCAACCAAATTTTTGTCCAATTCATTTTAATTCCTCCTTATCCTACAGCAGCTCGCCATAGTGTCGGACATATGCTTTTTTCAAGCTGGTCGCCAGCACCATGTAAAGCAGGATGCACGGAATCAGATAAGCAAAATAGCTTAGCGGCAGGGCTACAAATCCCAGCATCGTACCAAAAGCCGTAAATGGAATAATTGTAAGCACTGTAATTCCCGTACAGGTCAGCAATGTCAAAGGAGCGGAAGCGCGGCTCTGAATAAACGGAATCTTTGGTGTGCGGATCATATGAATAACAAGGGTCTGACTCCACATGGATTCCACGAACCAACCGGCCTGGAACATGGCCATATAGGTGAACTGCATCTGTTCCAGTTCTGCGCCGCTGAAATGGTTTGCCAGATCGTTATACAGTACTCCGCCGGACACAAACATCGGGCAGAAGACAAAATACATGAAAATGTAGGTGGTAAAGTCAAAAATAGAGCTGGTGGGGCCAATCCAGATCATAAAACTTCCCACAGAGGAGGCGTCCCATTTGCGAGGTACACGAAGGAATTCCTCATCTACATTATCCCACGGGATAGCAGTACAGGACAGATCGTAAATCAGATTCAGGAAAATCAGATGGATGCTCATCATCGGCAGAAAAGGCAGCAGCGCAGAGGCGGCGAGAACTGAAAACATATTGCCAAAATTGGATGAGGCCGTCATCTTGATATATTTGATCATGTTGGCGTAGGTCTTGCGCCCTTCGACAATTCCTTCCTCCAAAACCATCAAATCTTTTTCCAGCAGAATAATATCGGCAGACTCTTTTGCCACATCTACAGCAGTGTCGACAGAAATGCCGATGTCGGCGGACTTCATGGCAGCGGCATCGTTTACGCCGTCTCCCATGAAGCCGACAGTATGACCGTTCTCCCGGAGAACCGTAACAACGCGTGCCTTCTGGTCAGGGGTGAGTTTTGCAAACACATCGGTAGACTCCGCTGCCCTTGCAAGATCGGAATCTGTCATATGGTCTAAATCCGTTCCGAGAAGCATGTTGCGGACCTTCAAGCCAACCTGCTTGCAGATCGTGCGGGTTACCTTGTCGTTGTCGCCCGTCAGGATTTTTGTCGTGACGCCATGTTCTTTCAAAGCCTTGATCGCATCTGCAGTGGATTCCTTCGGCGGATCCAGGAAGGCCAGATACCCCAATAACACCATATCGCATTCATCCTTGACGCCGAAAACGCCAACCGGGGAGGGACTGCTTTTCTGTGCAATCGCCAAAACGCGGAACCCCTTGTCATTCAGTTCATCTACCGTTTCCAGAATCCGTTTGCGAATCTCTTCAGTCAAAGGCTGCACTTTTCCGTCACATTCTGCGAATGTGCAGATGGAGAGCATCTCTTCCACGGCTCCCTTTGTAACCATTTGTGTTTTCCCGCTTTTATCCTGTACTACAGTGGTCAGACGGCGACGGTTGAAATCAAAGGGAATCTCGTCTACTTTCGCATAGTTTTCGGAAAGGTCTGTCAACTGTGGATTTTCTGCTTCTTCTTCCTCGGTCTTATGAATGATGGCCAAATCCATCAGATTCTTGTACCCAGTCTGGAAGTAGCTGTTCAGATAGGCATGGCGCAATACTCTGAGATCATCCTCGCCGTTTACATTCCAATGATATTCCAGCACGACCTTGTCCTGCGTCAACGTTCCTGTCTTATCTGTACACAGGATATCGATTGCGCCGAAGTTCTGTATGGAATTGAGATTTTTCACGATGGTCCGCTTCTTGCTCATGGAAACAGCGCCTTTGGCCAGACAGGTCGTCACGATCATGGGCAGCATTTCCGGCGTCAGGCCGACAGCAATGGAAATGCCAAACAAGAATGCTTCCAGCCAGTCGCCTTTTGTGATTCCGTTGATAAAGAATACCAGCGGCACCATCACAAGCATAAAGCGGATCAGTACCCAGGAAACAGCATTGACTCCTTTGGTAAAGCTGGTTTCAACCGCTTCTCCGGCCACGGCTGACGCTATCGAGCCAAATAAGGTGTGATCACCCACGCGGACAACAGCCGCTGTTGCGCTGCCGGAAATGACATTGCTTCCCATAAAGGCAATATTGCCATAATCGGTAATCGCAGGCTGCTCTTCCTCCACCATAGCCGGCGTCTTCTCAACCGGCTCGCTTTCGCCAGTCAGACTCGCCTGGCTGACAAAAAAATCTTTTGCGTCCAGGATCCGGACATCCGCCGGAAGCATATCGCCGACAGACAAATGCACAAGATCACCAACGACCAAATCATCCATTGGAATTTCCTCTTTTTCCTGCGCTTTGCGCGTAACCGTACAAGTGGTAGTAATCATAGACAGCAGTTTTTCCGTAGCATTGCCGCTCCGCGATTCCTGTACGAACCGAAGCGTACCAGAGATAAAGACCATTGCCAGAATAATAATAACGGTCAAGCAGTCAAAATCCTCCGGAGTATTGTCAAACAGGGAAAAACAGGGCAGGATCATGTCCGTAATAGTAGATACCACCGCCAGGCAAAACAGGATGGCCGTAAACGGATTGACAAAGGCGCCCGCCAAACGCTTTGGCAGCGACTTTTTCTTTTCATGGGTCACTTTATTGGTCCCATATTTGCTGCGGCTGGCTGATACCGCTTCCTCATCCAGCCCCCGTAATGTAGCGTTCAGACTTTTCAGAACCTCCTTAATGGGGTTCATTGCCGCAAATTGGATGCGGCGGTTTTCTTCGTCATGGACGATGGTTCTTTCTGTCTCCATCCGAATAGCATGACGATTTTTTTCTTTCTTGTTCATCGGTCCTTACCTCCTTGCATTTAGTAGAGGCAAGCGCAGTCAAATGAGGGACATGGAACTCTGTCCCTTATGTGCTGCTCTGTGCCTTTGCGGACTACTATCAGAGTCCATGTTATTCACCTCACTCTTTCTTGGAATATCTATCAAAACCGCAATGCGGATTATTAACTGTGATATCGATTGCTTTTCGTAATGTACCAGAAATCCAAGCCCGCAACGGTCAACCATACAAGCATGGCAGCAGCAAACCAATGGTTTTCAAATCCTGACCATAGCCCTTTTATCAGAAAAATAATGCCGTTAAGTGCGATCACTTCTCCGATATTACGGCAAAGGGGCTTGATTTTAATTTTCTCTTTCTCTTCCTGCGGCATGTTCTTCCAGGCCGATAAATGGATATGACCTTTTCCGCAGGCAAACAAAAAACCAGCGATCACAAAAAGGACTCCAAAAAAAAACGCAAGTAAAATCCATAGTTCTCACCCTTTCCAATGATCATGTTCCTTCCGTAATTCATTTAGTTTCAGATGTCTGATCGTCAAAGCAGCCGTCAGAATCGTAAGGATAAGCCAAATTATTAAGGTCCCCATATACCAAATCCGGAACGGTAAACTCCGCCATTCCGGAAGCGGCCGACCGACGAAAATACAAGCTATTGAAAACAAGTAATAAAGGATAGCGAATATTACTGCTTTAATGCTCCGGCTTTTTCTTTACCACTTCATTTACAGCATCTTCCGGCCTGTACTGACAGCCTTTTGAATCGTTACTATCTGTTTTTCGACGAACAATATTCTGAATAATTTCATCCTTGCCGCCGATCGCATCACCGCTGTTCAAATAATTTAGATACCGTATTTTTTCTGTTGCCTGCCAGAAGGCCAACAGCAGCCCGTACACCAGATCCATACAAAAGTACATTGAATCTGATTCCGTCCGAATGGCGGTTACCTGTCATTCCGGACCAATGAGAAAGCCAGGAGCCAGAGAGAGAAGGAGATCCGTAAGATAAAATCAATATGATTCACGAGCATCGCCCCCTCATCCAAAACAAGTATAAAAAAACCGCAAGGAAAATCACATGCTTAAAACCATGCAATTTTCTTGCGATTTGGCAAGAATTAGACATTAAAGCTCGTCGTTAAATTTATAGCCGATACCCCATATCGTCAAAATATATTCCGGAGCATCTGGATTTGGTTCAATCTTTTTTCGAAGTTTCCGAATAAAAGCCATGATATTGCTGTCATCCAGCAGATAATCGTTTTCCCACACAGCCTGATAAATTTGTTCCTTTGTAAATACCTCGCCGCGATTGCACGCCAGAAAATACAAAATGTCAAATTCTTTTGGAGTCAATGCAATTTCACTGTCATCGCGGATCACTTTTCTGGACTTTGCATAAATCGTTAGCGTTCCGCATTGAATTACATCGTTTCGGGAAGCCGGTACTGCATCATCTCCAAGTTCCAGCATAAGTGAGCTTACCGTTCCTTGTATTAAATCCTCAAGGCCCTCCATCAATTCTGTTTTCCCTTGCGTATCCGGCGCAGAGATTCGGAGTTTTTCATGGAGCCATTTGATGAGAGAGGAATCCAAACTGACCAGACCGATATTCTTTTTCAACACAGATTCCTCCTTCCTTAAAGTAATTCATGATACTTCTTTACATACCACCTTTTTGCCAAGCTCATCAGCAGCAGGTACAGCGCGACAATGATTATTAGGAATCCAAAATAAACAGCCGGCAAAGCAGTTAATCCGATCAACTGACCGATCGGGGTAAATGTCAGAATGGTAAAAAATAGAATTCCTAGTATAGTTACGGCCATAACAGGAATCGAAGGCTTGCTTTGGAAAAGTGGTATCTTGGGAGTGCGGAGCAAATGCAGAATCAAAATCTGTGTCCACATGGATTCCAAAAACCACCCTGTCTGGAATAGGGCAATGAACCTTAACTGAGCAGCTGTGCCGGACAAAGACGAAAAGCTTCCTCCGCAAACCCAAGGACAAAAGAAAAAAAATAGGAATACAAAAGTTAAAATATCAAAAAAGGAACTGATCGGACCGAAGTTTCTCATAAAGCGTCCCAATGTACGGCCAGACCATTCCAGAGGCCGGGAACAGATCTCCTCATCCACATGATCCCAGGGAAGAACGAGGCAAAGCGTATCATACAACAGATTTAATAGCAGAAGTTGCACTGAAGTCATTGGGAAAAACGGAAGAAACACACTGGCAATTATTATGGACAAAATATTTCCAAAGTTGGAAGAAGCAGTAATCCGAATATATTTAGACATATTAGAGAACGCTTTCCTTCCCTCCAAAATTCCCTCTTCCAATACATTTAAGTCCTTTTTCAGCAAAATGACATCTGCGCCTTCCTTGACTGCCTCTGCCGCTGTATCCACGGAAATTCCCACATCGGATTCCACGATTGCACGCAGATCATTCATTCCATCTCCCAGAAAGCCCACGGTATGCCCGTTTGCCTGTAAAGTCTGAACAATGGCTGCCTTTTGTTTTGGGGACAGTTCGGCAAAAGCTGTTGTATTTTCAATGCGCATCAGCTGCTCGTCGCCCGTCAAAGCATCCAACTCTTTGCCGGTTAATACCTGCTTTGCATCAATCCCTAAGCGGCGGCAGACAGAAATAGCGACATCGCGCTGATCACCAGTCAGCACCTTGATCCTCACATGGAGATTTTTTAACTTCTGAATTGCATCTGAAGCTGTTTTTTTAGGCGCATCGAAAAATGCCAAATACCCAAGGAGCGTCAGTTCTTGTACATCCTCAATATTTAGCTGTTCTTGGTCAACCGATTTATAAGCCACTGCCAGCACCTTCATGCCATCCTCCAGCATTTCGTCCACAATGGCGCGGACACTGGAAAATCCGTCGGGCTCCATACAGCTGCGGTTTCCCTTATATTCGATATAGCGGCAGCGGCGGTATACTTCCTCTATGCTGCCTTTGACAATCAGCAGTTTTCTGTCGTCGTCTTTTACAAGCACGCCGGCTATTTTTCGCTCGTAATCGAAGGGCAGCTCATCCAGTTTAGGATACCGCACTGCAAGTCCTCTAAAATAAGCTTCGCGTCCCGGCAATTTCCGATATTTCAAAATTGCCGTATCAAGATGATTTGCAACGCCGGTATGGTATAAACTGTTCAAATAAGCCCAATCTAAAACTTTGCTGCTTTCATTTCCAAGAATGTCCATATAGTATTCCAGCAGTATGACATCCCCGGTGAGCGTGCCGGTTTTATCCACGCACAGCACGTCCATGCTGCCAAAGCCCTGCATAGCATTAATATTTTTCACCACAGTCTTCTTTTGGCCCATGGCGGCGCTGCCTTTTGCAAGACAGGCATTAATTACCATGGGTAACATTTCCGGAGTCAAGCCCACAGCTACCGAGAGCGCAAACATAAATGCAGAAAACCAATTTTCTTTTGTCAGTCCGCAGGCGATAAAAACCAGTGGCACCAATACCGCCATAAAGCGGATCAGCACCCATGCGATAGAATTTGCTCCCTGATCAAATCTGTTTTTTCGACTGGATTCCGGCTCAGACAGTCCTCCGTAAACAGTATCCCGACCTACGGCCAAAACGATGCCTTCTCCGGCTCCGCCAGTTACAGCAGAACCCATGAATACGATATTGCTGTATTCTCCATATGATTGCGGTTTTTCTACGGATAAAATTCCGGCGTTTTTCTCCAGTATCGCACTCTCGCCCGTGATCACGGATTGTGATACAAACAGATCGTTTGTCGCCGTCAGACGAATATCGGCTGGGATACGGTCTCCCGCAGAGAACCGAACAATATCACCCACTACCAGCTCCGAGGAAGGTATTTCCAGCCATTGGCCTTCCCGACGTGTCGTTACGCTGGAATGAAGCAAGCTTGTCAGATGATCTGTGACATGCTTAGACCGCATTTCCTGAATAAAACGCACGACGCCGCTGATAAGCAGCATACACAAGATAATCAGCACCGTGGTCATATCCCGGCCAAAATGAGAAGCGAGTAACACATCCGTGATAAAGGATATTATCACCAGAACAAACAGAATAATAGTGAATGGGTTGACAAAGGCTCTGCACAGGCGATGCAGCACAGTATCTTTGGCTCGTCCAGTCAATAAATTACTGCCATACTGCTGGCGTTTTTTTTCGACTTGTCCATCATCGTATCCATTTGGAGAAATTTGAAAGTCAAGATATAAAGCATCCGTTCCCGCATGTGCATATTGAAGAACGCGCTGGTGAATTGAGCCGCTATCTTTCATCCGTTTCACCTCCAATGCTATTTTTATTATAGCATAGAAAGAGATGCGTCTGTCTAACGCAAAGCTTGCTTTTTTCTTGTTTCAATGCAGATTGGCAAACCATTCCTTTGCCTATGCGCATAATAGATTCGCAAAACTTTACGCCGCCTGCGACGGTACAAACGCAGAAGTGCCTTTCTTCTGCCCGCCTTCTGTCATGAACTGAAAGATCGATTTTCAGGATCGGAGTGCTGAAGGATCACGCTGCAAATGGCGATAAAAAAGGAATGTTTCAAACGCCTTATTCCTGTACGACCAGTTTTTTGCACATCCATATATGCAGGCAGTGTTCCTCTAGAAATTCTTCTCCCACTGGGGTATACCCCTGCTTTTCATAAAAGCTTCTGGCCTGTACCTGTGCGGCCAATAACAGTCTGTTTGCTCCCCTGTTTTGTATCTGCCGCTCTGCTTCCCGCAAAAGCGCTGCCCCAAAGTGCTTTTTGCGGAATTCTTTTAATACCGCAATTCTCCCTACGACATAAGCTTTGTATTTTCCATCCCAAAAGTACCGGCAGGTTGCGATCGGCTTGTTTTCCTCATTGTAAAGAACGATATGCGCGGCGATCGCGTCTGTATCGTCAAATTCATCGGAGAAGCCCTGTTCTTCCATAAATACTCTTTTGCGAATGTAAACGGCGTCCTCCGGCAGCAAGCGGCAGGTTTTAAAATATGCCATGTAAAGTCCTCCCAAGTATAACAGGGACATGAAATCGTTCTGGAAAAGCCGTCCAAGCGGAAGGAATTTCAATGTTCCCTGTCGTCTGCCCCATGGAGCAAGCGAGTACACGATATTAACCGATTCAGTATAGCATGGCGGTCTGCGTTCCGCAACAGCCGGGGACCTGCATCAGTCTGGCATTCCGGAAGCTTTAGGCGAGGCAAAGATCCGCTCAAAAGTAGTTTTTCGAAGCCTCCAGCTCTATTTGCTTTATGAGAGAAACAGCTTGGCAATTGCCGGTATGATCTCTTTGATTACCGTTTGCGTTGTGTTGATACATAAATCAAAATTCAGTTTGTCGCCCCAAGAATGCCCGGTGTAAAATTCATAATATTTCGCGCGCTTTTTATCAATGCCGGAAATCTGCTGCCTGAGCTCCCGGTCTGTGAGTTGCTCATCCGCCGGGGCCTTTTCCCGGCAGCGCTTGATTTTGCTCTCCATATCCGCATAGACGAAAATTCGAAACGGCTTAAGTTCCTTTAAAATATAATCTGCGCAGCGCCCTACAATCACGCAATCGGATTTTTCTGCCATTTCAGTAATGATCCGCGCCTGCTCCTGATACACCTTCATGGTCTGTTCAAACACAGGATTGGCCGACAGATAAAAGCTTCTTCCGATATGGATGGGAAAAGAGAACAGAGGATGACGCTCGGCGATCGCTTCTATATACTGCTCGGAAAGAGACGTCCGTTTTGCAATTTCGCTGACGATCTCCTGATCGTAATAGGCAAAGCCCAAAGCCTCTGATAACCGGCGGCCCAATTCCCGGCCGCCGCTGCCGAATTCACGCCCGATGGTAATAATCTTATTCATATGAAACCGTCCTTTCGTAAAATAATTGTTTTGTATATCGAACAATCATGCACACGACATAAACCGCTACCAGCAATTCAGTCAGAGGCATGGCAAACCAGATCGAATCGGCCCCGGCAGCAATCGGAAGCAAAAAAATAAGAATGCCGCTGACAACCAGTCCGCGGGACACGGAAACGATAAACGCGGCCTTGGGCTTCATGAGCGCCTGAAAATAATAGGTCGAGAAAATATTGAGCGGCAGCAGCAAAAAAGAAAGCCCGTAGCTGCGAATGATGCCGGGTCCAATCCGCAGCACCGCTTCTGTAGGATTCATAAAAACCTCGATAAACTGATTGGGAATGGTTAAGCACAAGACGGTCCAAACGATGCCGAAAAAAGTCGTCGTGGACAATGCGTATTTGAGCGTCTGCCAAATCCGGTCTCCCCTTCCTGCGCCAAAATTAGTCGAAAAAATCGGCTGCGACGCCTGACCAACACTGTAAGCGCAGCACTGCGCAAAGGTGCTGATGTTGACAATTACGCCATAGACGGAAAGCGCGTTTGTGCCCAGATAGGCCATAATCTGCCTGTTAAATAAAATGGTCAGGATCCCCATGGCAATATCGATAAAAAAGGTGGAAAATCCCGTTACGGAAATCTCTCGGAATTTGCGCAGCAGTCTTGTGGGGCGGACCAGCCGCAGGGTATTTTTCTTGGTAAAAAAGTGAGACAGCATCACGATGATGGAAATTACGGTACCGATCGCCGTAGCGAGCCCTGCGCCAAAGGCTCCCATGTCGCATGTAAAAACAAAGAAATAATCGCCGAACACGTTGAAAATTCCTCCTGCCAAAACTCCGGCCGTAGCCAGTGCAGGATTTTTGTCGTTCCGCAGATAGGCCGCCAGCGATTGCGTAAACAGAAAACAGGGAACCACAAATTTGATTGGCCGGACATATTCACGCGCCAGCGGCAGAGTAGACTCGTCCGCACCGAACAGCAGCAGCAGCTCCCGGTCGAAGAACACAATAATGATCCATACGATCGCAGCCAGAATGACAGAGCCAATCATCGAAGCCGTGAAATACTCATTGGATTGCTTTTCCTGACCGGCTTCCTTTCCCCGAATGGTGCTGAAAAGAACCGAGCCGCCGATCCCCATCAGAAGCCCCAGGCTGTAAATGATATTCCAGATCGGCGCTACCACCGCCAAAGCCGCGGTTCCTTCCGGCCCGTGATATTGTCCCACCATGGCCATATCTACAATGGAATAGATGGAAGTAATCAAGGCGCTGCCAAAGGCCGCTGCAAGATATTTGAAATAAAGCGTTTTTATCTTACCGTTCAGAAAATCCATTTAAATATCCTCCTGACAAAACAAAAAACCGGATAAAGAAGCGGGCGTTCCAGCCCGTGCCTTTATCCGGCTCGTCATTTCCAGCGAATGATTTGCCCTCCGCGCTAACTGCTTTATATTAACATATTTTTATTTTTCCTGTCAAGACTAGAAAACATGCAAATGCTTCCGTTCATTCAGAACGAAATACAAGCGCTGCAAGAATCCCAACCAGAAGGCTGCCGGCTGAAAGCCCCAGCAGGATACCGGATGTAAAATCCTGAAACGGAGAACCCCCGGTTCCTCTTGCTGCAATGCCCAGCACAACGCCAAGCACAATCAGAAGGATGCCGGAGAAACGATTCTTATTGCTCCTGAGCTTTTGGAACAGCCTGACAGCTTTCTTCTTATAAGGCCGACTTTTATCCATCTTCCGGTTCTCCTTTCCTTTCTTTGCAGCCAAAGCCAACTCTCACAGATCTATCGTTTTTATTATAATAAGACGCACAGGAGCAAAACGGCAAGCACGCTTTCGTTAAAGCGATGTAAAGAAGCTGCGGCATTTGGACGCATCGCACCCTTCCTGCATCAGGCCCATTTCGGAACGTACGCCCCCCGCAGATAAGAAAGCAGGGCTTTGATCAGAGGAATCGTCAAAGCCCCGAACCGATTGCATACTCCGGGCACTTATTTTCCGAGGAATCGACCTGCAAAAATAGCGCGAAGCAGAGAAGCGGCTCCCTGAAGAATCAGCAGAACGCCTGTCAGGATGCTGAGAGCGAATAGACTGGCGACCGGTTTCAGGAACGACAGGAACCCCGCCAATGCCAAAACGATCCCAATTGCCGTAAACCAGCCCCAGCCCCGGACGCCCATGCGCTGCAGGTCGAAGGAATTGACAAACTTTGTAATACCGGAGAACATCAGCCACATACCGAAGATAAAGGGCAGGGACAGCGCGGTAAAGGCCTGGTTAAACAAAATAAGCAGTGACAGAAGAACGGTCAGAATACCGTCCACAAGAAACCAGCCTGCCCCAAACATGGCGTTATTGCCCTTGGCGAAAATTACGATATCGACAATCCCGGACACCATCATGGAAATTCCCAGGAAAAGAGTTGCGGTAGTCAGGGCGACAGCGGGCTGTGCCAGGCAGATAATTCCACATATGATAAGCAAAACTCCGACTATCCCCCACAATACTCGTGAAAAAAACGTGTTCATTTTTCATTTTCCTTTCTTTGTAATATTTTAGATTTTTATTCTGTCCGCAGCGACTTCATCGCCCGACGGATAATTTTTTCGTATATCTTTTAGTTCCAGCATAGAATTTCAACCCTTCTGTCTATTCATATTGCATGTCGAGACGCTCTCAAAAATCATACAGGGCTCCCGGAGCCGCAGGCGCTTGCATACATGCCGGCTTCAGAAGAGAAGCTCTTTCTTTGGAATTATTATGTTCAAATTTTCCGCTTTGCTTATGATCTTTCCAGCCCTTCCGAATGTTCATATAGATTTGCGGAAATGCGTTCCCGCAGCTCCTGCATTTTGACATCCGTCCGGGCAATGATGTCGGCGCATTCTTTTAGCTCTTTTGCCAGCTTCTGGACCTCGGGAGAATCGTTTTTATACCGAATGCGGTGCTCCAGACTGGCCCAAAAATCCATTGCCACCGTCCGAATCTGGATTTCTACCCTGACGTTTTCTTTTCCTGTGGAGAAAAAAACCGGAATTTCCACTATCAGATGGAGACTGCGGTACCCGTTTGGCTTAGGATTCTGTATATAGTCTTTGACTGCGATAAACCGGACGTCATCCTGCTTCTGAAGCATCGCAGAAACCGCATAAATATCGCGGATAAACGGACAGATGACGCGAATGCCGGCCACGTCGTTCAGATTTTCCGAAATCGCCTCTACCGTCACCGGAAGGCCTCGCTTACTGAGCTTGCGGGCAATGCTGTACGGACGCTTGATCCTCGACTGGATACTCTCAATGGGATTATGTTCCGATGCGCCCGACAGTTCGTCGCCCAGAATTTCCAGCTTGGTGGTGACCTCCCGGATGGCAGAGCGGTATTTGATCATCAGTTCCTCAAACTGAAAAATCCGTTTGAGAAGCTCGTCCGAGATCTCTTCCCGTTCATCTCCGCCAAAGAAGTCTTTCAGTGTCTCCCGACGCTGTTCCAGTTTACTTTGATATACCTGTTTCATATACAGTTGTTCCTCTTTTTCTTTCTATTCTGAAAATCCGCATCACAGCTTATCCTTCTGCAGGCACGCCCTGTCGGAAAGTTCCAGCACTTCTTCCGCGTTCGGCTCGCGCATAGATTTCAACCCATCCATATGCCGTCATGCTGTCCCCGGCTCTGACTTTGTTGAATTTTGTGAAGCAGCCGCAATGGCGTCAAGCGGGAAAACCGCATAAAGCATGCCGAAACCGTTTTACCGCCATTTCGTTTACTGTCCTTTCCACATTGGAGATTCATAATAGATTTTTATTCCTTTTCGTATACGCCCAACGGATTTCAGCCGCAGACGCGTTGCTTTCGTGGGGTAGAACAGATTCTTACTCATTCAGCAGCGCCATAAATTCCTCCCCGGTGATCGTTTCCTTTTCCAGCAGATGGGCGGCCAGCTTATGCAGCTGCGCCTCGTTCTCACGAAGGATTTTCCGCGCCTTTTCATGGGCGGCTTTGACCGTTTCGACCACGCGCGCGTCGATTTTTGAGGCAGTATCTGCCGCACAGGTCAGAGAGACATCCCCGCCCAGATATTGGTTCTGTACCGTTTCTAACGCCACCATGTCGAATTCCTCGGTCATGCCATAACGGGTAATCATCGCGCGAGCCAGCTTGGTAGCCTGTTCAATATCATTAGAAGCGCCGGTCGTCATACTGTCCTCGCCGAAGACCAGCTCCTCAGCGCTGCGCCCGCCGGTCAGCGTAGCGATCTTATTCAGAATCTCCATCCGGCTCATCAGCATCCGTTCTCCTTCCTCGACCTGCATGGTGTAGCCCAGTGCGCCGGAGGTCCGGGGAACGATCGTAATCTTGGTCACCGGAGCCGAGTTGGATTGTTTCGCTGCCACCAGAGCGTGCCCGACCTCGTGATACGCCACAATCTTCTTTTCCCTGTCCGAAATGACAGCGTTTTTCCTCTGAGCGCCTGCGATGACGGTTTCCACGCTTTCTTCCAAATCAGCCTGAGCAACCGTTTTTCTGCCTTCCCGGACGGCGCGCAGAGCCGCCTCGTTGATGATGTTCGCCAGCTCTGCACCCGAAGCACCGGCGGTGGCCCGGGCGATTACATCCCAGTCGATATTGTCCCCGATTTTGACGTTCTTAGCATGGACTAATAGAATGGCCTTGCGTCCCTGCAGATCGGGAAGCTCCACCGGCACGCGGCGGTCGAACCTTCCGGGCCGCAGCAGAGCCGGATCCAGACTTTCCGGACGGTTGGTTGCCGCCAGCAGCACGACGCCTCTTTGCCCGTCAAAGCCGTCCATTTCCGCCAGCAGCTGGTTCAGTGTCTGTTCCCGTTCGTCGTTGCCGCCCAAGCCTGCGGCATTTCGCTTCTGTCCGATGGCGTCGATCTCGTCAATGAATACGATGCAGGGCGCTTTTTCATTCGCCTGTTTAAACAGATCCCGCACCTTGGCGGCTCCCATGCCCACAAACATTTCCACGAATTCACTGCCCGAAATGGAGAAAAACGGAACGCCCGCCTCTCCGGCTACCGCCTTAGCCAGCAGCGTTTTGCCGGTTCCGGGAGGCCCCACCAGCAGCACGCCCTTCGGCAGCTTCGCGCCAATCTCCGCATACTTTTTCGGATCGTGGAGGTAATCCACCACTTCCATCAGGGAATCCTTGGCCTCATCCTGTCCGGCAACGCTGTCGAATTTCACCCCGGTTTTCTCGTCGGCCACATAGATTTTCGCACCGGATTTTCCGAAGGACATGGTATTGCCCAGGCCGCCCGGCGACTGATCCTTCATCTTCTTTTTCATCCAGCGGTAGAATACCTCCCCGATGATAAAGAAGAACAGAATCGGCAAAATCCACGTTAAAATAAAGGATGTAAGCGGATTCGCCTGTGTCGGGATGGCGGCAGAAAATTGAATGTCGTCGTGTTCCAGCAGCTGCTGCAGCAGCCGCTGCCCGTCCTCCGGCCAGATGCCAGTCTTATAGATCTGTTCCTTCTTCTCTTCGCCCGCGATGAAGACAAACTGACCGGAATATTCGTCATAAGATACTTCCTTGACCTCTCCGCTGTCAATCATCTCCAGGAACTGATCGTATCCGACTTCAATCACCGAACGCTGCAGCATGGAAGGAAACACCAGAGCATTGAGCAGCATAATAATGAGCAGCGCGATGATCGCGTAAAAGATAAACGGTTTTTTGGAGGGGGAACGTTTCTCATCTACAACTTCGTGCATGGTTCTTTCTCTCCTTTATTTGATATTCGTTTCCGGTCCCTGACCGGAGATTTATTTCAGCGCCTTTCTGAACGGAAAGGCGAAAAAGATGGCCGGCCGTGAATGTGGCAGCAATCAAATCCGCCGGCGGAGAAGGACAGATGCGCCAGTCTGCGCTCCCCCGACCTGCCTGCTGCAGGATCCGTTCCCTGGCAAGCGCGTTTACGATACTTTATCAAACTGACTATTGTACAAATCGGCATAGAACCCGCCCTTTTCCAGTAAGGAGTCGTGCGTGCCCTGCTCGATGATGTCTCCATCCTTCATCACCAGAATCAGATCGGCATTTTTGATCGTAGACAGCCGGTGCGCGATGACAAAGCTTGTGCGGTGCTCAGTCAGCTGATCCATTGCCTTCTGCGTAATCAGCTCCGTGCGCGTGTCCACCGAGGAGGTGGCCTCGTCCAGGATCAGCATGGGATTGCCCTGTACCATGGCACGGGCAATGGTGAGCAGCTGCTTCTGACCAGCCGATATGGCGATGCTGTCATCCAGAACCGTGTCAAAGCCATTTGGCAGCGTTTCAATAAAGTGGTAAATTCCGCAGGCGCGGCAGGCCTTTTCCAGTTCCTCGTCGCTGACGCCGGTCTTGTTATATACCAAGTTTTCCCGTACCGTCCCCTCAAACATCCAGGTGTCCTGCAGCACCATACTGAACAAATCATGCACGCTTTCCCGCGTCATCTCTGAGGTGGGAATGCCGTCGATTCTGATGCTTCCGCTGTTGATTTCATAGAAGCGCATCAGCAGGTTGACCATCGTCGTCTTGCCTGCGCCGGTGGGACCGACAATCGCCACCTTCTGCCCTGGCAGGACATGGGCGGAAAAATCCTTAATAATGATCTTCTCCGGATTGTCCGGATAGCTGAAGCGGACATGTTCAAATTCCACTTCGCCGCGGACGTTCGTAAGCACCTCTTTTTTACCGGTTTCTTCAGGCAATTCTTCTTCCTGAAGGAAATCAAAGATATGGTCTCCCGCAGCGGCGGCGGTCTGCATCTGCGTCATTCCCTGGGCCAGGGTGCTCAGCGGCGAGGTGAACAGCCGGACGTAGAGGATAAAGGCCACGATGACGCCGAAGGAGATTTCCCCGTTCATAGCAAGCGCGGAGCCCAGTACGCACACTACTACATAACCCAGGTTGCCTACGATCGTCATCAGAGGCTGCATGACTCCCGAAAGGAACTGGCTGCGCCAGTCAGCGTTGTAAAGAGTATCGTTCATTTTTTCGAAAGTCTTTTTAATTTTACGGTTTGCACGGGAAATGCGTACCACATCATGGCCGGAATACATCTCTTCGATGTAGCCGTTGAGGGTGCCCAGATTTTCCTGCCGGGCCGCAAAATATTTCTGAGAACGCAGCATAACCAGCGCCATGATCAGGAATCCCAGCAATGTTACAGCGATGGCGGAAAGCGCCATGCGCCATTCGGTGACAAACATCATCACCAGGCAGCCGACGAACTGTGCCGCCGCGCTGATCATAGAAGGAAGGCTGTTGGCCAGGGCCTGCTGCAGTGTGCTGACGTCATTGGTGACGCGGCTTAAAATATCGCCGAATGGAACCGAATGGAAATATTTCATAGGGACCCGGTTGATTTTCTTCGATAGGTCGCCGCGCAGATCCCTGGAGAGCTCCAAAGTAACCGTAGCCATGATATAGTGTTCTACATAGGTAAAGATCGCGCTGAACCCATAGATCACCAGCAGCTGAATCCCGATGGAGGCGATCGCCTCCAGATCGATCTCTCCAAACAGGGAATCCGAAATCAGGTCGGTAATGTTGCTCAGCAGGTTGGGCCCGATAATCGTGAGAACGGCTCCTGCAATTGCAAAGAGAAAGGAAACGATCATTGGTTTTTTCAGTTTATTCGAATAGGAAAACAGTTCCCGCAGCACGCCGCCGATCCCCCGTTTGCTTTTTTCCATGGCACGCATGCCGCGCTGTCCAAAATTACTCATGCGGTGTTCCTCCTTTATGCTTCCAGTTCTTCTTTTGAGAGCTGGGACCTGGCGATTTCCTGATAGACCGGACAGCTCTGCATCAATTCCTCGTGAGTCCCGACGCCCACAGCCCGTCCCTCATCCAGAACGATGATTTTGTCGGCATTTCGAATGGTGCCGATGCGCTGCGCAACGATCAGGCGTGTAGTGTGCTTTAACCGCTCCTCCAGACCTGCCCGCAGCTTTGCGTCGGTCCGGTAGTCCAGCGCAGAAAACGAGTCGTCAAATACCAGGATTTCCGGCTTTCTGGCCAGCGCTCTGGCGATGGAAATCCGCTGCTTCTGCCCGCCGGATACGTTTGTGCCGCCCTCTGCGATCGGAGCCTCGATGCCGCCGGGCAGCTTCTCTACAAATTCCGTGGCCTGCGCCAGATCGAGCGCCTGCCGGACGTTATCCTCCGACGCCTCCGCGCGGCTCTCTCCAAACAGCACGTTCTCCCGAATATCGCCGGAAAAAAGGATCGCTTTCTGGGTAACGTAACCGATCCGGTCATACAGCGCATCGAAGGTGTACTCCCGCACATCCTGTCCGTCCACCAGCACCTGGCCGGAGGTGGCGTCGTAAAATCGGGCGATCAGGCTGACCAGCGTGGTCTTGCCGCTGCCGGTAGCACCAATAAAAGCGACGGTTTCTCCCTGTTTTGCCGTAAAGCTGATGTTGCACAGCACATCCTTGTCTGATGACGGATAGTGGAACGATACATTGCGGAATTCTACCGTCCCCTGCTCCGGCGCGTCGGTTTTCGTTCCCTCCTGCAGGCTGAGCTTGGTATCCAGCACCGCATTGACGCGCTGGGCCGATACCTGCGCGGCGGGGATCAGCATGATGATCATCACCATCATCATGATGGACATAATCACGTAGGTGGCGTAGGTACCAAACACCACAATATCGCTGAAGGTCGTCAGACGCAGCGCCGTATCGGCAGCGGAAACATTGTTCACCAAGGCCGCGCCGACCCAGTAGATGACCAGAGACAGGGCGTTCATTGCCAGAGTGACGGAAGGCATGAGCAGAGCGAAAGCGCGCTGGTTAAACAGCTGTGTCTTCATCAGAGCGACGTTGCCCTCTTCAAATTTCTCATTCTGATACTCTTCTGCGTTGTACGCATGGACGACATTGATACCGGTCAGGTTTTCCCGGGCAACCGAGTTGATTTTGTCGACCAGTTTCTGTACCTTTCTGAACCGGGGAACAACGATGCCGATAATCAAAAGCATCAATACCAGCAGCGCCACTACAAAGCCCGCCGTAATGGCGGAAAGCGTCCAGCTCTTATTGACGATTTTGATGATCGCCCAAACCGCCATGATCGGCGATTTGATCAGGATCTGAAGGCCCATGGCTACCAGCATCTGTATCTGGGTGATATCGTTTGTAGTACGGTTAATCAGACTTGGGACGGAAAAGGACATCATTTCCTGCTGTCCAAAATCCGCGATTTTGTTAAAGACGCTCTCCCGGACAGAGGCGCCGAATCCTGCCGCCACCTTAGCGGTCAAAAATCCGCAGATTACACAGAGTACGGCGCTGGCCAGCGTGCAGCCCAGCATTTCCGCACCGGTCTGAAGGATATCGGACATGGTGCTGTCGGGTGATTTGATCAAGACCGTCAGATTGCTCATGTAGTCCGGCAGGCGCAGGTCAAAGTAGATCTGTCCCAGTACGAGTACGGCGCAGAGAATAGCCATCATCCATTCCTTTCGCCGCAGCTGTTTGAGTAGTTTAAGCATAATCATTTCTCCTTATTTCAACTTCTGAAATTCAGCGTTTCAGGCTTCTTCCTGTTCTTCGGTGCCCATCTGCAGGTCTATCGCCGTAAGCGAAGCAAGCAAGGCATATTTCATCGCCTGCGTTGCAAAATCAAGAGCATATTCGGCATATAGGGTTGCCGCTTCCGCTTCGTCCTCTCTAACGGAATTCGCTTCCGAATGCAGGTATTTTGCCACTTGATTTTTGAGCAGTGCTTCCGTTTTGCGGCTGTATTCCAGCTGAGCCGCCGCCAGTTCAGAAACGGCTTTTGAACGGCTTCCTTCTATCCTTTTCTGAAGGAGCAAGGATTGTTCTTTATACTCGTCTCTGGCCTTCTGCAGTTCCTGACGGATTTTCTCATGGTCCTCTCCGCCGCAGATACGAAGCCGGCTCTGCAGTGTTCCATATTCCTGCTCCATTTCATATAGCTTGATGGCGAAAATTTCCTGATTTAATTTCATGACAATAAGAAACTCCTTTCCGGATAACAGTATTCGCTTGTTTTTATTTATAACAGCAAATGGCTTTTCGCGCCATTTTCAATTTCCCGTATATGTCCTTACAAAAAATGGGAAGTGTCAAAAAAACTGACACTTCCTCAATTCTGTCCATATAAATCTGCAAAAATGTAAGGCGAACGCGCCTGTGCCGCACGTTCGCCCTCGTAAAGAAAAGGATCCATTGATCGCGTGGTTTATTTTTCCTCCCAGCTTGACACCCCTTTAGACAGGATCTGCGTCAATTGCCTTGCCAAGCGTTCCTGATCCAAATCTGCTTTCCCGCCGTACGCCAATAATACGCCCACTAATCCGCAGGCGCTATACCGCAGCAAAACTTCACCATCTGAATGGTTAACGGGTACGTCCCGATTTTTCCCCCTTGCCACACTGCGCATATAGACTCCCACCCCATCGATCATGATCTGCTCGATCTGCGCCCGCCTTTGGGATTCCATAAGCTTTTTGAGCATAGGAAAATGTTCCACTGTAAAGGATACGAATACGCGCAGCACCGACTGCATGTCCTTCTCTTTCAGGCTCATTTCTGTCAGCTGCTGCATGGCCTGCTGGACGGACCATTCCAAAACATCCATAATATCCTTAAAATGGTAATAAAAGGTCTGTCGGGATATGTGGCACTCATCGATCAGAGCTTTTACCGTTATCTTATCTATATTTCCATGCTGCACCATATGTAAAAAGGTATCGGCAATAATACTTTTCATATCGACCGGCATAAATTCCCTTCTTTCTCAATACGTTTTGTTTGCATACAGCCACCGCATCCAAAGAGATACGCCGTGTCCGCTCCGATAGCCTGTTTTACTGTCCCAGCCTCGTGTATTACATCATTTACGAAAATATAGTTTAGCATATTAATTAGGTCAGTTTACAAGGAACTACACGCAGACCGTGAAACGGGCTGCTGACAACAAACGGCGGTATGCTCCCGGAGAGGGCA
>CAJFUB010000019.1 GCA_904420095.1 uncultured Clostridia bacterium
ACCATTTACATATTGAGTTGTCAAAAACCTTGATAAATCAAGGGTTTCCGCCATAGTGGTATGAAACGGCGAAGTAGATTTTGAGTCACGTGCGTCTGCCAATTTCGCCACACCGGCATGCATCAGAAACAGAAAGCGTGTGTATTATACAATAAATTCCTACTCCGCGCAACAGGAAATTCCGGAAAGAAAACGGCTCGGAAGAATATAAATTTATATAGTGTAAAATTTTACAGTATATGATATCATAGTCCGCGGAGGGTGAAATATGCAGCAGAATACGATACAGAAAATGAAAATATTATTGATCTCCGATCAATTTTACTCCGCAAACAACGGAATGACGATTTCCGGACGGCGTTTTGCAAAAACGCTGATCCGACACGGGCACAGCGTACGTGTCGTAAGCACAGATCCGGACGGCAGGGCTGTGGAATTCTGGAATACAGACGGACCGGAGAATGCAGAAGCCTCCGCAAATCTCTCCTATATCATGAAAAAGCAATATATCCCCATATTCGACAAATTGGTAAGCTCCCAAGGGATGACCTTCGCAAAGCCGGACGATCGGAAGCTGGAGAAGGCCGTAGAATGGGCAGACGTAATTCATATTTTAGTTCCGTTCGCTCTGTCCCACCACGTAATCAAAATTGCCCGTGAGAAGGGAAAGCCTTTTACAGCCGCTTTTCATGTGCAGCCGGAAAACATCACGGCCTCCATCCATATGCGGCATCTGCAGCTCATAAACAAGGGAATCTACCGCTGGTTCCGCCATTACATATACAAATATTGCGAATATGTGCATTGCCCCAGCAAATTTATCGCAAATGAGCTGAAAAAGAACGGCTACCAGAACAAGCTCATCGTGATATCCAACGGAATCGATCCCGATTTTACTTACCGAAAAAAGGAAAAGCCGCATGAAATTTCTGACCGATATATTATATTAATGATCGGAAGACTTTCGATCGAAAAGAGACAGGACGTCCTGATAAAAGCCGTCGCCGAATCGCGATACCGCGATAAAATACTGCTGATGCTTGCCGGCCAGGGGCCGTGCAGAGAGCGCCTGCTGCGCTTGGCCAAGAAGAAAAAAATCGATATGGTCATCGATTTCTATGAGAAAAAAAATCTGCTGGATCTCATCGCGATCAGCGATCTCTATGTCCATGCCGCGGACATGGAAATTGAAGCCATGTCGTGTATGGAGGCATTTGCGGCAGGGCTCGTGCCCGTAATCTCCAACAGCAGCAAGTCCGCGACGCCGCAGTTTGCACTTGACGAAAGAAGCCTGTTTCGGGCAGGCGACAGCCGCGATCTTGCGAAAAAGATCGACTACTGGATCGAGCATGAGGACGAAAAGAAAAAAATGGAATACGAATACAGCAGCGCCGCCCGGAAATATAGTCTGGACGACTGCGTAAGGCAGGCAGAAGAAATGTTTTCAAAAGCCGCCCGTTTATAAGTCCCTCGAGGGTTTTTGCGGGAAAATGAATTTCACATTTCTGCGAAATTATGCTAAACTATAAAAAGGCCTGCTGGCAGGCCGGAAACGCTTTACAAAAATATTTGCGGACAAGAAAGGGGTTTTATTATGTCAAACAGATTTGTATTGAATGAAACGTCATATCACGGCGCAGGTGCCATTCAAAACATTCCCGAAGAAATCAAAGGCAGAGGATTTCAGAAGGTTTTTCTGGCCTCTGATCCGGATCTGATCAAATTCGGCGTGACAAAAAAGGTAACCGACCTGTTGGACAAGGCCGGAATTGCCTATGAAATTTTTTCCGAAATCAAACCCAATCCGACAATTGAAAACGTACAGCACGGCGTGGAAGCATTTAAGAAAATGGGCGCTGACTGCATCGTTGCCATCGGCGGCGGTTCTTCCATGGATACTGCAAAAGCAGTAGGAATCATCATCAAAAATCCGGAATTTTCCGATGTAAGAAGTCTGGAAGGTACGGCGCCTACGAAGAACAAAGCCGTTCCGATCATCGCGGTGCCGACCACTGCCGGTACGGCGGCGGAAGTCACGATCAATTACGTCATCACGGATACCGAAAAGAACCGGAAGATGGTGTGCGTCGACGTACATGACATTCCTGTAATCGCCGTTGTGGATCCGGACATGATGTCCACAATGCCGAAGGGCCTGACGGCTGCGACAGGTATGGACGCGCTGACGCATGCAATCGAAGGCTATATCACGAAGGGCGCTTGGGAGCTTTCGGACATGTTCCATCTGAAGGCAATTGAAATCATCGCCAAATCCTTAAGAGGCGCCGTCGCGAATACGCAGGAAGGACGCGAAGGAATGGCGCTCGGGCAGTACGTTGCGGGCATGGGCTTTTCCAACGTAGGACTGGGCATCGTGCACTCCATGGCGCATCCGCTTGGCGCTTTATACGATACTCCCCACGGTGTCGCAAACGCAATCATCCTGCCGACCGTAATGGAATACAACGCGCCGGCTACGGGAGAAAAATATAAATATATCGCGCAGGCAATGGGCGTCAAGCGTACAGACGACATGACGCAGGAGGAGTACAGAAAAGCGGCAATCGACGCAGTGAAGCAGCTTTCCAAGGACGTCGGAATTCCGGAGAATCTGAAAGAGATCGTAAAGCCCGAAGACATTCCCTTCCTCTCCCGTTCCGCATATGACGACGCGTGCCGTCCGGGAAATCCGAGAGACACGAGCGTGGAAGAAATCGCAGAGCTCTACAAATCGCTGTTATAAGAGCAAAGCATGGCCAATATTCTGATTGTAGAAGACGATAAAGATATCGTAACGAATCTTGCCGCATTTCTGCGATCCGAAGGCTTTTCTGCGGATTCGGCGGCAGAGCCCGGCGAGGCGGTCCGTAAAATGAAGGAGCAGCAGTTTGATTTGCTGCTCCTTGATGTTTCTCTGCAAAACGGGAACGGATTCGCACTATGTCGGGAAATTCGCGAATACAGCGATGTACCCATTATTTTTCTTACCGCTTCGGGCGATGAGTTCAGCGTCGTAACGGGGTTCGAGCTCGGCGCGGACGATTATATCAATAAGCCCTTTCGGCCGCGCGAGCTCATTTCACGGATCAATAATGTCCTGCGCAGGCGCGGCGGCCCGCAGACACAGCAGATTTCTTACGAGGGCGTCTGCGTAGATCCCGTCCGCGCCGCCGTCTATAAAAACGGAAATGAAATTTTTTTATCCGCGCTGGAATATAGATTATTGCTGGTGTTTTTCCAGCATAAGGGCGCCGTTCTTTCCCGTACAAAGCTGCTGGAGGAAATTTGGGACGCCGCAGGTGATTTTGTAAACGACAACACGCTCACGGTCTATATCAAACGGCTTCGCGATAAAATCGAGGACGATCCGCAAAATCCGACGATCATCAAAACCGTCCGGGGAATCGGCTATAAAATCTGAGCTTTCATACAATTGCTTCAAAGGAAGGCGGAAATGGCTTTTTTCAGAAATCCGGAAATCAAGAAGACGCTCCTTTTATTTTCGGTCCTTGCCGCAGTCTCTGCGGCAGCCGCCGCATTGCTGATATCCCCGCTTGCCGCCGTCGCTGCGGCGGTGCTCTGCGTGATATATGCTTCGATTCATTTTACCATCACATATCTGCGCTATAAAAAAATCGCGGCGCTTTCCCTTCAGATCGACGGTCTGCTGCATGGCGGTCCGGACCTCCGAATCGATGCCTGCTCTGAGGGGGAGCTTTCGGTTCTGCAATGCGAAATCGGGAAAATGACGGTGCGTCTTCGTCAGCAGGCCGAAGCGCTTCAGAACGATAAGATCTTTCTTGCCGATTCGATCGCTGATATTTCGCATCAGATTCGGACGCCATTGACATCTGTAAATATCATCGTTTCGATGCTTGGAGAGGAACAGCTCTCCGTCCGGCGCCGGATCGAACTGACGCGGGATCTCAAGCAGCTTTTGTTCCGGATCGACTGGCTCATTACGACGCTTCTGAAGCTCTCTCGGCTGGATGCCGGTACGGTGCAATTTCAGAATTCCGAGCTTTCGGTCCGAAAGCTGGCGGAAAAAGCGGCGGAACCGCTGGCGGTGCCAATGGAGCTGAAGAATCAGAAATTTCTTTGCCGCATAGACGAATCCGTGTCCTTCCGCGGAGATCTGGCCTGGACCGCAGAAGCGCTCGGTAATATCATAAAAAACTGTATGGAGCACACGCCGGAGGACGGCAGCGGAAGGATCGAGATCGACGCCGAGGAAAACGCCGTTTTCACCCGCATCACAGTAAAGGATAACGGAAGCGGAATTGCCACAGAAGATCTTCCTCATGTCTTTGAACGCTTTTACAAAGGCAGAAATTCCTCCGACAGCAGCTTCGGGATCGGGCTGGCGCTTGCCAGAATGATTGTCCGCAGTCAAAACGGTACGCTGAAGGCGGAAAATAATAAAAACGGCGTCGGAGCCTCTTTTACAATGAAATTTTACAAGGGAGACATCTGATGCGCCTGTCTACTAAAATTTTGCGAAACCAGATAAAGCTCCTTAAGCCGATTATTACGGGCTGCAGTATAGAAACGGCCCGGGCGGCGCAGGATAAGCTCGGAAAATTAATGATGGCAGTTCGGGGGAAAGCTCTGGAGCATTCCCACGTTTCCTTTCCTTCCTTTGAGGCGGCCTTTCTCCGTCTGCGTGAGGTTTCTTCCGCGGGCGTGATTCTGTATCTGCACGGCGGAGGATATGTCGCCGGAGATCTCGACTATGCAAAGGGCTTCGGCAGCGTGCTTGCGGAAGAAAGCGGCATGCGCGTATTTTGTCCCGCGTACCGGCTGGCTCCGGAATTTCCTTTTCCCGCCGCGCTCGAGGACGCCGAAGAAGCGTACCGATTCCTGCTGCAATCCGGATACGATGCCGCGTCCATTGCGCTGATTGGAGAATCCGCGGGAGGAGGACTTGTCTACGCACTCACGCTGCGCCTGAAACGGCATGCGCTTCCCCTCCCCGCCTGTATCGTCGCGCTTTCTCCCTGGAGCGATCTGACGCAGCAGGGAGACTCCTACGAAGAAAACGCAAAAAAGGATCCCTCGATGACAAAGGAGCGGCTTGATTTTTTTGCCGAGCAGTATATACCGAGTTCGGAAAATCCCGTAAACCCGTATATCTCCCCCGTATACGGAGATCTCGCCGGCATTCCCCCTTCAAGGATTTATGTCGGCGGAAGCGAGGTGATGCGGGATGATGCGGCCGCCTTATACGACCGCCTGATCAATTGCGGATGCAGCGTCTCTCTCAGCATCCGCCCAGGAATGTGGCACGCCTACGTGCTGTACGGCACGGAAGAGGGAAAAGAAGATCTGCAGGAGCTGATCGGTTTTATAAAGGAGCGGACAAATGAGCGCACAGGAAAACAGCACAACGTTAAAATGGATGCGGCTGGACAATGCCGCTAAAATATATCCGGCCGCGAAAAGGCGGAACTGGAGCAATCTGTTTCGCGTATCGGCAACGCTTACGGAAAAAATCGATACCGGCGTGCTGCAGAGCGCTCTCGATGCGACCGTGAAGCGCTTTCCTTCCATCGCCGTCCGCCTCCGCAAGGGAATGTTCTGGTACTGTATCGAAGAGCTCGAGCGGGCTCCTCGCGTCATCCCAGACGAATATTATCCATGTACCCGCATGTCTTTTAAGGAAATCAAAACGTGCGCCTTTCGCGTGTTGTATTATGAAAATCGGATCGCAGTCGAATTTTTTCACGCCCTCACGGATGGGAACGGCGGGCTGATTTTCCTGAAAACGCTGCTTGCCGAATACCTTTTGCAGAAATACGGAAAAAAAATTCCGTCGGAGCAGGGCGTTCTGGACCGGAACGAGCTGCCGGCTGAGGAAGAATTTGAGGACAGCTTTTTGAAATATGAAGGAAATTTCAGTATCGGCAGAAGCGAAGCGACGGCATATAAGCTAAAGGGAACGTATGAAACGGACGGCTACGTTCATATTACAACGGGAATCCTTTCGGCGCAGGCAGCGCTGGAATGCGCAAAAAAGTACAAAACGAGCCTTACTGCGTTTTTAACGGCGGTCCTGATCGATTCTATTATTGAGATACAAAACAGCGCACAGCCGAACCCAAAGCGGCAGAAGCCAGTTAAAGTATTAATCCCCGTAAATCTTCGAAAGCTGTTTCCAAGCCGGACGCTTCGAAATTTCGTGTTATATATCACCCCCGGCGTCGATCCGAAAATGGGAAGCTATACCTTCGAGGAAATCGTTAAATCCGTTCACCATCAGATGGGAATGGAGCTCACCTCTCAGCGGCTTTCAGCAAAAATCACGAAGAATGTACGTTCGGAAAAGGCTCTTTTTCTGAAAATCATGCCGCTCTTTGTAAAAAACCTCGCAATGAAGCTCGTCTATAATATGGTCGGTGAAAAAAAATCCTGCATAACGCTTTCCAATCTCGGCGTCGTCAGCATGCCGAAGGAGCTGGCGGAATCTGTAAAGCGCATGGATTTCATCCTCGGGATGCAGGCCCAGACTCATAACAACTGCGGCGTGGTCTGCTGCGGCGGTAAAATTTATATTAATTTTGCGCGGAATATTGAAGAATCCACGTTAGAACGCCTGTTTTTCACAAGATTGGTAAAAATGGGAATCCACGTTAAAGTAGAAAGCAATCATAAAATTCAATGAGGTGATTCGAAATGCCCTATTGCGTAAACTGCGGCGTTGAGCTTGGCGGCAGCGAAGAAAAATGTCCTTTATGCGGAACGGAGGTATACCGGCCGAAGAACGCAGCAAAAGGAGGATCGTCGGATGCTCTCCCCTATCCTCCATATAAGCCGCTGACCATACAGCGCGTTAGTAAAAGCAGCATCATTATTCTTATTACGCTGCTTTCTCTGCTGCCCGTGCTGCTGACTCTGATCTGCGACCTGAGCATCAACCGCGGTGTCACGTGGTCCGCCTACGTTGCGGCATCCGTCGCGTTTCTCTACCTCTGTATCGTACTGCCTCTGCCCGGGAAAAAACGCCGTCCCGTATTCTGTCTGACCGCGGACGCCTGCGCGATGATTTTTCTTCTGATGTTCATTGAACGGAAAAGCGGCGGCAGCTGGTTCCTGCCGTTTGCGTTTCCCCTGGCTCTCTACGTTTCCGCAGTGCTGATCGTACTGACACTTCTGGGATGCCGGCATATCGTAAGCCCGATGAAAATAACGGCGCTTTCTTTTCTCTTTGCCGGCATTGGCACGCTGCTGATTGAGCTGCTTCTGAATCGTGCCTTTGCGCTTCGGGACCGGCTGATATGGTCCTATTATCCCCTGACCGTGCTTGTTCTGATCGGCGTCGTTCTCTTTTACATCGACTGCAACAAGCCGCTGAAGGAACGGCTTGCCAGAAAGTTTTTTATATGATTATTTTGGAACCGTTCAAAAAAAGATTGTATATATGCCCCCAAATATTGTATAATAATCGCACAAAATTTTTTAGAGGAGCTGCTTACACAAATGTCAGACTGGAAATTAGTAAATGCCGAAAACGTCAAGCCGTTCGTATGCGACGAAACGTATAGCTCAAAAATGCTCACCGGGGACGAAATGGCCGGTCGCCCCGTAATCAATATCAACGAGGGAACGCTGGCTGCGGGCTGCAGAACGGCGGGCGGAGCCCACGAAGACACGGAGATCTATTATATTGTGGACGGTACAGGCTTCGTTTGGCTGGACGACGACAAAGTCGCCGTGAAGCCGGGCGACATCCTCATCATTCCGCCGCATTGTTTTCATTGGATTGACAATACAATGAACGACAGACCGTTCAAGCTGTTCACCTTCTGGCCCCGTCAGGAGATGAACGGCGTCTATTTCGAACGGCTGAAGGCCTGGGGAACCTCCGTAAAGTCTATCGACGAAGAGTAATCCTTATTACAATATAATTACAGGAGATCAGTACCGTGAGCGTTGAAAAATTTTTATTTGGAAAATTAGGCAAAAGTGATATTTATTCATATATTATAAAAAATCATTCCGGCGCCTTTGTAGAAATTCTGGATTTTGGAGGAAGAGTGCGCCGCATCGTCGTTCCCGATAAAAACGGGGAGCTTTCAAACGTGGTGCTGGGGTGCGATTCTCCGCAGGGATATCTGGAGCCCGGCCACGAATATTACGGCGCAGTGATCGGACGATGCGCAAACAGGATCCGCGACGGAATCTATATTTATAATAATCTGCTGTACGTGCTTTCCCGGAACGAGGGGGACAATCATATCCACGGCGGGAGAAAGGGCTTTCACAATATGATTTGGAAATGTACCGGTGTTGAAGAAGACGCGGTCTGTTTCGAAGCCATCCAGCGCCACGGTACGGAGGGATATCCCGGCAACATTAAAATGTCTCTGACTTATCGCTTTGGAGACGACAATCTTCTTACGATGTCGCTCATGGCGCAAAGCGACCGCGATACCATCTTTAATCCCACCAATCATTCCTATTTCAATCTGAATACGGAGGGCTCCGACGCAGCGCGCCATTTTCTGGAAATCCCGGCGGACGAATACATGCCGGTCGACCGCAGCGGGATCCCCACCGGTGAGATTCTGGATGTCTCTGAGGTCATGGATTTCAGAAAACCGAAACGGATCCTGACCGGACTAAAGGCAGAAAAAATCAGCGAGGATCTGATCAACCGTCACGGATACGACCATAACTACGTGATTAAACACGATTCCTTCCACATGGCGGACGCGGCGATCCTGACGTGCGTGGAGTCCGGCCGCCGTCTGAAAATCTCATCCAACGCTCCCGGGCTGCAGTTTTACAGCGGAAACTTTCTGGAGCCGGCGCGCACGGCGGTCTGCCTGGAGCCGCAGTATTTTCCGGATGCCATACATCACAGCGACGATTTCTATTGGAATCCTCAGCCAATCCTGGAAGCCGGGCTGCTGACGAAATTTGAAGCCCGCTACGAATTTTCCGTTATTTCCGAGGAAGAAATTGACAGGCTGACAGATCTGGACGATATTCTCGACGATCTACAGCTTTGATTTTCGGAAGCGGTCCGCCGCTCTGACAAATCCCAGGAAAAGCGGATGCGCTCTGTTGGGCCTGCTTTTAAATTCCGGATGAAATTGAACTCCGATATAGAAATCATGCTCCGGAAGCTCTACTGCTTCTACGATATGCCCGTCCGGAGATGTCCCGCTGACGGCAAGGCCTCCTGCTTCCAGCGCGTCCCGATATGCATTGTTGAATTCATAGCGGTGTCTGTGACGCTCCCGGATCAGCTCCGTCCCGTAACATTGCCGCAGCTTTGTCCCGGGCCGTATGCGGCAGGGATAGCTGCCCAGACGCATAGTCCCGCCCTTTGCAATCGTTTTATTCTGATCCGGCATGAAATCAATCACCTTATGCGCCGTTTCGTCGTTGAACTCGCCGGAATCGGCATCCTTGATTCCGCATGCGTTTCTTGCAAATTCAATCACCGCCACCTGCATGCCGAGGCAGATTCCAAGGTAAGGAAGCTTGCGCTCTCTGGCATATCGGGCGGCCGTTATTTTTCCGTCGATTCCTCGTCCTCCAAAGCCGCCGGGAATCAGCACGCCGTCGCAGCCGCGCAAAAGATCCGCTGCGTTCTCTGAAGTGATCGTTTCACTGTCAATCCATGCAATCTCTATAAAAAGTCCCGTTTCGTAGCCCGCGGCCGAGAGCGCCTCTGCAACGGAAAGATACGCGTCGTGCAGCTTGACATATTTTCCGACAAGTGCGATTTTCACGCGATCCCTTCGGTTCTCGATGCGATCCAGCAGCGCTTCCCATTCCGTCAGATCCGGAATTCCGGTCTGAAGGCCGAGTTCGCGGCATACGATATCCGAAAAGTGGTTTTCCTCCAGCATCAGCGGCGCCTGATACAAAACGGGAAGCGTGAGGTTCTCAATCACGCAGTCCTGCTTTACGTTGCAGAAGAGCGCGATTTTCTGTCGGATGGCGTCATCTACGTGCTCGTCGCATCGCATCACGATGATGTCGGGCGAAATTCCCATGGACTGCAGCTCTTTTACGGAATGCTGCGTCGGTTTCGATTTGTGCTCTCCGGAGCTTTTGATGTATGGGACAAGCGTCACATGGATAAAAAGGCTGTTGCCGCGGCCAAGCTCCAGGGCCACCTGGCGGATGGCTTCAAGAAACGGCTGGCTTTCGATGTCGCCCGTCGTTCCGCCGATCTCCGTGATCACGATATCCGCATCCGTTTTCCGTCCAACGCCATATATAAATTGCTTGATCTCGTTCGTGATATGCGGGATCACCTGTACGGTTTCTCCAAGATACTCTCCCCTTCTCTCTTTATTCAAAACATTCCAGTAGACCTTTCCCGTCGTGAGATTCGAATATTGATTCAGATCCTCGTCGATAAAGCGCTCGTAATGGCCGAGGTCCAGATCCGTCTCCGCGCCGTCTTCCGTAACATAGACCTCGCCATGCTGGTACGGGCTCATCGTCCCGGGATCGACATTGATATACGGATCGAGCTTCTGCGCGGCGATTTTCAGCCCGCGCGCCTTTAGAAGCCTCCCGAGAGACGCCGCTGTGATTCCTTTTCCGAGGCCGGAAACGACCCCTCCCGTTACAAATATGTATTTTGCCGACACCGCAGGTCAGCTCCTTTCCCGGCCGTATGTCCGTATAATTTCCTCCGCAATCTCCTTCCGCGCCGAGCGCGTATCCATTGCGGTCTTTTCAATATATCTGTGCGCTTCCTCCTCATCCATGCCCCGTTCCCGGATCAGGATCCATTTAGCTCTGTTTACAATGCGGATTTCATTCATTTTTTCTTTGAGGCTTTCGTTCCTTCGTTCCAGTCGCTGCAGCCTGCGGCGTGTAGCGGCCGAAAGCTTTACGATCCGGTACAGCGCCTGCCGCGGGATCGGCTTGGAGACCGTCAAAATCCCATAGGGCTCCGCCGCATAAACGATCTGCTCGAAAAGCTCGCTTTTCACGAGAAGCAGAATGCCCGTATAGGTTTCATCAGAAAGTCCGATTGCGAATTCCGTGCCGAACTCATCCGGCAGAGGCGTGTTTACGATCACAATGTCGAAGACGTTTTGAACCAGTATTCGTTTTGCCTCTCCCGCGTTGCCGACCGCCGTCACAGGGTAAAATTCGGATTTCGGAAGAATTTCTCTGATGAAATCCGCGCCCTTTTCATTTCCCGAAACGATCAGCACGCTCTGCGGTCCCGCATCCGCCGTCATTTTGATTTCCCGCCCTTTATCGATATCTTGTACGATATGCTTCCAGAATGGCCTCTGGAATGATTTCCCTGACAAATCCGCTGCTTTCTGCAATCTGCGCCGCTTCTCGGTAGGACGCGGGAAGCGTATCGAAGGCCGCCAGCTCCTCCGGAGATAAGCGGTACATGTTTTTCTCTACGGGATCCGGCGGATCCAGCTCCTTTTCGATCCCGTCAAGCCCTGCATGAATCAAAAGCGCATAGGCCAGATACGGATTCATTTCCGGATCTGGAGAGCGAAGCTCAAACCGCTGATATTCACCCGTTGCAGCCGGAATCCGGATCAGCTCGGAGCGGTTGCCGTAAGACCAGCTGATATACCTCGGCGCCTTCATCTCGCCCAGCCTCCGGTACGATTCTTCCGTGGAATTGAGGAAAAGCGTGAGCTCCTTGATGTGGGAAAGCACGCCGGCCATAAAGCTGTCCGATTCATTTTTTCCGAAGTCGCTGTTGATTGACATATTGATATGGCAGCCGTTCCCGCTGAACTGGCGGAACGGTTTTGGAGAAAAGCACGCATGCAGGCCGTTGCGCACCGCGATCGTCCGCACAACCCATTTGAAGGTGATGGCGTTGTCCGCCGCTTCCAGCGCGTCGCTGTATTTAAAATCGATCTCATTCTGTCCCGGTCCCTCCTCGTGATGCGAGGTTTCCGGCAGAATTCCCATTTCTTCCAGCGTCAGACAAATTTCTCTTCTGACATTTTCTCCGCGGTCCAGCGGACCGACGTCCATATATCCTCCGCGGTCAAACGGCACGGCGGTCGGCTCTCCCGTTTCATCCGTTTTCAGCAGGTAAAATTCAAATTCCGCGCCGAACCTGCACAGGATGTTCTTTTCCTTTGCTTTTCGGACGGCCTGCTTCAAAATATATCTGCAGTCCTTTTCGAACGGCGTTCCGTCCGGATAACGGATATCGCAGAAAAGCCGCACCACTCTCCCGTGGGCCGGACGCCAGGGCAGTACGGCCAGCGTTGCCGGATCGGGAAACAGGAGCAGATCCGATTTATCCTCCGCCGCAAAGCCCCGGATCGCGGAGGCATCAAACGAAATGCCGCTTCGGAAGGCCTTCGGCAGTTCCTTGGGCATGATTGAGATGTTTTTCTGAAGTCCGAACATATCCGTGAAGACAAGCCGTATAAATTTAACGTCCTCCTGCTCGATATAGTCCATTACATCCGTTTCCGTGTAAAGCATTTCTTTACCCGCCTTTCCTGAATGTATCCATTGCTTTAGTTTTGTATATACAGCTGCTTATATGGGTTCTGCGTATTCGGCGTCAGGACGTAGAACTTTTTTCCTCGCCCGGAATCCGCATGCAGGCGCCCGCCGAAATATTCCGTATATTTTTCGAGATATGGCCGGACTTCTTCCAAATCCGCCTCGGAGGCCTCTCTGGCGTTGACCTGTTCGGGAAATTTTCGTACGAGCCCGGAGCAGCGCAGGAATATTTTCCCGCCGTGCATCCCGGTTCCGCAGAAGTTTCCTGCGATGTCGTCGCCGTATCCGATTCCGAGAACGATAATCAGTCCGCCCGCCTGATATTCCCCGAGGAAGCTGCCGCAGCGGCCCCCGATTACGAGAACGGGGAGCTTGTCGGCGTACGCTTTCATATGGATTCCCGCGCGGTATCCTGCGTCGTCCCTCACATAAATTGCCCCGCCCCGCATAGCGTAGCCCGCAGCGTCTCCGGTGCTGCCGTGAACAACAATCGTTCCCGCATTCATCGTATCTCCCGTCGCATCCTGCGCATTCCCGTTTACTATGATATCCGCGCCGTCAAGATACGCGCCGAGCGCGTTGCCTGGCACCCCGTTCAGAGTAATCGTTTTTCCGCTCTGGCCGCTCCCAATGAAGCGCTGGCCCAGGCAGTTGTTTACAGTCACCGTCCGGCCGCCCGCGGCGATGTCCCTGTTTAATGTCTGATAATCGAATCCGTATTTTTTTGCATCCAGCACAGTCATGACTGCAGCCCTCCCAGCTTCTGGAGCCTGTATTTCTGCGAAAACGCCATCAGTCCCGGCGATTCGCAGAGCAGCTCGAAATCAACGGTGTCCAGGGGAATCTTCTCCCGGATCAGGGCGGTGTAAATACCGGCCCGCTCGACGTTTCCGGTCAGGATGTATCCCTTCAGAAGATTGTCCCTATAATATAATATTTTATAATTCCTGTCATCCTTCTTTTCATACGTCACCCCGTCATAGGAGCCTGCCGTAATGATAGGAAGGCCGAAAAAGCCAATCGCATTCATCGGGATCGCCTGGCCGAACGAAGAGCGGCCGCCCGCCATATTGATCCCCGCAGCCTCGCCCTGCCGGTATGCATTCGGGAGCAGCGCCAGAATTCGGCTCTGCTCCGAGGAAATATCGTAGCTTTCCGTACAGTCCCCCGCCGCGTAAACGTCCTTCAGGCTCGTTTCCTGGTATTGATCCGTTATAATGCCGCGCCCGACGGCGCCTCCGGCTTCCCGAATCAGCGCAGTCCGCGGACGGACTCCGACCGCAAGCACGAGAAGGTCAAATGTCAGCTCCTCACCGCTGTCCAGTACCGCGCTGTTTCCGCGGAATTCCCGCACGGTCTGTCCGAGACGGAACGTTACGTTATGCGCCTCGATCTGTTTCCTTACAATCTGAGCAGACGTTTCGTTCAGAATGCTGGATAAAATCCGCGGGCTCAGATCCACAACGGTTACGGAATGTACGCGCCGCGAAATTCCCTCGCAGCATTTTAAGCCGATCAGGCCCGCTCCCAGGATCAGGACCTTTTTATCAGGCGCCAGCGCTTTCTCCAGAGACAGCGCATCGTCCAGCGTCATGAAATAATATTTGTTTGCAACGGTTTCCAGTCCTGCAAACGGCGGTACGAACGGTTCCGAGCCGGTCGATACCATTAACTTTGAATATGCCAGCACCGCGCCGTCCTCCAGCGTCACGGTATGCGCCGCAGGATCGATGGAAACGGCTGTTTTCCCCAAATACGTGTCACAGCCATTGCGCTCGTAAAAGCCGGAATCACGGTACAGCATGCGGGTGCGGTCCGTTTTTCCCTCCAGAAGATACGAGATCAGCGGACGGGAGTACGTATGATAAGGCTCCGAAGAGACTACGGCAATCTTCCCCTCCGGATCCGTTTTGCGGATCCCCTCGATCGTTCCGATCGCTGCTGCGGAATTTCCGATCACCACATATTGATACGCTTTTTTCTGATTTACTCCTTCCATGCCGCCTCACCTTTCTTCATATACGATGGCGCCGTTCGGGCAGTGCTTGACGCACTGCGGCACGCCTTCTTTTGTTTTTAGACAGAGCTCGCATTTCTGCATGGCGCCTTCGGCGGACGGCATGATCGCCCCATACGGGCAGCTCAGCACGCAGGTGTAGCAGCCAACGCATTTCTCCCGGTTGATGGAAATCACGCCGTCCTGCTGCGTCAGTGCTCCGCTGATGCAGCCCTTCACGCACAGCGGTACGTCGCAGTGGCGGCAGGATACGGCAAAAGAAATGTCTCCGCGTTCCTCAATCCGGATATTGGGATTGATTGTAAGGTTCTTCAGGGCTTTTGCCATATTTTGCGCTCCGGAGTTCGCAAAAGCACAATAATATTCGCATAAATGGCACGCCAGGCACCATTTTTCATTCACATAAACTTTCATCATGATCCGTCCCTCACTCTCCGGCGTGCTTGATTCCTAATATTTCAAGCTCTTTCTCATTCAGGCCGACGCCGCGGAGCATCAGGCGGTTGCCCTTCAGCGCCTCGATGGAATTGATCCCCATTCCGCCCATCAGCTCTTTAATTTCGTGATTCCATGCCGTCAGCAGATTTATAAGCCTTTGAGAACCGAGCTCGGGATTCAGGCGTCTGACAAGCTCTGGGCGCTGCGTCGCAATCCCCCAGTTGCAATTGCCCGTCTGGCACGTTCTGCAGAGATGACAGCCGAGCGCCAGCAGCGCGCTCGTCGCAATGTATACAGCGTCGGCCCCCAGAGCGATGGCCTTCACAACATCTGCGCTGTTGCGGATACTCCCACCCACAACCAGGGAAACCTCGTTCCGGATTCCCTCCTGGCGCAGCCGTTCATCCACGCTTGCAAGCGCCAGCTCAATCGGGATTCCCACATTGTCGCGAATTCTCGTCGGCGCCGCGCCCGTACCGCCGCGGAAGCCGTCGATCGCTATGATGTCAGCGCCGCTGCGGGCGATTCCGCTTGCAATTGCCGCAATATTATGCACCGCTGCGACCTTCACGATAACCGGCTTTTTATAGCGCGTTGCCTCCTTCAGGGAAAATACGAGCTGTCGCAGGTCCTCGATGGAATAGATGTCGTGGTGCGGAGCCGGCGAAATCGCATCGGAGCCTTCCGGAATCATCCGCGTCTTTGAAATATCCCCCACGATTTTCGTACCGGGAAGATGACCGCCGATGCCGGGCTTTGCCCCCTGTCCCATTTTGATTTCAATCGCGGCGCCGGCCTCCAGATATGCCTTGTGGACGCCGAACCGTCCCGAAGCCACCTGAACGATCGTATTGCTGCCGTACTGATAAAAATCCTCATGCAGCCCGCCCTCGCCCGTATTGTAGAACGTGCCGAGCGCCTGCGCGGCCCGGGCGAGGCTTTCATGCGCGTTATAGCTGATCGATCCGTACGACATCGCGGAAAACAGAACCGGCAGCTGAAGCTCCAGCTGGGGCGGCAGATTGTCCACCAGGTTTCCTTCCCGGTCGCGCTCGATGCCGACATTTTTTTTGCCGAGGAAAACCTTCGTTTCCATCGGCTCCCGCAGCGGATCGATCGGAGGATTTGTAACCTGCGACGCGTTAATCAGCATTTTATCCCAGTATACGGGGAAAGGATTCGGGTTTCCCATGGAGGACAGAAGCACGCCTCCGCTTCCTGCCTGCAGATAGACTTCTTTGATCGCCTGCGCGCTCCAGTTGGCGTTTTCTTTAAAGGTATGATCCGTTTTTACAATTTTAAGCGCTTTGGTCGGGCACAGACAGACGCACCTGTGGCAATTGACGCATTTTGTCTCGTCGCTGATCATGCTCCTTGCATCGGCGTCATACGAGTGTACCCCGTTTGCGCACTGCCGTTCGCAAACGCGGCAGGCAATGCATCTTTTTTCATTTCTTACGATCTCATAGTCGGGATAGGAATAATTCAACGGCATGACGGCTCGCCTCCGTTCCGATTTAATGTTATAATTACAGGCTCTCCGCCCTTCGGCGCCCAAATGCGTTCCACATCCGGCTCCATCATCCGGATTGCGCATTCCTCGCTTGCGATATATACGCGGTCGCCTTTCTCAGCGGCGACCATGGAGCGCAGCTTAAGCCGGTCGTTCAGCGCCATCAGACCGCCCTCAAAGCCGAGCAGGATCGAAAAGGGGCCCGTGATCAGCAGGCTGCTGTATACGTTTCTAAGATAGGTATACCGTTTCCGTTCCTCTTCGCTTTTCCCCGCGATCGTACTCCAAAACGGCGCGGCAATCACATGCGCCGTTTCCTCAAGCGTAAGCTTCCGGCGGCGAAGCAGAAAATCCACGATATATGTGATAACCTCCGTATCCGTCAGCAGCGTACATTTATATCCGTACATTTCGATGAAGCGCCGGTTTGCATCATAAGACGAAATCTCGCCGTTATGTACGATCGAGTAGTCCAGCATTGCAAACGGATGCGCGCCGCCCCACCAGCCCGGCGTGTTCGTCGGATATCTCCCATGCGCCGTCCAGCTGTATCCCTCATATTCTTCCAGCCGGTAAAATGCACCGACATCCTCCGGATACCCTACTGCTTTAAAGACGCCCATGTTTTTGCCGCTGGAGAACACATACGCGCCGGTCAAATGCGTATTGATATGAATAACGGCTTTCACAACATATTCCTTCTCGTCCAGCTGGCTGTCGGCGAGCCGGTTATGATGCGGTGTTACAAAATAGCGCCAGATCAGCGGCTCATTCGTAATTTTAGGAGATTTTCGGATGGGAATCTTCGAAAGGTTTACGACCTCAAATACCCGGTTCAAATATTTTTCGCACGCTTCCCGCGCTTCAATCGTATCGTAAAAAATATGCAGCGCGTATTGATCCTTGTACTGCGGGTATATTCCGTAGCCCGCAAAGCCTCCGCCTAATCCGTTCGATCTGTCGTGCATCGTCGCCATGGACTTTACGATCAGATCTCCCGGAATATTTCCGCCGTCTCTTGATATGACGCCTGCGATCGCACAGCCGGACGGGATGCGGACATCGCCCTCTCTTTGCATCATAGCAGCAGTTCCTCCTTCATTCGTCCGGTTCGCCGTCCGGACCTTCTGCAAATAAGAAAAAGGCGTTCACAGATGCGCAGGTTAGCCTGTACATGTGTGAACGCCTTTGTTCAGTGAAACATTATATAACATCGGTTTCATGATGTCAACAGCTAATTTATGCTTTTCGCAGCGGAAAGAAAACGCTTGACTTGGAGTGGGATACAGGTGGTATCATATCCGAGACGGGACAGATTTCATTGTCCCGCCGCCTTGAAAACTCTTTAATAAAGGAAGGTTGTTCTATGGCTTCTGGCACAGTTATCGCAGCGCGGAATTATGATGAGGAACGCGCTTTGTATCATTTGACGGACGCCGTCGTCCGGGACTGCAGCTTTGCGGGGCCCGCCGACGGAGAATCCGTTTTAAAGGAATGCAGAAACATCACAGTAGAAAACTGCCGCTTTTCTTTGCGTTATCCGCTTTGGCACGCACAAAATTTTCTGCTTACGGCGTCCGAGCTGGACGAAAAAACGCGCGCGCCGATCTGGTACTGCACGAACGGGAAAATTCAGGACTGCAGAATCGACGGCGTCAAATGCCTGCGGGAATGTCTCCGAATTTCCGTAACGCATTCCGAAATTCATTCTCCGGAATTTGGCTGGAAGAGCGCCGAGCTCAGCATCTCCGACAGTGAAATCGAATCAGAATATTTTCTGCTGGACAGCCGCGCCGTTACGCTCGACCAGATCCGGATGAAAGGAAAATATTCGTTTCAATATATGCAGGATCTGACGATCCGGAATTCCGTTCTTGATACGAAAGACGCATTCTGGCACAGCAAGAACGTCACCGTTTCCGATTCCGTTGTAAAAGGGGAATATCTGGGGTGGTTTTCCGAGGGGCTGACGCTGATCAACTGTGAAATTTCCGGCACGCAGCCGCTCTGCTACTGCAAAAATCTAAAGCTGATCCACTGTACGATGCACGGCGCCGATCTTGCATTCGAGTATTCCGACGTGGATGCGGATATTTCCGGGACGATCGATTCCGTCAAAAATCCCCGCAGCGGGAAAATTACGGCAGATTCTATCGGAGAGATCATCCGAGAGGACGCCGTCATGGATTGCTGCGCCGAAATCGTAATTCGAAATACCTGAAGCGCTGAATCATGATCGTTCCTCCTCTGCTAAGATCTCGGAAAGATTTGATTTTCTGAGCTTCCGCACGGTGCTGATCCCTGCGGCGGCCGCGGCCAGCAGAATGCAGGCGACCAGCAGCGCGCCATATTGGAGCAGCAGCTCCGTGTAGAGGTATTTGTGCTTCAGCACGCGATAGAAGGTTTGATACAGGAGCAGGAACAGAGCTTCGGACAGCGCGTAGCACAGCCCCGTACGCAGAAAGACATACCAGAACAGCGCTCTGGCGCGCAGGCCGGCGGCATACAGAATTGCC
>CAJFUB010000020.1 GCA_904420095.1 uncultured Clostridia bacterium
CCCCGATCCGACTCATGATACCGCATTGTCATCCCTCCCCAAGGACAAAACATGCCTTTATTATATCAGAATTTTTCAAAAAATCAAGCAAGAAATATCTGTAATTTATACCTTTTCTTTACTTTTTACTTTCTCCCACTGTCCCTGGTAAAAACCTCAATTTCTCTCTTGACTCTCTCTACTTTTTTACTCCCGTCCCTCTCTCCAAGTAAAAACGGCAAAACAGTGAAATCTTTTTAATTGATATTGACCATACATCCAGTTTCCTGTATTATAAACGACATGATTGGTCATACCAAATTAATACAGGAGCCAAAAACAGTATTGGAGGTTTTTTCATGGACAGACAACTCAGCAAGTATATCGATCACACAAATTTAAAGCCTATGGCGCAAAAAATGGATATTGAAAAGCTGTGCACCGAGGCGGCGAGATGGCAGTTTGCCTCGGTCTGCGTAAACCCGTACAACGTTCCCTTGGCAAAAGCCCTTTTAAAAGGCACGGATGTCAATGTCTGCACCGTAATCGGATTTCCGCTCGGGGCCAATACAACGAAAATCAAAGTGATGGAAGCCAGAGAAGCCTATGAAAACGGATGCGATGAATTCGATATGGTAATCAATATCGGAGCGCTCAAAGACGGCCTGTATGACTATGTCAGAGATGAAATCAAAGCCGTTGTGGAAGCGGTGGACGGCAGGACCGTTAAAGTCATTATCGAAACGGGACTGCTTACGGAATACGAAAAATCCATGGCCACGAAGCTTGCCTGCGACGCGGGCGCGCAATTCGTCAAAACCTGCACGGGAGTGTCTCCCGGGAAGGCAACCGTAGAAGACGTCAAGCTGATGCTTGAAAACATTCCGGAATACGAAGACGTCCAGGTCAAAGCGTCGTCAGGGATCCGAACCTATGAAGACGCCATCGCTTTGATCGAAGCCGGCGCCGAGCGCCTTGGAACCTCCTCCGGAATCGCAATTATAGAAGGAGCGGAGATTGTTGGAGGTCTGTAATATCCGCTACAAAAATAAACAGGGAATCGGGCTCCGCACCGCCAGACTCGAATGCGTCGTTTTACCAGACGAAGGCGGCAAAATGGTCTCGCTCCGCGAAAGATCCTCCGGCGAGGAATTGCTTGCCCAGGCAGAGGGCAGTGTTTACAAAGCGCTGACTTTTAATGGAAGCTATATCGACAGCGAGTGCTCCGCATTTGACGATCTGTTTCCCACGGTCGATCCCTGGTATAACGGAGAACGGGAATATGCCGATCATGGAGAAGTCTGCAGGCTTCCGAATGCATATGTCGTAAGGAACGACGGTATGGCGTCGCTTCATCTGTCCGTCCTTTCTCCTTTTGGAGATTATGTTTTCCGAAAAAGCTACAAAGAGATAGAGGGCGGGCTTGAAATCGCATATGAGGCGGAAAATATCGGAGACAAGCCGCTGAAGGCCATCTGGGCCTCTCATTTGATGCTGAAAGCACGCGAGGGCGAAGCCGTAACGCTGTCAGAGGACGACGCATATGAAGCAGAGTTTATGTTTTGCGAGGATGCATCGGTCGCGCAGGCGGGCACCGTGACAAAGCTCAAGAACGGATGCGCTCTGCTGAGGAGCGCCCCCTGGAGCCACGACGGAAACGCATATAAATTTTACATAAAAAAACCGTATCTGGGAGCGTTCCGATACGGAACCTTAACAGTAAAAAGCGAAAATGCGGAATATCTCGGAATTTGGATCAATAACGGCCGCTTTAAAGGGATGTACAATGTAGCGGCGGAATTTTGCACCGGCGCGTATGATACGCCAGGCAAAGCGGAAGAACGCGGCGCCGACGTAACGATTCCCAAGGGCGGCGCCCGGAAATGGAAGCTGCTTCTCACGGTTTCAAAATAAAAAGAAAGGAGACAGCCATGGAACAGACGAAACGAGGCAAGGTCGTCGTGACGGGATCGTTTATTACCGACATTGCCGTATTCACTTCGCGGTTTCCCGCAGACGGGGAAACCGTGCCGGGCAGGAGCATCCAATTCGGCCCGGGAGGAAAAGGCTCGAATCAAGCGACAGCAGCCAGCCGTGCCGGCGCAGAAGTGATCATGATCACAAAAATCGGTACGGATTTTATGGGTGAAATCGCACGCACACATTACAAAAACGAAAATATGACGCAGAAATACGTCTATACCCAGGAGGGCGGAGAGACCGGCTCGGCGATTATCGAGATCAATGCCGAAACGGCGGAAAACCGGATCATCGTTCTGAAAGGCGCCAACGATGCGCTCACAAAAGAAGAGATCGATCAGGCGGAGGCGGAATTTCAGGAGTGCGACGTTTTGCTTACGCAGCTTGAAGCAAGCCAGATTTCTGTGTTGGAATCCATCCGGCTGGCTCGCAGGTATGGAAAAACCGTCGTGCTGAATCCGGCTCCCGCGGGGGAAATCGACGAGGCGCTTTTCGGAGAGATCGATTATTTTACTCCAAATGAGACGGAAGCCGAATTTTACACCGGCATTCGGGTTACCGATGAGCAGACTGCGGAACGGGCCGCTGACCGGCTGCTGGATAAGGGCGTGAAAAACGTCATCATAACTCTGGGGAAAATAGGCGTTTATGCCAAAACGAAGGAGTTTCAGGGAATCGTACCAGCCTTCCGCGTGAAGGCCGTTGATACGACGGGGGCCGGCGACGCGTTCAACGGAGGCTTCTGCGCAGCGCTTGCAGAAGGGAAAAGCGTCCGCGACGCCGTTTCGTTTGCAAATGCGCTGGCGGCGCTCTCGGTAACGCGCCGGGGAACGTCTCCCGCAATGCCGTACCGCGGCGAAATCGAAAAATGCTGAAAGGGGAGTGCTGATTTGGAGAAAACCATGAAAGCGGTTACCGTATACGGACCGAGGGACATGCGGATCGAAGACGTCCCGATGCGCCCGCTCAAAAGAGACGAGGTTCTTGTCCGCGTTGCATGGACGGGAATCTGCGCAACGGATCTGGCGATTTACACCGGAGAAAGCAGCTTCGTGAAAAGCGGAGAGATCAGATATCCCTGCCGCGTCGGGCATGAGTGGTCCGGAATCGTGGAAGAGGTCGGCGAAAGCGTCACAAAATTCAAAAAGGGCGACAGAGTTATCACGGACAACGGCGTTTCCTGCGGGGAATGCGACAACTGCAAATGCGGGGACCGATTCGGCTGCACCGAGATCATGTCGGTAGGAACCATTAACTGCTGGGACGGATGCTATGCAGAATATATGTACATGCCGGAATGCCATACCTATCCCCTGGCCGACTCTGTAAGCCTGGAAGAGGCAGCGCTTGCGGAGCCCTTGTCCATTGCGCTCGGGGCGGTGAAAAAATACGAAATCCGCCCGGATACGACCGTAGCCGTGATCGGCACCGGCTCCATTGCGCTGGGAGCCGCCGCGCTGGCAAGCGTTAAGGGAGCAAAGCAGGTTATTGTAATCGGCAGAAAGGATTTTAAGCTGGAAGCCGCGCTGAAATGCGGGGCGACGCACGTCGTCAATTCCACAAAGGAAAACGCAGAGGAAAGACTCCGAGAGATTACGGCAGGGAAAGGCGCCGACTTTGTCATTGAATCCTCCGGCGGGCCCAAAACCGTAGAGGAAGCAATGCGGATCGCCTCGAAACGCGGCACGGTAGCGCTGCTTGCATTTTACGAACGAACGCTTGACGCATTCCCGATCGATACGCTTGTGTCAAAGGAATTGACCGTGAAAGGCGTCATGGGCGAATTCGGCCTGGTCCCGGAGGCTGCGGAATATCTTGCGAAGGGTCTGCCGGTCGAGGGCATGATTACGCATCGGATGGAGCTCGCAGAAGTTCCCGCGTTTTTTGCCAGATCCGCCGAGACAAGCGGAGAGCGGATCAAGGCGCTTGTGAGGATTCGCCCATGAATATGGCGGAAGCTACAGCGTCCTCGGTGATACGAATGATTCATGAAAACCGGTATGTTGAAGGCGATCGCCTGCCGCCCGAACGCGAGCTTGCCGCTTTGCTTGGCGTCTCGCGCACGACAGTGCGGGAAGCGCTAAAACGTCTTGCGGCATGGGGGTATATCCATTCCGTACAGGGCGGAGGCAATTACATAAGCCGGGTGAGCAGCCGCACGCAGATTGAATTTCTTGAGGTCCGGCGTGTAATCGAATGCGAAACGGCACGGCTTGCAGCGGAGCGCTGCTCTGCGGAGGACATGAAAGCGATCCGCTCCTCGCTCGCCGGGATGGAGGCGGAAATCCGCGCGGGCGGGCTCGGCGTCGGAGGGGACAGCGACTTTCATGCAGCCGTTGCAAAAGCCGCCGGGAACAATGCCATGTGTATGATCCTGGAGCAATGCTGCGATATCCTGAACTCCGGCAGATACGCCACGCTGACAATCTCCGGCCAGGGAGAAAAAACGCTCCGGGACCATGAACGCATTGCCGACGCCATCGAGGCCGGCGACGCCGAGACCGCGGCACGTGAAATGAAAGAACATATCGAAAAAGCAAAAATAAACATTTTAAAGAAAGAAGGATTACTGTAATGGAGAGTATATCAGAACTGGTCCGCAGAGCCAGAGCCGCCCAGGCGGAATTTGAAAAAACGGCAACGCAGGAAAGCGTAGACGCGATCGTGAAAGCCCTTGCGAAAACGATTTACGAGAACGCCGAGCCTTTGGCGAAGCTGGCGGCCGAGGAATCCGGCATGGGCCTGTATGAAGACAAGATCAATAAAAATAAAGGAAAAGCAAGAATCATCTGGAATTTTCTCAAAGATAAAAAATCCGTCGGCGTAATCAGCCGGGACGACAGAACCTGCATTACGGAGGTTGCACGTCCGATGGGCGTTGTCGCCGCCATTACTCCTTGCACCAATCCCATCGTTACTCCCATGTGCAACGCGATGTATGCGATAAAAGGCAGGAACGCCATCATCCTCGCGCCGCATCCGCGCGCAAAAAAATGCGCGAAAGTCGTTACGGATCTATTTCGCAGGGAAATCGAAGCGCTCGGAGCGCCCGCCGATCTGGTGCTGCTGGTGGAAGAACCGTCTACGGCGCTTTCCGCAGAATTAATGAGCAAATGCGACGTCGTCGTAGCGACGGGCGGCATGGGGATGGTAAAAGCGGCGTATTCCTCCGGCAAGCCGGCATACGGCGTGGGCGCGGGCAACGTGCAGTGTATTATAGACCGCGGCGTCGATTACAGAGAAGCCGCGCCGAAGATCATTGAAGGGCGCCGCTTCGACAACGGCATCATTTGCTCCGGCGAACAGACGATTATTGTTCCGAAAGAGGACTATGCGGAAATCATAGAGATTTTCATTGAAAACGGATGCGCATATATCGAACGGCCGGAGGACGTCCGCAGGCTCAGGGACACGCTGTTTTCCGTTACGGAAACGGGCGGCTATGCCATGAACAAGAAGCTGGTCGGGCAGAGCGCCGCTTGCGTAGCGCAGGAGGCCGGGCTCGAGGTGCCGGCGGATACGAAGGTGCTTCTGGTCAGGGCAGACGGCAGCGGCAAAGACGACTGCCTGTCTAAAGAAAAAATGTGCCCTGTCATTTCCGCGTATGCGTACGATACCTGGGAAGACGCCGTGGCCGTAGCGCAGGCAAATCTCGACGTAGAGGGACGCGGCCATTCCATCGCGATCCATTCTCACAACAAAGAGCACATTGAATATGCTGCAAATCACGTTACGGTATGCCGCGTTCTCGTGAACCAGATCTGCTCCACGATGAACGGAGGCAGCTTCTTCAACAGCCTGACGCCGACCACAACGCTCGGCTGCGGCTCCTGGGGGAACAATTCCATTTCGGAAAACTTCAGCTATAAGCATCTTATGAACATTACAAGAATCGCGTATGAGATCCCGGACGCCAAAGCGCCTTCGGACGAAGAAATTTTTCAGTAAAGGAGCGAAACGCCCATTATGGATTTAATGGAATACAAGGCAAAAGAGCTTTTCTCTGCGGGCGGTCTTCCCGTGCAGAAATTCGCGCACATCGGAGAGGAGGCTCTCGCGCGCGGAGACGCGGAGCTGATCCGGGCGGCCGCAGAGCTTGCCTATCCGGTTGTCGTCAAAGCGCAGGTAATGACAGGCGGCCGCGGCAAAGCCGGCGGCATCAAATTTGCAGAGAATGAGACGGAGCTGGTAAAACGCACGCGGGAAATAATCGGCATGAATATCAAGGGGCACACGGTACACAGCGTTATGATCGTGGAAAAGGCAGAGGTCATAAAGGAATTTTACCTTTCCATATTGCTGGACCGCATGACAAAGGGGCCTGTGATCATATTTTCTCCCCTGGGCGGCGTGGAAATCGAACAGGTTGCAAAAGAAACGCCGGAGATGATTTTTAAAACGCCGATCCATCCGTTCGGCGGGATTGAGGCCTACCATACGGCATATATCGCAGATAAAATAAGGCTTGTGTATCCGGAGTTCGGTATAGACCTTCAGAAGGAGCTCGGTATTCTGCTGCGGAATCTGTACGCGCTTTTTCTCAAGAGCGACTGCCTGCTTTGCGAGGTGAATCCGCTTGCGCTCTGCCGGAAGGACGGCGCGGCGCATCTGCTTGCGCTGGACGGAAAGGTTTCCGTAGACGACTCCGCTGTGAAGCGTCAGCCGTGGCTTGCGGAGTATACCGCCGCCATGCCCAAGCACCCGCTGAGCAGGGAAGCGGAAAATTTCGGGTTTCTCTATATTCCCTGTGAAGAGGATGGAGAGATCGCCGTTATGTCGAACGGCTCGGGCATGCTGATGAGCTGTATCGACCTGATCACGCGGGACGGGATGAGCGTCCGCGCCGTGCTCGACCTGGGAGGCGGAGCTACCGCGGAGCGGATTCAGGAGGCCGTTCGGATCATCCTGAGCGACGAACGGACGAGGCATTTGTTTATTAATATATTCGGCGGGATCACGCGGTGCGACGAGGTCGCCGGAGGAATCAGAAGAGCGTATGAGGCGGGACATCTGACGAAGCCTGTCATCCTCCGCTTCGAAGGAACAAACAAGGCAAGGGGACTCGAAATCATTTCCGGAATCCCCGGCGTTACTTACGCAGACAGCCTTCTGGAAGGCGTCGCAGTGCTCTCTGCAGAGAAAAACGGCAGCAAAGGAGGCGGGCGGAAATGAGTATTTTAGTTGATAAGAACACGCGCCTGATTGTTCAGGGGATTACCGGCCGGGAGGGAACCTTCCATACCGAGCAGATGCTGGAATACGGCACGAACGTCGTCGCCGGCGTCACTCCGGGGAAGGGCGGCCAAACGGTGCTCGGCGTCCCGGTATTCAACACGGTGCGTGAAGCGGCGGAGGAGACCGGGGCAAACGCGTCGGTGATTTTCGTCCCTGCCATGCATATGATGAGCGGCGCGCTGGAGGCGATCGACGCAGGGCTTCCGCTCGTCATTACGATTGCGGAGCATGTCCCGGTGCAGGACATGATGCGCGTTTATCATTACGGCCGCCTGAAAGGAACGCGCGTCATCGGGCCGAACTCGTTCGGCGTCATTTCCCCGGGAAAATCAAAGGCCGGCTTCATGGCGCATCGCATCTTCCTGCCGGGCCATGTCGGACTGATGTCCCGCTCGGCAACCAATTGCTACGAAACGGTATTTATGCTGACAAATGCCGGCATCGGGCAGTCTACCTGCGTCGGGATCGGCGGCGACATGATTGCCGGAAGCTCCTTTTCCGATCTTTTACCGCTGTTTGAAGAGGATCCGGAGACGAAGGCGATCGTCATGATCGGCGAGATCGGCGGAAATGAAGAAGAGCTGGCTGCCGCCTTGATGAAAGAACGAATCTCAAAACCGGTCGTAGCGCTGATCGCAGGGAAAAACGCGCCGAAGGGCCGCTCCATGGGTCATGCGGGCGCGATCGTTTCTGCAGACGGGACGGGAAGCGCAGATTCCAAAATCAGGGCGCTTTCAGAAGCGGGCGCTGTCATTGCCGACAGCACGGCGGAAATTGTGTCCTGCCTGAAAAAGCTCATGGCCTAGAATTTTGAGGGGAAGGAGATCGGGAAATGGAAAAAAACGAAATACTAGACAGGGCGCGCGCTCTGTGGATTTATCAGATAATGAATGAAATCCGATGCTTCGAGGAAAAAGCGCTCAGCCTGTTCGAGGCGAACCGGCTCCGCGGCTCCGTGCATCTCTGCATCGGAGAGGAAGCGATTCCCGCCGCTGTTTGCTCGCTGCTTGACGACGCGGATTATATCGCCTCCACGCACAGAGGCCACGGCCACTGCATCGCCAAAGGCGCGAGCCTTGACCGCGCGATGGCGGAGCTGATGGGAAAAGCTACGGGATACTGCAAGGGAAAAGGCGGAAGCATGCATATCGCCGATTTGGAGCGCGGAAATCTCGGCGCGAACGCCATTGTAGGAGGCGGCGTGCCGATCGCTGTAGGCGCTGCGCTCGCGTCGAAGCTGCAGCATTCCGATCTGGCGGCTGAGGGAAAAATGCCGGTTGCGATTTCCTTCTTTGGGGATGGGGCCTCCAACCAGGGCGTTGTTCACGAGGCGATGAATCTGGCCTCCGTCTGGAAGCTGCCCGTCGTATTTGTCTGTGAAAATAACGGATACGGCATCTCCGTGCCGCAATGGCAGTCCACATCGGTCAAAGATATCGCAGTGCGCGGCGCTGCCTATGATATGCCGTATGAAACGGTAGACGGAAATAAGGCGCCGGAGGTTTTGGCGGCGGCGGCCAGAGCGGTCGAGCGGGCCAGAACGGGCGGCGGACCGACGCTTCTGGAATTTAAAACCTACCGCTGGCTCGGGCACTGGACGGGAGATCCCTGCGTATACAGGACGCGGGAAGAGGTCGAGGCCTGGAAGCAGAGATGCCCGATTCAATATATGCGCGGTTATATGCTGGAAAAGAATCTGGCGTCCGAAGCCGAGCTTGACGCGATCGAAAAAAAGGCGCGGGCCGATGCGGAGGCCGCGGCGGAATACGCTCTGTCGAGCCCGGAGCCGGATCCGGCCCATGTAATGGACGACGTATTCAACGACACGAATTTATCAGCGGAAGGAGCCGGTTTCTAATGAGTATTAAATCATACGCGCAGGCGATCAGAGACGTGATCGCCGAAGAAATGAGACGCGACGGAAAGGTCTTTATCATGGGAGAGGATATTGCCGAGCAGGGCGGAATTTTCGGATGCACCAGAGGCTTGATCGATGAATTCGGCCCTGAGCGCGTAAGGAATACGCCGATCTCCGAGGCAGGCTTCTGCGGCGCGGGGCTTGGCGCGGCGTGCGCGGGAATGCGTCCGATCATTGAACTGATGTACATGGATTTTACGCTGGTTGCGATGGATCAGATTATCAACCAAATTGCAAAAACAAGATATATTTTCGGAGGGAAGGCCGTCATCCCGCTTGTCATCCGGGGACAGCAGGGCGTGGGGCGCGGCAACGCGGCGACGCATTCGCAGTCAATGGAGGCCGTTTTCCTGCATTTTCCCGGTCTGAAGGTTGCGATGCCTTCGGACGCAAGCGATGCGGCGGGACTGCTGCGGACCGCGATCCGTGACGACAATCCGGTGATGTTCTTTGAGCATAAGGCTTTATATACATCAAAATGCGAGGTTGATGACTCCCCGGATTTTTCAGTGCCGTTCGGGAAGGCCCGGATTTTGCGCGAGGGAACAGACGTGACGATCATCGCTACGCATACGTATGTGCAGAAGTCTTTAAATGTAGCGGAAAAATTGGCGGCTGAGGGGATTTCTGCCGAGGTAATCGATCCGCGTACGCTCGTGCCGATGGACTGGGACGCCATGGCGGCCTCCGTGGAAAAAACAGGGCGCGCCGTTGTTGTGCATGAAGCGCACCGCACAGGCGGCGTCGGCGCCGAAATTGCGGCCGAGCTTTCTGAGCGGACGTTCCGGTATCTCGACAGTCCGATCCTGCGGCTGGGCGCGAAGTCCTGCCCGCTCCCGTTTAACCTTGGCCTGGAAAACGCCGTCGTTCCCCAGGAGTCCGATATTTATGCGGCCTGCAAAAGGGCGCTGTATCAAGCGTAAGGAACGCGGGGAGGTCGATCGATTTTGATTCAGAACATTATTTTGCCAAAACAGGGGCTTCAGATGACGGAGGGCTTTATTACCCGATGGCTGCATAAGGAGGGCGACAGGATTCGGGCAGGAGAGCCGCTCTTTGAAATGGAGACGGATAAGCTCGTGATTACCATCGATGCGGCATATTCGGGAACGCTTCTGAAAATATTGTACCCGGAAGGCTCCACAGTCCCGATTACAACGGTGATTGCCTATGTGGGCGAGGAGGGAGATTCCATACCGGAGGCGCCGGTTCCGGCTGCTCCGGAAAACGAGGTGCCCGCCGCCGTCCCCGCAGAGCCTCGCGCGGAACAGCCGAAAGCGCCCGCAAAACGGGCGGAACGCCTCTTCGCTACGCCGCGTGCGAAAACGACCGCCGCTGAGCACGGCGTCGATCTGCGCGGTATTGTGCCCTCGGGTCCGGACGGGCTGATTATAGAGCGGGACGTGCTTGCGCATATGCGCGGCGCCGGCGGACCGATTTCCGGAGCCGCGCCGTGTATTCTTTCCGCGCAGATATCTCTTTTCCGGGACGAAGCGGTATCCCCGGAGACGATCCTCCGGCTTGCCTATCAGAAAGCGGCGGAACAGACGGGCCTTTCCTGCAGCGCGGAGCCCTGCATAAGAATCCCGGAAAACGGCGCGCTGAATTTTTGCCTGCTTCCATCTCCGGAGCCGCAGCTTACGCTGAGCGGCGGCAGTCTGACGCTTGCCTTTTACACCGAGGAACCGAAGGAGGAATCCGTTCTCGAATTCTTCCGGCTCCTCTGCCTCTTTGCGGAAAAGCCCTGGCTTGCCGCAGTAAAATAAGACGATGAAAACGTGGGAAATTTTAATCATTGATGGACAAGGCGGGAAAATCGGCTCCCAGGTGATTTCGATGATCCGGGACCGTTTGCCTGAATATTCGATTTCGATCACCGCGGTCGGGACAAACAGCATTGCGACCGCCGCAATGCTGAAGGCCGGCGCGGATTTTGCCGCTACGGGCGAAAACCCCGTGGCTGTCGCATCACGGAGCGCAGACGTCATCATAGGTCCGCTCGGCATTGTCATTGCGGATGCGCTGATCGGCGAGGTGACGGCTGAAATGGCCGTCTCGGTCGGACGCAGTCCTGCCGCTAAAATCCTGATTCCCGTCAATAAATGCGGGAATCTTGTTGCGGGCGTGGAGGGCCTGAACACAACGGAGCTGCTTGCCGACGTGATTGTAAAGCTGAAAGGCTTATTCGCGTGAAAAACGATATTGACGGTATTGATTTATATATTTATAATGGTGATACAGTATTAACAGTATAAGACCATAAGGCTCAGGCTGATCCGCGGCGGCCGTATCTATAATATATGTCTGAAGAAGGACTTGTTGTCGGATAAATTATAAGGAATTTTTCGCATGAGGAAAATCATTACCGTCCTAATTCATCAAATCAGACTGAATATAGCGCATTGCAAGGCTATATTCAGTCTTTATATCGTTTCGTTGATCGTAATCAATTATATCGTCTGCTTTTTATACGGAGCGTTTAATATCCATATCCTTGAAAAAAGAAGCGAGAACTTAGCAAAATGCACGTATATGATTGATTATAAAAATCCTGAAAAATTTGAGAATGTACAGAAATTAAAAAGCATAAATTACGTTGGCAACAGCAGATTTTACATATATGAATCTCTTTTTGAGACGGAAGAGAATTTTTTCAGGATCCGCTCCTCCGAAACGTCTGAACTGCCCGAGAATCTTCTTCTTGCGGCGGGACGGCGCAATTTTACGGAAACAGAATTAACGGGCGATGTAAAAAGCGCGATTGTCTCTCCCAATCTGGGAAAGCTCGGCGACCGGATCTCATTATCGGCAGACGATCAATATCTGGTTGTCGGAGTGCTTGACACGCCGCAGGAAAATTTATTTTACATTCCGTTTCGTACGTATCAAGAATTGAATCTGGACGTTCATCGTTTTACTTATATCGTAAAGAATAAACTTACGGCGAAAGAGCAGGAGGAGATGCTTCATGCAATAGACGACAGTAATATTAATATGATTTCCTTTTATAATTCGGCCGAACAGGAAATGAAGCAGGCGGTGCTGGAACGCGCCGGCTTTACGATTATATTTATTGTTATAAATTTTTCTTTTCTTTTCCTGCTGCAGTTTATCTCAGATAAAACAAAAAAATCCTATATTCTTTATGGGATTTTAGGCGCGGAGCGCAGTACCATTTTTCTTATTTTATACATCGAAAGAATCTTTTACGTATCGCTCACGATGATTTTTTCCTCCCTCCTGCATTTTGTCACAAAAGATGCGTTTCATAAAATCATGAATTTACCTGGAAGTAAGATGGAATTCGTGGATTACGTCGTAATCAATCTGATTGAAATCGTCTCTGTTTTTATTGTAAGTCTGCCTTTTGTGATTTCTTTTTTCAAAAAATCATATACGACGATTTTAAAAGAAAATCAAATGACATGAAAAGGACGATCGCTCTATGAAAACAGCATTTATGCTCATATTAAAATTTTATCATAAAATTAAATTAAATTCTGCGCTGCTTGCCGGTGTTTTCTTCATCGCACAGCTGAGTCTTTTGTTTTTGTCGAATACTTTGGCGGATACCGTATCGATACAAAGGGCGTATCACCGGATCCCCGGAATCGAGCATTCCATTTACTATTATGAAGCGGGAAGCATGTATGATCCGGATGCAGCCATAAAAAAGCTGCCTGATTTTACCGCGGATCAAAATATAAAATATTTGTTTCAGTGTTATGCGGCCGGCAGCGCCGAGATGGGCGGGGAAGAGCTTCCTGTTTTTGTTATGAATGAAGAACTGGTTTCCTCCGTCTGCAAGCTGGATTATGACGCTTCGGAAAGTACGAGGGCCGTTCTTTCCGGAAAGCTGCGGGAAAGTCCCAAAAAGGGAAATGAGATTCAGCTGACCGTCAGAAACAAAAGCGGAAGTCATCAGCTGGATGTATCCATTGCGGAAATATTATCGCAAGAAGACGCTTATTTACCCTACTTTCATATTGGAGGCAGCGGGATCTCGATCTATAACATATTCCAACAAATAGATGGCGTTATTTTGCTTGACAACGGTACGCTTACAGAACGTCTGGGACTTACTGAAACGGAGCTTTATCCAAACGGGATCCTTGTATTTGATGCGCAGGCAGAGGGCGGGCAGGCGGCTGTCTTCGATGCGCTGCAGGAAAACGGGTACTTCTACAAAACATATGAAGCCATTCTGAAAGACTCGGAAAAAATCACGCAGGAAAACCTCAGCAGCGCTTTGCCGCTTCCGCTGCTGGCGCTGACGCTGTCTTTCTTACTTTCCGTTTCTTTGACGGTGCTGTTTATTCATATGAAAAGCAGAACTTTTATGATATATTATATTCTGGGGCTTAGTAAAATAAAAAGTTATTTTTTGATTTGGGGAGCGATCGGGCTTCTCTGTTTTCTCCCTCTTGCAGTAAATCTTGTGATCGTCTGCTGCAGTGCGTGTTCTGCCCTTGACTTTATCGTATTGTTTTTGTATTTTCTGATGATTTCTGCAATCGCGCTGCTTTCTGCCGCGCTGTTCTACCGCCGGAAATCGATTATTGCTCTGAAAACGAAGGAGGCCGAGCTATGAATCTCATTTCTTTTCATAATATAATAAAAAGCTATCCGCTGGGAAAAGAAAGGTATACGGCGCTGCATGAGATTTCTTTTGAAATCCGGGAGGGGGAATTGATTGCCGTTACGGGAGCCTCCGGATCAGGGAAGACGACGCTGCTGAATCTGATTGGCCTGCTGGACACCTACGACGCGGGCGAGTATTTTTTCCAGAACGAAAACGTGGGAAAGCTGAGCGACAGAAGGAAGGCGGAGCTTCGGAACAGAAGCATCGGATTCGTTTTCCAGGAATATGAATTGCTGAATAATGAAACAGCGCTCTATAACGTATCGCTTCCGATGTACTTTAGTAAAACGAAAGTTTCCCGTATCCGGAAAACTGCCGAAGAAATGCTCCGCAAAGTCGGCCTGCCCGAAACGCATTTCAAAAAGCAGGTAAAATGCATGTCCGGCGGAGAGCGGCAGCGCGTGGCGATCGCCAGAGCGCTGGCGAATGATCCGCAGATCATCCTGGCAGACGAACCGACCGGCTCTCTGGACAGTCAAAGCGCGGACGCTGTGGCGGAAATTCTGATAAAGCTGAATGAAATGGGAAAAACGGTTGTAATTGTTACACACAATCCGGCGCTTGCGGCAAAATGCAGACGGCAGATCGTTATGAAAGACGGAAGGCTTATAAGCGAATGTACGGCGCTCCGAGACGAAAAGACGAAGTAAAAAAATTAGTGAAGTCGTGAGATTTTTACTCAGGCCCCAAGAAGAGAGTAAAAATATTTCAGTCGGCAGAAAACAGAAAGTCTTGTGGATATTTTTACTCGGTTGGCCATGGTAAAGTAAAAAATTAGTGGGGCATGAGATTTTTACTCAGGCCCCAAGAAGAGAGTAAAAATATTTTTGAAACAAAAACTCAGATACCTGACAAAAAAACGATGGCAAGCAAAAATGTCTGCCATCGCTGAAACAAATTATTCTTTGTACTTAGTACAGTTCATATTATATAGAACTATAATAATTATTAGTGCGATAATCACAACGCCTGCGATGATTCCGCCTGCACCGCAGAGGACACACGCTTTATTATAAGTTCCTGACCTGCTTGCGTTGTTTTTATCCCCAATATTCCGTGGGATCTAATGGAATATTGTTTTCGATCAGTTCAAAATGGAGATGCGCTCCCTGCGCTTTTTCACAGAAGATGTCCTCTCCCACGGTTCCGATCACGTCGCCGGATTTTACTTCATTCCCGGGAAGCAGGCCGTCCGCCGTGCTTTGCAGGCCGCAGTAAATTGTGGTAAAGGTTTTTTCGTTGATATCGTGATCGATCACGACCGTAAGACCGTATCTCGGATCTGATTTGACCGCGGATATTTTGCCGTTTGCAGCGGCTTTGATTTCCGTTCCGACATTTGCAGCGATGTCAACGCCGGAATGGGTGCGCCATTCCTGCAGCGTCGCATTGAATACGAGTTTTTTCGCGGCAAACTCTGTTTGAAGCTCTCCTTCCACAGGCTTTACGATGGAAATGGTACCGGGTTCCTCGTTGTTTTCATTGTTGTTATTCTCGTTGTCGTCGATCGGCTTCGATGCAATTGTGGACTGCGGATTCGAGCCGTTCGGATTTTTCGTAGGCGTCGAAACGTCAGAGCGGTCTCCCGACGGCGTGCGGTACGCGGCAACGGGCTCGTCCGCTTCTTCATTGCTGAGATTAATGATCGAAACGCCGGCCGCGATCACAGCGGCGAGACAGATCAGCGCGATAAAGATATAACCTTTGGATTTGAAAAATTCGAGAATCTTATCTTTCATGTATGAAGCTTCCTTTCACAGTAAATTGGTTTATGGGTATTATTGCCGCGATCCATGAAAAATATTCCTGCCGGAGCAAGCATAAAATTTTTTATTTTGCAGGCGCCTTCTTCGCCGGGCGGAGCGAAATATTGTAATGCAAAGGCAAGAATCGTTCATGAATCCTTCCTATTACAGGAAATAATACGAAAATTGCCAGAATCTAAGGAATTTTATCTTGCAATCATTCTGTTAAAAATGTATCATAAAAGTCGTATGCATATTTACGGCATCAGACTCCAATCAAAGAATGAAAAACGGAGGAAATTTGTATGGCTGTCAAAGAAACGGTCCGATATTTCAGGGTTACGCCGCAGATTGTGCCGGCCGATCAGGAAACGACGGTTACGATTCAGAGCCTTGATCCCAAAAACGGGTTCCAGGACGGCAAAAGATACCGCCTTCGGTATTTTGCGGTTGACAGGAGCGACAATCTTTCCACGCCGCTGTGGCGCGAGCAGGAAGTCGTCGCTGCCGCCCGGTCGATTACCTTTACACAGCGCTTTTACGGAGAACAGGAGCATTACGTGGATATTGAAGGGATCGACGTCACAAAGAACCTCCGATTTTCCATTTATTCTCTTGCGCCGGATCTTTTCGGAAAGGTGCCCATGAAGGGCGATTTTCATATGCACAGCAACAATTCGGACGGCGCGGATTACGCGCCGCACGTCCCGGCCATGTGCCGCAAGATCGGCTTCGATTTTATGGCGCTTACGGATCACAGACTGTATGCTCCGTCGCTGGAAGCCATCGCGGCATACGAAGGCGTGCCGGTGGATTTGATCATGATGCCCGGGGAAGAGGTGCATCCGGAGGGCAATAATGTCCATATGATCAACTTCGGCGCCAAAATCAGCATTAATGATTATATGCGTGAGCATCCGGCGGAATATGCCGAGGAGGTGCAGGAAATCCTGCGTACGGAAAAAAGCCTGCAGGAGGTTTCCGGAATGGGGCGCGAAATCTGCGCTTCCTGCATCTGGTGCTTCCGTAAGATTCGCGAAAACGGCGGTCTTGGTATTTTCTGCCACCCGTTCTGGTATATCCCGGAGGGCTGCCAGGATCTGAAAGAGGTCAACGAGTATCTGTTCCGTCATACGCCGCAGGATGCGGAGGAGCTGGTCGGAGGCTATTACAAAGAGCAGACGTTCAGCAACGACCTGGAAATTGCCCGCTTCCTGCAATCGTACTGGGAAGGAAACCGGCGGGGCATCGTCGGCGTCAGCGACGCTCATTCCACGGAGGGCGATGAGCTGTTTGGCTGGTATTATACTATCGTATTCGCAGACGAAGCGTGCGGCAGCGGCGTCATCGACGCCGTAAGGAACGGACGCAGCGTAGCCGTTACGCATTTGCCCGGAGAGACGATGCATATTTACGGCGAATTCCGCCTTGTAAAATACGCGCAGTTCCTGGCGGCCAATTATTTTCCGCTGCATGACGAAATGTGTGCGGAAGAGGGCTACCTGATGTACCAATATTGGTCGGGCTGCAAGGATCCGAATGCTGCGCAATGCCTCCGGCTCCTGCAGGGCCAGACAGGCAGGTATTACAAAAACGTTTTCGGTAAATAAGGAGGATTAATATTATATGAAGGATCAATTGGATACCATTCAAAAAGAGTTTGAAACGCGGATCGCATCGGTGTCCGGTTTGGACAGGCTGGATGAGCTGAAAGTGGCGTATCTGGGAAAGAAGGGCGCGCTGACGGCGCTTCTGAAGGGAATGGGGCAGCTGAGCCCGGAGGAACGGCCTGCCGCCGGACAGCTCGTGAATCAGGTGCGCGCCTATATAGAGCAAAGCATCGCAGAAAAAGCGGAGGAACTGAAAGCCGCCGCTCTTCGGCTGAAGCTGGAGCAGGAAGCCGTAGACGTGACGATGCCCGGGAAGGCAAGAAGAACAGGATCCCTGCATCCGATTCATCAAATCAGCGACGAAATGAAGGACCTGTTCATCGGCATGGGCTATGAGATCGCCGACGGCCCTGAAATTGAATTCGACTATTATAACTTCGAGGCGCTGAATCTCCCGGAAGGCCATCCGGCGCGGGACACACAAGACACCTTTTACATTACGGACAAAATGCTGCTCAGAACGCAGACCTCCTCGGTGCAGATCCGTGTCATGGAACAGCAGAAGCCTCCGATAAAAATCATTTGCCCCGGAAAGGTATACCGCGCGGACAACGTAGACGCGACACACTCTCCGATTTTCCACCAGATAGAAGGCCTGGTGGTAGACAAGGGCGTTACGATGGGCGATCTCAAGGGAACGCTCGAGGTTTACGCGAAGCACATGTTCGGACCGGAAACGAAAATCCGTCTGCGGCCGCATCATTTTCCGTTTACAGAGCCGAGCGCGGAAGTTGACGTTTCCTGCTGGACGTGCGGCGGTAAGGGCTGCCGGATGTGCAAAGGAGAAGGCTGGATTGAAGTATTGGGCTGCGGCATGGTACACCCCGACGTCCTGCGGCGCTGCGGCATCGATCCGGAGATTTACAGCGGCTTCGCGTTCGGAATCGGCGTGGAAAGAACGGCTATGGCACGCTTCGGCGTAACGGACATGCGGCAGTTCTTCGAAGGAGACACGCGCTTCCTGGCGCAATTCTGATCAGATCGAGAAAGGGGTAATTTAAAATGCTGGCACCATTAAAATGGCTGTTGAGTTACACAGACTTAAAGATAAATACGAAAGAAGAAATCCACGAGCTGGCAAGCGAAATGACGCTGACCGGCACCAAGGTGGAGGAAGTAATATCGAAAGGGGAAGAAATCAACCGGGTGGTCGTGGCGAAATGCCTCGAGGTCAGAAGACATGAAAATTCGGACCACCTGTTTGTCTGCAAGCTGGATATCGGTGCAGACGAACCGATCCAGATCATTACAGGCGCGCAGAACATGCGCGCAGGCGCTTACGTTCCGGCTGCGCTGGACGGCTCGACGATCGCGGGAGGCCGCATAATCAAGGCCGGAAAGCTCCGCGGCCTGGAATCGAACGGGATGATGTGCTCCTTTGAAGAGATTGGCTTGGACTGCAATGATTATGAAGGCGGGAGCAACGACGGAATCATGATTTTACAGGATCTCGGCGAATTTCGCGATTACAGCGAGGCCGATTTCGAGAAGCTGATCGGAACGGATATTATCCCTGCGCTTGGCGCCGACGAGACGGTCATTGATTTCGAGGTGACCTCAAACCGCGCCGACTGCTTCAGCATTCTGGGGCTGGCGCGCGAGGCGGCGGTTACCATGAACGGCCATTTCCAAAAGCCGGAAGTCAAAGTGAAAGAAGAATGCGCCGTGCGCGCGGAGGACGTTCTGGACGTCGAGGTACGCGCTCCGGAGCTTTGCCCGCGCTACGCGGCAAGAGTCGTAAAGGACGTCAAAATCGGCCCCTCTCCCAAATGGATGAGAGAACGGCTGCAGGCGGCGGGCGTGCGCTCCATCAACAACATTGTTGATATCACGAATTACGTCATGCTTGAATACGGCCAGCCAATGCATGCCTTTGATAAACGAACCATCAAGGGAGACAAAATTATCGTGCGCCGCGCAGCGGATGCAGAGAAGCTGACGACGCTGGACGGACAGGAGCGGACGCTGGACGCGTCCATGCTTGTCATTGCGGATACGCAGAGAGGCAGCGCAATTGCCGGTATTATGGGCGGACTCGATTCCGAGATTGAACCGGATACGACCGAAATCGTATTCGAGGCCGCAGTATTTGACGCCGTTACCGTCCGCAAGGGGGCCAAAAAGGTCGGCCTGCGCACCGAGTCCTCCTCTCGCTTCGAGAAGGGCCTCGATCCCGTAACGTGTCTCGAAGCGCTTGACAGAGCCGCGCAGCTTACCGAAGAGCTGGGCGCCGGGAAAGTCTGCAAGGGCGTAATCGACCGATGTGCCTGGAAAGCGGAGGAACGCCGGATTCCCTGCAGCGTAGAAGCAATTAATGCGTTTATCGGCATCTCCGCGACGCAGCAGGAAATGGAAAGCATTCTTACGGCGCTTGCGTGCCAGCCCCATTTCGAAGAAGGCTACGTTACTGCGCCGAGCTTTCGCGGAGATCTGCTTTGCAGCGCGGACATTGCGGAAGAAATCGCAAGATTTTACGGATATAATAAAATAGAATCACGTCTCCTCACCGGCTGCTCCACCACGCTGGGGCACAGGAACCGCCGTCAAAAAATTCAGGACCGCGTCCGGAGGCTGATGACCGGTCTCGGCTATCATGAGATGCTGACGTTCTCTTTTACCAGCCCGACCGTATTCGAGAAGCTGGGCGTGCCGGAGGACAGTCCTCTGAGAGATGCCGTAGTGATTCAAAATCCGCTGGGAGAAGATTACAGCATTATGCGGACGACGATGCTGCCCTCCCTTTTGGATTCGCTGGCAAATAATTACGCACACCGCGTAGAGGAGGCCGCTCTGTTTGAAATTTCCTATGTATATCTGAAAACGGACAAATATCCGTATGAACTGCCGGAACACCGAGAGCTTCTTACGTTCGGCGGATATGCAAAAGACGGAAAAGCCGATTTCTTCTCCTTCAAGGGCGACGTAGAGACGCTTTTGAATGCGCTGAAAATCGAAAAATATGAATTTGAACCGGAAAAAAGCATTCCGTATCTGCATCCTGGCCGTACGGCGCGCTTGCTGATCGGCGGGAAAGAAGCCGGCGTCCTCGGACAGCTGCACCCTGAGACGGCGCGGAATTGGGGCTGCCCGGAAAATACCTTCGCGGCAATGCTTGAAACGGAGCTGCTCGCCGCGCACGTTCCGGATGTGCCGAAAAACAAGGAGCTTCCCAAATTCCCTGCCGTTACGAGAGACCTTGCGGTCGTTCTGGACCGGGATGTTCCGGCAGGACACGTGGAGCGCATGATCCGCGAACGCGGCGGAAAAGCGCTGGAAAGCTGCTCCCTGTTCGACTGTTATATCGGCGCGCAGGTGCCCGAGGGCAAGAAAAGCCTTGCCTATGCGCTTTCTTTCCGGGATTCGACAAAAACGCTTACGGACGAGGATGTCAATAAATATATGAAGAAAATTTTGAACGGCCTGGAAACCAAATTCGGCGCAAGCCTCAGATGACGGGGCGAAGGCATGAGCATCTACGAATTTCTGAAAGAGAAAAATCCGGAGGACACCGCGTCGGGCAGCTGCCCCTTGCCCGACAGCGGGGATCTGTATCTTCGCGCGGATGAGGTCTGGGTGCCGGGCGCATTTGAAGGGATCCTTCTGCGGACAGATATGCGGATCAAGCAGCATTTGCTGATTAATTACCGGATCGCCGGAGCCGTCAGGAGGCAGGCGCTTCGGCCTTCGAAGGCACGTTTGGCAAAGCTGGAAAAATTGCTGTCAAAATATTCCGCAATTTCCCTGGCGGATCCGCTTTGCTCCATCTGCGTGGCGATTGGGCTTGTTTCCTCATCCGAGAAAAAAGAAGCGCTGCGCCGTCTGGCGCTGGATCTGGCGCTTCACGGAGACAAACGCGAGCCGGTTAAGATTGGAATCGCGCTGCTCGGAATCTGCGGGAATCCGGACGATGCGGAGCTGGTAAAGCCTTTGGGGCTTCATAATGAATTTACCTTGTACGCGGCGGGAACTGCGGTTCGGCTGCTGGAGCCGCCTGCGCGCGGCGCTTATCTGCTCGAGCTGGCCGAGCACGTACATGGCTGGGGCAAAATTTCCGTTCTTTACGAGCTGGATTATTCGGATCCTGCCACTTGCTTGTGGGCAATCAAGCATGGCTGCGAAAATACCGTAGGCTTATCCTATCTATCGAACGTTTGCGCAACAAAAGGAAAAATGGCCGATGTGCTCTCGGAGCTGCGAGAGGGCCGTTTCTCCACGGCAGAGGAACGGGAGCTTTTTCACGGAATCTGCGATATTTTTACGGGATTGCTCCACCCGGAGGCCGGAAATGACGGACTCAGCGAATATGCCGACGCGCGCTGCGCCGCAGAACGGTTTACCGCGCTGTGTGCAGAGCGCCCCGAGCTTGCGGCCTCCGACGGCCGCGTGCCGGAAATATTGGACGGACTGAAATTTATTTTATAACGGATCGTGCGGAGGAAAAACGAAAATGGCAAAAAGAATTGCAATCATAACGGGCGCATCGTCCGGACTGGGAAAGGAATTTCTGAAGGCGCTGCTGCCGGACGCGCCGGAGCTTGACGAAATCTGGATTATTGCAAGAAGGCTGGAAAAGCTTTCGGAGGCTGCCTCAGAATGCGGCGCAGCCGCGGAAAAGATCCGCCCGATTTCGATGGATCTTACGGAGACGGCGGCCTATGAAAAACTGGAAGAGCTGCTCCGCACCGAGGAGGCCGACGTCCGCGTGTTGATTAACAACGCGGGCTGCGGCGTTCTTGGCAACGTGGCAGATATGCCGCCGGAGGGACAGATCCGGATGACGGATCTGAACGTCCGCGCGCTGACCGCAGTGGCTGCAGTTACCGTAAAACACATGAGCGCCGGCAGCTATATTATTAATACCTGCTCCATCGCCTCCTTTGCGCCGAACCCGAGAATGACGGTATACAGTTCGACTAAAGCATATGCTCTAAGCTTTACAAAAGGATTGCATGTGGAGCTTAAGCCGAAGGGCATTAATGTGCTCGCAGTTTGCCCGAGCCCGATGCGCACAGAGTTTTTAGACATTGCAGGAATCAGCGGCGGAAAATCGAAAACCTTCGAAACGCTGCCGTACTGCGATCCGGAGATGGTAGCGGTTCGGTCGATCAAACGAGCCAAAAAGGGAAAATGCGTTTACACGCCGCGGCTGTTTTATAAATTTTACAGAGTGCTCGCGAAGCTGCTGCCCCACAATCTTGTAATGAAAATGAGCAAAACATGAAGTGAAGATTGACACAGGAAAACCAAATCTGTATAATATTTCTCGCATGTATGAATAGGGGGGCATGATTCTCTTGCGCGTTAAATTAAAATATCTTTTGCTGATTCCGATCGATCTCATTGTAATTTTTACAAGTTATACGCTTTGTTTTCTATTCTGGGATCTGAACGCTCCTGCTTCCGCGCCGGAGCTGATCCGCTGTCTGCCGCTGATCTGTGCGCTGGCCGCTGTATATTTAATCGTATATTTTTTGTTCGATATGTATAATATTTCGCTCCGCCAGATCTCGTTTCCAGATCTTTTCACCATTTTTTTTGCCAACCTGTCTTCAATGGTCCTGTCGTTAGCCATAAACTTTTTCTTCGCCGGCGTTCTGAAGGACAGGCTGCCGTCCTTTCACTACGGCGTGGTGCTGATGGCATCGGCGCTCATTCTGCTGGGCTCCTGCTTCGTGCGCTGCGCGCCGCGTGCAGCCATTATCTTGCGGTATCAGGTGAAAAATAAAAGAAATCATAATAAAACGTGTCAAAACGTTATGATATACGGAGCGGGGCAGGCCGGAAGCACGCTGTACAAAGAATTTGCACGGAATCCGGAGCTGGGAATGCGTGTCTGCTGCTACTACGACGATGATCCGCAGAAAGCCGGCGGCCGGCTGAACGGTCTGAAAATATACGGCCCGGGAAGCAGTCTTCAGAGGATCGTCAACGATTACGCCATTAAAACTATTATTATCGCTGTTCCGTCGGCTTCCGGCGAGCATCAGGCGGAAATGGTCAACCGCTGCAAATCTCTGGGATGCCGGCTGAAAATCCTGCCGCTGCTATATGATCTGGTGATCGAAGAGGAAAGCCTGTACCGGAATCTTCGGAACATCGACGTCAACGATCTGCTCGGCCGGAAAGAAAAAAATATCAATATAGAGGACGTAAGCGGATATATCTGCGGAAGGACGATCCTTGTTACGGGAGCCGGCGGTTCCATCGGCTCCGAGCTTTGCCGCCAGATTTCCAGATTCCGGCCGCGCCGCCTTGTTCTGTTTGATATTTATGAGAATAACATGTACGATCTGATCAGCGAGCTGACGATCAATCTGCATCTCGACCAGGAAATGGAAATCGTTTCTTATATCGGCTCGGTGCGCGATTTCGAACGCATCAACGGGATCTGCGCGCAGGAACGGCCGGATGTAATTTTCCATGCGGCGGCGCATAAGCATGTTCCGTTTATGGAGGAGGCACCGGGAGAGGCTGTCAAGAACAACGTATTCGGAACGTATAACGTTGCAAAAGCAGCGGATTTGAACCATGTCGGAACGTTTGTCCTGATTTCCACGGACAAGGCCGTCAATCCTACCAATGTTATGGGTACGACAAAGCGCCTTGCGGAGCTGGTTGTCCAGGCATATGCGCAGAAAAGTCAGACGCGTTTCGTTGCGGTGCGCTTTGGAAACGTGCTGAACAGCAATGGCAGCGTCGTTCCTTTGTTCAAGCGTCAGATTGCAAACGGCGGCCCCGTGACCGTCACGCACCCGGAAATTACGCGCTTTTTTATGACGATTCCGGAAGCGGCGAGACTCGTGATCCAGGCCGGCTCTATGGCAAAGGGCGGAGAAATTTTCGTGCTGGATATGGGAAAGCCCGTTAAAATTTTAGATCTGGCGATGGACATGATCCGAATTTCCGGCTACACGCCCGGCGTCGATATGAAAATCGAGTTTACGGGGCTGCGTCCGGGAGAAAAGCTGTATGAAGAACTGCTTCAGGATGAAGAGGGCACTTCTGAAACGTCGCACGACGGAATTTTCATCGGCAGTCCGTCCCACGTGACCTGGGAAGAAATTGAAAGAATATTAAAAGAGCTTCGGGAAGCGCTCGCCGCTTCGTCCGACGAAGCAATTATCGAATGCCTGAAACGGAACGTGCCGACCTATCATCCGGAACGGAACATGGAGAAAAAAGCATATAATTCAGCGAAAGTTAATTGAATATTCAAAAATGTTTCTTCCGACGACATGCGCAATACAAGATACTTTTATATACTTTAAAATAATTATTCGCGCGGCGTTGCGCTATAAATGCGAAAAATGCATGGATTTCGGAGGTCGGTTGGATGATTGAGATAAAAAATCTCACGAAACGGTACGGGCAGATACGGGCTGTCGACGATATTTCGCTTACAATCAAAAAAGGAGAGATCCTGGGATTTCTGGGGCCGAACGGCGCGGGAAAGTCCACCACCATGAATATATTGACGGGATATATTTCCGCCACGTCGGGTTCAGTTTCGGTCGGCGGATACGATATCATGGATTCGCCGCGGGAGGCGAAGCGTCTGATCGGATATCTGCCGGAGCAGCCGCCTCTTTATTACGACATGACGGTAAACGAGTATTTGCGGTTTATCTGCGATTTAAAAAGCGTTCCCCTGAAACAGCGCAGGCGCCAGCTGGACGAAATTCTGTATCTCGTCAAAATCGGCGACATGAGGGACCGGCTGATCAAGAATTTGTCAAAAGGGTATAAGCAAAGAGTCGGCGTTGCGCAGGCGCTCGTCGGAAACCCTCAGGTTTTGGTTCTGGACGAGCCTACCGTAGGACTGGATCCGAAGCAGATCATTGAAATCCGGAAGCTGATCGGGGCGCTCCGCCATGAGCATACGATCATACTGAGCACGCATATTCTGCAGGAGGTTAACGCCGTCTGCAGCACGGTAGCCGTAATCAATAAAGGAAAATTGGCGGCGTCGGGTTCCGTTTCCGATTTTACGGCGGCCGAAGGCACCGTCAGCAAATTTATGATCAGCGTCGTGGGAGGCAGCGGGAAATCCGAAATTCAAAAAGTGCTGCAGAATGTGGACGGCGTCCGCCGCGTGGATTTTGTGCGCGTAGATAAGGACGCGTTTATTTTCAATGTGGAATCCGAAAAGAAGAGCGACGTGCGGCGCGGCGTGTTCAATGCGCTGGCACATGCGAATATGGCCGAAATCGAGCTGCGCCCGGTCGGCCGGACGCTGGAAGAAATCTTCATCGATATCGTCAGCAAGGAACAGGTCCCTGCTGCGGAATAAATTAAAGGTGCGTGTTTTTATATGTTAACGATTTACAAAAGGGAGATGGCCTCTTATTTCCGCTCTCCCGTAGCGTATTGCATTATGGGATTTTTCATGGCGATCGTAGGCCTGATGTTCTGGATCAACAATATTCTGAACGCTTCAGCGCTGTTTTCCCAAACGCTGAGCTCCATAGGCGTGTTCCTGACGTTTATTGTTCCGATTATTACGATGAAGCTTCTGTCGGATGAAAAGAAGAACGGAACGGAAGTATTGCTCAGAACGTGCCCCGTTCCGATGTGGAAGATCGTAACCGGAAAATATCTTGCTTCCGTTACGCTTTTTCTGATCATGACGCTGCTTACGTTTATCTTTCCCGTGCTGATCGCATTCCTTGCGGAGGAAGGAGCCGTGCTGGGGACCGCGCAGGATTTGGGCAGTTATATCGGGTTCTTCTTATTGGGAGCCTCTTACTTAGCAATCAGCCTGTTTGTCTCCTCTTTTACGGAAAGCCAGGCGGTGGCGGCGGTAGCGGGAATCGTTACATTAATCATTTTCTATTTTCTGCAGTCGATCGGCGCGTCTTTGGGAACGGGATTCGGCGCCGCGCTGCAGTGGATCGCACCGCTTGCAAGATATCAGGATTTCACGGTAGGCTCTTTTAATTTCGCTTCGCTGATCTTTTATATTTCGTTTTCGGCGATGCTCGTGTTTATGACCTATGTCAATCTGGAAAGAAAACGCTGGAACTGAGCGCCTGCTTTTGAAAGGAACGGAACTCTATGCTTAAGAAAAACAGAAAAGAAAATCCTCTGGACGAACATACGGCTCCTAAAACAGGCAGCTTATTAAAGAGACGCGTTAATTACGGGATCGGGTATGTTTTGCTGATTGTCGCTACGATCGTAGTGTTCGTGGTGGTGAATGTAATTCTGGAACGGCTGCCGATGTCTGTGGATCTGACGGCCAATGAGCAGTTTTCCATTACGGATGAAACGGAGGAAATTCTGGAGAATCTCAATGAAGACGTTGAAATCATTGCGCTTTACGATCGGGTAAAAGGAATGGCGGATACGCAGCGCGCAGAGGTGATCCGGATTCTGGATCTTTACGATGCGTATTCACATGTCAGCGTCTCCTATGTTTCTCTGGACAGCAACCCGAATATCGTCAACGAGACGGTAGGCCAGGCGAGCGCAGCCGCCTATTCCGAAGGCGACTATATCGTTAAAAGTGGAAAACGCACGAAACGGATAGCGGCAAACGATATGTTTGAAACGTCTACACAATATATCAGCAATATTATACCGGTTACTTACGCCACCGGCAATCAGACGGAGCTCCGGGTGAGCACGGCGATCAAATATGTGACGCTGGAAACGATCCCGAATCTGTACGTTTCTACCGGACTGCAGGAAGAAGACATGTCTTACTTTGGTAAAATATTCGAAGATCTGGATAACATGAACATTCTTGTAAAAGAAATCAACCTGTCCCAGGTTGATGCGATCCCCGAGGATGCCGGAGCGATCCTTTTCCTGAGCCCGAAGCGGGATTTGTCCGAGCTGGAATACGACATGCTGCACCAGTGGCTTTCTTATGACGGCGGGATGGCGTTTTTTGCATTCGATTCCGATATGACGGCGACGAGCCTGGAGCGCTTCAATCTCCTGCTTTCGGAGCTGTACGGTTTATCCGTCAACAATGATATCGTATCCGACGAGGAGGCCTATCAGATCGCAGCGGCGGCAAAGCCGTCGGTCATTACGGCGTCTGCGCATAGCAACGGTCCGCTTTCTGTGAACCCTCTGAACAGAACATACTTTTCCTATGATTCCAGAAGCATCAATCTGCTCAGCACCGCCGGATATTTTGAATCGTTTCCGCTGATTCAGACCTCGTCTACCGCTACTTCGACTGCGTACGGGACGGGCGCGGAAACGGTAGGAGTCGCGACGCTGGCTGCGTGCGGTGAGTATTACGGAAACGGGGAACATTCGCGTGTCGTCGTCTTGGGGTCAAGCCTCGGTCTTACGGATGAAAATATTCAGCAATATTCCGACACCGCATCCGAGCTTTTGTTCCTATACAGCGTCGACTGGATGCTGGGAGAGGACACCATGGAATCGCTGAATATTGAAACAAAACAGTATTCTACGACGGTTCTTACGGTAGACAGCGCCAAGAGCAAATGGATCTTTGCTTTTTCCGTGATCATATATCCGGTCGCTATAATTGCGGTCGGTCTGGTAATCTGGCTGAAACGGCGCCATCTGTAAAGTTCAGGAGGAAACGAGCTATGAAGCAGTACAAAACAACGATCATATCCCTTATTATAATCGCGGTGGTAGCGGCGGGGTTTTTCATTGTATCTGCCGTACTCGACCGAAATCAGACGAATGAGGATCCCGCCGGCGCCACCGCGGAAGAGCAATCGGGCGAGAAAATTTTTAATATCGAAAGCGTTTCGGAAATCGGTGCATATGAATGCAATATTGTCGACGACATCAAGCTGGAACGAGACGCCTCCGACGATTGGACTTGTACGACTTATCCGGATCTGGCGCTCTATGAGGCCGGAATCGTCTCCGGACTTAACTCGATAAGGCAATGCATGGCGGTCCTCGTATACGAGGGTGAGATTACCGACGAAATCATAAGAAACTATGAAATTTCACGCACCGAATATATCAAGGTGCGGCTGAAGGATGGAACGGAATATACGCTGCGCTTCGGGATGCAGAAGCCGGGGACGTCGTCCTGCTTTGCCGTTGTGGAACAAACGAATAAAGTATATTTGATGAACAGCACGTATAAAGATTCCATTATCATAACGAAAGAAAATCTGCTTCACACAAAGATTTTTAATTTTAATGATGAAGGAAAAATCAAGGGAATAGAAATCCAAAAGTCCGGAGAGCAATTTGTGGTTCTTTCTGCGGTTTTGTCTAATGAAAACAGAACGTGGACCATGGAATTCCCTCTGAACAGAGAAGGCGACGATTCGCATATCGAGGATGTGCTTACGGCGGTGACTTCCTTGTATACTGAGGATTACATCGAGGGGGACTGCCAGGACCTTTCAAAATACGGTCTTGAAAATCCGTATTATGTTCTGCGGCTCACGGACAACAAGGGGACACAGACTCTGTCCCTCGGCAATAAGGTTCCGGCGGGAAATGCATATTATTGCATTTTCGGCGGAGAAAACAACGTTTTCACCGTAGGGACCTCTACGCTCACCTTCCTTGATGATACGGAGCTCAAGTACATGAATCCTTCCATTTTCAACAGAATGTACACGGAGCTTGAACTGATCAAAATCGACGTGACGTGCGGGGAATTTAATGAGTCGTACACGATGGGCTTCGACATTTGGGAGGACGGAGAACAGCTGTATTTTAACGATGAGCCTCTTCCGGATGACAATACCATTATCCGGGCATTCCGAAGAATGAATACGGCGCTTTATTCGCTCGATCTGGTCGGGCTGGCTCCCGAGCCGGAGACAAAAGGGGAACGTCTGATCGCAGTTGAATATCACACCAGCAGTGGGGAAACGATTCTTGTAGAAGGCTTCCGAAGAGATGAAACGACGATGAGCCTTTATGAGAACGGCGTCTATTGCGGAGGCTACGATCATATCCGCCAGATCACAGGGACCAATGAAGCTTACGGAATCCTTGGAACGCTGGAAAATTTCAGAACATTATCAGGAATGAATTAAGGCAAAGCTTCATACCATTATAGGGAACGACATCTGTAAAGAAGCTGTTTCAGATCAAAAATGCGTTTATTGTCGGCGCCGTTTATCTTTCTGCGATTATCGGCGCCGGCTTTGCTACCGGCAGAGAAATAATGACATATTTTGCGCGATTCGGATACCCGGGATTGATCGGCCTTTTCGCAGCGTGCGCTCTGATTGCGTTTTGCGGCGCAAAGGCGCTTCTGACAGTACTGCGCGGAGGACTTCGTGATCCGCATGCGCTGAATATCGCGCTGGGCGGAAAAGGCTTTGGGACGTTTCTTACGATCTGCTGCGGCTTGTTTGCCTATTCCGCTTATATTATCATGCTTGCAGGAATTCGGCAGCTCTGCGGCGGCAGTCTGGCGGCCGTCCTTCTCGTTTCGGTCTGTGCATATATCGTGTTATATAAAGGCTTCGGCATGCTTGTAAAGATCTGTGGGATCTGTGCGCCGCTCCTCGCGGTTGCAATCGCAATAACGGCGCTTGCGGGCTCCTTTACCGGAGACGGGGCTGCTGCGGCAGCCACTTATGAATGCAAGCCGCTTCAAATTGCAGTAAAAGCAATTCTCTATGCGGGATACAACGTACTGACTTCTATTTGCGTTCTCGGCCGTTCCCTTCATCTGCTGGAATCCGGAAAAACCGCCGTCCGGGGCGCAATCCTTGGCGCCGCAATGCTTTTTCTTTCCGGTGCGGCGGTGCTGGTCGCGCTGGTACACGGCGGTATTCCGCCGAATCGGTACGAAATGCCGGTATTGGCTTTATTTGCGGAAGAAAGTCTCGTTTTCCATGCGGTGCTTTTGATTACGATGTTCATCTCGGCGATTTCGGGATTAACCAGTACATGCGTTTTCTTTACGGGCCTTTTGCCGGAACGGAAAATGGGGATTCTTCTGGGCCTTGCCGCAATTCCTGCGACTTATATTACATTTGGAAAGCTTATGGATGTGCTGTATCCTATATTCGGCATCGCAGGAATATTTTTGATGATTGTACTTGCGCTGATAGGGAAGAAAAATGTATAATATCAAAAACAGGATCATATCGGAGAGGTCGGGAAGAGTTTGCCGGATACAAAAGAAAAGCACGAAAAACGGTCAAAGATCATACCGCATGGAGAAATGGACAAACGCCGTGCAGCGCAGAGAAGAAAGCGCAGGCGGCTCCTAGGCCTGATTGCCGCCGTCATTGCAGCCGTTTTGCTGATCGTGTTTTTCGCAAAGGGCGGATATGAAAAATTTCTTGATCTTCTGGGCATAGAACGGAATATTGCCGTGACGCCGACCATTACGGAAGTTGCGTGCGAGCTGAAAGGCGAACCCGTCATAGCCGGCGTCGGCGGTACGATAATCATTTATGACGAACAGGGCGTAACCGGTTACGGATCGGACGGGAAATGGAAGTGGAACGAGGCCTGTACGCTGGAAAATCCCGTCGTGTCCTACTGCGGCGGCAGCGTGGTTTATACGGATTCGGGCGGCACTGCCGCATACGCGTTCGGCCCGGAGGGAATCCTGTGGCGCTATGGCAGCGAGAAGAAGCTCATGGCCGTATTCGGCGGCGCTTCGGGGCAGATCTGCATGATCCATGAAGAAAACGAATACCTCTCGGCTGCAACGATTTTTGAATATGACGAAAAATCTTCCGCGCTGAGAGAGCTTTTCACTCGGAAATTCGGCTCGCATTATATGCTGGCGGGAGCCATTTCTCCGGACGGCAGACAGCTGGCGCTTTCCGGCGCATATTCGAATGGCGGCGACGCAGCCGGAATCGTATCCTTTCTGAGAATGTCCGACGGCGAAGTCTTTACAAGTAATGCGGAAGAGGAAATTTATGTAAAACTGTTTTACGCAGACGACGGAAGGCTGTTTGCCGCAAACAGCGATTCCGTGCGCGTTTTATATCATTCCCTGACGGCGTCCTCCGAGGAAGATTCGGATCAGGAAATCTGGAACCGAGAAAATGGACGGGAACTGCTTACGGACGCCGTACTGGTGAACGGAAAATATCTTGTAGCGGCCCTGGGCTCCGAGGAATCGGGGAAAACCGTTGTGAAGGGCTACGATACCGCAGGAAAAGAACGTTTAAATTTTGAAATATCCGGCAATATTATCGGTATGCATACCGCCGGAGACGCCGTGCTGCTTTATACAGACAGATATATATATATGTATAATGAAAAGGGGCTCCTGATCGGGACGCAGGAGGCAGGCTTTACGATTAAGAAAGCCGTATGCACGGACAGCCGCCACGCCGCGGTATACGGGGACGGAAGAGTTCTTTCCGTATCGTTTCAATAAATTTTACGGAGGTCATGGAGATGTTGGTCGATATTATAGTTGTCGTAATCGTGCTTGCTTTTATTCTGGTGGGATGGAAAAGAGGCTTTATGCTTTCCGTTTATGCTCTTTTTTCCATGATTGTTGCCGTCGCGCTCGCCTGTGTTTTATCGCCCGCCGTATCGGCCGGGCTTGAAAAGACGGGGCTTCAGGATAAACTGGAAACGAAAATTTCGGCTTATGTCGAAACCGAGCTGACAGAGAAATTCGGAGAAAACGCTGACATCAGCACGGAGGAAGCCGCTGAAGAGCTTCCGCTTCCGAGCTTTTTGACGGGAAAAATCGCTGAGGATGCCGAAGAAAGCGCGGCGAGTCCGATAAAAAGCGTTTCCGAGCGTGTCGGAATAAAATCCGCCGAATTGATCTGCGGCGTCATTGCTTTTATTCTTATTTTTTTCATAGTAATGGTAATCATGATGGTGCTGAAGATTATATTAAAGCTGGCCTCGAAGCTCCCGGTGCTCAAACAGGCAGACGCGGTCGGCGGCGTGCTGATCGGTTTTGTACAGGGAGTTCTGTTTATCTGTGTCCTGGCGCTGCTGCTTTCCGTTTTCTCTTCGACTCAGAGCATGCGGGGGATCGTTTCGGCCGTGGAGGATTCGCATATTGCAAAATATATTTATGAAAACAATTTTATCGGCCAAATAATATCCCGTCTGTTTTGAATTTACGAAAATAGGTGTTGACAAACTATCTTTTTTTGTGTTACATTAGTCAATGCGCTTTAGGCGATGGAGGTGTAGTGACATGAGAGTAAAGGTAACGATGGCTTGTACGGAGTGCAAACAGCGGAATTATACGACGATGAAGAATAAAAAGAATAACCCGGACAGAATGGAATTCAGCAAGTACTGTAAATTCTGCAAAAAGCATACGCCTCACAGAGAAACGAAATAATTTTTCGATTTGCAGAATGCCAAGCAGTTTAAGGATGTGTTTTGATGGCGAAGGAAAAAGAAAAAAAAGCAAAGAAGCCGAATTTCTTTAAAAGAACAGGCACCAGGATCGCCTCTTTTTTTAAGGGAATCGTTTCGGAAATCAAAAAAGTTACATGGCCTACCAAAAAACAGGTTGTATCCAATACGCTGTCTGTTCTGGCGTTCTGTCTTGTGGTCGGGGCAATTATTTGGCTCGCAGATTTCGGATTGAAATCCCTGATGAGTCTAATTACCAGACTGAGCTGACCGCGGTTTCGGACGGACGGTAACCGGCAATCCAGCTGAAAGGAGGACGTGTATGTTTTTAGAGGATGTATCGAGCGAGCCGATGTGGTACGTTGTGCATACTTATTCGGGTTATGAAAATAAAGTTAAGGCGAGTCTTGAGAAAGTAATTGAAAACAGAGGCATGCAGGATTACTTTTTTGATATTATAATCCCCATGCTGGAAGAAGTAGAAATTAAAGACGGACGTGAGAAATCCGCCCTCAAAAAGATATTTCCCGGATACGTCCTTGTCAAAATGATCCTTACCGATGATACATGGTATATCGTGCGCAATATCAGAGGCGTGACGAGCTTCGTTGGATTTGGAAATAAGCCGCAGAGCTTGTCGGAGGAAGAAGTCCGCGCGCTTGGCGTCGATCAAACGAAAACAGCAGTGGATTATGAAATCGGCGATACTGTCCGTATCATTTCCGGCCCGCTTGAGAATTTTACGGGCGTGGTCGAGAGCATAAACGTAGAAAAGTCACAGGTTAAGGTGCTCGTGTCCATGTTCGGACGCGAGATTTCAGCAGAATTGGAATATTCTCAAATTCAGAGGATATTTTAATTATAGATTATTTGTTCTTTTAATTTTTTGGGAGGTGGAAATATGGCAAAGAAAATAGCAGCCGTAGTAAAATTGCAGATTCCTGCGGGAAAGGCTGCTCCTACGCCACCGGTTGGACCAGCCTTAGGTCAGCATGGCCTGAATATCATGGGATTTTGTAAGGAATTTAACGACAGGACAAAGGCGGATGCCGGATTGATCATTCCGGTTGTAATAACCGTTTATGCCGACAAGACGTTTTCGTTCATTACAAAGACTCCTCCTGCGGCGGTTCTTTTAAAGAAGGCCTGCAAGATTGAGAGCGGATCCGGAAAGCCCAACCGTGAGAAAGTTGCGAAGATCGCAAAAGCGGATCTGATGAAAATTGCGGAGCAGAAAATGCCGGATATGAATGCGGGAAGCGTGGAGGCTGCCGCAAGCATGCTGGCGGGTACCGCCAGGAGCATGGGCATCGTCGTGGAAGGCTGAGCCCCGGGGAGTATTTGTGATAAAGGAGTGTGAACAGACGTGTTTAGAGGCAAAAAGTATCAGGACAGCGCAAAACTCATAGACAATACAAAGCTTTACGATCCTTCCGAGGCTCTGGATCTTGTGGTAAAGACCGCGAAAGCAAAATTCGACGAGACCATCGAGGTGCATATCAGACTCGGCGTCGACTCAAGGCATGCGGATCAGCAGGTAAGAGGAGCCGTTGTGCTTCCGAACGGTACGGGTAAGACGAAAAAAGTTCTTGTATTTGCAAAAGGTGACAAAGCTGCGGAGGCGGAAGCCGCGGGGGCGGATTTTGTCGGCGCGGAGGATCTTGTCGCTAAGATTCAGGGCGAGAATTGGTTTGGATTCGACGTGGTGGTCGCGACGCCCGACATGATGGGCGTGGTCGGACGGCTCGGTAAAGTGCTCGGACCGAAGGGACTCATGCCGAACCCGAAAGCCGGCACCGTTACGATGGACGTCACAAAGGCGATTGAGGAATTGAAGGCGGGCAAGATCGAATACCGCCTGGACAAGACCAATATTATCCATTGCCCGCTGGGAAAGGCTTCCTTCGGAGCGGAGAAGCTGCAGGAAAACTACAGCACGCTTTATGACGCGGTCTTAAAGGCAAAGCCTGCCGCGGCCAAAGGCCAGTATATGAAAAGCATCATCGTGACATCCACGATGGGCCCGGGAATTAAAATCAATCCCGCAAAGGCGTAATCCCGGTGGCATCAATAAAACCGAATACCGTTTTTGACCGGAGACAGCAGGCATCGCTTTATAACGAATAAGTCCCGCCGAGGTTTTTGGAATTCCGAGTGGATTCTTGACCCTTTTGTGTCTTCGGCGCAAAAGGGTTTTCTGTTTATTATAAAACTGACGGAACAATTTTAGAGGAGGTGTTTGTAAAGATGCCAAGCGAGAAAGTTTTAAAAGAAAAAGAAGCAATCGTCGCGTCTATCGCAGAGGAGATCAAGAATGCGGCTACCGTTGTTTTCGTAGACGCAAGAGGCCTGACGGTCGAAAAGGATACGGAACTCAGAGCCGGACTCCGGAAGGCCGGCGTCAGCTACAAGGTTCGGAAAAATACACTGACGCTGAAAGCAGTCAGAGAACTGGGCCTGGAAGGCCTGGAAGATTTCCTGAAGGGACCTACTGCGATTGCCGCATGCCCCAACCTGACGGATGCCGCAAAAATCATCAATGATTTTTCGAAAGAAAATAAAGCGGTTGAAATCAAGGGCGGAATTATGGAGGGAAAGGCCGTCAATGCGGATACGGTCAGAGAGCTGGCGTCGCTGCCGTCGAAAGAAGTGCTCATCGCCAGAGCGCTGGGCGGTCTGAATGCGCCGATTACAAGCCTTGTGATTGCGCTGAATGCAATTGCAGAAAAGCAGGAAGCCTGAGCAGCAGGCGATTACACAAAAATATAAAAAGAAAATGGAGGAATACAAAATGGCCAGTGAGAAAATACAAAAATTTATCGATGATGTCAAGGCTCTGACAGTTCTGGAGCTTAACGAGCTTGTCAAGGCTCTGGAAGAGGAATTCGGCGTGTCCGCTGCCGCTTCCGTTGCAGTTGCCGCCGGACCGGCCGCCGCAGCCGCAGGAGACGCCCCCGCAGCCGCTGAGCAGACGGAGTTCGATGTCATTCTGAAGAGCGCCGGACCGAATAAAATGAACGTCATTAAAATCGTTAAGGAAATTACGGGCGCATCTCTTATGGACGCCAAGAAGCTTGTTGACGAAGCTCCGAAGCCCTTGAAAGAGAAAATCAGCAAAGATGACGCTGCCGCAATGGAAGCGAAGCTGAAGGAAGCAGGAGCGGAAGTAGAGGTCAAGTAATTTTTGTGCAGTTAAATTGTTCCAGTCAGAGAGGGCAGTAAAAAGCCCGGAAGAAAGCCACGGTTCATTAAAACAGAGAACCGTGGTTTTTTACTGCAGCTTGGCAAAATGAAATATTAATGCTACAATATGCATGCTATTTAAAGCTTCGAAGCAGGGAAACGCGGCCGTGGAAAACAAATGCAGCGATTTCTTCCTGCAGCGCCGGATGGAGGCGAAATGGTGGAAGCAGAGAAAACAGAAACAGCCGGAGATCTTTTCCTGAAGAGGTATGATCTTCATTTTTTAGAGGCCTACAGCAGTGAAGAGCTGTTTTATAAACGTTATTATGAGCTTCGTTCGCAGCCGGAGGCTCTGCGTTCATTTTTGGCTCCATATCGCGTGTCGGAATTTTGGCTTCCGGAAATCAACAGCGAGCATCAGAAGGCAAATCAGGTTCATACGATTTTCGATTATTTTGATGATGATATTATGGTAACGAAGCATACCCGCTTTTATCCTCTGTTTATTCATAAGCATGTTTTTTTCGAAATTATGGTAGTGATCAAGGGTAGCTGTGAAAACACGGTGGGCGGGCGGCGCCTGCGGATGACTTCGGGAGACATCTGTATCATCCCGCCGGGAGAAATTCACACCATCGGCATTTTTGATGACAGCATTGCGATCAATATTCTGATTAAGAGGGAAACCTTCGACGATGCGTTTTTCTCGTTACTGCCCCAAGAGCACTTTTTAACAGATTTTTTCAGAAAGAATCTCTACCTTGACGAGCACATTCCCGATAATTATGTACTAATCCATATAGAAGATGATCTTCCGGCAGAGACTGCAATCTGCGCGCTGATTTATGAGGATTTGCTGAGGCACAGAGGCATGGAGCAGAAGGCAAACGCACTTTTAAAGAAAAATTTGGTGCTGACAATTTTAAATTATTTTGCGTGCTACCGGAACGAAAACGGGAATATGGTAAAGGTCAGCAGCGGAAACCCGGAGAAAATGAACGAGATTCTGAAATATATCTATGACCGGCACGCTACTGCGTCTTTGGAGGAGGTGGCGGCCCATTTACATTATTCACCGCAGCATCTCAGCAAGCTGATTCTTGAAAGCACGGGGTTTTCCTTTATTCGCATCCTTCAAAAGGCAAAAATCGCCCGGGCGTGCTTCCTGCTGGCCACCACAAAAATGAAAATCTGTGATATTCCCGGATCTGTGGGGTATGACAGTCTGCTGTATTTCAATCGTATATTTAAAAAAGAAATGGGCGTTACGCCCAGCCGGTACAGAAGCCTGTACGTAAATCATATTCCGCGGCAGTAGCCACTACAGGGAAAAACCTATAATCTTTCGGGGTTTGTATATAGTTTTTTCATATAAATCTTAAGAAATGTATGTGTTTTGCGCCGGATATGTGACTATCTGTGAATTTATTTCCCACTTTATAATATAAAATAGCTTGCACTTGATTAGGAGGTTATTTTATGCAAAAGAAGTGGTTTTTTATTTTAACGGCTATGATTGCTGCGGTCCTTTGCGTACAGCTTTTTGCAGTCAATGCTGCGACCTTTACTTATGAGGAGACGTATGAGGACTATGATCTCGAAACGACCATGGACGACATGTACATGTCCTTCGAGTGGACCAAACTATTCGGTTCGGGAAATGCAGTGGTGCAGGGAGAGGAAAATAAATATCTGAACATCAGCGGATATTTCGCCATGGAATATGCGACCGCTCTGGATGAAAATGTCGATGCTTACAGTATTTCCTGTGATATGCGGGTATTGGAGAACGGCGACGGTATCGGAATGTTTCTGCGCTCCGGCAACATGCTCTATAAAGACAACGTCGCCTGGCATCATATGGCAAACCCCTACATGCTGCCCATGCATTACTATGAGTGGGATTGGTATGCGGAAAATGGCGGCACGAAGGGTTCCTCCGGAATGGGCTCGTCCGGTATCGTGATTATGCCGCAACTCCAGGAGGGCACAAACGGAGTCATTAAAATTAATTTTAAAAGTCATGAAGAGGACGGCCTCAATGTCGGAAATATAAGCTATTCGTTTGATTCGCCAGTTCCGGTTTCGGAATTTTTCAAGATTACCGCGGAAGAACGTGATTCCGAAATCCGGATTTCCGTCAATTCCGAACTGCTGGCGACGATTACGTTTTCCGAGGAGGGTGTTTATGAGGATGACGTTTTTTATGATACCCCGGCAGATTTCAAAGAGGTATATTACAAAAACGCTGTGTTAAAGGATGCTGCCGGCAATGAAGTGCTCAGCCTCAGCAACGCGAGAATTGCCGTGGATGGGAAGTTTGCGTTTGCCTCAAGAAACGGCGCTTTTGATTTGGACAATTTCAAGGCGGACTATATTTATGATGAGGCCGTGGAGGCCACGCCGGAAAACACCCCGTCGGATGCTTCGAATGCGACGCCTGAAGAAACGGCTTCTTTAGCGCCGATCCAGACCACCGGGCCTTCCGAAGAAAGCAAGGGTCCGTCCGCAACGGATAACGGCACGGAAGACGGCGCGTCCCGCTCTTACGTATGGCTGATTATTGTAATTGCCGTTGCGGTATTGGCAGCCGTTGTCGTGGTTGTCATTATACGGAGCCGGAAGAAATCTGCGTAAGAAAGGAATCAGCAACATATGCAAAAAACGAGGTTTCTCCACTTTTTGGACGAATTTGGGAAACGCTTTGCCGCTTTGCTGCTGGGGCTGTTTTTTCTGACGGCTTATGCCTGCGGGGAACGCAATGAAACTGATTTTTCCTCCTCCGGCCTTCCAACGGGACAGATCGATCCGAGTGCGACGATAGATCCATCCGTAGCGTCGGATGATCTGGAGGCAACGATCCGGCTTCTGGTCAAGAACGATCTTCGGGAAAAGGGCGACAATCAGGCCATGCGGCAGTGCATTGCGAATTATGTCAGTACCTTTCAGATGTATTATCCCAATGTTTCCGTTCAGATCCGGTATGTAGATGAAATGAATCGTGAGCTGAAGGAAGACGCGGATGTGTTTCTGCTGACTGCGGAGGATTCAACTCGCTACATGGCTGACGAAAAGTATGACGGAACCGGATATGCCCGACAGTTTCTGGATCTCTCCGATTATTATGACCGCTTCCATACGGAGCGCGACCAGCTTCTGCTTCCTGCAATGAAGCTCGGTCAGGTCGGCGGATCCCAGCAATGGGTACCGTTCCAATATGACAGAGCCGTCATATATGCGGATAAAAGCGTATTTGAAGAGGCCGGAGCGGAAATCCCATCCGCCGACTGGACGTATGAAGATTTTACAAGACTGGTAAGCCAGCTGACCTTTGTTGGAGAAGACGGTCGATATACGGGACTTTATCTGGCCTATCATCAGGCGTTTGTATGGAAACTGTTTGTCCGAGGCGCCGGCGGAGACTGGTTTGATTCGGAGCAAAATCAGATTGTACTGACAGAAGGAAAGACGTATGAAGGCTTTCGCATGATGTTTTCTATGCTTGAGTCAGGGACCGCGCGCGGTAAGGATTTTAATCAAAACGGATCTGCCGCCTCCGAATCGGCTATGGCGATTGCATTTGCCTGTCAGCCTGAGCGCGACGGCGTTTATCAGGAATCTCTGGAACGTATGGAGGCAAATCCGGCAAAAAATACGGAGACCTTGATGGAGGAGGGAAATCTGGTCATGCTGCCGCTGCCCGTCTTCCCTGCCGGGGAGGTTGGAATTTCCAATACCGCCTTCTGCAAAGGCTTTGCCGTATCCATAGACAGCGGACAGAAGGAGGCGGCAGCAGCGTTTGCCTTGTTTTCCCTCACGCTGCCGGGACAACAGATCCTGAATCAGTATTTTGGAGGAATTCCGGTAAACCGCCGCGCCTTTTCGTTAGATTTTTGGAAAAAAGGTCTGCTGGCAGGAAGCAATGCAGATACCGTTCTGATCCGCATCGACGCGGATGAACGAGATGATTTCCTGGAGGCATTTGAAAGTGCGAGATATTTATACGACGGCGTCCTGCGGACGCGGACGCTGTTTGCTTCTCTGCTGTACCGGGACTATGCCACGGTACAGAAACGGAGACCGGAAAGCTATCGGCCCACACTGGAGACATTGGAACGGCAGCTTAACGCTACAATTCGGGATTATACATAGAGAAAGGAGGAGAAACGGGAATGAAAAAAGTTATGATGATTCTTCTTGCCCAGACCATCCTTCTTTCGTTTTGCCTGGCCGGGCCTGCTCCGCAGGGAAGCGCCTCGCAGCAGACGCCGGGTGTGTACGATACCTGGGTTGCTACGGACGGCTTGGACCGCAGTCTGCCAAGCGCGGAGGAAGCGGGCGATACCCGTACGGACAAATATGTCGGATTGTTTTATTTCATCTGCCATGACGATCCTCAAAACGGCGGCAGCGGTACGCTGATAGATAATTCAAAGGTGTTTGCGGAGGGCGGCCTGTTTGCCGTCTGGGAAATGCTTCTGCAGGATCAGACGCATGTGTGGGGCGAGCCGTATTTCGGATATTACGTGAATACGGATGAATGGGTCTACCGCAAACACGCGGCGATGTTTTCCGCTTTAAATATCGACTTCATTTTTGTAGACCTGTCCAATAGCTTCCTGCACGGAGAAGGATTATTTATCCTGTTTGAAACATGGCATAAAATTCGTGAAGAAGGCGGAACGACACCGCAGATCGCACTCTTTTGCGGCTGGAGGCCTAGCACGGCGCGTTTTACCTTGGATGCTGTCTGGGAACGGATCTATCAAAATGAAGCGTATCGGGATCTGTTTTTTGAATGGGAGGGCAAACCGCTCTTTTTAGGCAGTCCGGCGGATTTAACGCAGGAATATCTGGACTTTTTTACGATTCGGGAATCCTGGGTAGGGACCGGTTCAAGCTCGGAGTACGTCTATACGGGTGTCAATCAGTGGAACTGGTTCGATCCCTATCCGCAGACGGTAGGGAAAAACGCGCGCGGGGAAAACGAGCACATTTCCGTATCTGCGGCAGGTCATGCGAATTCAGACACCAGCAGAAGCTATGTTGGCGACGGCGGAGCCCTTTCAGCGCAAAATGCAGATTTCGGATTCTCTTTGACGACTACCGGGGAAGGGCTGTTTTTTCAGCAGCAGTGGGAGTATGCGCTGCAGGTGGATCCGATGGTTATTACTATTACGGGATGGAACGAATTCTCGGTGGGCGCACAGTCCAACCTTGGAGAAGGGCAGGTCATGGCCGGAACCTATCACGTAAACTTCAGTGATCCGCAGTATGACCGGCATTACATTGATCTTTTTAATACGGAATTCAGCCGCGACATCGAACCGATCAATGGATTTTTCAATGATAATTATTATTATCAGATGGCGTCATATATTCGAAAATTCAAAGGAACGGCGGCGGTTCCCCGTGCTGAGGGTGGCCGGGACATCGATCTGTCTGCGCCCTATGAGGAACAGTGGGCGGACGTAGGACCTCTTTTTTGCGATACGGTGGGAGACATCGCCCATCGGGACAGTCCTTCTCTGGAAAATGTCTATCGCTATGTCAATACGACGGGCCGAAACGATATTGTTTCCGTAAAGGTTTCTAAAGAAAACGGATATACGGCGTTTCTGATTACCTGCGCGGAGGAGCTTGTATACGGTGCAGAAGGTGTGGCCGGCAGGGCGGGTATTGATTTCAAGGAACTGGAAGACGGCGCCTTGCAGACCTTCGTGAATGCATCGGAAGGAGACGTGTCCGAAGCAGGTTCCAATTGGATGAATTTGCTGATCGACAGCGATCAGAATGCGGATACCGGATGGGAAGGATATGACTATATCCTAAACCGCAGCCGGGACGGCAAGACGGTTTCGGTAGAAAGATTCCTGTATAATTCCTGGGAGTTTGAACGCGTAGGCCAGGCGGAATATGTTATTGATGGAGAAAACCTTGTCATTCGGGTTGCGGATTCTCTGGTCGGATTGGAGGGACGTGATCAGTTTGATTTTAAAGCGGCGGATAATTCTGTTGCCGACGGAGATGTGCTGAAGTTTATGACGTTAGGCGATGCGGCGCCGGATAACCGATTTAACTTTCGCTATATCAAACAAAGCGGAGGCTCCGGCGGGCATGGGGAAGGCGTTTCTGCCGCGGTGTTCAAAGGGATCGGTATTTGCGCCGGGATATTGATCCTTGCGGGATTGTGCGTGGTCGCGGTAAAAGCTTGCGTGGCCAAGCGAAAAAAATAAGTTATTTTGCATAAAGCAAGAAGACAATATATTTAGAAATGGAGGAGTTTGTATGTGTGGAAGGTGTAGTTGGAAAAAGCTGGCTTTTGTAATGGCAGCAGTTCTTTTGCTGGTAACCGGTTGTATGGTACCGGCAATGGCTTCGGAGGTGCCGGAAGAATGGGGACTTCCGATAACGACGTATGAATATGATTTCTCAAAAGATACGTTTAATACGGATCTGGGGCATGCCGGCGTCGAATCGGACTTCGAGACAGACTGGAGCTGTGAATTTCCGATGGGCTTCGGAGGAGCTATCGGCTCAGAGGAAGACAGAGGAAATTTCTTTGCTTCCATGACGTTTTTCGGCCTGAAATATAATCAGGTGATGGAGACCGCGTATCGATTTGCCCTCGATATGAAATATGATCGCGGCCCGTACGGCGGCTTTGCGGTACGCTGCGGAGTACCCGTCAAACTGACGGTGGGCACTCCCTGGACGATCAACTATTATGAATTGGATCGCTATCAGGAAAACGGCGGCGCGAATGCAGATACCGGTATAGGCCCCAGTGGAATTTATGTATTCCCTACAGCCGAGAATCAGATCCGGATTGCGATTAAAACCATAGAGACAGACGGCTCTTATCTGGCAGAAGAACAATTTAATATTGACATGGGATACGATGTGGCGGGACGCTTCATCCGTTATACGGTGCTGGATACGGGAAGCGAACTTTCCGTGTATGCCGGCAGCGATCTGGTTGTCAGAATTGCCTTTTCTGATGCGGGCACGTATGACGTCTTTGCCGAGGACAAGGATGAGGAATATTATAAGACGGCGGTTTTGTACAATGCTGACGGAACGGAAATCGGAAGCGTTGACGGAAACGCCAGAATCGCGGTAAAGAGCGGCATCGCCCTGATGCAGCGGGGAGACGTTCCGGGCGGTATTTCCTATGACAATATTCTCATAGAAACTTATGAACCGGAGCAGACGCCACCGGAGGAGGAAACACCGGATCTTCCGGATGATCCGGTGCCAAGTGTCCCGACGGATCCCGAGCCGAATACGCCTACGGGGGAATCCGGAATGCTCGTTTTTGCAGTGGGAGTCATTTTGCTGGCCGCCCTGGCGCTGCATAGCAGAGCGCGGCTTGCCATGAGGCAGAAAGGACGCGCAGAAGAGGAGCAGAATACCTAAACAGGAGGGCAGTATGCACAAAATTACTTCGATCCGCATAGCCGGTACGGATATCGGCCAATACACGATCCTTTACGCGTCGGACAGTCATCCCGCGGAGATTAATGCGGCCAAAGAGCTACAGCGTTATATATATAACAGCACCGGCGTCTTGCTTTCGATGTCTGAAGACGGTACGCCCGGCCGGGAAAACGCTCCCGAAATCTGTATCGGCGGTACGAACCGGAACGAGCCCGAGACATTTGACGGACAAGAGGAAGCTTTTCATATTTATTATAAGGCGCCGCGGCTTTATATTGCCGGCGGCGGCGCGAGAGGCACGCTTTACGGGGTTTATGCATTTTTGGAAACCTATCTGGGATGGCGTTGGTTCGCGCCGGACACGGAGAAATGCGTGCTCAGCGGCACGGTTGAAATCCCGGCGGACTGTAATTTGTATTGCCGCCCTGCTTTGGAGTACAGAGATGTGTATTGGTTCAGTGCTTTTGACACTCCCTGGGCGGTGAAAATGAAGCTGAATGCATCGGGAGACCATCGAAAATTAGGTCCCGAATACGGAGGTGGAATCGGCTATGGCGGTCCGAGATTTGTTCATACCTTTTCTGATTTTATGCCGTTGTCAGAATATTTTCAGGAACATCCCGAATATTATTCTCTGCGCGGCGGCGCCCGATGCGGAGAATATCTGTATACCCAGCTCTGTCTGACGAATCCGGACGTATTGCGGATCATTACGGAGAAAATACTGGCTTATATGGAGGTGCATCCGGATACGCGCATTATTTCTGTTTCTCAGGATGACAGTTATGTGGGGGACAGCTATTGCCACTGTGCCGAATGCGAAAAAATCCATCGGGAAGAAGGATCGCCTATGGGCTCGCTTCTGCGGTTTGTCAATGCAATTGCGGAAACCGTAAAAATACGATATCCGCATTTAAGCATCGATACATTAGCGTATCAGCATACCTTTGAACCGCCGCTTCATACGGTACCGCGCGACAATGTAATCATCCGGCTGTGCACCTGGAATCCGATTCTTTCCCAAAAGCATATCGAAAGGCGGAACATCCGGGAAGCCCTGACGCGCTGGAAGGCAGTATGCAACCGGATTTATATCTGGGACTACACTACAAATTTCAGCGATTACCTGGCAACTTTCCCCAATTTTGCAAACTTACAGCCTAATGTGAGACTGTTTGCGGACAATCACGTAAAAGGTATTTTTGCGCAGGGAAATTATCAGTCTGTGAGCGGAGAGTTTGGGGAGCTGCGCGCCTACCTGCTGGCCCGACTGCTCTGGGAGCCTGAGATGGAGCCGGATGCTTACTATGGGCATATGGATGCGTTTTTAGAAGGCTATTATGGGAAGGGTTGGCGTTATATCAGAAACTACATCGATTATGTCCAGGGAATTGTTTCGGGTTCTTCCGTGAGCAATCGGGGGACTCCGACGGAAATTTTGCCGCCGGAGCGGTTTGACCTGAAGCTGGCAAAGTCATGGTGGGACCAGGCGGAGGCTATGGCGGATTCACCGCAGGATCGGGCGCATATTGGAAAATCAAGGCTGCAGCTTCTGCATTGGGAATTGTTCCGTGACGGTCACACCGACGAGAAGGACGAGAAGGCGCAGGCCTTTTATGCGCTTCTGAAAAAGCACGGGATCACTCATCTGAATGAAGGCGCGGCGGTTCCGGTTCCTTCCTGCGGCGCGGAGCAGTAAGAGCGCGCGGCCTTCAGGAAAAACGGCGACAGCGGCAGGGGCGGTATCAGCCTCTGCCGCTGCGTTTATTCTGTTCCGCATTCTTTTGCTCGAGCGAGCTTCCGAAATTACGGAAGCATCGTAGGCGTAGCTGCGGGCGTTGCCGTAGCCATATGGTCGTTTGTTCTGTCATGCTCATCTGTCATGAGATCCTCAATCGGATTATCCGTGTGGCGCGATTCTGTCGCATGGTTTGCCCCGTCGCCGACGTTGCCGTCTTCCTTACGGCAAGCGGAAAGCGAACAAGTCATGCAGATCGCAGCCGCGGCAAGAAAACACGAAGCGATTCTCTTAAAATTCATCTATCTCAACCTCCGAACTCAAATTCTCGTCATTTAAAATCGCGAACGCAGCTTCCCTCCAAAACATGCGTTCGAATATTACTATTTGTAAAAATAAAAATTTTATTCAAATCCTTGCGTGCATCTTGCATATTTTTACAAAATGAGAGATAATATTAAATGTAATTTCATGTAACGGAGGTTGTAAAATATGTCCTTTTGCGGAAAGTGTGGAAAAGAACTGAATGACGGCGTAAAATTTTGCCCTGCATGCGGTGAGCCCACGGAAAACGGGACGCAGCAGAGCGAAAAAAGTACCAGCTACGCAGGCGACGCATACCAGAATGCGAAAAGCAAAGTCGAGACAGTATTGAATACGAAGGACACGAGCGGGGAATATGCCAGAGAAGATATTGAGAAAAACAAGGTGATCTGCGCGCTGGCGTACATACCGATTCTTTTTTTCCTTCCTCTGGTAGCATGCCCCAAGGATTCAAAATTTGCCAAATTTCATGCGAATCAAGGTCTGCTGATTTTGATTTTGGCCGTCGTCTGTAATGTTATTGGAAGCTTGATCGGACTGATTCCGATTTTCGGAACGATCGTATGGGTACTGCTGGATCTCGTGATCTTCGGCGCCTTTTTGTTCGGCCTGATCAATACGCTGCAGGGCAAGGCAAAGGAGCTTCCCTTCATAGGTGGAATTCGTCTGATCTGATTTCATTCGTTAAAATATTGTATTCGGAGCTGATCGGAAATTAATGCAATCAGTTCTTTGACGCAGATCGTGTAATTTGATGCGTCGACGTCGTAGCCCAGTATGGTGCGGAGGATATATTCTTTCCCGCAGGCATTGTTTACATGGGTAACGGCTCGGGCGATTGCACGCTCTATGTGTCGGACATTCGTGTCGAATTCCTCTGCTAGCTTTGCATACAGGCGGGACGAAATGTCGGGGAGCTTGCTTTTGCTCAGTGTAGTATGGATTACGGCGCTTTTTAAATAATGATAACCGGCAAAATGTGCCGGTAATTTTAATTTGTGGAAAAGTTCGCTGAGGATTCTGGATAATTCGGTTTTGGACGGGCGCTCCGGAGCTTCTTCTGCTTCACGGCTGCGGACCATGTGAAGCGTATCGTAAAGTACGCGCGGATTATCTAAATTCTGCATAAACAGCTGTGCGCCTTCGCGGATCGCCTGCGGCATATAGGCCTCTCCTTCTTTGCTGGATGCTGTAGTAATGACTTTCACTCTGTTCGATGCATTCCGGCAGAGCTTACGGATAATGGCGTTCATGCTCTCGTGGTCGAGAGACAGGTCTGAAATCAAAACATCCGGCGACAGTCGTTCGCATAATTCCATGATATCTGTCGTATATTTCGAAGAAGCAATCATGCTTACATCCTCAAACGAAGCGATATTATTTGCGATTTTCTGTAAATATTCGTCGTCGCCGATCGCAGCGATAACCCTCATTGCACTTGGAAGCGCCACTGTTACCATCCTTTCAGTTATTTTTTTACGGGACAAAATGATAGCATGAAATTCGAAAAAAGTCAAACATAAATTTCTATAATTATAACATTTTTGGCAGACATGTTATTCCTTGTAAAATTTAAAAATAAATAGTTAAAATCGGGGGCTTTTTCGGATAAATTATGAGGATTTAAGAATATTTCCCGGGGAATAAAGAATTTTTTGACAAAATCAGAGGCCGCATGATAAAATGCGGCTTACTCGGTAATACGAAGAAGGACAATGCAGCACGCCGACGTTACAAAATAGACATATTTCAATTTACGAAAGAGAAAGGTGATTGCTGTGAGAAGAGAAAAGTATTCTATTTTTGTCGTGGACGGGGATGTCGGCTTCGCGGATGAGCTCGGGAGGCGGATCCTTGCAAGAAGCGATATGGATTTGTGCGGAAAGGCGTACAGCGGCGATGTCGTACTGCCTATTGTAAAGGAGAAAAGACCGGATATTATTATCATGGACCTTACTCTGCCTGCACTAGACGGAATCAGCGTGATTCGGATGCTTCAGAAGGAGCTGACGTACAGGCCGATCATCATTATTACATCCGCTTATTCCAACGACATGCAGCGATATCTTATCAATGATATTCCCAATGCCTATTTTGTACGGAAACCGATTTCTTTCGAAAATTTACTGGACCGAGCGTCGGAGCTTGTACAGGCCGCGTCCGGATTTTATGCTAAAGCAGCCGGTGAGAATGTCGAGGCAGAACGTGCCTTTTATAGAATTCTGCGTTACAACAGCGCGGATTCTACATTTAAGAGGATTACCAGTCTTCTGCATGATCTTGGCGTTCCGGCACACCTCAGCGGATATGGATATCTTCGGGATGCAGTCTGCATGGTGATCGAGAACCCCATATTAATCAATAATATGACGAAGCAGGTATATCCCGCGCTTGCCGCAAGAAGCGGCAAAACGCCGGCAAGCGTTGAAAAAGCCATCCGGACCGCCGTAGAAGTATCCTGGAGCAGGGGAAGAGCCGAAATCCTGGAAGAGGTCTTCGGCTTTACGGTCAATTCACAAAAAGGAAAACCCACCAACACGGAATATATTGCCATGCTGGCGGATCGTTACAATGTCTGGATGAAATAAAAACGAAAAAGAATATCAGAACAGCGCGGAGCCCGTCGTTCTGGGGAACGGAAGCACATCGCGGATATTGGGAATCCCGGTAGCATACATAATGAGACGCTCGAAGCCAAGACCGAAGCCTGCGTGCTTTGTGCCGCCGAAACGGCGAAGGTCAAGATACCATTCGTAGGAGTCTTTTTCCAGTCCGAGTTCCGCGATCCGCCGCTCAAGATACGCAAGCCGCTCCTCTCTCTGGCTTCCTCCGATAATTTCTCCGATGGCGGGAACAAGAAGATCCATTGCGGCAACCGTCTTCCCGTCGTCATTGAGACGCATATAAAACGCCTTGATGTCTTTCGGATAGTCCGTAACGAACACAGGCTTCCGGAAGATCTGCTCTGTCAGGCAGCGTTCGTGCTCGGTCTGAAGATCACAGCCCCAATATACCTTATATTCAAATTTATCGTTGTACGGTTCCAGCAATGAGATTGCTTCCGTATACGTTACGCGGCCGAACTCAGAGGACGCGACAAATTTGAGGCGTTCGATGAGTTCTTTATCGTAAAACTGATTCAAAAAGGCTAAATCAGCCGGACACGTATCAAGAATATAATTTAATATATATTTTATCATATCCTCCGCAAGCTTCATATCGTCGTTTAGATCCGCGAATGCAATTTCCGGCTCAATCATCCAGAATTCGGCGGCGTGGCGCGCTGTATAGGACTGTTCCGCGCGAAACGTAGGGCCGAACGTGTAGATCTTTCCGAACGCCATTGCCATCGCCTCGCCCTGAAGCTGCCCGGAAACGGTAAGAAAAGCGCTCTTCCCGAAAAAATCCTTTGAATAATCGACTGTGCCGTCCTCCGTACGGGGCAGGTTTTCCAGATCGAGCGTGGTGACGCGGAACATTTCGCCCGCTCCCTCACAGTCGCTGCACGAGATCAGCGGGGTGTGCGCATAGATAAAGCCTCGCGAATGAAAAAACTGGTGAATGGCAAAGGCCGCCGCCGAGCGGATCCGGAACGCGGCGCTGAACGTATTGGCCCGCGGCCGAAGATGCGCGATCGTGCGAAGATATTCCATGGAATGCTTTTTCTTTTGGAGCGGATAGTCCGGCGAGGAGGCGCCTTCTACAACGATTCGATTTGCCTTGATTTCAAATGGCTGCTTCGCCTCCGGCGTCAGCACAAGCGTGCCGGTGACGATGAAGGCGGCGCCCACATTCTGTTTTGTGATTTCGGAAAAATTCGGAATGGCATGCTCCTCGAAAACAACCTGGATTCCTTTAAAATAGCTGCCGTCGTTCAGATCGATAAAACCGAGCGATTTGGAGTCACGTATAGTACGGACCCAGCCGCACACCGTAATTTCCTGGCCGGCGAACGCTTCGGGCGACGCATAAATCCGAGCAATTTCTGTTCTTTCCATCTGATACCATTCCTTTCAAAAATAAAGATCGGACTGCCATAAAGTACCGATTTATTTATCATAGCACAATATCCTCGTAATATCAATGATTTGCCATTAAAACGCCATATATTCGGAATACTATGAAAAAGCAGACGTCCCGGCATGACAAAAACAACGGGGCTTGTTATAATATTGACAGCAACGATCTGCAATGGGGTGGTAAAATGACAAAATTATTGATAGCGGACGATAACAAGCAGATTACATCGGTACTGGCCGAATATGCCAAAAAAGAAGGGTATGCGGTAGAGATCGCAGGCGACGGGGTAGAAACGCTTGAAAAATTCAAAAGCTTTGAGCCTGACCTCATTTTACTTGATGTGATGATGCCTCGCATGGACGGGTTTGAGGTGTGCCGCGATATCCGAAGAGAGTCGAATGTGCCGATCATCATGGTAACCGCCAGGGGCGAAGATTTTGAAAAGATCATGGGCCTTGATATCGGTGCGGATGATTATATCGTCAAACCGTTTTCCTGTGGGGAGGTTATGGCTCGGGTGCGGGCAATCTTGCGCAGAATCAGTCTGAGCACGGATAACAGCAAAATTTTCACCTGCGGAAATCTGATGATCAATCTGGAAAATTACGCGGTGGAAATCGATGGCGAGCCCGTACGGCTTACAAAAAAGGAAATAGAAATATTATGGACGCTTGCGGCGAACACAAATAAGGTTTTCTCCCGCGACGTTCTGCTTGACAAGCTCTGGGGATTTGACTTTTACGGAGACAGCCGCACGGTGGATTCACATATCAAGCGGCTGCGGGCGAAGCTGGATGAACATCCGCACGAGGAATGGGATATTGAGACGATCTGGGGAGTCGGATATAAATTTGCGGTGAAGTGAATGGTATGGCAGAGAAAAGGCGTAAAATCAGATTCAGTATAGCCAACAAGCTGGCGCTGTGCTTTACCGCCGCAATTCTTGTGCTGACCGTAGTGATCGGCTCGGTTTTCACTGTGCTGTTTCGGAACTATTCTAAGGATGTATACCGGGACAACATGAAAAAAACGGCGAGCTCCATCGCATCCGTGATGACGAGCGTCATACGGGACGGCGGCGGCTCTTTATGGGATGCTTTTATCGAAAATGAAATATTTGGCAATCCGGGCTATTCGGAACGGATCGACGGGAAAAATGTCGTTTATCTTGATGGTCCGATGCTGATTCGTTTTGTAAAGGAAATCACGGATGCCGACGTCTGGCTGATCGATTCTTCGCTGAATATTTTAACAACCTCGCAGGATTCCGACGCGGAATACAGCAGTCAGTATAGTTTCAGTACGCTGCCGTATTCGGCGCAGAAATTTATTGCGAAAATTTTTGAGGATCAGGGCTACGAGGTCTATGGCGAAAACTTCAGCGAGGTATTGAATGTGGAAATCATGACGGTCGGAAGGCCGGTTTATTCGCCGGGCGGACAGGTGATCGGAGCCGTTCTTCTTCATACTCCCGTGAAGGGGATGCTGCAGACGATTAATCAAGGACTCCTGATCCTGCTTGTCAGTCTGGCCTGTGCGCTCCTGATCGGAACGGTGTTATCCGTTTTTCTGTCGCACAATATCGTCAGACCGCTTACAAAAATCAATCATACGGCGCTGCTGCTTTCGGAGGGCGATTATACGGCACATACCAATGTGAATCGCCGCGACGAGATCGGGGAGCTTGCGCATACGATGGATGAAATGGGAGACAAACTCAGAAAGGCAGAAGAAGAAAGTGAAAAGCTGCAGAAAATGCGCCAGGATTTCGTAGCAAATATTTCCCATGAGCTGCGTACTCCGGTTACGGTGATCCGCGGCTCTTTGGAAGCGCTTTGCGACGGCGTGGTAACGAAGCCGGATATGGTGGAGGAATACCACAGGCAGCTGCTCGGCGAAAGCATATATATGCAGCGCCTCGTAAACGATCTGCTCGATCTTTCTCGGCTTCAGAATCCGGATTTCAGCATCAACATTTCTGAATTCAATTTATATGACTGCATCAGCGATGCCGTAAGAAGCGGACATAAAATCGCTCAGGAGAAAGGACTTTCCATTGATTTTCAATACGACGCCACGCTTTATCTGATGAGAGGAGACTATGACAGGATTCGTCAGATGCTCCTGATCATTATTGACAACGCAGTAAAATTTACGGATCAGCCTTCTCATCCCATCCAGATTATTTTGGAGGGCAATACGGTTTCCATAACGAATACCGGCCCCGGTATCAAACAGGAGGATCTGCCGCTGATTTTCGAACGCTTTTATAAGTCTCGGTCTGAGAAGAATAAAAACGGAACGGGGCTCGGCCTTGCGATCGCAAAGCAGATTGCTTCCCGGCATAATATCGGGATTTCCGTCAGCAGCATCGAGGGCGGTCAGACGACATTTCGATTTGTATTTCCGAATAAAATATGATATTGTAAACATTGTTCATTTTCAGATGGGGGCGGCAATGTTTCAATGTTCGACAAACAGTGGATTTTTAATATAGAGCAGCACAATCGCTATCTTTCGGAATGCAGAGCGCAGGGGAAAACACCTTCTTTTATTGATGAGATTTTTTTTAAACGCGGATTCCAGGGAGCTCCCGGAGGGCTTGACGACCTTTCGGATCCCTATGTGCTGCCGGATATGGATCGCGCGGTGGATCGGATCCTGGCCGCGGCCGAGGAGGGAGAGCGCGTTGCCGTATTTGGGGATTATGATGCCGACGGGGTAACAGCGTCGGCTGTTTTATATCATTTTTTTAAAAATTTTTTGGAAATGGATGTCCTTTGCCATATTCCGGACCGCCTTTCCGAGGGATATGGCATGTCGTGCGGCGCGGTGGATCGCCTCGCAGAAGAGAACGTGACGCTGATCGTAACCGTAGACAACGGGATCGTGGCCTTCGAAGAAATTGCCCATGCCGCCGCGCTGGGAATCGACGTCGTCGTTACGGATCATCACAAATGTGCAGACCGCCTTCCAGAGTGCAGTGCCGTTGTAGATCCCTGTATTTTGACAGAGAAAACGCCGGCAAGCGATTTATGCGGCGCAGGCGTAGCATACGCGCTGATCCGCGCGATCGCAGATGTCTTGGGGCTTTCCGACGAGATCCGTCGCTACGTCCCCATTGTAACGGTAGGAACGCTCGGCGATGCGGTCGCGCTTACGGGAGACAACCGGATTCTGGTAAAATACGGGATGGAGCATCTCACGAAGCTTGGCTGGACGGGACTGAACATGCTGGTCGATAAGATTTCAGGAGGGAAAGAAGGAAAGATCACGTCCACCTTTATTTTATTTTATCTGGTACCGAAGCTGAACGCCGCCGGGAGGCTTGGAAATGCGGACCGCGCATTTCGTCTTTTAATCTCAGAGAACGCAGAGGAGGCGGCGAGCCTGACGGAGGAGCTGATAAGCGAGAATACCAAACGGCAGGCTGCAGAGGCTGAAATCACACAGCAGGCGATGCAGCCGGAAAATTTGGTAACGGGCGAGGACGATGCGGTGGTCGTGGCACTCGGTACGGACTGGCACCCCGGCGTGATCGGAATCGTAGCGTCACGGCTGACCGAGAAATACGGGAAGCCGTCGTTTGTTCTGGTAAAAGACTCGGAAGACACGGCAAAGGGTTCTGCCCGCTCGGTAAAGGGCTTTGATCTGCATAAAGCGCTGTCCGGCTGCGCCGGACTGCTGGAACGGTTCGGCGGACATGAAATGGCGGCGGGACTTGGAATCCGCTTGGAAAACCTCCGGCCATTTATAGATTCTCTGAATAAATACGGCGCTGAGCATTCACAATATATAACGGAGCCGCCGAATCTGGAAATCGACGCCGTCGTTTTGCCTGAGGAACTGACGGTTGAAACGGTATCTCAAATTTCAGAGCTTGAACCGTACGGGACGGGCAATCCGCAGCCGCTGCTTTGCGTCAGAAGGCTTCGGATTCATCACTGCACGAAGGTCGGAGAAACGGGAAAGCATCTCAAAGTGTCTTTCTCCGGGGAGACTGCAGACGGCAGGAAGCTTTTGCTGGATGGCATAGCGTTTTCCCAAAGCGGCTATGAGGCGATCGTCCGGCGGATCGGCTGTATGTGCAGCGTAGTATGCCGGGCGGAATTGAACGAATGGATGGGAAAACGGAGTGTTTCGCTCCTGATTTCGGATCTGCACGATGCGGATTACGATATTGATAACGGCCTGAAATGCGTGTATAATAGCGATTATATCACCGGACGCGGCTTCGCTCTGGAACGCAGGCTGCTGGCGGTGATGTATAAACAGCTCCTGGCTTATGGAGATTCATTCAAATTCAGCGATCTGTACCGCATCAGGGAAAATATGAGGAAACTGGGTCTGGAATGTACCTGGTACGAAATCAGAAACGCGATCGATATTTTTACGGAACTCGAGCTGATCAAAAGAAAGGACAAGCAAAATTTCAGCATCGTGAAGCAGCCGGGGAAAACGGAGCTCGGCGCATCCGCTGTTTATTGCAGGGCGCAGGTGCAAGGGTGATCTTACATGGAGTATGCGGAACAATTTCAAAAATTGGAAGAACTGCTGAAGGCGCACAATCCGGGCGTTGATCTTACCATGCTCGAAAAAGCGTTTGCGCTTGCAAGCGAAAAGCATAAAGATCAAAAACGGAAATCCGGGGAGCCCTTTATCATACACCCTGTTGCCGTAGCCACGATGCTGGCGGAAATGGACATGGACATGCCGTCCGTCATTGCGGGCATGCTGCATGACGTGGTGGAAGACACCTCTGTCACGATTGAGGAGATTCGGGAAATCTTCGGCGACGAAATTGCGTATCTGGTAGACGGCGTAACAAAGCTGAAGCGGATTCCCACGTCTACAAAAGAAGAGCTCCAAAACGAGAACCTGCGTAAAATGTTCCTTTCCATGGCCTCCGATATCCGCGTCATTGTGATCAAGCTTGTAGACCGCCTGCACAATATGCGGACACTGCAGTATGTAAACACAGACGCCCAGATTACAAAAGCGCGTGAAACGCTTGAAATTTACACGCCGCTGGCGCATCGTCTCGGTATGACAAAGATCAAATGGGAGCTCGAGGACCTGTGCTTCAAGTATCTGGAGCCGGAAGCGTACAACAGTCTTGTGACGCAGATTACTCAGCGGCGAGATCAGCAGGAGGCATATATCAAAAAAGTGCTTGACGCGATTCGCATCCGGCTGGACGAGGCCGGCATCAAAGCGTTTCTGGACGGAAGACCGAAGCATTTTTACAGCATTCACAAAAAAATGATCGCACAAAATAAAGCGCTCAATCAAATCTATGATCTCTTAGCCATCCGCGTCATCGTAGATACCGTGCAGGAATGTTATACGGTGCTTGGGATCATCCATGAAATGTATACGCCGATGCCGGGACGCTTCAAGGACTATATCGCCATGCCAAAGCCGAACATGTATCAGTCGCTCCATACCACGCTGATCGGCCCGGACGGACAGCCCTTCGAGGCGCAGATCCGAACGTGGGAGATGCATAAAACGGCAGAAATCGGAATCGCGGCGCACTGGAAATATAAAGAAGGCGGAAAGAACGGAAAAACCTCCGACTATGACGGAAAGCTGGAATGGGTAAGAAATCTGCTGGACAATCAGAGAGAAGTGGAAGATCCCGACGAATTTGTGGAAACATTCAAAATGGATCTTTTTACAGACGAGGTTTTCGTATTTACCCCGAAGGGCGACGTCAAATGCCTGCCGAAAGGCTCTACTCCGATTGACTTTGCTTATGCCATACACAGCGCCGTCGGAAACCGCATGATCGGCGCAAAAGTAAATGGCGAAATCAAGCCTCTGAACTATAAGCTTTGCACGGGGGATTTCGTGGAGATCATTACGTCTCAGTCCAACCATGGGCCCAGCAGGGATTGGCTGAACATTGTGAAAAGCTCCGAGGCAAAGAGCAAGATCCGCCAGTGGTTCAAGAAAGAATGCCGCGACGAGAACATCGAGCGGGGAAAAGAAATTATTGAGCGGGAACTAAAGAAGCAGGGCTTCCGGCACGAACAGCTTTTTAAAACGGAGTGGCTTGAGCCGATTCTCAAAAAATATAAATTTTCCTCATACGACGATCTGCTTAACGTGATCGGCTTTGGCGAGCTGAGCGCGCAGAAAATTGTCAATATGCTGAAGGAGGAATATCAGAAATCCATTTCCGGAAGCAAGGAGGAAGAACTGCTCGCCAAGCTGGAGGCGTCGAAAAATCCCAAAAAGGAGCGGCAAAAGCAGCATGCCTCCGATAACGGCATCATCGTAAAAGGAATCGACAACTGCCTCGTGCGTCTGTCGCGCTGCTGCAATCCCGTCCCGGGCGATTCTATCGTTGGATATATCACAAGGGGACGCGGCGTATCGGTCCATCGAACAGACTGTCCGAATATCGTCGCCATGAGCGAGCTGGAAAATCGTGTGATCGACGTGCGATGGGCGGAAAAGAGCAAGAGCTCCTATATTGTAGACATTTCCATTAAAGCGGTCGACAACAGCAACCTGCTGCTGCAGATCGCAAAGCTCATTGCGGAATCCAAGCTTCCGATGAAAGCGATTAATGCGCGGACGACGCGCGACCATTATGAGCTGATAGACCTGACGGTCGAAATTACGGACAGAAGCGAGCTCGACAAGCTGGCGAAAAAAATCAACGGCATGGAGAACGTCGTTGAAGTCAGCAGAACGGTTAAATAACGGACAAAGGTGATTTCATGATCAGTTTTAAACGGTTTACAGAAGGGATTTTGGGATCCAATACATATCTTGTGTGGGATTCGGAATCGAAAGAGGCAGCCCTGATTGACGCCGGCAACCGTCCCGGCCCGATTGCGGAGCTGCTGGAAGAACAAAAGCTTACCGTAAAGTACATCATTCTGACGCACGCACATTTCGATCACATTTATTATCTTCCGGAATACAGAAAGACGTTTTCCTCCGCGCAAACCGTAATTCATGAGGAGGACAATGAGCTGCTGGCAAATCCGCGCCTGAATGCGTCTACGCTGTTTGGCTCGGCACGCGTTTTTGAGAAAGCGGACCTGACGGTGCGAGAGGGAGACACGCTTCAGCTTGGAAAAGAAACGCTGAAAATCCTTTCCACGCCCGGTCATACGCCGGGGAGCATCTGCATTCTTGCTGGAACGCTGCTTTTCTCCGGAGATACGCTGTTTTATTCCGGGTTCGGACGCACGGATCTGGGTGCGGGAAGCGTGAAAGCGCTTTCCGCCTCGATTGAACGGCTTTATACGCTGCAGGAGGACATTGAAGTATATCCGGGACACGGGACGAAAACCACGATCGGACGCGAAAAATCCTGCAGTCCCTTTTTAGATTTCTGATGAGCGGTCCGGAAGAACGGGAACATCTTATTTATATGGGTTTTCCGGGAGAGCGCCCGCCGTACCACGTCTATGAAGCGGTACAGATCTTTAACGACTGCGGCGCTTTTCCCGTGCTTGTACCGAACAGCGCCTCGCCGCAGGATGCTTGCGGCGATGGCTGCAGCGGAATTTGGCTTGCAAAGGACAGCGTGCGCGCTGAGATTCCTGCGTTTGAGACGGCCGGGGAGAAAATGGCGCATAAGCTGCAGAAACGGGAAATCTATAAGATTATGTGTCAGTTCACGGGGTACCATTCTCCCTGGGGCTGCATGACCGGCGTCCGCCCTGCGAAAATTGTGAACAGCCTGCTGCGTTCCGGTATGACGCCCGACGAAGCCGTCCGGGAGCTTAAAGCATTTTATCTTGCGTCTCCGGAAAAGGCGGAGCTTGCGGTAGAAACGGCCTGCAATCAGGAGCGTTTCCTGCAGCAGCAGCGGCGGCATCCGGAGAACGTTGCGGTTTACGTCGGAATTCCGTTTTGCCCCACGCGCTGCCTGTATTGCTCCTTCCCGTCTCATCCGATCGGTAAATATGTAAAATCCGTGGATCGCTACCTTACGCTGCTGGAGCAGGAGCTTGGTGCCGTGATCCCGGCTGTACGGAACCGTGGGCTTCGGATCGAAAGCCTTTACGTCGGCGGCGGTACGCCTACCGCGCTTGAGGAGAATCAATTCCGCACGCTGCTGAACATTCTTGTGAATGCGGTCGGAACGGAAGGTCTCGCCGAATTTTCCCTCGAGGCCGGCCGGACAGCATCACGGCGGCAAAATTAGAAGCGGCGCGAGAAGCCGGCGTAACACGCATCAGCATTAACCCGCAGACAATGAATAACGACACATTAGAGCTCATCGGCAGACGCCATACGGCGGAGGAAACGGAGCGGGCTTTTTTCCTTGCAAGAACGGCAGGCTTCTGCAATATCAATATGGATGTCATCGCGGGACTTCCCGGAGAGTCTCCTGAGGATTTTGCGGAGACGCTGAACCGAATCACCGGGCTGCGGCCCGACGCCCTCACCGTGCATACGCTGAGCGTCAAGCGCGCGGCGGATCTGAAGCGCGATGCCCGCGCCGCGATGCTCCGGCATGACGTTACGGGAAAAATGCTTTCTCTTTCTCGGATCGCTGCGCGCGAAATGGGAATGATTCCTTTCTATATGTACAGACAGAAAAATATGCTGGGAAACCATGAAAATGTTTCGTACTGCCGGCCGGGCTGCGAGAGTCCGTATAACATTCATATCATGGAAGAGGATCAGACCATTTTCGCATTCGGAGCAGGAGGCGTCAGCAAGCTTTCCGTTCCGGGCCCGAATGCGGAGCATAATATCTTGCGCTCTTTTAACGTGAAAAGCGTCGAGGACTATCTTGCGCGCTCCGGAGAAATGGCGGAACGCAAGCTCCGCCTGCTGTCGGCGTCTCCTGATGGGCGGGATCTTACGGGAGCTTTTTCTCTTTGACCATCTGCCTGTAGTCCAAGGGCTCAAAGCCAAGACGGCGATACAGGCGTTCCGCTTTTTCGTTTCCGGGCTCCAGCTCAAGCCGGAAGCGTGAGACCGATTTGTATTCGGTCTCCAGATAGTCGAAAAATTCTTTGCCGAGACCGTTTCCCCTGAACTCTGGGGCGATATAGATTTCTTCGATCCAGAGGACCATTCCCCCGCATTCGTGAGAATATGTCTTGGCAAGAAGCGCATAGCCGGCGGGGCGGGCATCCTGCTCGATGAGATAGCCTTCCACATATTGCTCTGAACGCATCATTTCCTCAAATGCGTCTATATGATAAGCGTCGGGAATTGAATGCAGCACGGCGTCCGAAGCATAGAAATCCCTTGTTAAACGTAAAAAAAGCTCTTTATCTTTTCGCTCCAATTTCCGTATCAATTTCGTTCCCTCCTGATAATCAGTTGTTTAAAATATTATATTGCAGGCTGAAGGTCAGCGAAAGCTTCCGCGTTACGGCCTGCCCGTCGTTCTCATACGTTTCCGTTCCCTTCAGATTGCTTTGCTCATATCCCTCCCGAAACGGGCTGCCGCTTCCGGAGCTCTCATATATTTTCATTTTGCCCGTTGTTTCTCCCGTTAGATCAAATTGGATTCCGGTGTATTCGTGCTTGGCGGAGACGCTTCCGGAAAGATCGAAATCATGGGAGCTACCGGTCGCTCCATTGTATTGAAACACCGTGCTGAAATCGCAGCCATACGGAAGAATGTTTGTGGACTCGGCAGCGATTTCAGAGTCTGCCGCGATTTCCCGGAACGGAATCTGAGCGGTCATCCGTTCCATAAGAAATTTTAACGTGTCTTCGCTGAAATAATCGTAAAACGTCCGTTTGATCTGGTATCCCGTCTCGGAATGTCCGGCCTGCCGGTCCAGCGCCTCCGTCACGGTATCATACCCCTCCATTTCCGAGACGCGACCGTTTTCATCGAACTGCAGCACAAATTTTTGATTCAAAAGAACCGAGAACGGGGTGTTTCGGAGAATATCGCGTTCGTCCGTATATGTTTGAGAGGAATCGTAGCTGAATTCCACTTCGCCGGCACCAATTTTAACTTTTATTTCCTGAATTGCAAAGGTACAGGTGTCCTTCCGGTACTCCAGCGCTGCGGAGCCGGAAATTTGTGTTAAAACCGTATTGATCACATTGGCGTCGATCTCTTCCGCGGAATTGATAACGCACTGAAACTCCAGCGTTCTGGACTGCGCGTAGGTCCACGTCCGGGAATAATCCAAACCCGAGGAGACTTCCGAGCGGCAGGAGGATAAACACAATAGGAAAAAAAACACGCTTGCGATTTGAAATAATTTTAAACGTTTTTTCAATGTAAGGTTCACCTGCCCGAGTCCGCTATTTGTGATGCCGTTGGATCCGTCTCCCAAAACAAAAATTATTATATCAATAAAATATTATAAATACAATAAAAATCTAAAATACAGGATGATTTTCGAATATATTTTCAGCGGGACGGCGCCGAAGCTGAAAAATAATTTTCCATCAAATCCAGGGCTTCTCCCAGCGTTTCTGTACCGAAAATCTGCTCCCGGACCGCAGCTGCGCCGCGGCGGCCCTTGGTATACCAAGCCAGGTGCTTTCTGAGCTCACGGATTCCGGCCTGTTCCCCTTTAAAGGAGACGGCATATTCGATATGGCGTTTTATGATCTCTAAAATCAGGGAGGGCTCTGCCTGCGGTGCTTCGCTTTGACTGAGCAGCTCGTAAAAAATCCAGGGACGCCCCAGTGCGGCTCTTCCGACCATGATCGCGTCGCAGCCCGTTTCTTCAAACATTTTGAGCGCGGTACCTGCGGAGCAAATATCTCCGTTCCCGATTACCGGAATTTTAACGGCCTGTTTAACGGAGGCGATCGAGGCCAAATTGCTGGTGCCGGAATAATATTCATCCCGGAAGCGTCCGTGAACGGTAACCGCTGCAGCGCCTCCTGCTTCTGCGGCCAGCGCTGCCTCGACGCAGCATTCTTTGCCGGTTTCGAAGCCTCTGCGGATCTTGACCGTAACAGGAAGACCGGAGGCGTCTGCAACAGCAGACACGATGTTTTCCACAAGCGCGGGATTTGTAAGAAGTGCGCTTCCTTCTCCGTTGGCGGTAATTTTATGCATGGGACAGCCCATATTGATATCGATCGCACAGCAGCCGGAAGCCCGAAGAAGCAGGGCACTTTCCGCCATGATTTCGGGATCAGATCCGAAGAGCTGAACCGAAAGGGGCTGCTCTCGCGGGTCGGAATCCGCCAGCCGGATACTGTTGTTTCCCTTATAATGAAGGCCTTTTGCGCTGATCATCTCCGTAAAGACAAGTCCGGGCGCCGCTTGGGGTTCTCCTGCGGCCGCGCCGCATTCCTTGCAGACCAGCCGGAACGCGAGATCGGTAACGCCGGCCAGCGGCGCGAGCCAAACATTATTTTCGAGTTTCAGCGAAGTGTTTTTTCCTTTCAGGACAAGGCTGTGGATATGTCTGTGGAAAAGTTTGCGGATTTCCCTGCTTTCCTCTGTTCTATCGCGCTTTTCTATACCGCTTCTTTCAAAATTCATATCGATTCCTTTCCTAAAAGCAAGTGTTCCGTAATTCCGAGGCTCGAAATTACGGAACAGTCTAACCGAGGATTGTTTTTCTGTCAATGCGTTACGCTTTTCTTCTTCAAGACGGCAAATGCCGAAACAGCTGAGAAGGCGAGCAGAATTGCGTATCCAAGCTCTCCGGTATTCGGCTGCTTGCCGGGATCGACGGGCTCGGGTTCTGGCTCGGTATCGCCAGGCTCCGGCTTCTCTTCTTCCTCTTTCTCAAAGGACGCCTTTACGATTTTGGTTTCGTCTTCGCTGCGCTCGGAGATCACAAGCCGATAGCCGTCGCCGGCGATAAACGCTTTCTCGATCGTATTGTTTGTCGTATTTCCTTCTCCGATCAGGAGATCGCCGCTCAGCTCGGCGCCGTTCACGGTAATTATGCTGTCGTTGTTCACCTTCAGCGCGTTGTTTCCGGAGGAATATGTACCGCCGTTGATCGTTACTTCGCCGCCTTTGTTCTGCACGGCCGAGCTGATTGCGGTAATGGTGCAGTCATTAATGACGACCTTGCCGCCCGTAACAAAAATTCCGTCGCAGCCGCTGGCATTGCCTTCAATTTTGATTCCCGTCGCCGTCAGACTGCCGCCTTCCGCCATAATGACGTCATTATCCGCAGCGGTCATCAGGCCCGAATGATCGGAACTGGAATCCGTGATTGTAACGGCTGCCCCCTGAATCGTAAGAGAACCTGTCCAGGTGTTTCCGTTGAGATCAATTGTATAAGTTCCGTCTGAAAGCACTGCGCTTCCCTCAATATCGCTTGCGAGCGTGTAGTCGCCCGGCGCATCGATTTCATCTGCGCTGTCGATCTCGGCGGCAAAAGCAACTGCGGAACCAAGCAGCAGCGTTAACGACATAACAGCCGCTGCGGCCGTGATTCTGAAAATTGTACCTTTCATGATTTACCTCCAAGTCTGTTTGATAAAATTATTTTATCATAACGAAACAATTTGTCAATATTAATTTGCCGGTAAGCAGTGGAATTTTAACGAATATATGGTAAAATATAAAAAATGTTATAATCTGTTTTCGGGAGGCAGAGAAATGGGAAAAAGAAAGAAGATCCAATATGAATATCGCTGGCAGGACAGGAAAAGGACGATTTTCGGATTGCCTCTGTCCTTTACAAAATATTCGCTTACGGACGAAAAGCTGCTGATCAAAACGGGTGTTTTAAATACGAACGAGGAAGAAATCAGACTTTACCGCATTTTGGACGTAACGCTTAAGAGGAGTCTCGGCCAGAGAATTTTCCGGGTCGGTACGATTCATTGCTGCTCCGCAGATAAATCGACGCCGGAATTTGATATCAAGTCCGTTAAAAATCCGGAATGGGTGAAGGAAACGCTTTCGAATTTAATTGAAGAGGAACGCATGAAAAAACGGATCTCCGGGCGGGAATTTATGACGGACGATGAGGATTTCGAGCACACCGGCGATTTTGAATAGACTAATAAATGTGAAAAGACGGATTTCCGGAACGAAAGCGTTCTGGTCAGAGGAACTCCTTTTCAAGGGAGTCCCGTTTTTTTTGAAAAGATATTTCGCTTTGGAAGAAATGGAAGCAGAAAAACATCTCCCAAGCGTACAGCACAGCGGAGCTGCATGAAATTGTATCCTGTGATATCATAATACAAATTGGGAGGTGATCCCTGCTGCTCCGCACTATTAACGCGCAGAAAAAGCCTCTGGCGGCTCGGATTTTTCTGAGAAAGGCTTGCGATTCAGCAACCGATGAAAACGCCGGCAAAGCCGGGGCCTCCTTCAGGAAACAGCAGCTCTGGTTAAGCGGTAAAATTATGAGCATAAGAAAAAATAAAAAATAATTTACGATTCACCCAATAAATGAGAAGCTTCTGACACTTTCCAGTCGAAAGGCAGGTGAGAATAATGAATGCGGATATAATTGAAAGTTACATCGAAAAGGTGTACGGATATGCTGTTAACCATACATTTTCAAGAGAAGAAGCAGATGAGCTTTCACAGGAAATTCTGTTTACTGCAGTGAGAGAGCTGCCGAAGCTAAAGGACGACAGCAAATTTGAACTGTGGCTATGGGGCATTGCAAGCAATGTTACAAAAACCTTCAGGCGTTATATGGGAAAACAGCGCGCGATGTATTCCTATGATACTCTTGAGAGCTTCCCGTATGAAGAGGAACAGAAGAACGAAAGCGAAGAGCTGTATGATGCGCTCAGGACTAGAATCGCGATGCTTTCAGAGCTATATCGCAGCATCATTATTCTTTTCTATTATGATGGCCTTTCGATAAAACAAATTTCTGAAAAGCTGCATATTCCGGAGGGAACGGTTACCTGGCGGCTTTCAGAGGCTCGCAAAAAACTGAAAAAGGAGTGTACAGAAATGAACGAAACCGCATTGAATCCGGTAAAACTTATGATTCGCATCAACGGAGAAGGCAATTATAAAGACCCGATCAGCCCATTCCCGTATGTTTACATCAGTGATGCACTGTCGCAGAATATTCTGTATTATTGCTATGAAACCCCTAAAACAGTAGAAGCGCTTGCAAAATTGTGCGGCGTTCCCGCTTATTACATTGAAGATTGTTTGGGAAATCTTATGAAGCGGGAAGCTGTATCAGAGGTGTCAAAGGGGAAATACAGAACGGATTTTATAATCTATTCAAATGAGACAAGAGAGTACGCTGAAAAGGCGAAAGGGATCTTTGCGCCTGTCGTTGAGGATTTCGTTTCGTCAATGAAAATCCTTGCCGACGCTGCTGAACGCCTTGGAATATATACTGCCGGAAAACCTAAAGAGGAACTTATCTATCTTTATGGAATTCTGGCAATGGAGCATTTAAGCGAAAAGTACAATCCGATTAAATGGGTCGAGCGTCCTGTGCGGTATGACGGCTGCCGTTGGAGCTACCATGCCTATTTGATGAACGGGAATCAAAATCCTATACGGGGGCTCGGACGTGAAGAGTCGTCGAATCTCGGAAGCAGAGGTACTTATAAGCATATTTCGTACCATTTCGGAGGTTTTTCCTATCGTGAAATGATGTTTGATAATGAAATAAATATTTGTGAGGATATCTTGCTCGGAAGAAAAATCAATGACACGGATTCGGCTACATCCGCAATTGCAAAAGGATTTATTTCCAAAAAGGAAAACGGCAAATTATTTGTTACCGTTCCGGCGTTTACAAAAGAGCAGAAGCAGCAGCTTGACCTGCTGGCCGATACGGCCTTTCAGTCCTCAATTGACGAGTATTCCGACGGTGTCCGCAAGTATGTGCATGGGTACCAGAAGCTATTTCCGGAGCACCTGAAAGAGGATGTGGCGCGCGCCTGCAGCTATATGTTTTTAACGCTATATGCCACCCATATTTGCGATATGGCAAAAGAAAAAGGTCTGCTGACTCCTCCGCCTGACGGCAGCATATGCGACGTATTGATACAATATAAATAGAATCTGCCCGGATTGGCTTGCCATCCGGGTTTTTTATCGTTGACCTTCTTTATTTGCGGAAAGTACTTCTTTTCATTGTAACAATATCACCGGCATGCTATAATCAAGCATTGAATGAAGTGTATTTTTATAAAATCCGTTATAAGCAGCTGCTTCGTCGGCATCCGGAACGGGACATGGGTAAAACGGACCGGCTTGGTTTGGAACACTTGGCACGACTATATGATCTAAGCTGGAGCTGCTTGTGAAAATCTGAGAGGCACTTCATCGCCGGCTTGAGGACGCCGCAGAGTGAGGAGAAAAGATGGATCGTGTCAGTTTACATATTCCAACCGAAGCAGAACTCGAATATCGCCGCTATCTGATTGCTGACGAAGATACAATGGCTTATAATCTTGGTTATGGGGATCATGGCGGTTGTACGTATCATCAGTCGCCGGAGCAAATTCAGCAGTGGTATAAGCAGTGGAATAAGGACAATCGACGCTTTTATGCCTATATTGTTCGGACGGAGGATCGCGTCTATATCGGCGAGGTCAATGCACGCAGGAGCAACGATGCCGAGTGGTACGAAATGGGCATTATCGTCGAATCAAAATATCGCGGCAGGGGGTATGCGGTGGAAGCGCTGAAGCTGCTTTTGAAATACGCTTTCGATACTTTGGGAGCAGAAGCGGTACATAACGATTTTGAAGAGGCGCGAGCCGCCGCTGTCAAGACGCATCTTGCCGCAGGCTTTTCCAAATATAAAAGGCATAACGGCAACATAGAGCTGCTCATTACGAAAGAACAGTTTGAGCGGCAAAACGCCATAGGCAGAATCGCTTCTTCGATCCGGCGTGTTTTGTCCGATTCTCCTGTCTCCATTTATCTGTATGGTTCTGTTGTGCTGGAGGATTTTCGTCTTGGCTGGAGTGATATTGATATTCTTTGTCTGACCGAAAAACCGATTCCGAGGCAGCAAGCGGACGAGCTTGTACTTCTCCGGCAAAAGCTGCTGAAAGAAGAGCCGGATAACCGGTATTACCGTTTGTTTGAGGGCGGAATGTTGACATTAAACGCGTTTTTGAATCAAATACCGGACTGTGTTGTTTATTGGGGAACAAGCGGACAAAGAATTGCCGACCGCTATCATTTTGACAGCTTTTCTATGGCGGGATTGATTAAAAACGGAAAGCTTATTTGCGGCGATGATGTTCGACGATTCATGAAAATGCCATCCTACGAAATGCTTTACCAGGACGTCAAGAAGCATTATGAAACGATAAAAAAACATGCAATCACTGTCAGCAGAAGCATAAAGTCCTATGGCTGGCTGCTTGATATTGCACGCTGCATTTATACGCTTCGAACCGGAGCCGTGACAGCAAAAACCGCCGCCGGAGAGTGGGCGCTCAAAAACGATATCAGCCCCGTCAGAGAAGCTCTTGAAACAGCAGTTATGATACGGAAAGAGCCTTTGAAATTTATGAATGACGAGCACATATTAAATGGCACGCTTTTATTGGGTGAAAAAATACAGATGTTTGCGGACGTTTTGGAAGCAGAGCTGCAGGAGAACCTACGAAATGCTGTTTATTAAAAACAACGGCATCACGAGAAGCTTTGGACCGTTTGGTCTGATGACTGTCAGTCGAATTGGTTTGCGAATGTATACGTAAATCTTTGTAGAGGCTGCGGTTCTCACGGCGGGAAAGCGCAAGATGATATTTGGATGAACCATGAACCTGTTTTCAAAGGGAGGCGCTGTTATTTGGATATATATGGTCAAATCAAAAGGAAAGAGCCTATCGCCAAAGGCTGGTCGGGCGATCAGAAATACTGTGTAACAGCTGAGGACGGCACAAAATATCTGCTTCGCATCTCTCCCCTGGAACAGTATGAGCGCAAGAAAAACGAATTTGAAAGGATGCAGTGCGCGGCGGCGCTTGGCATCCCAATGTGTCTGCCGGTAGAATTCGGCACTTGTAAAGAGGGGATATATTCCCTGCAAAGCTGGATAGACGGCGCTGATGCGGAAAAAATCGTACCGACGCTTTCCGATACAGAGCAATATGTGTATGGGCTTGAAGCCGGTCGGATTTTAAGGCAGATCCATTCTGTCCCGGTACCGAAGCCGCAGGAAGACTGGGAAATCCGTTTCAATAGAAAGCTTGACCGCAAAATAAAAACGTATGAGGCTTGTCCTATTAAATATGAAAGCGGACAGGCCTTTATAGACTATATAAATACAAACCGTAATTTGCTGAAAGACCGCCCGCAGTGCTATCAGCATGGAGATTATCACATTGGCAATATGATGATTGACAGGAACGGGAAGCTGCAAATCATTGATTTTGACCGTAGCGACGTGGGAGACCCATGGGAAGAATTTAACCGCATTGTTTGGTGTGCGCAGAAGACGCCGCTGTTCGCCTCGGGCTTAGTGAACGGTTATTTTAGCGGCGAAGTTCCGCTGAAATTTTGGCAGCTTCTTGCATTATACATATCAAGCAACACGCTTTCTTCCGCTGCGTGGGCGATTCCGTTTGGACAGAGAGAGATCGATACAATGCTGAAACAGGCAAAAGACGTGCTGCTGTGGTACGATAATATGAGAACTCTCGTACCGACATGGTATTTCAAGGGCTATTATCTGCAATCTGTTGACGGAATACCGTATAAGCTGAAGGCTTCTTTCGATTTTAGCTTTTTGAGCAAATATGGCAGGGTTTTTAAGGTGCTGGATGATCAGGATTCCGGAAATATTTGTTTTGGCTTGGAAAAGGACGGGGCGCGATATTTTGTAAAATTTGCAGGAGCGCCAACAGAACAATATGACGGCAATCCAAAAGACGCTATATTGCGGCTGAAAGCGGCCGTGCCCGTCTATCAAACGCTGCGCCACCCCAATCTGATTGAATTTATTACGGCAGAAGACATCCAAAATGGCTTTGCCTGCGTTTTCAAATGGGCAGACGGCGAATGCATGGGACGGATGTATCCCGTTTCACGCCAAAGGTTTATGGCGATGCGGACCGATACAAAGCTCAATGTTTTTCGCGATATTTTGTCATTCTTTGAATATATTGCAGTTTCGGGATATGTTGCTATCGACTTTTATGATGGAAGTATAATGTATGACTTCGAAAACGGCAGGACGACGATTTGCGACATCGATTTCTTTAGAAAGCAGCCTTGTATCAACGATATGGGACGGATGTGGGGAAGCTCGCGTTTTATGTCACCGGAGGAGTTTGAACATGGAGCAACGCTTGATGAGATCACGAATGTATATACAATCGGAGCGCTTGCGTTTGCTCTGTTTTCCGATTACAGCCGCACGCGTGAAGCATGGACTTTGCGTGATGAATTATATCAAATTGCTTTTAAAGCAGTCAGTGACGACCGTAATAAGAGGCAGCAATCTATCAGACAGTTCATTGAGGAATGGGAAGCAAATATGGGAGGAAGCGGCCAAGCGCCAACGTGCTTCTGCGGTCACGATTGCTCACGCTGTCTTACTTATCTTGCAACTGTAAACAATAGCGATGAACTGCGCCGTCAGTCGCAGCAGTTTTACAAAGATACATTCGGGCATGACATTCCGCTTGCTGAAATTCACTGCCTCGGCGGGCGGTCTGACGATATATTTTATCTGTGCAGGGATTGCCCATGGAGGAAGTGTGCAAAAGAAAAGAGATTGTCTGCTTGCTCTGACTGTTCGGAATATCCCTGCAAGCCGCTGGCAGAGTATCAGGCTCGCTGGGTGAACAAGTGCAATCAGCTGGGAGGAACCAACCGATAAATCCCATCGCTCATTGCGGACTGGCCTGCCGCTTAATCCGCAATCGTAATGACGGAATCGTCTATCGCTGCGACGGTCAGCTTGTCGGAGATTATGATAAGCGTAAAACCGAAGAACAAATCATTGAAATGATAAAGATGGGCGTTAAACCATGAAAGATATTATATCTCAAAATAAGTCAAGCCGGGATGCTGTCGCCGGTCCTTTTAAAGCGGCCTGAAACAGAAATTATCTAAGCCTTACATCTCATCAACGGAGCAGAAATCGGGACTTCGCCAAAACTATTTTGAGGCTGTTTATTCTATTCATGCTATTGGCCGGACGGCTGACCAGCAAATCAAATTTAACAATTTTTTGTGGGAACGCGCTCGTTCCTGCATTGTGCAGATGCAGTGGATGCGCAGCCAGCGCTTCTGAAAAATGTATACTTTGAATGGGGAAGCAGTCGGGAAAAGCCCGCGCCGCGCAGGTTATTTTTTGCCGAAAACATGGGTTTTCCGACGAAATTCGACGAACGAAAACTGTTGATTTTCATCGAAAAACAGGATATATTTTACCCATATGAAATCGCAGAAGGGGGGAGATTTCATAGACGGAAAACAACTGGCGGAAATTATAGACCGGAAGCTGGAGCACCGTATGGATATGAGCCGTGAGTACAGTGATCCGGAGCTGAAGGATCTGATCGGAGCTTGTATTGCAGAGCTGGAGAGAAAGATTCCGATGATTTCTCTGAACCGGGAGAGCCTGCTTGCCGACGTTTTTAACGGAAGACGACGGATGGGGATTATCCAGCCGTATATGGAAGACGGTTCCGTAAATGAGATTATGATCAACGGTACCGATGGCATATTTATCGAAAAAAACGGCGCGCTTCTGGAATGCGCGGAGCGCTATGACAGCAAAGAGGAGCTTTTTCGGAGCATCCAGTCCATGCTTTCCTGGGCAAACAGAACGGTAAACGAAAGCAGCCCCATCGTAGACGCCCGCCTTTCCGGCGGGGCGCGCATCAATGTGGTGCTGAACCCCGTGGCAATCAACGGTCCCATCGTCACGATCCGGAAGTTTACGCAGAGGGAATATACGATGGAGGATTTTATCGCGGGCGGAACGATTTCCCGCGCCGCCGCGGATTATCTGATGCGCGCCGTAGCCGAACGAAAAAGCATTCTGGTTTCTGGAGGAACCTCATCCGGGAAGACAACCCTTCTGAATCTGCTGGCCGCTTATATTCCCGCAGATAAAAGGATCATCACGATAGAAGACTCAGCGGAGCTTCGTCTGCCGCACAGAAACGTCGTGCGCCTGGAAACGAGAAACGCAAATACGGAAGGAAACGGGGAAATTAAAATGCGCGCGCTGATCAAAACGGCGCTTAGAATGCGACCGGACCGGCTGATTATCGGAGAGGTTCGGGATGAAAGCGCATTGGACCTGCTTACGGCAATGTGCACAGGGCATAATGGTTCGTTGTCAACGATCCATGCAAATTCTGCGGAGGACACGGTGGTACGTCTGGAAACTATGGCGCTCTGGGAGGGACACGTTCACGCTGCGGCAATCCGGAGAATGATTGCTTCGGGTGTTGATCTGATCGTGTTTCTGGAAAGAACGGATCGCGGCCGTTTCGTAAGAGAGCTGGCGGAGGTGAGAGAGGATGAGACGGGCCGAATTATTCTGGAAAAAGTATTCTGATCTTTTACGAATCGAATCCCTGCCATATCTTCTGGCTTACATTGCGGCGTCGTTTATTCTGACCAAAGCCTTTTTCTCGCGGTGGGAGCTGTCCTGCATCGCCGCGATCGGCGTTTTTCCCGTTTTTCTCCGCAAGCTTCGGAGATATCTTTCGGAACGCAGACAGCACCGTACAGAGACAGAATTCTATCTGATGCTGCGGCAGGTCTCGATGTCGCTTTCTTCGGGAGCTACGCTGGAAAATGCGGTGAGAGAAACGATCCTGGCCGACCGGAAGCAGTATAAAGTGATCGGATCGGAGCTGGAGCGCGTCTGCAGAATGCTGAAGAATAATTATCCGGCGGAACAGGCGTTCCGGGTATTTGCCCGGCGGTGCGGCAACAGAGAAATCCTGGCGTTCAGCGAAGTCCTTTCTGCAGGGATCCCGGCGGGGATCAATCTGGCGCAGCTGATCCGCTACCTGTCCTCGGCGTTCCGTTTGAAGGCGGATACCGAGCAGGAGATCAAAAGGCTTTTAAATGCGCCCAGATATAACAACAGGATCATTACGGCAATGCCGGCCTTCTGCGTCCTGCTGTTCCGGCAGCTTGCGCCATCGTATCTGGAGCCGCTTTATCACGGGGCGGGAAGAATCGTCATGGCGGCGGTATTTTTACTGCTTATAATTGCCTGGTGGCTTGGGGACCGCCTGAGCGACGTACGGTATTGAGCTGAGGAAGGGGAGAGATTGTATCAAACATAAAATTATTATTTTCGCGGCGGCTCCGGGACTTTTTATTCTTACGTGCCTGACCGGAGAAAGCTGGATCATTCGAATTGCCGCTGCGGCCGTTGGCGGACTTGCGGCCAGACTCATTCCTTTGCTTCTGGCAGGAAGAAGGGAGAAAATAAGAAGCAGAAGCTATGATATGGATCTTCCGGATTTTTTGATCCACATTGCTATGTTTACGGAGGCAGGGCTTAACCTCCGGGACGCAGTGGAGCGCGCAGCCGGAATCGGTTCGCCGGAGCGGCCGCTCTATCGCGATCTGAACGAAATTTTCGAACGGATCCGGAGAGGCTCAGCGAAAGATTTTCTATCCGCATTTGAAGAACTGGCGGCTCAGCGAAAATCCGTACCGCTCAGCAACTTCTGTGCGATGCTCACGCAGAATCTCCGGAAGGGAAGCGGCGAGCTCGGCGCGCTGTTTACGGCGCAGGCGCAGATTTATCGCAATGAAAGGCGGCGCCTAGCGGCAAAGCTCGCGGAAGAAGCGGCTACGCTTTTGCTGTTCCCTTCGGCAATTGTATTGATCGCGCTGATTCTGCTGCTTTTGGCGCCCGCCGTTATGGAAATCTTCGGCGGTATCTGAGCTGTAATTCATTATATTTTGAAAAGGAGAGATTTGTATGCTTTTTCACTTATATCTTTTAAAAAATCGCGTTAGTTTTCGCAGACGGATTGGCGCGCTCCGCTCGCCGGCCGGATTTCTCAAGGACGAATCCGGGATGGGGACGCTGGAGGTCATTATTATTATCGCGGTACTCGTAGCGCTCGCGCTTGTCTTTCGAAACTTCATTATGGACATGGCAGGGATGATTTTCGACAAAATCAAGGCGAAAACGGACGCGACAATTAATACGCTTTAAAAATACGGGAGGCAGTTATGAAGCTTGATAAAGAAAGGACCGGTTGGGGGCTGTCCGTACGAACGGACCTGCCGGAAGCTCTTCTGAAAGAAAAAATGAACCTTGCCGCGGAATGCATGAGAGATATTTTCGTGCCCTCCGACGTTGTGCGGGAGGGAGATCGGTATACGTTTTATATCAGCCACAGGCAGTCTTTGAAAGAATTTATCAGTGAAAATGGAATCGGGGTTCGGGATTTTTTTGCATTGCTGCAAAGGATTGGGAAATTGTTTGAGGATGCGCAGGAGCATGGGCTTAAACCGCATGAATTTATCTTCGATTATGAATGCATTTTCGTAGGCGATTCACCGGAGGACCTCGAATTTATTTATGCCCCGGACGCTGACGCGTATAAAGACGGTATTGTTGTATATAATAAATGCAGTGATTTGGCTGCGCTTGTTTCTCTTCATATCGAGTACGGAACTGCCGAACAGGAGGAAAAAGCGGAAGCGGCTGTCACGGAGGTACTGCGTCTTTTATCGGAATGGGAAACAGAGCTGTCTGCGGAGGACTGCGCGTTCCCGACGGAACGGCTTGCTCCGTTTCTGGAACAATGGGGAAGCCTCAGAGACCGTTATCAGCCAGTTTCTTCTTGGGGCCCGCTGATCGGAGCGGAATGCTTTGGACTTCTCCTTATGGCCATATGGATGCTCCGGAACCGCGGAGAAGAATTTAACGGCGTCCTGACAGCCGCATGGCTGCTGATGATGGTATGCGCGGGATATCTGCTGTTCCCCGAGAAAAAACGGAAGACTCATAATCGAAGAGGAAAAACATATAAATATCATATAGGGGACATACGTAAAATACTTGGAGCAGCAGAAGGATTTCTTCGAAACGCTGCGCACAGGAAAGAGGCCTGCGGTATGGAATTGAATGGGGACATGCTTTTAAAGGGAATCAAATATACCATTAACGAAGAAGCGTACGACGAGGTCCGCATCGGAAGAGACGACGCTTGGGCGGACGTTCCTGTCGGACTCACATTCGTAAGCAGAAAGCATGCTACGCTATATAAACAGGATGATAAATGGTATATAAAAGACCTAAAGTCAACGAACGGCACATATGTAGACGGAGCAAAAATTATTCCGGAACAGCCTCTGTCTTTGAAAAACGGGAGCGAGATCAGTCTTGGAATCCCCGAAACCAAATTTATTTTCTGCTTGCCCTGAAAAAGCCGTTATGGTAATATGAAACAGTAAATCAATGATATCCGGGGTGCATAAAATTTGAGCTTATTCAAGCAGAATATTGCGATAGATCTTGGTACGGCGACGGTACTCGTCAGCGTCGGGGAAAAGGGAGTTGTTATAAAGGAGCCTTCCATCGTAGCGGTTAAGGAAGGGACAAGCGAGGTGATCGCAATCGGTGAAGAGGCCCGCCTGATGATGGGCAGGACGCCGTTCGATATCACGACGGTGCGCCCCGTACAGAACGGCGTCATATCCAGCTACACGATTACCAGAAAAATGATTGCGTATTATTTGAATAAGGCAGTTACGAATCCGATCGCGCGGAAATTCAAGCCGGATGTGCTCGTTTGCATTCCGAGCAATACTACGAATGTGGAAAAGCGGGCTGTTTATCAGGCGGCCATCAGCGCCGGCGCCGGCAGAGTGTTTCTCGTCGAGGAGCCGCTTGCTGCCGCGGTGGGAGCAGGACTGGATATTTCACGCCCGACGGGCAACATGATCATTGACGTCGGCGGCGGAACAACGGATATCGCTGTTATTTCCTACGAGGGAATCGTAAACAGCAAAAGCGTGCGCATCGCCGGGGACACCTTTGATGATACGATCAAAAGCTATCTTAAGAAAAAACACAATTTGATGATCGGTGACAGCACAGCGGAAGAAATTAAAATCGAGGTGGGCTGTCTCTATCACGGAGCCAAAAAGAGCTCGATTGAGATTCGGGGCAGCGATCTGATTACGGGCTTGCCCAGCGAACGCGTCGTGACCTCGGAAGAGATTCTGGAGCCGCTGATCGACACCGCGGTTCCGATCCTGGACGGAATCCACGCCGTGCTGGAGGAGACGCCGCCCGAGCTCGCCGCAGATATTTACTGTAAAGGAATTATTATGACGGGAGGCGGCGCCCAGATTTCCGGTTTTGACGAACTGATCCGAAAAAGCACAGGCGTTGACGTCATGCTGGCCGAGAATCCGCAATACTGCGTGGTACAGGGCTCCATTCAGATTCTTAATGATATGGACAACGATAAAAAGCGGAAATACGCGATAACAAGATAAGTCCCGTCATCCGTCAGCTTACTATTTTCTCAATGACACGATTGACGTCACCGGCGCCGAGCGTAATGATGAGATCGCCTGGTTTTACGCAGGATTTGAGATAATCTGCAATTTCGGCAAAATCCGGAATGTATTTTGCGGGTACGCCGTTTTCCTGGAAATGCCGCGTCATAGACGCTCCGGAGATCGTACCGGGATCCTTTTCCCGCGCCGAATAAATCTCCGTCACGATTACTGTATCCGCTTTTTTCAGGACCTTCGTGAAATCCTCCAGGAATGAGCTTGCCCGAGAATAGGTATGCGGCTGGAATACAGCAAAAATTTTGCCGCCCGGGGCGAGGATATCGCGCGCCGCCGCAAGCGTTGCCGCGATTTCCGTCGGATGATGCGCATAGTCGTCGATGACCGGAACGCCGTGATACGTTCCTTTTTTTTCAAAGCGCCGGCCCGTGCCGTAAAAGGCGTCGAGCCCGCTGGCAACGTCTTGCGCGGAACATCCGAGCCGGATTGCCGCGGCGGCGGCGGCAAGAGAATTGGAAACGTTGTGCATTCCCGGCACATGTAAAAATACGTCGCCGATCGGCGTCCCGTTTTCACACAATGTATAAGTCGTCCCCGCTTCGGCGTGCCGGACATCTGCCGCGTAATAGGGTGCCGAGGCATCCTGCGTGCTGTAAAAAGTTACCGGACATTTTGCCGCTGCCGCTGCTTTTCGGGCGGAAGGATTATCTGCGCATACGACCAGGAACCCCTCCTCGCTGCACGAAGCGGCAAATTTGGAAAAGGCCGTCTGGATCTGTTCCAGATTTTTATAATAGTCCAGATGCTCTGCTTCTACATTTAATATGATGCCGCCGTAAGGATGGAGGTTTAGGAAATTTTCGTGATATTCGCAGGCCTCGGTTATAAAATAATCGCTGTGCGATGCGAGAACATTGCTGCCGATGCGGGGAAACACGCCGCCGATATGAATGCTGGGATTGATCCCGGCACAGAGCGCGATGGAGCTCAGCATGGATGTGGTGGAGGTTTTCCCGTGTGTCCCCGCCACGGCGACGGAATATTTGTAATGCGCCGCGATTCTTCCAAGATAAACGCCTCGTTCCACGACAGGAATCTTTCTGCGCCTTGCTTCGGCAAGCTCAGGATTTGAATCGGGGACGGCAAGCGTATATACGACGAGGTCGATGTCGTCGGTAATATTATCCGAAGACTGCGAGGGATAGATGCGGATCCCTTTTTCTCTCAAATGGCGAAGCTTCTCTGAGTCCGTTCGGTCAGATCCGCTGACGAAACAGCCCTGCTTTACGGCAAGCTCAGCCAGGCCGCTCATGCTGGAGCCGCCGATTCCGATAAAATGGATATGTTCTTTTCCCGTTTGCTTCATTTGAAACGCTCCTTTATCTATTAAAGAATATGTCGGAACAGGGATAAAGTATAACATAGGACCGCTATATTTTCTATTGCTTTTTCCCGCGCGGTATACTATAACTATGGAAAACAAAGTGACTGCAATTGCGTTAATCGCCTTGCAATGGTATAATCAGCGAGACGATCTTTTCGATGCAGCGTAAAACGTAAGGATTACAGGAGAAAGCTATGGATTCGATACGTGAATTTTTCAAAAGAATAAAGGACCGGCCTTCGATTTACCTGGTGATGCTGGCGCTTACTTTTGTATTCAGCGCGGCGGAAGCATATAATCCGGTGATTCGGAAGTACGGTTCCTTCGGATATGTATTTGAACACAATTATATGAAAACGCTCTCGGGGTGGACGGAAAAGGCGGATGCTTTTTTTGCTGCGGGTTCTGGTGCGTATTTTTATATTATGATTGCGCTTTTGTGTGTCTTCGTTTTGTCCGCGCTTGTGTCGGTCGCACTTTCCGGGTATGTCAACGTACTGATGTCGGCGGTAAACGGGCAAAAGAAAAAGCGTGGAGAATTCCGCTACGGAATAAAGCGGAACTTCCTGAAAATTACGGTCTATATTTTTCTTGCAATCATATTTACCGTTCTGTTTTTCTTTATGCTGATTTATTCCGTTATACCCGCGGTTTCCATGCTGATGATGTTTTTCGACGGAAACAGCGGAGTGATTTTTACGATGCTTCTCCTCTGCGTTCTGACGGTGGCTGTGATGCTTCTGGCGATTGTTTTCTACGGCATGTATTTTTCTTATATTCTTCCGTCGATCGCCGGCCTTAGAAAAGGATGCGTCCGCGCGGGCTTCAAAATGACGAACACATATTGCTGGTATCTCATGCCGAAAACGGCGCTTTTCCTCTTCCTGGACGCTCTGCTGCGTGCGGCGCTGTTTGCAGTTCACTACGGACACCGATCCGTCGCGCTCAGCATAATCGTACTGCTGATTACCGCGGCACTGAGATCTTTTTTGTATTATATTTATATTTATTTCGTATTCAACACCTTTGTAGCGATGCGGGATGATCTGTATCCCGATTACTACGAGGAAGCTCCCCCGGTTCCGCGCCGGGAGCGCCCTGCGCCGCAGCCGGTCAGGTCGGTTCCGCGGCGGAAAACCGTAAAGGCTGATCCCGATGCCGTTTCTGCGGGCCGGGGCCCGGGAAATGCGGAACCCGACGATTACGACGATTCCTTCGAGCCGTAATCCGCCTGCCTACGAAAGAAAAGGTCTGGAGTTATTTATGAGCGAATATAATAAACTGAGAAAAAATGTAATTCTGCTGTCCTGCTGCATTCTTATAATCATTGTGACTGCCGTATGCGTGTCGGCATTTTTGTCCGGCAGAAAAAAGGAGAAGGACGAATCCGCAGAAAACAGGACGGTTGCGTTTGTAGGCGATTTTAAAATATCGGAAAATCAATTTCGGTTCTTTGCCCGGATCATTCTGAATCAGGAAGAGGACACGGTGAGAATGCTCTATACGAATCCGTCGCTTTCCGATAAAGATGAAATCAAAAAATACACATCGAATTTTACAAAGGAGTATATTATACGCGTGCTTGAGGCGCAGGCGGCCGGAATCACCGTTACTGAGGAAGAAGCGGCGCAGCTTGAGGAGCAGTTTGAGACGGATTATGAAAACGCGAAAAGCGTGGACGGGAAAACGCTTGATAAGGAAGAATTTTATAAATACTATTATGGGATTACAGAGGATGAATACAAAGAATTTTGGCGGAACTGGTTTCTGATTGATAAATACACGACCATATGTGAGCAAAACGCGGATGTCGGAGAGACCGCGCAGCGTCAGGCGTTTGAAGAATACTATGATTATCTTTATTGCTACAATACCTCTGTGATTCCTCTTTACATAGACTCCACGAATTCAAAGGAGCAGCAGACGGAGAAAGCGAACGCGATTCTGGCCTCTCTCAACGAGGGCGCTGATTTTGCCGAGCTGCTGCGGCAAAACAGTACGGATCAAGAGCTGATCGACGCCGCTGGAGCCATGAAATTTTACCCTGCAAATAAATACGAATACGGCGAGGTCTACGATTGGCTTCGCAGTGCAGAGCCCGGAAGCACAGGCGCCGTGCAGACGGATACGATCGTTTATGTCATTCGGCTCGACAGCATTACGGATTTCGACCAGCTTAAAGATTCTGAAACAATGCTGCAGTGGACGCGTACGTTCTGCGTCAATAAAGAACTGAACGATCTTTTGAATTCGGACAAATATTATTATGCGGTCGATCAGGAAGTATATGATGCGCTGGATTTGAGCGACATTCTCAATGAAGCGTACGAATATTGGAAAACGGTATGGGAGAATGAAAGCTGATGGAGGTCCGGGATTTTTATTATGAGCTTCCGGAAGAGCTGATCGCACAGAGGCCTCTTGCAGACAGGGCTTCTTCGCGTCTTCTGGTTTTGGATAAAAAAACGGGGAAAACGGAGCATAGAAGGTTTAAAGAGATCACAGAGTATATCAGACCGGGCGACTGCCTGGTTCTGAACGATACGCGCGTCATTCCGGCGCGGCTATTTGGAACCAAGGAGGGAACGGGCGCCCCGATTGAGTTTGTTTTGCTGAAAAGCCGGTCCGAGGATGATGTAAAAGCGTTTCTGCAGGAGCTCCCGGAGCGCGATCCTCTCAACGGGAAAAATTATTGCTACTGGGAGGTATTGCTGCGTCCCGGCAGACGCGCCCGGCCCGGCGCGGTGTTTTCCTTTGGAGAGGGACTTTTAAGAGCGGAGATCCTTTGCGTTGCAGAAGGCGGAAATCGTTATGTACGCTTCTCGTTTGACGGGGTTTTTGAAGAGATCATCGACAAAATTGGAATAATGCCGCTGCCGCCCTATATTAAAGAGAAGCTGGAGGATCCCGAACGGTACCAGACGGTATATGCACGGGAAAAAGGCTCCGCCGCAGCACCCACAGCGGGCCTGCATTTCACGCAGGAGCTGCTGGAGGACATCAGAAAAGCCGGAGCGCGCATCGCGTTTGTGACGCTTCATGTGGGACTCGGAACGTTCCGGCCCGTCAAAGAAAAAAATGTGGAAGACCATGTGATGCATTACGAATATTATACGATCTCGCAGGAGGCCTGCGACGCGATCAATCGAACCAAGGCGGAGGGCGGCCGTGTCATTGCCGTAGGGACGACGTCGTGCAGAGTGCTGGAATCCGTTGCCGATGAAAACGGACATATGGAGCCGCGTTCCGGCTGGACGGGAATTTTTATTTATCCCGGATACCGCTTCCGCGCGATCGACGCGCTGGTCACAAATTTCCATCTGCCGGAATCGACGCTTCTGATGCTTGTCAGCAGCCTTGCCGGAAGGGAAAATATATTGAACGCTTATCGTGAGGCGATCCGGGAAAAATATCGGTTCTTTTCCTTTGGAGACGCGATGCTTATCGTATAGCGGTCGGACATTTGCTGGGGTTAGATAGCGATACTTTTTACATCTACCATGTTGCGGCGGTCATGGTTGACAACTTGCGTCGGCTCCTGCTCGGTA
>CAJFUB010000021.1 GCA_904420095.1 uncultured Clostridia bacterium
AAAAACAGAGGAACATCAGTCGGGAATTTGCCTGGCCGGAACTGTCCAAAGGCCGTTTTTACTAAACTCGTGCCCTTTAGTAAAAACGTTTAATACTCTGAATCCTCTTTCATTCCAATCGGAAAATAAAGATTAAAAATAAAAATATTTATTGAATTAATACAGAATTTTAAATAGTGTTCTTGTAATAAAAATTACTGATGTATATTCGGTCAATTTGTTGAAAAATAGCACATTTTGTGCTATATTCTTACCGTCTGAAATTATAAAAAATGGCAGGTGAAATAAATTATGGAAAAATATACAATAAATGGAAAAATGCAGGAAACGAAGCTGGGAAAAGGAGAAGGAACTGTTTTCTATGATCCAGAGACGGAAAATACGCACATTCTTGACGAAATAGCCTTGGACATCATCGACTTGTTCCGAAAAGGCATGTCAATAGAAGACGTCGTGAAAGAATTAACAAAGATTTATGATGAACCGGAAGCAACGATTCAAGCGGATGTACAGGAATTTGCAGAAAACGCGATCAAAAAACAGATTTTAATTCCAGTATGAGAGTCCTTTACTATAAAAGGGAGAAATGTAAATACGACTTTATTGTTGTTTCGGATAACGAAGAGCTGCTCAAAATATACGAACTCATGTATTCGTGCGATTCACATTGGTTAACTGCAGAGAAGCCGGATTTACACAAAATCCGAAAAGAATTTACTGTACTTTATGCAAAAGACATTTGCTGCATATATTGTCCTCAAAACACATCCACGGCTTTTTCCCTGCTCCCATGGGAGACCGAAATACAAAAAATCGAACTTCGGGACACGAACGCACTGCAAATAATAGAAAATTTGATGTATTTGACGTTGGTGCCCGAAGACGGAATCCTCACACTCCACGGAGCCGCTGTTGCCAAAGATGACAAGGCCTTTATCTTGTCGGCAGGCACAACGGCCGGAAAATCGACCTTGGCCGCGTTCCTATGGCTGCGCGGATATGAGTATATCACAGACGACGAGATTTATATATCACAAAAAACACTCTGTATAGAACCTGTTTTCAAAAAGCTTTCCCTTCGGCCGGGAGGATACGGGATTTTACGCGAAGTCCTCGAAAATCCGCTCAGCGAAATGCACTATGTAGAAAGCGGAACCATCCGGCGTTACCTGCTTCCGATTGAGCAAAATACACGATACGCCCATTATAAAATCAACGCCGTCATCTTTCTGGAAGGATACGGAAGCCAAACGCCGTATCTTAAAAAACTAAACACATATAGCGGTTTTCAAAAACTGCTGAAGGGACAGCTCTCCGCCGCGGACGATAAACAGATTCCGGCAAAATACAAAACATTAGCGCAGCTGTCAGACAAAACATACGAGATGAGGTATTCAGATTTATGGACGGCAGAAACGTACTTAGAACACTTACAGACATGAAACTGCAGCAGACCGGCGGAAGACTGCCGGTAGGCGGATACAGCATGATCCCTTTTTTAGTCGCCGGAGACATCATTCAGATCACGAAGCAGGATTCCTATAAAATAGGAGATATCATCGTCTGCATTGATCAGGCGCCCAAGCTCGTCGTCCACAGAATTATCCGAATCGAAAAAACAGGCGACGATATCCTATATATCACGAAGGGCGACAACGCCGTCGCCTCGGAACAGATTGAAAGGGAATATTGTTTTGGCAAGGTCACGGAGGTCAGCAACAGCAACGGAAAATACCTCAAGGTTGAAACGCCGCGCCTCCGAGATAAAATCACGGTTTTTCTTTCCAAAAAAGTCAATTTGATTTATAACACGACGCACGATCCCAATACCGCCTTCAGCAGCAGATACAACAGACGGATTTATGACAGCGCGCCGGACTATCTCAAAAAATACGTATACGAAGCGCAGGACTATATGCTCCGGAAAATGAAGGACTATATCGAAGGAACGCCTCCCTGCGCAGGCAAAGAGGGCTTTTTATTCACAAAAGACTTTTACGCCATGCTGATCAACCATCGCGTCATCAACGTGCTTTCCTCATATGTGCTGCCGGAAAGCGGCCGCTTCGGCAAGCTGGTCAAGCTTGCAAAAGCCCGGAATCTCGCCGCTGCAGCCAAGCGCCTGGAATGGTGCCGGAAAATTACAGAAGCCTTCGAAGCCGCCGGAATACAATACGTCGTCTATAAAGGCCTTGCCGTTTCTTATTTTATATACGGCGACGCGCTGACCAGAGAATGCGACGACATCGACCTGCTCATAGAAGCAAAGGACGTCCAAGCCGCACACACGATTATGAACCGGTTGGGCTTTTATTATTTGAACGGCGGAAATTTTTGCCAGACGGAAACGCCGACGGAGGAATATCCCACCCATCTCACCCCCTATGTCGTACCGCAGGAAGGCGTAACGGCCGAGCTGCACACGGCGCTTTACATCGACGAAGCCCACACGGCCGGCATTCTGGCGCGCAGACAAAAAATCCGGCTTGAGGAAGACTATTCCTTCTATGTGCTTGGAGATCTGGATCTATATGTCTGCCAGCTTTATGTAACGGCCGTCGACGATTTCGGCTGCTCCAACATCAGCTACGAAGAGGATCCGAATATCTTCCTGCGGCTTAAGCTCAGAAACTATCTCGACACTGCGCTTCTCACACAGCGCTTTCCGCATCTGAAACCAGAGGAAATCCTGAAAACAGCGGTGGCCTACGATGTTAATTTTTACCTTTATCTCACATTGGATTACACCTGTAAAATATTCGAGCCGGCCGGATTTTTAGAGCCTGTACGGAAGCTGCGCGATTTTTTAAAGGAGTACGAGGATCTGGACGAGCGTCTCTTTCGGCTCCCCGTAGACGCCCACGCCTGTCTGGACAGCCCGTTTAAAATGAAGATGAACGGGCGCGCGCTGCGCCGGCTCCGAGACGCTTTTTACATGTCGGAAGCCTGGAAAAGGAAACAAGCGGAATTTCAAAAGGGAAAATTTCTGGAGCTCCGATCCGAAAGTCCGCTGTGCTTCCGCATCGGAGACGGCAGCGAAACGATCCGCTGCGACGGCAAGAAACTGAAATTCGAGTTTGCACTTAATCCCTCCGCGCTTCCCGGAGAATTCATCATGGCGGTTCGAAAAATGAATCCGCAAAAATACAGAAAGCAGGGAGATTATTGTTACGACATGAAATTTTTATATGTCGATATGCATAAAAATACGATGAAAGAGGGTATACTTAGGATAGACAGTGAACAGCCGTGGGAGGAGCGGATGGAAACTGTATACCGTGCTTTAAACGGAAAAGTAAAATATTGGAAATTCCCTGTAAAAATAAGGAAAAAATCAATTTTTGCATGTGATTTCGAAAATGAAGAATCAAAAATAAAAATTACTTTCGTATTCAATGCGAAAAAGCAGAAAAACCCTTATATTTACGAATTTTTCTCGACTTTTATGTTCGAATTTAAGGACTCTAAGTTAATAAAAATGTCCAAAATAAGCACAAAAATCAACGAGAACCTTAAAATTTCATTTGACTAAAATTCGTACATATATTAGAATGAGGGCTGTAAAAACTGGAAATTCAGTGGAAAGAAGGATAAGGGAGGATATAAAATGTCTGATTGCAAATATACTTTAGAGAAAAATAAAGAAATAATGTTTGATTTTTTTGCACTTTTGAGCGCTGTTCAGACAACAGAGAGCTATAAAGATATCTGTCCGCGTCAGGGATTCAAGCCAAATGATAAAATTTCAGACGCTTATTATAGACTTTTTATCGCTAACAAAAGGCTAAATGACGGTCTTCGTATGTTTTTCGTAAATAAAGCAGAGAGAAGGATGAATTTGTTCGACTGGCTGTTTCGCACGGAAATTGATACGTATTCGTCGTGCGAGGATCTGATCCGGGCGATCGACCGTTGGGAACCGAAAAAAATTATCTATCAGGCAATGAAATTCAATGATCCCTATAATAATTTCCAGGATAAATTCTATGAGGACATCATTAATGAACGAGATCTGTTCATGAGTTATATGAACGGTCTGAATGCTTCTACGGAAATTCGCTGGGAAATTATGTCCTTTATTCAGCATCCCGAGGAGACCGTAGCGAAGCTGAAAGAATACATCCAGAAAATGTTTGAGGAGTTTTCTCTGGAATATGCCAATTTTTCCTCGCAGCGTGCGACGCTGAATGCAACGCTTGTTGCATGCATCAATGACAAGTCGCTCGATGCTGCGGTGATCGAGAACGAAATCAGCGAGAAGGAGGCGGAGTCGAAGATTGAGATTCTGTCCCAGAATATTGCGCCTCCGACAAAGGAAGTAAAGGTCATCGGCCTGCTGTTTGCCCCGAACATGATCTGCAAAATTAATGCGTCCAGAAACTTGTATTATACGATCGGGATCGGCTACATGGAATATTATAATAATTTTCTGGGCGGCCACACCAACGAAGAAAAGCTCGGCGAGCTGTTTAAGGCCTTCACCGACACGACGCGCGCGCAGATCATTGAAATTCTGCATGAAAAGGAATGCTACAACGGAGAGCTGAGCCGGCTGCTCGACGTCCCGATGTCCTCGCTGACGCACCATATGGAGATCCTGAACAGCTGCGGCTTCGTCATTAAGCGCAACGTTGGGAAGCGTACGTATTACAGACTGAACAAAAAGCAGTTCCTAAACGCGTCGCGCATGCTCCGGAAATATGTAGACGACTATGATAATTAAAAGCGTATATATAGAAATTACAAATCGCTGTAATCTGGACTGCCGCGACTGCTATAACAGTTCCGGCAGAAACCGGGAAACGGTGGAGCTCGATCCCGAGGTACTGCTTCGCTTTATAACGGATCTTAAGGTTCGCTATCATGTCAGGTCGGTGACATTGTCGGGCGGAGAACCGCTGTTACATACACAAATCGATCGAATTTTAAAGTCCATCTCCGAATTAAGCGTTCGTGATTCGGAAATGGACTTTAATTTTATTACAAACGGAACGTTGGATAATGCCCTCTTCTACGAGCTGATGGAACGCAATCCGCATTTTTACCTGCAGATCAGCCTGGACGGGCCCAACGAAGCCGCAAACGCCAGCATGCGCGGCCCCGGTGTCTTTTCAAAAGTAATGGCAAATACGAGGAAGCGTGTCTTCTGCAACAAGCCGGTTTACAAAATGGTGCTGAATAAAACGAACGCGGCCTTTTTTGAGGAGTATTTTTGGTTTGTTCTGGAGCTGGGCGGGCTTCCCTCGTTTGCGTTCGCAACGCCCCAGGGAAACGCCGCGGCGAACTGGGCCGAAATGCAGATTCCTGTCCAGGAGCGTGTCGATATTATTTTACGGATCAAACAGCTTTATGAAGAGCATGGAATCGAAAATGTTTCGCTTCCCATGCCCGCCTCTCATTGCGATCTGACCGACGACGAACCGCAAAATAATTTCTGCGTCAAACCGGACGGCTCGCTGCAGCCGTGTCAGAATCTTTACGACAGCCGGTTCGCTTTGGCGAACGTGTATTCCCTCGACTGGGAGGCGTTCGCTCATACCTTTAAAACTTTTTCTTCTTTTTTGGCTTCACGCCTTTCAACGGATTACGGCTGCGGGAAATGTCCCTTGCACGTCGTCTGCGGCCGTGGCTGCCCTGCGCTTTCCTATCTCAGAAGCGGGGACCTGCTGAGCAGCGACGGCGCGTGCGAAATTCGCAAAATAAGCACTTTTCATTTGATCAAAGCGTCTAAAAAGTAAAACTTAATACTATTAGAATTTAAGCGAAAACCATGAGAATTGTATTATTTCTGAAATAATACAATTTTTTTTGCTATGCCTAAAAAGTCTATTTTGTTAAAATTACATTCAAAATTGTAAAAATCGTAATATTTTAAAGTTTTGTGTTTTTTATATTGCTTTGAATTCGATCGATCTATTTAGAATACCTATATTATATATATAAATTCGATCGTTTTGTCATCGAAAAAATGATATTAAAATTTTTTCGAAAATAGTTCGAAAAAGATATTGATTCTGTTTCCAGAATATGATAATATATCCAGCGGATTCAGGTATTAGATATTTTGGAAATTATGTCACGGTATTTGAATTGATTTTTGGGGCAAAGGAGGTTGCGGACAAGCCATGAGTTCCTGGAGCATTGCGAGTATGAAGAAAAGCATTCTGTTCGACGTGCTGAATGTGATTGATAAGGCCAATCGGGAAAAAGATTATGAGCGGATCACCTTTGAATATTCTTTGCTGAAGCGGGATACTTTTTTGCGGTATAACAATTTGTTTGAACTGGCAAAAGAGTTTGACGATTCGATTGCCGCCGTTCTGTATATACCGGAAAATGACAAAAATATAAATCGATGGACCGTACTTCTGACGGTTTTTTTAGACAAAGCTAAGGAAGTCAATTCGTTCATGGATCTGATCGATTCGATTGAAACGGCGGACAAGCAGGAGGGAGCGGAGCCGATCCTGCGAGAGTGTCTCTATTCCGAACGGAAAATTATCCCGGAGGATTTAATCCCCGCAATGATTCAATCGCGCGACATGTACGTCGTGAAGCTGCTGGACGATACGGCGCTCCCGCAGGAGGTCAAATACAGTCTTGCCACGCTGCTGTTTAATTACAGCGAATTCGTAAAGACTCTTGTCGCATACCTGAACAAGATCCATGACGCCGTCGGAGCGCTGTACGATCAATACAAAGACAGCTACAGGTATACCTCCAGAATACTGAGGAATTATCTGGAAAGCAATAATATAGAGAAACTTTTGCCACCATCCATGCAGGAACACTTGCTGGATGTCGGAGTCACATCGACGAAATACGTGGTGGTCTTATTGTTGATACGGCTTGAGTACACTAGAATAGTCTACGAGGAGCGCAGTGCGCTGCACATCAGCGGGCTATTTTATATCCAACGCATGATACACAATAATCATTTTAAAATATTTTAACAGGAGGTATTTTTATGGGAAAGAAATGGAGAAAGCCGGTAATGGAGCTCATTACCAGGGACGAGCTGGAGGATCTGATCGTGGCGGCCGGGTGCTCAAAGTATGTTGATATTTGTGTGTCTTTTCATTAACTTACGGATTTTGTATATCAGAAAGGGATGAATCTTATGAATGGCGATGGTGGTAACGAAAATCACAGAAAACGAACGGGCTCCGGCAGGAAAAGCGCCGGAAAGAAGCGGTCCGCAAGGACAAGCAGCTCGAAGAGAAAGAACAGCAAAGCTGCGAAGCCGGCCAGGAGAAGACGGATTATTATCAAGAAGCAGTTCGACTTCTCCACTGAGGTCAGCCAAGAGCTTGCGCCAGCGAAAACGCGAACGCCGGAGGCGTCCGGCCTGATCAGCAAGCCGGCGCCGTATTTCGACGAGAAGTATGCGGATGCAAAGTACCTTTCCCATAGAAAGGTCGGCGACCATTATTATTCCATCTATATCATGCCCTGCGGGCCGGCGCCTCGGGATGCATTGATGATGCTGAATTATACGTCGAACGACAGAAGCGGAGCTGTTTATCTCACATACGAAAACGAGGAGCAGGATGAACTGCGCATCCGCGCGGCGTCGAGCATTCTTATGAGCTACATATACAAAAAGTGTGGGCTGTTAAGATTGTTTTTCACGCGTACCAGAGAAAACTATCCGCTGACCTCCGTGATCCTGCGGCCCGCGTTTTTCAGAGAAGAGCTGACGATGCAGCAGGTATTCGAAATTATCAGCGGGAAAAGCGAAACCGATTTGTTCTGTACGCTGCTTGAGTGTCTGCATACATTTAAAATGATGCCGTATGAAATCCTGCAGTATGCGATGAGAAATCGGGAAAACTTTTATACATATATGGAGGGCGCCTCGTATGCGCCTCCTGTCAAAGCCGAACTGATCGCGCTGTATGAATCCTGCTCGCTCGGCGACAGCCGGAAGCCTTCGCTGAAATCAATGCTGCTTGAATTCCTGTCGGATTACTATGAAGAATATGAAATCTGCTTTGAATCGGTGCGGGACATTGTAGAGAAGGATCTCGCCCGGATGAAAAGCCAGGTTGAAACGTACGGGGAGCTCCTTAACGTCACGGATCATTATCTGTTCCGCAGAATGCTTATGGGAGGACCGAAGGAACAGAGCGTGTGCCTGGAAAAGCTGGCGTTCACCGCGGGAACTATCGAATATTTCTGTAACAGGGGCGCCTGCATTATTTCGATCGGGCACGGACGCGTCAATCCGCCGGGAAATCATATGGATTATGAGAGAATCGGTGATAAATTGAAGAACTTTAGCGACATTGCAACGAAGAAGATTTTGGATGCTCTGGCAAACGGACCGTGCAGTCTGGAAACGATCATGGCGGCCACGGGACTGAACCGTGACGCCGCATATCGGATGACGTCGCTCCTGACAGAGCAGAAGGTAATCCAGAAAATCGATGGGACAAATGAATACGTCCTGAACAAGAAACACCTGATGAAGCTGATCAGAATTTTGGAAAAATATGGAGGGATTCGATAATGGAAGATCATGGAAAAAAAATTATGAAAAAATGGCATAAGCCGCAGCTGCTGACGATGTCGCAGAATGAGGTGGACCGGGCGGTTGTTTTGAGCGCGTGCTCGACCTATAGTGGTTGTGTTTCAAGGGTGGCGCGTATCTTCTGATTTCCGCTTTCGTTTGCCTCCCGCATGCACCGAATTGAGGAAACAACGCATATGATATATGGGTTATAGCCTAAATACAAGTGGAAAAGGTGTGTTGTCATGGAGGTAAACAGTAAAAACGTATTGTCGGGCCAGGACAATATTCAGCTCGTAGCCGCGCAGAAGGTAATGTCGGCGGAAGAGTTTGCGGAAAAATGTATTGCTGTCGCGTCCAATTATAATACCGTTTATATGAGCGGTGTTTTTGGCTGGCCGGTGACGCAGTATACGATTGACAGGAAGCTTCGGGCGAATCCGTCCTGGTATACCGCAGAACGCGTTGATTATTTTACGAAGCTGATCGGCGAGGACTATTTCGGCTTCGACTGTGTTTGCTTTGTAAAAGCGATTCTGTGGGGCTGGGACGGAAATCCTGAAAATATTTACGGCGGCGCGAAATATGAATCGAACGGCGTTCCCGATATTGACGAGGGCCAAATGCTGAACGTCTGCGTGGACGTCAGCGAGAACTTCGAAAATATCGTAGTCGGACAGTATCTATGGACGCCCGGGCACTGCGGCATTTATGTCGGAAAAGGCCTTGCTGCGGAGTGTACAACGCGTTGGAAAAACGGCGTTCAGCTTACGGCGCTTGCGAATATCCCGGATCAATGGGGAAATTCAGGTTATCCGGCAAGGAAATGGACAAAATGCGGTTTCCTGCCTTATGTTTCGTATACGACGGGCGAGGGCGGCGGTTCTTCGGATTCCGATCTTTCCGTGCTGAACCTGCAATATATTTATATCAATCAAGCGCTTCAGCGTGGAGACCGGGGAATCGAGGTCCAAAAGCTGCAGCTGCGGATTGCGCGTTTGTCGCAGGCTCTGGAGGACGAGGTAAAAGCGCACAGCTGGAAGAACGGCGTCCCGGACGGGAGCTTTGGCCCTGCAATGGTTCAAACATTGAAAAACGTCCAGTCGCAGGCCGGCCTGCCTCAGTCCGGACAGTGCGACGCATCCACGCTTGCCTTTTTAAACGGCAACGAAATGGAACGTTTTCTTCTCAAAAATATTGCTGAGGATAAGCTTTCGCAGATCCAGCAGATTGTGGGATAAGAAAACCGCGGGCCTCACGGCTCGCGGTTTCCATTTTATTGGGAATTTATGACCAGGTTTTGTGGAGAAGAGATTTTTACTATCCAGGCGGAGGCAAGTAAAAATAAAATGAGAGGGAACAACCAAATGGAAACATTTGACAGATATAGTAGATTTTCCCAATTGCCGAGGACTTGCCGGGCCGTTTTTACTAAACGGCGTCAGTCTAGTAAAAACGTACCCGCCATGCCTTCTCGTTGACAGAAAGTTCTCAAATATGATATGATCACCCCGTTTTAAACCTTTTGTTTTAAATTTGATGTGGCGGTTTATAACTTTATGAAACGCAAAAAGAAAATCGTATATTATGATGATCCGTTAAATGACGATTTCGCCGGAACGAATATCAATACGCAGGAGATTGATAAGGAATTTCCGTTTTTGCCCAAGTTTTGGCTCTGGAGGCTGGGCGCATGGTTTCTGTATTATATTATTGCGATACCGATTGTTTTTTTCTATTCATTATTTATCGGGGGCTATCGGGTAAGAAACCAGGGCGTGTTAAGAAAACTGCGCAAGACCGGGTATTTTATGTATATCAATCATACGCATTTTACAGATGCCTTTATCCCGGCGCTGATTTCGTTTCCTAAGCGGGCGTTTGTCATTACGGGCCCGGACGCCGTTTCCATCAAAAAAATAAGGGGATTGGTGCAGATGCTCGGCGCGATTCCGATTCCGACCGCCTCTGTTCCTGCGATGAACAAATTTATGCAGGCCGTTCGCCAAAGGGCGGATGCGGGCTACTGCGTCGGGATTTTTCCGGAAGCGCATATCTGGCCGTACTGCAATTTCATCCGTCCCTATAAGAGCACGTCCTTCCGGTATCCCGCAATGTGGGGGAAGCCCGTTGTATCCGTCTGTGTAACGTATCAGAAAAACAAAGGTCTGCTGAAATGGGTAAAACATCCGAGACGCACGATCTATGTCAGCGAGCCGTTTTACGCCGACGCTTCTATGTCCGTCAAGGAAGCGCAGAAATATCTGCATGAAAAGGCGTATGAATTTATGCGCGAAACGTCGGAACGCTACTCGGATTATGCGTATATCGAATATATTCAAAGGCCGCAGCCAGAAGAAGAAACAGAGTAAATTTATTACCGTATTTTTGTGCAATGTGCACAAAAATACAGGCTTGAACGTTGCTTTTAAAGGGGAAAAGTAGTATAATACAAGAAAACGTGGTAATATGTTTTACATTTTACCGTGAAACAGGTGAATGAAATGTATCAAAAAAACGATATCATCCTGTACGCCCCGCAGGGTGTATGTCAGATAATGGACATCACAAAGAAAGAATTCAACGGCAAGCTTATAGAGTATTACGTGCTCAGACCGATATACAGCGAAACGGCGCTGATTTATGTTCCTTTCGCCAGCGAGCAGCTGGCGGGAAAAATGCGGCGCGTGCTTTCGAGAGAAGAGGTCTGCGGCTTGATACAAAATATGCCCGAGGAAGAGCCGGAATGGATCGAAAACGAACAGTCGCGCAGAGAACGGTACCGGCAGATTCTTTCCCAAGGAGACCGTAATGCTTTAATTAGAATGATTAAAGCAATTTACCTTCACAAGCAGACGCTTACGGGAAAGGGCAGAAAACTGCATGTCGCGGACGAACGGTTCTTTAAAGAGGCGGAGAAGCTTCTCTATGACGAATTTGCAGTCGTTTTAAATATCGGAACCGAAGAGGTTCTTCCTTTTATTCGCGAGCAGCTGGAGCCTTCGGAAAACTGACGCAATAGGTGATATAGCTGTGGCTCACATGATAACCGAGCTTTTCCGCCAGCGCGGCGGATCGCCGGTCGTGGGCATCCCAGCTGGGATAAAGTCCCCGCTCCAGACATTCAAGAATCAGTTTCGCGCCACATGCCGCGGCCAGTCCTTTCCTGCGGTGCTTCAGCTCCGTGTCAATCTGGATTTCAATCCCTCCGTCATATACAGTATAGGAAGAAGCGCCGGCGACCAGCTCTCTGCCGCAGAGCGCGGCGATGCCAAGACCATATTTTCGGTATTGCTCATAACTGGAAAACTGCGATGTCAGATCGTGGGACCATTCCGCTTTTTTCGTTTCAAAATAGATTTTTTCGTCAATTGGCGCCAGCCGGTATCCCTCCGGAATGCTTTCGGCGTACTGGATTAATTTTTTTCGATCGAAAACCCATGGCTCCTTTTTGATTGCATATCGCTGTATGCGAGAGGCATGCTCTGCATAAACGGCCTCGATCAGCGGCTGCCAGGCGCTCTGCCGCGGAACCATGAGAAGACACTCTTCTTGAAAATCCGGCGGAATATTTCGCACCAGCGCTTCCTCCGGCTGCCCGGAGAAAAAACAAAAGCTTCCGACGAGGATCTGCGCGGATCTGGGGGGCATGCCCACTGCATAGGCCCTCCCCATATATCCCTGAAGATAAGACCAAAGCATCGTTTCCTCCCAGCCGTCGAATAAATAAGCGACGGAGGCCGCGTCGGAGACCGGCACGACCGCTTTTGCGCTGTTTTTTGTTTCTTCTGTAAACAAGCCGTTTCCCTCCTTGGTGGATCATTATATACCATGACAGGCCGTTTTGCATTTTTCTTTATAAAAAAGAGTGCGAACAAAAAATGATAGTTGAATAATTTAAAATATTGTGATATAAAACATCCATAATTTTACGAAATATAAACAAATATACATATTTGTAATTCGAAAGGAGAAAGAAGATGAGGAGAAAATGGTTTGCATTGGTATTGGCGCTGATCGTCGCCGTCGGGTTCGGCGGGATTGACTCCTCCGCATCCGCGGAGTGCTATCAGCAAAGCGATCCCCGCTGGGGAAGCGCAGTATATGGGGGATGGAATCTTTCGGCTTCCGGCTGCGGGATTCTTGCGACAGTTAACGCGGTCAATTATGTGACCGGAAATTTCATACAGCCGCAGGCAATCGCACAGTGGGCGTACGAGAATAATCATTTTAATGGAACGTACGGACAGGGAACGATGCGCTGGCCGTTCTACGGAAACATTACGGCGGCCTTTGGCAATGCATACGGTTTTTCGATTTCCGGTCTGCAGAGCGGAACCATTTATGACAGCAAGATCATTCCGCATCTGCAGAGCGGGGGAGCCGTCATCGTTCATGTCCCCAATCACTTTATGGCAATCAATGCGTATAATTCCGCAAACGGGACGTATCTGGTTTACGACTCCGCTGCAAAGCCGGAGCGGAACACGACGACAAGCGGCACTTGGCTGACCGCCGCGCAGCTCCAGAGCAACAGCCTGACCGTGATCGACTGGTTCTGCCTTGTTTCTGCTACGGGCACGCCGCCTCAGACGCAGCAATATAAGCTGATGGCCACCTCGGTCGGAGAAGGCACCGTTCACTTTGGAAATGGCCTGAAATACACAACGGTAGGGCAGGGGACCTATGTCAATTTCCAGACGACGCCCGGCTCTTATCATCATGTAGAATCCGTCTGTGTAGGCGGAACGTATTATGAGGTAAAAAACAACGGAGGCGATGCGGTTTATCAGTTTTACATGCCGTACGGCGACGTGGAGGTGGTCGTAACGTTTGCCCCAAACACCCCGGAACCGACACCGCTTTACGTAACGGCGGCGGCCAGAGGGCAGGGAACGGTTCACTTCGGCAATAACGTCAAAAGAGTCGGCCTCGAAGCAGGACGCACGGTATTCTTCCAAACTACGCCGGATACGGGCTATAAGGTAACGGCAATCGACGTAGGCGGCACGCCGGTCGCCGTCCAGAACAACGGCGGCGATTATGTATATAACTTTATTATGCCTTCTGTAGACGTAGTGGTATCCGTCACATTCGGGCCCGCATAGAGGCCCCTCTCAAACCGGCTCCGCAAGCCTCCTTGCGGAGCGTTTTTTTATCAGTAACCCCGGCTTTTCAAATCCTGTACGAGCCGGAGATAAAATTCTCGGACGTCGAAGCCGTCCTTGTTCTTTCTGTCCAGGTCGATGACATCGGCATGCGATACGCCCTTTCCCTCCGTTTGAATCAGCGTAAAACGCTTTCCCCATTTCATGGATTCCACGGAAACCAGTCCGTCGTTTTCGCCGTCAAAATATTTTACGAGACGGTACGTCAGATTCATAGGAAACGTTCCGCCTTTCGCCCGTTTCATGACGGATCCGACGCTTTGGTAATAGACCTCGGGACTGTCCGGCGTCTCGCGGTTGAAGGCTGCGCAGGCCTGGGCGGTAAGGGAATGGACAGCCTGCAGAAAATCGGGCTTCCGGTCCCCCAGCAGACCGGCCGCTTTGTTGTATTTTTTTGCAATCTGTACCTGGATTTTCTCCGGGATTTTTTCCAATAGGGAATCTGCGAAAAGGCAGCCCCTGTGCGGCGTGTTGATTGTCGTAAGAGACGCGACCAGATGCGCAGCGCCGGAGCGGCTGATCGCAGCCCTGCAATCGAGGCCTCCTTTGGAATGCGCAATGAGATTAAGCCTTCCACAGCCGGTTTCCTCTGTGATCTGCCGGATTCTCGCGGCAAGCTCCTTCCCGCTTTCCAAAACGGACGCCGCCGATCCGTGCTCGCCGTAATAAAGCTCGGCTCCGTTCCTGCGGAGATAAGCGGGAATCCGGCCCCAATAATTGACAAGCCTCGAATCGCGGAAAAATACGCCGTGTACAAGAAGCAGCGGATATTTTGTACGGCAGAGCTCGCTTTCCGCGCGGATCGCCTGCAGGCTCAGCTTTTCTAGCTCCACGGCCGCTTCTCCGGACGCGATCGTTATGATTCTATGAAGCGCCCACAGATTCAGAAGCGGAATCCAGCCGCACAGCGCGCCGATCACGCGCCATTTTACGCCAAGCTGAGCGGAACAGAGATAAACGCGGAGCATTCCGTTCCAAAACAGCAGGCCGCCGAAAAGAACTGCGGTAAGAATCTGCACGATCAGCGCTCCTGTCTCGGCTGTAAGGCCGAAACAAACAGTAAACACAATCTGAACCGCGAGAAAACACAGAAACACTTTGAGCAGACGGCTGCCGCTCTCCAAAAGCGCAAGCCTTTTGGATAAAGCATGCTTCGCAGGAAGCAGGATATTTGCCATGCAGAATACAGCAGTCAAAAGCACGAAAAGCTCCGCCCTGAACGGAAAACCGAGCCATTCCGACAGCGCATAATAATTTGACGCCAAAAGCGAGGATGCCAGGACGAAAAGATACTTTAAACGGTTCTGCATTTGTTTTTCCTCCGCAAGCTTTCTGAGGTCGAATCTGAAAAAGAGTATAACATATTCTGACGAGAAAAAGAAAGTACCCCGCTGCACAGAGGCAGGGTTTAAAATGTACGGCTTTTTTTGACGAAAGCATTAATTTTTTTCTATTAGGATTATATATTTCTCGATTATGATTATAATATATACGATTAAGATTATGCTGCAAATTGCTTTTTTGATTATTTTTATCATTTGTTTATTGACTTATTTCATCAAAAACGATATATATAAAGATTGTGAAAGGAAGGAAATCGTATGGCTATTTCCAGTAAGGTTAAAGCGCTGCTGAAGCTCAGAGGGAAAGAAAACGGGGATCTTGCCAGATACCTGGGAATCAGCACGCAGGCGCTGAGCAACAAATTTTACAGAGACAGCTTTTCGGCATCGGATCTGATCCGGATCGCGGCGTTTTTGGATTGCAATCTGGCTTTTGTCATCGACGAGGAGCAGAAGATTGTCCTGGATGAAGCAGATATAAAGACGGACCGGCAAGTCTAAGGGGGTGCGGAAATGGATTTTGCAAGGCTGGATCTGCTGGCGGCGCGGCTTGGCGCCATGCGCCCCCTCAGCAGGACGGAGCTGGCCCGCCTTCGCCGGGAATTTATGATTGAAAATACGTATAACTCAAATGCGATCGAGGGCAATACTCTGACGCTGCGCGAAACGGCTCTGATCCTTGAGGAAGGGCTGACGATTGCAGAAAAGCCGATCGGGGAACATCTGGAGGCCATCGGACATAGGGACGCATTCGAATATGTCCTGCGTCTTTCGGAGGCGGACGGCGTTCTTACGGAACGGACGATTCGGGAAATCCATTCTCTGGTATTGATTGCGGACGCCGAGCATAAAGGAGTTTACCGCAGCGTCCCCGTCAAAATATCCGGCGCTCTGCACGCGCCGCCTCCGCCCTATCTGGTTCCCGCGCAGATGGAACGGCTGCTTCAGGATTATGAAGCTTTTAAAAAAGAAAAACATATCGTCGAAGCGGCAGCGGAGTTTCACCTTCGCTTTGAGGCAATTCATCCGTTTATCGACGGAAACGGCAGGACGGGCAGACTGATTTTAAATTTGGAGCTGATCCGGGCGGGACTGCTTCCGGTCGACATTAAATTTACGGATCGAAGGCGCTACTACGACTGCTTTGACCGTTATGCGGAAACGGGCACGCCGGAGGCTCTTGCCGGCCTGATTGCCGGCTATGAAGAGGAGGAACTGGAGAAATATATCGCGATTCTGGAAAACAGAAGCTGAAAAGAGCCGCGTTCGCATGGTTTGCCATTCCGCATTCTTAACCGTGCGCTTTCCTTACTGCTTTATATTATAATACGAACATGAAAATACATTGAAATAGCCGGCGCAAGCGACGGCCAAGCTGTTTGGACTGATTTATAAAATAAGTATATAAATCATAGCTGAAAGGACAGATATTAGCAGATATATGGATATAGAACCAACCCTGGGGCGCCTCAAACCTCGCCGGATCTTTAATTTTCATGCAATCTGCAACGCCTATATCAAAAATATGTTTTTGGTTGAATATAGCAAGGCAACAAACGTGATCATAAATATGATACGCAAAATCATGGTGATCGATTCCATATCGGCTTGAGCGATGGCCGCCTTTCAATTTGCAGACGATCGCTGAAACAGAATGAGAAATTTGGAACAATATATAAAACGCAATTTTTCTGGCAAACATTGGGCATCATTAATCGGCTCATTTAATTTGTTGGCGGGCTTTTCTTTTCTCGCTCTCGATGAAAAATTGGGCAAAGCATAGGGGCCATTTCAGGGAACCTTTTTATTGCTGGATTTCAGCCTGCGGCCGCTGTCTGAGAGGACCATGTCCCAGAGGTCTGTCCTATTGCAGCCGATGAGGCCGAAAAAATAACTGAAAAAAAGACCGCGCCATTCTTTTGGCAGAAAATACAGATAGTCAAATCAAAACATTTCTTTCTGTGGATAACAAACAAAACTGAGGGATTTTTCAGGTGCCTCAGCAGCAAACGGACTGTGGTCCGCACGGTCGCACCTTTCCGAAGCGCATTCAATCGTCCGCACAAAAGCGACGGTAGCCAACAAAACTGGTTCAGACCGTCATGATTGATAAGATATGACATATTTTTGATTTTATTCCTGTTGAGGCTTTTCGTCGCGGTAGAACTGCGCCTGCTTATCAAACATTTCCGTATAGATGCCGCCCTTGGCGTAAAGCTCGGTGTGCGTACCGTATTCTGCTACTTGTCCATCCTCGAAAACCGCCACCTTGTCCGCAAGCTGGACGGCGGAGAGGCGGTGGGTGATAAGAATAGCGCATTTTCCGATAATCATGCTATTGAATTGGGTATAAATTTCATATTCTGCCATCGGATCCAGCGCGGCGGTGGGCTCATCCAGGATATAGATATCCCTGCCGTGGTAACACGCCCGGGCGATTGCAATGCGCTGCCCTTCGCCGCCGGAGGGCTCAATGCCTTCCGGATCGTACCATTTGTAAATGATTGTATCATAGCCGTTCTTGTTGCTGCTGACAAGCGAGGATAAGCCGCTTTCCCTGACGGCAGACTCTAAGCGTTCGAAATGATACTCATCCGCCATAACAATGTTTTCGCCCAGCGAAAGATTGTATAGCGCAAAGTCCTGGAATACCGATGAGAAGAGCCTGCTGTATTGCAGATAATCGTATTCGTTAATATTTTTGCCGTTGAGCAGTATTTCACCCTCCGTCGGCATATACAGTCTTGTCAGCAGCTTGACAAAGGTGGACTTGCCCGAGCCGTTCACGCCGACAATACACAGCTTTTCATTGCCGTGAATTACGATGTTTAAATTCTTCAAAGCGTATTTCTCGCTTCCGGGATACCTAAAGGATACATTTTTGAACTCTATAACGGAATTTCTATCAAATTCCGGCGTGTCGCTTCCGGAATTAAGGTTCTTGAGCGGTATTTTCATAAATTCCATTAATTCCTGTACGCTGAGGCTTAGCATGGAAAGATTAAGATATTGACGCGTGACATTGTTCAGCGAAGCGGTAAACTGCGATATGGCACCCATGTATATTGTCATATCACCGACAGCAAGCACACCGATTACAACCTGATATACAAAATAGCCGTAAAGTAAAACATTTTGAAATAACGATACCACCGCCCCTATAAGACCGTTTCTTCTCGTATAAGCCGCATCCTTTTTGCCATACTCCCCTGCTTCCATCCTTTTGTCTCTGTACAGCCTGGTGAAATAATCTTTTAATTGATACAGACGAACCTCTTTTGCGTATCTCAGGTCGGACAAATAGTTCGTCACAGGCCAGCCAAAACGGTTCAATTTTCCTATCTCGATATTGATAGAATATTTTTTCTTCTCTAACCATTTGCTGTTCGCATAATTAATTATGACGACTGCAATTACAAGCGCCAAAAGCAAGGGGTTTAAAACGGATATAATAGACGCACACATGATAACGCTGATCACCGCAGATGCAAGACCGCTTAAATACCCAAAGGTATTGAGACTGTTTGAGGATGTTTCTTCCGCGCGTTCTCTTAATATTTGTATGTCCGGGTTTTCCATAGACTCCAAATCCATATCCGCGCAATGACTGATATAGTCGACCTTAACCCTGACCATAAAAAGATATCTCAGGTTGTTCAAGTACACGTTCAGGGATGAAACAACTACACTTTGTATGAAGGGAATGCCTACGGTTATGCCTATATATATAAGAAGGACGTCAACCCGGCGCGCTCCGGTCAGCTCATTGATGATTAAGCCGGGCATACACACTAACGCCAGCGGCAGCACCGCGGTTAATATTGACACGAAGGAGTGCAAAAAAATATATTTTTTACCGTCTTGAATGCGCCAAACAAAGCTCATCATGTATTTGGTCGCTTTCATAGTGCTCCTCAAGCTCTGACGAGGCCGGTTTTTAACTTTAGAAACCATTTTTGCAAATCTTTTTTTCATTCTTATCACCAGTTAATGATTTATAAATATAAAAGAAAGCGTACCGCCGATTTTGCCCTTATCTGCTATTCGTTTGAGCGTTTGGTTTGTCCGTAGCGGTAGGCGCCGGCAGATATTTGCCATATCGTTTTAATCTGATTATCAGATATTATAGAAAATAATTTGTAATTTGCAAACATAAAAATCATTGAATATATAATTTTGTGATATAAAATTGATTTGCATAGAAAAATTACGATATAATAGAGCCGACAGGGAGCCTGCGGTGACCGTTACGTCAGTTTGCAAAGAGGACGTTCGCAATTGAAATAGCGAATTGCCTTTTCTGTGACGAAGCTCAGATTGTCAAACTCCCAATAGCGGAAATGAAATTGCAAGACGCCCTTGAAGCGACCGAAAAGGCTTCCCATGACAGCGCTGTCTTTGGGCGTTCCGGCTCTTGACATGCTGTATTCTGCATTTAACGCTCCGTTGGCAAATTTAGTTGATATGGTGTATATATCTGACGAATTAATTATATCACAAAAGACTGTAAACTCTTCTTTCTTGCTCTTGCAGCTTTTTTCACAGGACTATTTTTACAGTTTTTTTATATTAGAAATTGAATTATTAAGCATCGCTATATTTTCTTTTATCGTTCAATTAAAATCAAATAAGAAGTTTATTTCTGTATAATACAAAAAATTATTGATAAGATGAGAAATATATGATATTATAAAAATATGAAAGAAATATTAATTAAGAAGTGTTGGTTATGACGAAATATCATATGCCGATAATTATCCAAAAGTCTTGCCATATCATTATGCCAGAACCGAATACCATATGATCAAAAACAGCACAAAATGACCTTGCACAGGATTGTTTAACGTTGCTTTTTTGTTTTGCTGGTGGAGGAAAGCACATGTCGAGAATTGCTCTGATAGGTAAAAGCACCGCCAAATATATCTCACTGCTTATCGATATCTGGAACAGTGGGGATTGCGCCGTTCTTATTGATTGGCAGGCGCCTTTTCGCACAGCAATGGAAATGATGTGCGAAGCCGGAGTCAGAAAATGCTATGTTCAAGCTGATTTATGGGTTGAATGCACCTTCAATGAGTTTTATGAAATTGAAATCCTGCGTTTTTCCATAGATAACGAAGCAACGTTCGTTTTGTCTGAATGCTTATATAATAAATTTTGTGCCGATTACAGTCGGTCCGAGGCGGTAATCATATACAGCTCGGGGACAACAGGGAAATCCAAAGGCATTATATTGTCCCATTTTGCAATCAATACCAATGCTGACGCAATCATCGGCTATATGCATCCATCGGCGTCAGATGATTGTATGTACACTCTTAAACAGCTCTCACATTCATCAACTTTGACCGGAGAATTATTGGTTGCACTGAAATCCCGTACAAAGCTGGTCATTACCACATCCGCTGTTCCACCACGATATATTTTAACGACAGTAAGGCAATATCATGTATCAATTCTATATCTGAATCCGACGCTTTTATCGCTCGTGTGCGGTGAAGTTAGGCGAAACACCTATGATGTATCCTCTCTTAGGAGAATATACGTCAGCGGGGCTATTTTGAATGACAAGGTGTATAAAAATGCACAAAGTATTTTGAGAGGAATATCGGTTTTCAATGTATACGGTCTGTCTGAAGCTGCACCGCGTGTCACTGCTCAGACACTTGAATGTTGCAAAAGCAATTCTGTGGGAAAACCTATCGATGGTGTTGAAATCACCATTGTGAACGAAATCGGCACGCCTGTCCCGGATGGGACACGTGGCATTATTCATGTGAAAATGCCGTGCCTGTTTTCCGGATATGTTACCGGAAATGAAAAGCACCTCTCCATTTATCGTGGATGGCTTAATACAGGGGATATCGGATTCAAGGACAAGTTTGGCGAGTTGCATGTCATGGGACGCATTGACGATGTCATCATTTGTGATGCCCATAAGGTGTATCCGAGCGATGTAGAAAAAATAATTATGGAAGATCAATCAATTTTAGATTGTGCAGTAAGCAGCTGCATCGTGAATGATTCCGAAGTAATCGGTTGTTTATATGTAAGCGGCAAAGATTGCTCAATGGATATTGTTCATCGATTGAGAAACACACTTATGCAGTACGAGATTCCTAAAAAGTATCTGAGAGTTGAAACAATCCCACACAATAGCCGTGGTAAAGTCAATCGCAAAGAAGTGGCGGATATTCTATCTGAAAACAGTTTGAAAGCGTGATGAATTGTGGAAAATGGTGATATTAAGGCAAAAGTGATAGAAATGCTAAATAATCTGTTTCCGAATTCGGGTATAGGTTCGGATGTTCTTGAGTATGTGGATTTGATCGATGACCTCGGAATGGATTCTATAACCTTTATTTCTACAGTTGTAGAAAGGATAATAAAATTATGAAAAGTATCAAAGCACAAATTTCTACTTTGCATACCACTCTCTATATGCTGAGGGTGGTATACAAATATGATAAGGCATTTATATTTATAAAGCTTTTTACCTCCGTTATCAGAACATTGTTGGCATATCCCATGATTATTCTGCCGGGTAAAATAATCGACGTATTGACGAACATTATTGTTGAAAAAGATTTTAGCGAGGCGGGCATCAGACAGTTGGTTATAATAGTGGCAATTTTCGTATGCATTCCTTTGCTGAACTCACTGCTGAATTATGCGATGTCAATTATTCTTCAAAAGAGACAGACCGAAATTATAAAGAAAACGGAATATGATTTTTACAAACGTATTCTTATGATGGATTATGAGACATTTGAAAGTCCTGAAATCACCGGCATACGAGACCATGCGCGAACCACCTTGCTTATGGCGACCGTGACAATAGACAGAATAGAGCAGATTTTGTATTCAGTTCTTACCATAGTAATGCTTACTTCAATAATCGTTTCTTTAGATTTATGGACGGTTTTAATTATAGTGGCAGTTACTCTGATGAACAGCCATTTCATTTCCCGTTATAATAAAACCCACTATAAATTCAAAATTGACGAAATTGAGGCAAATCGCTATATTTTCGGATATTCCAATGTTATTACCTCCGGCTTGAATGCAGAGGAGATGAAAATCTATAATTCTACCGAATTTTTTCTAAAAAAATATGAAGGTGCCCGAGACTATATGGATTCCATAAGATTGAAGGATTCTCAAAAAGAGCACTTTGTGACTGTAAAAAACGGATTTGTTAATTTCATTCAAAACATCGTGCTGTACGCTATAATATTGAGAAAGGTAATTTTTGAAGACTTGTCAATCGGAAACTATTCCATATACATTTCTGCGGTTTCGAGATTTAGCGACGCACTGCGTTCTGTGGTTAATGCGTGGATGGCTTTGTCTAACGATAAATTATACATAAGAGACATGATTGACTTTTTAAATTATCCCCTCAAGCAGTACGAAAGCGGCTCTCTGCCGATTCCGGATACGGACGATTACGTTTTTGAATTTAAAAATGTCTCGTTTAAATATCCCGGTACTGATGCGTATGTGTTGAAGAATATGAATCTGACGATTAACACCAAGGAAAAAATCTGCATTCTCGGAGAAAACGGCTGCGGAAAAACGACCCTGATTAAGCTGCTCATGAGAATGTATTGGGTTGACGAAGGAGAAATCCTGCTCAACGGAGTAAATATTTACGACTATAATTACGATGAGTATTTATCTATATTTTCTCCGGTTTTCCAATCATACGGTATATATCCCGTCTCACTGAAAGAAAATATTACGCTGAGCGATGAGGAAGCAAATTCGTCTTTTTACCAAATATGTTCTCTGTTGTCGCTGGATAAGCTGGCGTCAAAGCATGAGAACGGCTACAATATTCAAGTAAGCAAATTCATATACAATGACGGAATAGAACTCTCTGGTGGAGAATACCAGAAAATGGCATTGGCAAGAGCGCTGTACAGAGATGGAAAGGTATTTATTCTTGATGAGCCCACGGCAGCTATCGACCCCATCTCGGAATATAATTTCTACAGGTCGTTTGAAAGCTTAACAAAGGATAAAAACGTCATATATATTACCCACAGACTGGCGGCAGTTAACCTCGTCGATAAGATAATAGTTTTCAACAATGACGGAGCAGTGGCGGAATGCGGCACGCACAAAGAGCTTTACGCTAAAGGCGGAATCTACACCGAAATGTTTGACAAGCAGGCGCAGTTTTATCGCGATGCGCTAAAGGAACAAGAAAATATAACAACGGAATAGAAAGCTTGCAGGTGAACGACCATGAATGTAAAATTACCAGTCAATCTTCTCCCCGAAATACGATATGAGTGCTGGACGTATCAGCGCATGGCGATTATTCGCGCCTGTCCGGAGTTTGATACGTGATTTGTTCATCATCTTAACAATCTCTGCATCACTTCGGAGTACGACTGCGATTTTGGCTGGTTTGGAAAGAAATATAACATTGTGTCTCATTACGAGGATATTCTGGAAATTGAAGAGAAGCTGTATAAAGAATACGATGAGTTGAGTATTATTCCGGAGATATGCAGACGGCTCGACGCGCATACCTACACCATCATAGATGTGGACTACTCAAAATGGCAGGATGACCTTGATTTAACTTTAGTGGCGCAATTGCTGGTGTATGGCTACGACGACGAAAAACAGGTATTCTATACCCCTCGCCGACCGGCGGTTGGCATGAAGCAACAGTTCCATGGAAAAAATTCATAGAAGCATTTCGAGTGCGGCAGGCTTATACATCTGAATAGAAAAGGGCATCGACTGCCCGACAGAACCCATACCCGATCTTGTTTCTAAAACCCAAACTTCATGTCAGACCACAAGTGCAGCTAAGTCGTCTGTATAATGATTTGAAAGCGGCATTGGATGTAGAGCAGATGTTGCCTATCATTTTGAAAATAAAGAGATAAAAGATTTCTATTTTTATCAGGGAATCTTGGGTGTCTGTACGGGGCTTACCGATCTCATGCAGCGGGTATATCAGGGGAGTTTGAGATCAGATCCCTTGGCTATGATCATGGATTTGCCAGCGGATATTGTAAAATGCTCGAATATAATACCCTGTTTTTTGCTTCTCTTAAATACATCGATGAGAAATTTGGTTTACATATATCCCAAGAGATATACCGTGACTGCGAGGATGTTCTGGTTCTGAATCAGAAATTACGAAATTCTGTTGAGTATTCCGCGTGAGATTGGGCATTGTGACCGCTAAGATTGAGCAGTCATTCCGGCGGGATTGAGCATCCTCGCCGCCTTCATTGAGCACTGCGTTAAAATGTAGATATGCATCGCATTTTGCGGTGTAAATATCTACAAGGAGGTCACCTATATGACCAATTACCGTGAAATCCTTAGGCTCCACAGCCTGGGACTCAACAAAACCGAGATTGCCACAAGCTGCCAGTGCGCTCGGAACACCGTGGCAGCAACGCTTCAGAGGGCGGCGAACTGCGGCCTGCTCTGGCCGCTGCCGGATGAAATGTCTGAAGTGCTATAATAAAGTTGTAACGAAAGTGGCTAATAAGATATACTAAAAACAATGAGAAAAGAGGTTCTTATCATGCCACAGAA
>CAJFUB010000022.1 GCA_904420095.1 uncultured Clostridia bacterium
GGGCAAAGTGACGAAGGAACCGTCCTGCACAGAAGCGGGCGAGAAGACGTACAGCTGCTCAAGATGCGAGGAGACGAGAACGGAAACTATTGCCGCGCTGGATCACGATTGGGACGAAGGCAAAGTGACGAAGGAACCGTCCTGCACAGAAGCGGGCGAGAAGACGTACAGCTGCTCGAGATGTGAGGAGACGAGGACGGAAGAGATCACTGCGCTCGGACATTCCTTTACGAATTATGTCTACAACAATGACGCTACGACGACGAAAGACGGCACGGAGACCGCAGAATGCGATCACGGCTGCGGAGCTACGGATACAAGAACAAAAGAGGGAACGAAGCTTCCGGATGAGAATCCGCCTACGGGAGACAGCGGCTGGTGGTTCGTGGGGATTGCGATTGCCGCAGCGGCAGGAACGGTAGCCCTTCTGTTCTACAGAAAGAAGGTCAATGGCTGATCCTCTTATAGCATAAGAACATATTAACGCGAAAGAAGCGGGCGTCGAATAAAACGGCGTCCGCTTTTATCTTTTTGGAAGATTTCTTGTTAAGCGCTTTCAGATTTGGTATAATTTCACATAGATCCATTTGCGATCATATGATAGGGTAGGCAGGAGAGGGGTAGCGTAATGGAATTTCGATTCGCACAGCGTAAAGATACAGGGATTATTCTTGATTTTATAAACCGGCTTGCGGAATATGAGCATATGTCGGACGATGTCGTGGCCACGGAGGCGCTTCTGGAAGAGTGGATATTTGACCGTAAAAAGGCGCAGGTATTATTTGCCCTGCAGGAGGGAAAAGAGGTAGGCATTGCATTATATTTTTACAATTTTTCCACTTTCCTGGGAAGAGCAGGCATATATCTGGAGGATTTGTTCGTATTGCCGGAGTATAGAGGAAAAGGCTATGGAAAAGGTCTTTTGAAAAAGCTGGCGGCAATTGCCGTGGAAGAAGGCTGCGGGAGACTGGAATGGTCCTGCCTGAATTGGAACCAGCCGAGCATCGACTTTTATTTGGCGATGGGCGCTGTTCCCATGAAAGAATGGACTGTTTACCGGCTGACGGGCGAGACGCTCAGAAGGGCGGCAGAAGAATAATGCGGATTTTGGGAAATATTTTATGGTTTTTGTGCGGAGGCCTGATTTGCGGGCTGTTATGGTATCTCGCGGGATTGCTCTGGTGTATTACGATTGTCGGGATCCCGTTCGGAAAACAGTATTTTAAATTTGCAAAGCTGGCGCTGATGCCATTCGGAGCGAAAATCGTATAAGTTAATAAAGCGGTGGAAATATGAGCAAAATTATCGTTTTGGACGAGCTTACGGCGTGCCAGATCGCAGCCGGAGAGGTGATCGAGCGCCCGGCGTCCGTTGTAAAAGAATTAGTTGAGAATTCAATCGATGCAGGAGCCAGCACAATCCATGTGGAAATTCGCGCAGGCGGCATCAAATATATTCGCGTTACGGATAACGGCTGCGGCTTCGAAGCGGATGATGCGATCATCGCATTTGACAAACACGCTACCAGCAAAATCCGAAACAGCGAGGACCTGGATCGTGTCACTACGCTCGGCTTTCGCGGCGAGGCTCTTGCAAGTATCGCGGCCGTTTCGGATGTGGAATTGCTGAGCAAAACCAGGGAGGCCCGCAGCGGGATATACGTGCATATAAAAGGCTGCGAGGTTGTGGAAACCGGCGAGCGCGGCGCAGCGGCGGGCAGCGTAATCACGGTACGGGATATTTTTTACAATACTCCCGCCCGCTACAAGTTTTTAAAAAAGGACAGTACCGAGGCCTCTTATATCGCGGATATCGTGCAAAAGCTGGCAATTGCGAATCCGGATATCTCGTTCCGTCTTGTTTCAAATGGTAATGAGGTTTTCCGCACGCCGGGAAACGGCGATTTGAAAAGTGTTATATTCAGCATATTCGGAAAAGACACTGCCGCGTCTGTTCTGCCGGTAAAATACGAACAGGACGGTTACGCGCTGACCGGTTTTGCGGGGATCCGCGACGCCGTATATTCCAACCGAAGCCGGCAGATCTTTTATATCAACGGCAGGTGCGTCCGATCCAAAACGATCGCTTCCGCTCTGGACGAGGCGTATAAGACGGTTACAATGAAAAATAAATTTCCGTTTGCCGTACTGCTGCTGCAGGTCCCGCTTCAGAAGGTTGATGTAAATGTTCATCCGGCAAAAGCGGAGGTTCGCTTTTCGGATGAATCGGCGGTTTACAAATTGGTGTACAACGGTTTGACCAATGCCCTTTTATATGACAATAGGGAGGCGGACGCTTTTGTGCCGCCGCCGATTCCCGAGCCTCCGGCCGCCTCTTCTTTCCAGGCGCCTGCTCCGGCGCGGCATACGCTGCCGGAGATCTGGACGCGAACTGAAACTGTGCGGGAAGAACGGGAAATTTTACCGGCTGCGCCTTCTGCTCCCGCCGAGGAACCGGTCTTGCCGGAGACGCCTGAGACGCTTTCTGTGGATTCTTTTACTCCTGAAAAGGAGGAAGACGCCCAGGCGGAGCAGCCCGTACTTTATAATAGTACAAGCGTATACACGGACAGCACTATAATCGGACAGGTTTTCGACACATATATTCTTTTGCAATATGGGGACGAAATGGTGATGATCGATCAGCATGCGGCGCACGAACGGATCAAATATGAAGAAATAAAAGAAGTCCTGAAAACTCCCGGAAGCGCGGTCAGTCCCATGCTGGTGCCTCTGACGCTTCAGCTGACTCCTGCGGAGCATATGGCGCTGAAAACAAATCTTGGATTTTTCGAGGCTATGGGATTTGAGCTGGAAGACTTCGGCGGCAATACTGTGCTGATCCGCGCCGTACCCTCGATCCTGGATGACAGCAATATCGAAGACGTTATTTTAGCCGGTCTGCAAAATAAAAAAACGGAAGGCTATACGGATGAAGAAATTTATACGATGGCGTGCAAAGCGGCGGTGAAGGCGAATAAAAAGCTTTCTTATTTTGAAATAGAAGAGCTGCTTAAAAGACTGGCGCGGCTTGAAAATTCCGGCACCTGCCCGCACGGCCGGCCGATTACGGTCAGCATCACAAAGCACGAGCTGGAAAGAAGGTTCAAACGATGCCTGTGAAAGCGCTTGTGATCACAGGCCCTACCGCGTCCGGCAAAACGTCGGTATCCATCGAGCTTGCCCATCGGTTCGGCGCGGAAGTGATCTCTGCCGATTCGATGCAGATTTACAAGTACATGGACATCGGAACTGCAAAGCCGACAACAGAAGAAATGGAGGGAATTCCGCACCACATGCTGGATGTCGTTTTTCCCTGGGAGGAATACAGCGTAGCGCAGTATGCGGAAGACGCGCGGCGCTGCATCCGGGAAACGGCGCGCCGCGGCAGACTGCCGATTATTACAGGAGGAACGGGCCTCTATATCAATGCGCTGGTAGAAAATATCCAGTTTAACCGCTTCCCGGATCTGCTCCCGGAGGAGATCGCGGAGCTAGAGGATTATGCGAGGGAAAAGGGTGCGGAGGCGCTGTATGAGATTTTACGAAACGAAGATCCGGAAGCAGCGCTGCAAATTCATTTTAATAATATAAAACGTGTGGTCCGCGCCATAGGTATGAAGCGCAGAACCGGCATGACGCTCGCAGAGCGGAATCGTGCGTCAAGGTCGCAGCCGCCTGAGGTGGACTGTACCGTTTATGCGCTGGAAACGGATCGCGGCCTGTTATATGAGAGAATCAACCGAAGGGTGGATCAAATGCTGCGGGCGGGCTTTGCCGATGAGGTTCGCAATGTTATAAAAATTTGTGAAAATGCATATACTCTAGGTGAAACCCAACAGAAATCGCTTGGAAAGACGGCTTTGCAGGCGATCGGCTACAAAGAAATGATCGCCTGCTTTAACGGTGAATATGACTTTGAAACGGCTGTGGAACGGATTAAACAGAGTACTCGCCATTATGCGAAACGGCAGATCACCTGGTTCAGAAAACCGGCTTGGGTTAATTGGATTGGATTGGAAGATCTTCGATGCATAAAGAGGCCGGAAGAATAACGTTTGCAGTGGAGCTGTACGTTTTTGTGCTCGCTGTGATATTTGGCGCGGCAGGATACGTTTTGTTCGGCATGACAGAACTCCATATTGCCCTGAAATGGGGAATTGCAGGCCTGCTGGGACTGATTGTTATAGCTGGCGCCGTGTTTGCGCCTTTTTTTGGCCGCTCTGTCAGCCATTCCCTGGAAAGTAACATTCTTCATGTCAGCTATGGCGTTTTTTTTAAATATGCGGCGAACGTGGATTTCCGCCGCGTCGTCTATATTACAAAGCTTCGCGGCCCGTTTGAACGCCTGACGGGCGTTGTAGTGCTTGCATTTTATTTTTCCGGAGGCTGCGTTTTCGTTCCGGTAGGAGATGCCGCAAAGGCGGAAAGGTATATCAGAAAATGGACACAGCGCATCCGGTAACGATCATACAGAAAATGTATAAAAGAATGGCGCTCCTCCTGATTCCGACGGTACGCGGCGCATATTACATCCTGGTGCGCGATCCGTCTTCTTTTAAGGCGTGGCTGTCAGGCGTCTGGATCGACGTGATTCTGTTGGCTTTTTTGATTATCCTGTCTGTCTGTAATTGGCGCGCCGTTAAATACAAAGCCGGTCCGGATTCTATTTTATTGAAAAAAGGCGTTTTCTATAAAAGTGAAAAGCTGATCCGCAGGCAGTCCATCACGTCGATTACCTGTCACAGGCCGGTTCTGTATCGCCTCCTGAAAGCCGAGAGTATTTATATCGATACAGAGGGCGGATATAAAAATCAGGCAGATATGAACGTTACGATAAAATCTAAGGATCGGGAAAAGTTTTTTTCCATGCCGCGCTTTGGGAAAACGTACCGTCCGAGACTTTTCGAGATTCTTTTTCTGTCTCTTTGCGTTACGGACACCGTTGCCAGCACGATTTATACCATCCTTTTGATCAATCGTGCGGGAAAAATCATCGGGCGGAATATTTTGACGGAATTTATCGGAATCATTGCGAAAGCGGCCGGCTATCTTGCTTTAGCGGTTCTTGTAATACAACTGCTGGGGATTTTGCGGAATTTTTTGTATTACAGCGAATTTGCCGTTCATCGGAGCGGGGATTCCCTGTATTTTGAAAACGGGTTTTTCTCTCGAACGAAAAGCATCTGCCGTGTTTCCGCGGTGAACTACATCGATCGGCGGCAAAATTTGATTTCTTCCGTATTCGGTCTCGACATGGCGTTCATACAATGTACCGGATACGGGAAAGCCCGGAAAAAAGAGGCGCTGCTGATTCCGGCCGGTACGGAGCGTTCCGTAGACGGATGTGTCAAGCTCCTGCTGCCGGAGCTCCATCGGGCGCCGCCGGGAGCCGGCGTTGAGATCCATTCCTTAAAGCCTTCCCCGAAATCGTTTGTTCGGTATATCCGAACGCCGCTGCTTCTGTGCGCAGCGCTGATTCTAGTGGGGATTTTGGCCACGCAGAAGATTATCATACCGTATTTCCCTGCATGGGAGGAACTGGCGAAGTTTACTGTCTTCATGCTTGTTGTGCCGCTTGCCTTGTTTGCCGTGGTTCGGGTGATCGCTTTTCGGAAGGCGGGCGTTTTCTACGAGGGGGGAAATGAGAAAATGCTGACGCTTTGTTATTATAAAGGGCTGAATATTCACACCGTATCATTTTACGCTTCGAAAATTTCGCATATGAAAATAAAGCGCAGCATTTTTCAGTACAAAAACAATACCTGTGACTTTATTCTGTACACAGGCGGAGAGGGCGGTCATAAGCATCAGGTGACGGGGCTTCCTTACGATGAAGCGTTTTTTACCGCAATCGAGCGTCTGCGGTAACTGTCGGTTATTTCTTTTCCTTCTTTCCGGAAAATGCTTTCCTAAGCTGCGGCAGGCTGTCGTTTTGAAATTCGAAATAAATATGGTTCTCTGCGTCCTGGATTTCTACGAGAACGGCATCCGGACGGATTTTCCCGCCGGACGGATTGATGCCGGAATATTTGGAATATTCGCCGAAGGATACGATATCGTCCTCGTCGCAGACGATTTCGCCCTTTGGCTTCATCCAATCGGAATCGAAAAATACAAATTTCCCGTTTTCCTCCTTGAAATAAAGTCTCTTCTTGGGCTGATTAAACTTCTCTCCGCACGGGGTTACCAATTTGCAGACGGTAAGAGGCGGATTGTTGACGCGGGCGAGCTCTTCGGAAATTTCGCGGACTGCGGTATTGTTTACCTGGTCGTTCTGCTTGCCGATAATCGGAGAAACAGTCTTGAGCATTTCTCCTGCAAGTACGGACTCGGGAAGCTCTTTCCCATCCTTCAGAAATAGAGAATAAAATTTTTCCCGCTTGGATTTTATCGTGCTTGGTTTTCCCGCCGCGCTTCGATACTGCTTTCTTTTTTTCATGTATTTTACCGCGGAATATACGCCGAACGCCACGCATACGATCGCCAGTATGAACCACGTGATTTTTTCGTCCGGATACTCCAGGCCGGTCAGGATAAAAAGAACGCAGAGCAGCGCCATGCTGATGCCCGTAAAAATTGGCATTGCAAGATCCGGGGGCGCTACGGGCTGCTCCTCAGCGTATCGAGTATACGCCGTTTCAAATGCGTCTCCGATGAGTTCCATGGGATTTATGTTATATCTTTCCGTATCTTTGATTTGAATCATTGGCAGAACGACTCCTTTGCCTCTGTAGTGTAATTCAAGCGAAATACTTGGTCATTATACAATAAAACATTTATTTTTACAATAAACTATGTTATACTATCCCCCGCCGGCAGGCCAGACGGTCGCGGCTGCAGCGCCGAAAGGCGGCAGATGAGGAAAGTCCGGGCTTCATAGGACAGGGTGCCGGTTAACGGCCGGTGGAGGCAACTCCAAGGAAAGTGCAACAGAAAAGAACCGCCCGCGAAATGCAGGCAAGGATGAAAAGGCGAGGTAAGAGCTCACCGGCGTCCGGGTGACCGGGCGGCCGTGTAAACCCCACTCGAAGCAACACCGGAAAGGGAGCGTTACGTTTGTCCGACAGCTCCAAAGGTGGCTGAAGCTGCGCAGTAATGCGTACGCGTAGATAGATGACCGTCCACGACAGAACCCGGCTTACGGCCTGCCGGCATTTTTGATAGAGATAGGAGGCTGCCGCAAAAATGGCGGAGCAACAGGAGTATTATATCGGCCTGGATATTGGCGGCACGAAGTGTGCTGTGACGCTGGGAAAATTTGAAGGAGACGAGCTTACAATCGTCGATAAAATCAAATTCGCTACGAACCCGGAGGAGCTGCAGCGCGGAAAACGTGCTCCTTCAGAGGTTTTGGACGAGTTTGTCCTGCAGACGCAGCGCTTGCTTGCAAAACACAACGGAGTGCCGAAGCGTGTCGGCATCAGCTGCGGCGGGCCGCTTGATTCGAAACGAGGGATTATTCTATCGCCTCCCAATTTGCCGGGCTGGGATCGCGTTGAAGCCGTTGCTTATTTTTCCGGTGCTTTCGGTGTGGAATGCGTACTGCAAAACGATGCGAATGCATGCGCTGTGGCGGAATGGATGTTCGGTGCGGGAAAGGGCACGCAGAATATGATATTTTTGACGTTTGGCACCGGCCTCGGGGCGGGACTGATTCTGGACGGCAGGCTGTATTCGGGAACGTCTGATATGGCGGGAGAAATCGGGCATGTCCGCTGCGAGGAGGACGGGCCGGTCGGATACGGGAAAGCAGGCTCGTTCGAGGGCTTTTGCAGCGGGGGCGGCATCGCTCAGCTGGGAAAACGGCTTGGCCTTCCGCATGATATGACGGCGAAGGAGATTGCGGACGGCGCGTATGCGGGGGACGAAACGTGCAGGGAGGTTTACCGGATCAGCGGAGAGAAGCTTGGAAAAATGCTCAGCATCCTGATCGATCTTCTGAATCCGGAAGCCGTGGTGATCGGCGGCGTTTTTGCCAGAAGCAGTGATTTGCTGCTGCCGTATGCAGAGGAGGTTGTCAGACGCGAAGCTCTGAGCTACAGCAGGGACGTCTGCAGGATTTTGCCGGTGGGACTCGGTGAATTTGTAGGAGATTATTCCGCGCTGGCGCTTGCAAGATTTGCGTAAAGGAGTATTATATACGGAGGCAAAGCCGTATTTTATTTAGTATTGAAGGCGGGAATGTCATGATAGTTCAATATACAGGGATCCGAAGGATCAACGGGCCGCTGATTGTGCTGAGCGGCGTAGAAAACGTGGCGTATGACGAACTCGTGGAAATCCATCTGAACGATGGCACGGTGCGTATGGGAAATGTTGTAGATATAGAAGGCGGTACGGCTGTTGTTCAGGTTTTCGAGGGAACGCGCGGAATGTCTCTGGGCTCTTCTACGAATACGTTTCTGGGGCATCCGATGGAGCTGGGGCTGTCCGAGGAAATTCTGGGCAGGGTGTTTGACGGCGCGGGACGCCCCGCGGATGGTCTTGGGCCGGTATATTCGGAAGTAAAATGTGACGTGAACGGGCTGCCGATCAATCCGATTTCGAGAAAATATCCGAGAAATTATATCCAGACGGGGATTTCCAGCATTGACGGCCTGATCACTTTGATTCGCGGCCAGAAGCTGCCGGTGTTTTCCGGAAACGGCATGCCGCACGATAAGCTGGCGGCGCAGATCGTAAAGCAGGCGGGACTTGTTAATAAAAACGAAAAATTTGCCGTCGTTTTCGCGGCAATCGGCGTAAAACACGAGGTCGCGGAATTTTTCCGGAATTCTTTTGCGGACAGCGGGGTTTTAAACCGCGTCGTTATGTATCTTAATCTTACGAATGATCCTGCGGTGGAACGTATTTTTACGCCGCGCTGCGCGTTGACGGCGGCTGAGTATCTTGCGTTTGAAAAGAATTACCATGTGCTTGTGATTCTTACGGATATGACGGCGTATTGCGAGGCGCTTCGGGAAATTTCCTCCTCGCGCGGTGAGATTCCGAGCCGAAAGGGATATCCCGGCTATTTATACAGTGATTTGGCGTCTCTCTATGAACGTGCCGGGATGCTGAAGGATCGGCCGGGCTCGGTTACGCAGATTCCGATTTTGACGATGCCGAATGATGATATCAACCATCCGATTCCGGATCTGACGGGGTATATTACAGAAGGGCAGATCGTAATGGATCGCGCGCTGAACCAGAAGGGTGTTTATCCGCCCGTAAGCATTTTGCCGTCGCTTTCAAGGCTGATGAAGGACGGGATCGGAGAGGGATATACGCGTGAGGATCACTCTGCTGTGGCCAACCAGCTGTTTTCCGCGTATTCTAAGGTGCAGGAAATTCGTGCGCTCGCTTCCGTAATCGGTGAGGAGGATCTGAGTGCGGAAGACCGGAGGTATATGGATTTTGGACGGGAGTTTGAAGAGCGCTTCCTGTCTCAGTCTTATGATGAAAACAGGTCGATCACGGAGACGCTTGATCTGGGCTGGAAATTACTTGCGATCCTCGGTGCAGACCAGTTGGATCGAATTGATCCGGAGCTGATTCAGAAATATGGCAAAATATAGCACCCCTACAAAAAGTAACTTAATCAATGCCCGCAACAGTCTGAAAATGGCGACGCAGGGCTATGACATGCTCGATCTGAAGCGGAAGCTTTTGATGCGTGAGCTTGCAAAGCAGGCGGATCAGGAGAAAAAAATTCAGAAGGAGCTGCGTGATACGCTTGCCGCCGCAGAGGCGGCGCTGCGGGAGTCTAACGTACGGATGGGATTGGACCGGGTGGCGGCGCTCGCTGCGAGTATTCCGGAGGTCCACGATATCGACATTAAATTTTACAGCGTTATGGGAGTGGAGATTCCTGTGGTACGCCGGAATTCGAGGCAGGAGCGGAAGCCGCACATGAGCTTGTATAAGACGAATTTGTCGCTGGATGAGGCAGCCTTCTATTTTTGCAAGGTGAGGGATCTCTGCCTGCGCTATGCCGAGGTGCATAGTGCGGCGGAACGTCTGAACCGCGACATTCATAAAACGCAGACCAGGGCGAACGCACTGAAAAACATTATGATTCCGCGCTACACCCGGATTATTGCCGAGGTTTCTGATGCGATCGAGGAAAAAGAGCGCGGTGAGTTTTCAAGGCTTAAGGCGATCAAAAGGATTGTGGAGAATAAATGAGCTGCCGGACGGCGGCTTCGTAGGCAGCCGTGTCGGTGTAATAGGACGCTGCGTGTGATGCTCCTTCTATGAGAAGGAGCTTTTTTTTGCCTGGAAAGGCGTCATGGTTTTGGAGCGTCATGTCTGCCGGAACAAAGTGGTCGTCTTTGCCGTGAATAAACAGGATAGGGATTTCATGGGGAGCGCTCTGCTTCAGCGCATCTGTCGTGGATGCGTCCTTGAATTCAAATCTGGCCAAGAGTTTTGAGATCAGATTGGAAAGGTTCAGCACCGGGAAGCATGGTATGTGAAAGGAATGCTTTATGATGTGTCGGAATATGGCGTCGGGGCTCGTATAGCCGCAGTCGGCGATGATTCCTTTGACGTTTTCCGGATAACCAAGGCCATATGCCATTAAAACGGTTGCGCATCCCATGGAAATGCCGTGAAGATAAATCGGCAGCTTTTTTCCGTAGCGCTCGGCTGCAAACCGGTTGATATAGTCGATCCAGGATAACACGTCGAAGCGTTCCTTTACGCCGTAGCAAATGTATTTGCCCTCGCTTTCTCCGTGAGCTCTCTGGTCGGGGAACCACAGATCGGCCTGAAGCGTTTCGTGATAGAATTTTTTGTATATGCCGTATTCTTTGAAGCCGTTGCTTCTGTAGCCGTGCATGCAGAGCAGGATAAATTCCGGATTCCTTGAAGCGGCCGGCAGAAAATGGCCTGTCAGGCGAAGGCCGTCAAATGAACGGATTGTATATGTTTCGTATGGCGAGGCGGCAAGCGCTTCTGCTCCTTCGCGGTAGGCGTCTGATTGGGGAGACTCCTTTTTTTTTCGTTTTTTTCTGAAAGGAACGAGCGTTTTGCGGCAAATTGCCATGCGGAATAGAAAAAGTGCGACTACAAGCATCAAAATCAACAGTACGAGTGCAATCTTCAAAATAATTTTTGTTATCGGCCACAACACTGCTCCGAGCCCCTTTCTGATTTTATTTATTTAATATATACCAATCTTTTAAATAATGCAAAGAAAGCTATGCACACAGGAAAAGGCTGATGCCTCGGCGGGTTTCGTACAAAAGGGGGCACTTTTTGTGCGAAATCAGGCAGGGCCCGGCTGCCGGGGCGGGGCTTCTCTCCCGTTTCGCATAAAAGACACGCCAAATTGTACGAAACCGGAGCGCCCCCAGCGCCTGCCCTCTGGAAGCTCGTGGATGCCCTGGTAAAATGCGGCGGGTTCTCCCGGTTTCTGCCAAGCCCCCAGCGCAAAAAAA
>CAJFUB010000023.1 GCA_904420095.1 uncultured Clostridia bacterium
CCATACCGAACACGGCAGTTAAGCTCCTAGATGCAGAAGATAGTTAGACGGTGACGTCTCGCAAAAATATGTATTCGCCGGTCTTTAATCCTCCTTAGCTCAGTGGTAGAGCAATCGGCTGTTAACCGATCGGTCGTTGGTTCAAGTCCAACAGGGGGAGCCAGAAAAAGCACGCTTTCGCGTGCTTTTTCTTTTTGTACTTTTCTCTATTCATGCAAAGCTGTTTTCAGGCAATTCTTAATTCGTTTGCACCTCCCCGTGGATGGGGACTCGTTTTCGTTTTTTATTTCGTAAATAATCAATCTCTTTTTTTATTATCTTCTTCCCGAAGAGATCATATTCGCAACCAAAGCTCAGGTTGATAAATAAAGCATTCCTTCAATTATAATCAATAACTGCTACCTTCTTTTTTGATAAAATAAGCTATACCATAATCACACAAAAGATCTTTTGTACGATAATATTATTAAGGAGTGCAGGAATATGTCTATTGGAACGGTTATAAAAAAATTGCGAAAAGAAAAGGATATCACCCAAGAGCAACTCGCGGATTACTTAAACATAACTGCGCAAGCCGTATCTCAATGGGAATGCGATAAAAGTGCGCCGGATATTTATTAAATTCCGGTTTTGACACATATTTTTAATGTGAGTGCGGATACTTTGTTTGAAATCAATAAAAATGAAGCGGAAATCGAAGTTGCACAGTTTAAAAAGGATTATGAAAAACTGGGGAATAAGGGCGATCTCTTTGCACAGTTTGATTTAGCTTGTCGGATGTATGAAAAACACCCGAGTAACTTTTTCGTTATTGATAAGTATATGTGGCAACTGTTTTATGATCCGCATTATAGGACTGGACGCCAATTCCGTATGTTGCTGAAATTCCGGAGAAAGTTTTGAACATATCATCGCAAGGGTTTTTTCAACATAATAGTAATGATCGATCGGCAAAGGCAGATTCCCTGTTTCCTGTCTGGCTTGTACGGACTTATTTGTGCGTCTGTCTTTCAGTCAGCATCCAATGGTCTACAGCAGTTTTACCATCTTATATCCTCCATGAGCGAAAACCTCCGTTTTGGATTGTCACGCCCGTATTATAACAGATATAAAGAAAGAATTAAATTTAAGCAGGACCTTATTTATGCCGTATCAGGTGGTTTTGTTCTGAGGCGCCATAGATTTTTCGTAATCGCTTGAAAAAAGTGCCAATTTATGCTAAATATAATATGTGTTTTTATATCTATTTTTAGAAGGCTTAAAAACACAAATTTTACAAGGGGATATCCCCTTGTATTGGTTACATAGTAACCAATACAACAACCCTATCGGCATAAAGAGATTTGAACGAGTAGGCGGGGCAGCTCGTTTTCCTGCTTATTTTGCACTTAATGCCGATTCAGAAAAAATTTACTGGAGGAAGCCATGCTGCCGATTGCACCGGGTAATATTTTATATGAACTGATCTGCTTTGCGGCTTTCGTCAGCGTCTGTATCGGATTGCTGAAGTTTCGATATTCCCCAAAAAACAGCGCCTTGATCTTGGCCGGCAGTATCGCTGTCGCCGCCGCCATACAATTTACGATTCTTCTGACGGCAGCGGATCCGGTGCAGCAGATGCTTACCTTGTTTCCTGTCACAGCATATCTGCCGGTCATCATCGCCGTACATATTTTAGCGAGGGGCGGCTTTGCTGCCGCAGTAGCCGCATGGTCCTTTGGGCTGGCTGTACCGTATCTCCTGAATCTGTTCCGCATGCTCATGCGGCAGTTATGGAAAACGGACAGCGGAATGCCCATTGCCAACATGTGGCCGGTGATTCTGGCAGCGCTGATTTTGGCCGGGCTTTTGGTGTTTTTAGCGCTGCGGTTCTGTCGGAAGCCGTTTCAGATGTTTGAGTTCAAAAACAAATACGTATGGCTGATTGTCCCTGTCGTTCTGATTTTTCTGCTGATTTCTTATTTTGAGAGTATGACCTTTGAACCGATCATTACCGTAATCACCTTCTTGGTTGTCCTGGCTATGTTTGTCTTCCTTGTGAAATTTTTAAATGTCGCGATGTCTGAACGGGTTGCCAAAACATCGGAGGCGGCGATTGCCAGACAGCTTGATATGCAGCGTCAGGAGCTTTTGCGCATCAACCAAAAGATGGAGCAGGGACGGATTTACCGCCATGATATGCGCCATCATCTTTCCGTACTGAATGAACTGGCCAAGGATGCGCAATCCGAGGAGATGCAGGAGTATATCAACAGTCTGAACCTGCGGATCTCCGACATGGAACCGGAGCGCTATTGCGACAATCCGGTGGTCAATGCGGTTCTGTCCTCCTATATCGGAAGGGCGAAGCAGGAGAATGTCCGCATAGAGATAAAAGTCAATATCCCAAAAGAGCTCCCGCTGGATGCCTTTGATATCTGCACGGTTTTGGCAAACGCGCTGGACAATGCCGTAGCTGCCTGCGGCAGACAGGGAGAACGATGGATCGATATGGCGCTCTCTCTGCACGATAACGGGAATTTTTTCGTGGATATCAGGAATCCAAGCGAGACGCCCGTTGTGTTCGGGAAGGACGGCCTGCCGGTCTCCCGCAGCGGCGAAGGGCACGGGATCGGGATCAAAAGTATCGATGCCATTGTCAGAAAATACAGCGGTATGCTGCGCTGCACCTATGAGGACGGTATTTTCCGGTTAAGCGCCGTTCTGTTCTCACCAGAGAATATCCAACCTGCGGCAAAGTCTGTTGGCTTGAAAAAGGTTGTTTCCAATACCGTGACTTCGGTGCTGCTCGCGATATGCTTTTTGAATTTCCTGCCGGACACTCTGCATGCTGTCGCATCTGTTCCGGTGATCGGCAATATGGTCCAGTTGCTGGATATCAGCACCTACCGCAAATATTTTTCGTGGGGATCCAGCACAATTCAGATGGAGCTTCCCGAAATCGAATACCATACGGAAAGCGTACCGGAGGCAGAGGATCATCCGGAAGGGAACCAAACGACCACCGGTACAGACGGCGTGAAGCCATCGAATGAAACCTTGCCGGAAAGTACGGCACCCTCTGCCCCTTCGACAAATGCGCCGTCTGACGGCGGGGAAAGCAGCGTCACGGCACCGGCGGATTCGGATTCTGAGCCCGTTCAGGAAGGGCCTGCCACCTCCGCCCCGGAGGAATCAAAACCTACCGTTCCGCAGGAGCCGCCTTCCAATGAGGCCGTTCCTCCGGAGCCGTCATCCGGCATCGAAGATATGAACGACCAGATGGAGGACTATATCGCAAAGGTTGAGGAGGAATTTTACTATTATTTTTCAATAAAATATAACGGCTATGTGGCGTCGGATACCGGCTACAGCATTCTGCGCAACGACGAACGACTGCTCTCCATCCGGCTTTATACCACCATCAATATGGGCGGTTCGGGCGAATACAGCCGCTGCTTCACGTTGGACAAGACCTCGGGCAAGGTTTTGAAGCTTGCCGATCTTTTTGCGGAACAAAGCGACTATATCGGCGTCATCAGTCGGGATATCCTGCGGCAGATGGAAGAACAGGTGGCGGCGGGCGAAGCGGATTATTTTATTCCCGGCGGAATATGGTCGGAGGAAGAATGCTTTAAGGCGATTGACGCCGATCAGAATTTCTATATTGACAAAGACGGCAAGCTGATCATCCTTTTCGATGAATATGAAGTGGCGCCCGGCAGCATGGGCGCGCCGCAGTTCACGGTAGAGCCTGAAATCTTGCAGACAATCCTGCGCCAGCCTTCTGTGCTGTCTCCGGCCGGAAAGGAGACGGAATAATGCTGCGGCTTGGCGTATGTGACGACAGGAAAGAGGATATCGCCTCCATAGAGGCTCTTGTTGACCGTTTCTCAGCGCGCTATCCGGAGCATCCTGTGCAGGTGTCCTGTTTTGACAGTTCCTATGATCTGCTGGAAGCATTGGAGAAAAGCGGCGGATACGATCTGTATCTGCTGGACATCATCATGCCGCATATGTCCGGTATCGAGCTGGCGAAAAAAATCCGCGAACGGGGTGAGCGTTCAAAGCTGCTCTTCCTCACCACCTCGCGGGAATATGGAATCGAGGCCATCGGTGTGAAAGCGTCCGGATATCTGCTCAAGCCCATAAAGGAGCAGGCACTTTTTGATGCCCTTCTTTCCTGCATGGAAGAGCTGGCGCCGGAAAACAATCCGTGCGTTATGATAAAAACGAAGCTGGGGCTGACTCGCGTACAGCTTTCCGAGCTGGTGATGATCGAGAGCTTTGACCATATCAGAGAGCTTACGCTGTTAAGCGGCGATACGCTGGAAACAACGGCCAGGCTGTCCGAGCTGAATGAGCTGCTGAGGGAAAGCCCTGCCTTCCTTTTTCCGCACAGGGCATATATCGTCAATATGGAGTATATCCGAAGCATTGGAAATAAACATATACTGATGACCAACGGTAAACAGATTCCGGTTTCTAAAAAGGCGTATGCCGAGGTAAAATCGGCTTATTTAGAATATATGATACGGATGTAGACTCCTCATAAAAATACAATATGCTGCATTTCACGAAGAAAAAAGGTCGTTTCACGAAAGGAACGGCCTTTTTCTTCGCTTTTTTGTTATCATAAAGCGCGCATCAGGGCTGCGAAAAGAGGTGAACAGGTGCATGAAAATCGAACACGGCAAAAAGTCTGCACCCGCCCTGCGTTTTCAGGATGCAGCATCCTTCAATCAGATTCTGGACACCAATCAGGTCCTTCAGGCCGGGATCCAAAAGCTGTCGGAACAGATACCGTATATAACGGAAGAGGAATATATTGCCAGAATCCTTCGGCTGTTTCGCAACGCCGGGCTGGATCTGTCGGAGCAGGAATTCCGAACGCTGCTTGCCATGCGAAGGCAAACCGATCAAATGTTGCTGCACAGGGAGGGGATATGAAAGAAGACGGTTATTTGCAAACGCCAGACGAGTATACCCGCGCATCGGACAAGTTTTTTTTGGAATTTGCCATAAAAAAATGCTCGCTTACCTTATCCAAAGAAGAAATCCTCTCCCAGACCAAACGGCTGCTCGGCGAGATTTTCGATGTAAAGGTAGAGAAGATCCCCATAGAATATCGGGAATACAAGACGGACACGGCAGCTGCGGATTTCACATCGGACGAAAGCGCGCTGTCCGGCAGGAGCCGGGACGTGCCCGAAGACTTACCGGTGGAATCCGGCAAAGCGGTATCAGAAAAGCAGAAAAAGAAAAAAGCGTTTTTATGGGGCGATCTGCTCTTTTACGGCGTGTTGATCGCTCTGATTGCGGGCGTTGTCCTGCTCTCCGGTAGCGGCAAACAAGGACCGCGTTCCTTTGGGGGCTTTACGATGCAGACGGTGCTGACAAGTTCCATGGAAAGCGAGTTTCCGAAAGGTTCTCTGGTCATCTCCCGCCACACCGATCCGAATACACTGCAGATCGGCGACGACATCACCTTTATGGCGAGTGAAACGACCACGATCTCCCATCGGATCATCGGCATCGTGGAAAACTACGCCGATACGGGACAGCGGGCGTTTCAGACACAGGGCGTTATGAACGCGGCGCCGGACAGCGAGCTTGTCCCCGCCGTCAATGTGGTGGGCAAGGTCATCTTCCACAGCTATGCCCTGGGAAAGGCGGTAGACTTTGTAAAAAGCTACTGGCCGCTGCTGCTTTTCTTCCTGGTCCTTCTGGCCGTGCTGATCCGTGTGCTGCGATACATCTATGCCAGAGAGGACGGCAGTAAATCCGCCGGTACAGACGAGCCTAACCAGGAAAGTCAAAAGCGGAGGGCCAGAAAAGCACCCGTTTTCATAAAATAGCATTATTCAAACGTAAGGAGGACAAATATGACAGCAAAACATAAAAAAGCGCTGACCACCGTCGGTGCGGTGGCTTTGGCTGCTGTGATTGCGCTGGGCGGCACCCTCGCGTGGCAATCCATCAACCAGCAGGCGCTCAACGAAGCGGCCGCCACGCTGAATCCGGGCGGGCGTCTGCACGATGATTTTGACGGCAGCAACAAGGACGTCTACGTCGAAAACTTCACCGGTGTGGATGACGGCACGCCGATCTTTGCCCGGGTACGCCTGGACGAGTACATGGAGATCGGCAATGGCGCCGGAACCGACCGGAATCTTGCGCCGGACGCCCCGCTGACTGCCTCAGGCCTGACCGTAGTCGGCCAGGGCTCGGTAATCAACGACAAGACCACCTGGGTCACCCGTACCCCGACCGGCGGGCTTGCGGACGAGGCTGGCGAGGTCTACTGGGCCTGGGATATGGATGGCGGCCAGACCGTGTATATGCCCACCTTCAACAAGAACAAGGATTCGCTGCAGGCGGATATCAACGGTACATACGACGGCCAAGAGGGTACCGACGTCCCCTATGACGATTATGTGACCTACACCGAAAATCAGCAGATCACCGCTAACGCCACTTACGACGACGACAACAACGACATCGAGGATGACGGCACCCGTACTGAAAGCGAAACCCACACCGCCAAAACGACCATCAACGGCACGGTCATCACCATGGACGAATGGGTGGAGCGCTGGGAGGCCTATCAGGAAATCCAAGACCCCACCGAGGAGGATACCGCCCAGGTCATGGGCGACTTCTGGGTATGGGATGACGACGGCTGGGCCTACTGGGCCAACGCCATTGAGCCTGATACCGCTACGGGGCTGCTGCTCGACGGCATTGAGCTTGTCAACCCGCCCAGCGACAGCTACTACTACGGCATAAACGTGGTGGGCCAGTTTGTCACGGCGGACGACATCGGCTTTTTAAACGGCACCGGCTTCTATGACCGGACGGCCGGGCGGCTGCCCTCCTCCGAGGCGGAGGACCTGCTGGAGCTCATCACCGGCACACAAATTGAAATCCCGCCCACCGAGGGCCAGGTAGACTCCTCCACCTCGGAGGAGATCCTCAATGCGGCGGTGACAGGTGATAATTATGAGGTCGTCACCATAGACGACACCGAATGGTATGTGCTGGCCATCGACTATGACACCGACCGCGCGCTGATCCTCTCCCGCTATGTGCTGGAGACGCGTGCGTTCGACGCGGACGGGAGCGTCTATTGGAAGGACAGCGACCTGCGGGAATACCTCAACGGCGACTGGCTGCGCGGGCAGGAGACCTTGTATAACGCCGCGGTGGAAACCACCCTGTATAACCTTGAGGCGGACGATGTTGCCGAAAGCGACATACTGACCTCCACGCAGGATAAGGTGTTTTTGCTGTCCTATAGGGATCTGAACGGCACAAGCGCAAGCTATGACCCGCGGCTTTCCACCTATTACGAATATATGCCTTTGGAAGAGGATCAGGGCGACGTGCTGCCGGATCTGCTGACGGGAGCCACCACCGAGGACGGCACACCGGCAGAATGGTGGACGCGAAGCTATGAGCATACAAACGATAGAAACGGCCCCTTCAACATCGAAACTGTGTCTGACGAAGGCTCCAGCACCGCTAATGACCCGGCCGATATCGCAGGCGTGCGCCCGGCCTTGTGGATCCAGCTGGACACCGACAAGGATCTCACCCCGTCCGATACGCTGGACTATGAGACCTCCGCCGCCATCCGCGCCGCCGAGATTTCAGACATGGGCCTGGAGGCCGAGCAATACGATACGGTGCTCATCGACGGAATTGAGTGGTATGTGCTTGAGGTGCAGGACAATAGAGCCCTGTTGCTCTCCCGGTATCTCCATCCGCAGAAGATGCAAATTAACGAGACAAACAAATTCGTAGATGAGGAGCAGATCGCCCGGTTCGGCTTTGCTGAAAATAACGCCAAAGGTACCTACGATACCATTTGGGCGACCAGCATTATCCATGATTATCTCAACGGCGAGTGGCTGTCCATGCACCCGACGCTGAACGCCGCCGCCGAAACGACGATCCAAACCCGGTTCTATCTCGGCGGAAACACAACTGAGTATTGGTGCGATTCTACCGACAAGGTCTTCCTGCTCTCCACAGCGGATATGTTCGGCACCACCTTTGATGAAGAAGTGTACATACCTAATACTGAATTGTCTCTGGGAACCCCGGTGACAGCGGATGATCCGAGGGAATACACCCTGGGAACGGTGGGCGTCATCGTGCCGGAGGCGCTGCGCACGGCCGATATATTCCTCCCCGACAATGTCATCCCCACCAGCCCTCGCGATTATGTAATGCGCACCAGCTGGCACCATGCTAACCAAAGTGGTGATATCTCCTCAGGTTCCGAACTCCCCGTAGTCGATATGGACGGCGTGTTGGAGGCTGCGAACCGTCAATGGAATTTATTCTTCCGCCCGGCGATGTGGGTAAATATCAACAGCAGCACCTCCACCATCACCGTGACCCCGCCGGAGGAGCCGATAGAGTATAACACCAGTGCGGATCTGACGGTAGCGGTCACGACGAGCACCGGTCCGGTCCAATCCCCCGCTATCACCTGGACGATCCGGGGCGCCACCTCTGCCGATACCCGCTTTGTGGGCAACACCCTGTATATCGGGGAAGACGAGGTGAACCGGCGACTGCAGGTCGTCGCCTCCTATAACGACGGCGGCCAGATCATCACCGACGCCGTCTATGTGTGGGTAAACCCGGCGCCGCCCCGGCTGGACGCAGAGGCTTCAGCCGCCATCCGTGAAGCGGATATTTCCGGACTTGGGATGGATCTGCCGGCAGAGTCATACAACAAGACGGTCACCATCGACGGCGTGGAGTTCTACGTGCTGGCGGTGGACGAGGAAAATGATTTGGCCCTGCTCTTCTCCAAGTATATGATAGACGCTTGGTGTATGGCCAACCAGGACAGCGCCGGAAGCTGGGCGTACAATGCTTCCACTACGGCACGGAAGTATCTGAACGGCAGCTGGCTCGAGGATCACACCACCCTGCTTCAGGTGGCGCAGGAGACGGAAATCTCCTTCTATAGGGCTGTAAGATACGATCGCGCGACAGAAGAGGAGCCATATGGTGTGTGGGTGGACAGCAGCTTAGACAAGGTCTTCCTTCCCTCCTATGCTGACCTGACAGGCTTAGACGCAGCGCAGGAGATGAGTTATCCTACTTTCGATCCAGATCCTGCCGGAGAATACACCTGGGAGAACCGCCAGATCGTCCCGGACAGCCTGCAGTATACAGGCAATGCCGCGGGAGTATCCGGTACGGGCAGCACCTACTGGCTGCGGACGGCTGTGTTAGACGGTGCATATGAGACCAGCTTTATAGAGGTAACAAACTATTCGGGGGCTAACATACAAGTCCCCGGCCGTGAGGACACAACAAGGGAACAGGGCCTCCGCCCCATGATGTGGGTGCGGATCTCGGAGGAGTAAGAGGCACCGGCGGGCCGCGCAGGCGGCCCGCACAGCAAACTGTTTATCAGGGACGTATGTCCCTATAATATCAAAAATATTTTTTAGGAGGAAATAACAAATGACAACCAAAAAGAAAATCGCCGCGTCGGTCGGCGCGGTAGGCCTGGCGGCGGTCATCGCCCTGGGCGGCACCTTCGCCTGGCAGTCCATCAGCCAGCAAGCGCTCAACGAAACCATGGCCACTATCAATCCCGGCGGACGTCTGCACGATGACTTCAACGGCCGCAACAAGGACGTGTATGTGGAAAACTTTACCGAGGACGGCACCGCCATCTTTGCCCGCGTCCGTCTGGACGAGTACATGGAGATCGGCCAGGGCGCAGGTTCGGACGGGGATGACAATCAGGCCGAATCGGTGATAGAGACTGCCACATTGGGCAACAAGAACTCATGGACCACCCGCCTCCCCTCCGGAAGCACGCTTTTGGATGAAGAAGGCGACGCCTACTGGACATGGAACATGGGCGGCCAGACCACCTATATGCCCACCTTCAACAAGAACAAAGACTCCCTGCAGGCGGACATCAACGGTACTTATGACGGCTTAAGCGCCGATGACGAGATCCACTACGACGACTATGTGGATTATTCCGATCCTGAAAACGCGACCAAAACTGCTGATGAAATCTACGACGCCGATACCAATGACATAGATGAAGAGATGCCAATAGAAGGCACAAACATCACAACTGTAGCAGCTCAGGAACATACTGTCAAACAGACAGGCACCGCTACTGTCATCACCATGCAGCAATGGATCGATGACTATGATATGGCCACCGGCGCTTACTGGGTGTGGGATGAAGACGGCTGGGCTTACTGGGCGCAACCCATCGAATCCGGCGAGGCTACCGGCCTGCTGCTGGACGAGATCGTCCATGCCAATCCCCCCAGCGACAGTTGGTACTACGGCATCAATGTTGTCGGCCAGTTTGTGACAGCGGATGACATCGGTTTCCTGAACGGCACCGGTTTCTATGATGAGAGTGCGGGCGCAGCCCCCACCGCCAACGCGGAGCTGCTGCTGGAAAAAATCACCGGCACTAACATCCCCAGCAGCAAGGTCACCGTCACCGCGGCCGACAGTGCGGTTACTGTAGCGGCTAACGGTACCCTCCAGTTCACCGCGGCCGTTGCCGACAAAGATAATGCGCCTATTGCAGACGCAGAGGTCACCTGGAGCGTCTCCGGCGCGCAGCAGGAGGATACTACCATCAGCGAAGGCGGCCTGCTCACCGTTTCGGCCTCTGAATCGGCGGATACTGAACTGACCGTCACCGCCACCTATATGGACGGCGACGAGGCGGTCACCGGCTCGGCCACCGTCACCGTTACGGCGGGCGATTAACCCGCTTGATCCCCAGCAGGGCGGCTTTGCCGCCCTCGACGAAGGGCTTTCCCTCTTTTTGGGGAGAGCCTTTCCTCGAAGGCAGAAATCCGCAAAAATATAAAAGGAAAGGAGACTTTGACAGTGGGACAGGGATTTCATCGCATGATAAGCTTGTTTTTAACATTTGTTTTTATCCTGTCTGCTTTGGTCACCGGCACATACGGCTGGCAGAGTCTCCAGACGATAACCAATGAAACCGCCGCCACCATAGCGCAGGTGCGGCTGCAAAAAAAAGAAAAGCTGCCGGACGGCACCGAGACGGACATCCCGGTGCCGGGGGCGGCTTTTTACCTTTTTACGGCGGAAGGCGAACAGATCGGCGACCGGTATGTCACCGATGAGACGGGGGCGATTTCCCTGCGCCTGCCCGCCGGCGCGTACTATTTTGAAGAGGATGCCCCGCCGCCGGCGTTTGCTTTCGACTCGCAAAACGGGGAATCCATCACACAGTATCCATTTGCCGTGCCGGAGAGAGGCACGGAGCAGGTGACAGTGACGGCCTATAATGTGCGGCTGGCCGGATCTCTTTCCATCAATAAAACAGTAGAGAACGCCGACGGTTCGCTTCTCAGCGAAGAGCAATCGGCAAAAGAATTTATCTTTACTGTTTCGTTTTCCGATAACGGAGCATACAGCTATCAAAAAACGGACGGCACGTCGGGCGAGCTTATAAGCGGCGGCACGCTCACGCTGAGCCACGGCGAAACGGCGCTATTTGAGCAAATACCCGCCGGCGTTACCTACACCGTCATCGAGCAGGAGGAGGAAGACTATTTCATCTCCTCTTCCGGGCATTGCGGAACGATCACAGCAGGCATGTCGGAAGCAGATTTTGTTAACACCTATTCTCTCGATAAGCCGCCTCAGACGCCGGTAAAGCTTACGGTCACAAAGCAGCTGGCCGGGGAATATCCGGCATCCGATACAGAAAAGGAATTTGAGATGACTCTGATCCTGGGCGGCGTTTCGGAGGATTTTACCCTGAAAGCAGGAGAAAGCAAAGAATTTACGCTGATGCCGGGGGATGTTTATGAGATCCGCGAAAAGGATTATACCGCCGAGGGCTACAGCCAGTCGATCACCGAGGGCTTCGGAACGGCGGGAACGAGTGATATTGAGGTAACGGTGACCAACACCTTCGCCGGCACGGTGATGACAGAGATCGCGGGTGAAAAGACCTGGGAGGGTGTTGGGCTCACCGACGAGCTGCTGCCGGAATCCATCACGCTGCTGTTGAAGGACGGCGATCGTGTCGTGGAGGAGGCGGAGGTTACGCCGGATGAAAACGGCCGCTGGCTCTACCGCTTTACCGCCCCGAAATACGACGCCGAGGGCAACGAAATCGCCTATACGCTCGAGGAACGGCCGATTGAAAGTTTCCGGCCAAGCTACAACGGCTTCGATATCGTCAATACCTATATTCCCCCTGCGGTAGTCACGTTTCCGTCGATTTTCAAAACAGTGGAGGGGGAACCGCCATCAGCGTTGCGATTTGCCTTCTGCATTACTGCCAGGGATAACGCGCCCATGCCGGAGGAAGTCAAAAACAGCTTCCTGACATTGTCTTTGACAGGAGGCGGCGAACTGCATCCCGGAGAGATTCGGTATACCCGGCCCGGGATCTATGTATATACGGTCACAGAAACAGCAGACAGCCAGCAGGGATGGCTTTATGATACGTCGGTATATACCGTGACCGTGACGGTTACTGAAAAGGACGGCAGACTGACGGCAGATACGGAGATCTCCAAGGGAGCGGAGCCTGCAGACCGGATCGAATTTGTCAATCGATATGACAGCACGCTGCCGCCGCAGGATACGATTGTGATCGAGGGGCGGAAAACATGGCGCCACGGCGATAATCCGGAGGAAAATCGTCCGACTTCAATTGTAGTACTGATATATGGGGACGGGGAAATCGTTTTGCAGTGGCAGGTGACGGAAAAAGACGGCTGGCGTTATCGTTTTGAACTGCCGAGATATAACGCTGCGGGCGAAGAAATCATTTATACGGTGGATGAGGCCGCCGTAGAGGATTATGAAAAAACCGTGGAGGGCTATGATCTGATTAACGCCTACCAATCCCATGAAACACCCGATCCGGACATCAATCCACCCACGGGGGACGACAGCAATTTGTGGCTGTGGTTTGCTCTGATGCTGTTGTCCGGCAGTATGTTGATTATATTGGGAAGGAAGAACCGCAGGGCAGAGTGAAAACACCGTTGTCATCCGGTATTTATTCGGCGCAAGGAACCGGCAGGCCTGTCAGATATACGCGGAATCCCTTTAAATTTAACGGCTTTGCGAAGCTCGTTTCACTTTGCTTCATTTGCACCTCTGGAACGATGCTTTGCTATGCCGGCTCGGACCTGGAATATTTTTTTAGGTCGCAGATATCTTTTTCTTGGCTTGCTGTGAAAATTAAGAGGATAAGGCTTGTGAAAATATAAAATATTTTAAGCGTAATGAATGACAATGGATTTTTGCGGGTGTTACATTGTTGGAATTGAACAACTTGCTTTTTATAAAAGGAATTTGCCCACTTTCTTATTTGAAGAAAACGGCTTGCACATTTGAAAAAGGACAACTTTTGAACATCCGGTTTTTCTTGATTTTTTAGATAACCGTATATTCTTTTTTTATATTATGCAGCTGCAGCATGCCCAGGCGGATTTCGGAGAAACTGACTTCTATAAAGCGGGAGAGCTTTGTCGTAGGGAATCTTTCCGCTGCAAGAAGAATGCAGGCAGGTTGTTTGAAGCTGAAACAGTCGAATACGTCTGCCGGCGGTCCCAGAAGAGTTTTGAATTTATCGGCAGAGTTCTATCTAATCATGACACATAAATCAATCCACGTAGTTTATAGATGTGCGGCCGCTTCATATTATCTGCAGAAATGCTGAGATTATTTTCTGAAAGCATATTGATACTTTGCCAGCAAAAACATATAATTACGCATGACAAAGTGACGATATAGTACGAATTCATTGTTTTGAACCTATATCCTTGCGGATGTGCTGCCGTTCGCAAAATCTTGTTGCGTTTTGAGAATGATGAAAGAAAATATCGAATTATGCGCAGCGGCTATGCTTGGTCTAAGCAGAGTGGCTTTTTGCGCGAATTTACGGAAGGGCCGCCCGTTAAGGCCTATCATCGCTGAATTATCAATAAGATCGTTTTGGCAGTCACCGGCGCTGAGAAATAAGCAATTATGACGGAAGCAGAATACAATTGCGCCGCTGGTGTGCGACATTCTAAAAGAAGTTTGGGGAGGCATAAAATGACCGGGTTTGAAAAAATACAGTTTAGGGGAAGCTTTCGCGATTATCAGAGACGTGTGCTTGAAAATGCTGATCAATATTTGAAAGATGGAAAAATAAATATTGTGGCCGCTCCCGGAAGTGGAAAGACCGTTCTGGGGCTTGAACTGATCCGCCGTCTTGGTTCTCCTTGTATTATACTCTCACCAACAACCGCTATTCGTCAGCAGTGGGGAGAACGCTTCAAAGACCTTTTTCTTGAAAATAAGGATGATTTTGATGCGCTTTTTTCAAGCGACCTTCACAACGTAAAGCTGCTGAACTCGGTAACTTATCAAGCGCTATACACTGCAATGGAGAAGGTATCTTCTGACGGCGATGACGATGCGGACTGTTCGGATATTGAGATTTTCAAAATAATGAAAGCCTTTGGAATTAAAACGGTATGTCTTGATGAAGCGCATCATCTCAAGAATGAATGGCAGAAGGCGCTTGAAAAGTTTATATCTGCTTTGGATAAAGATGTGAAAATCGTTTCGCTTACTGCCACACCGCCCTATGATTCGGAGCGGGCGGAGTGGAGCAGATATATGAATATTTGCGGGGAGATCGATGAAGAAATATTTGTTCCTGAGCTTGTCGGACAGAATACGCTTTGCCCTCATCAAGATTACATATATTTCAGCTATCCGACCGAAGCTGAGACAGCAAGCTTTCGTGAATATAAGGAACGCGCGGCAGCTGCGGTCGAGGAGCTGGGAAAGCTGGAACTATTCGATAATATATCTCAAGTCTTGAATGCAGAAAAGGACTATGAAAAATTGTTTTCATCCGTAAAGCAATATGTCGCGCTCGCAACCCTGCTTCACTATTACGGCTTTGAGATCAATAAAAAGCTTATCAGAGAGCTGACGACAAAAAGGAGTTTGCCGCTTTTTCAAATGCAGTATGCGGAAACGGCAATTCAATTTCTGCTTGACGGCGATATGATAACGGAGGCACAGAAATCCGAAATCATTGGCGTACTCAAAAAGTACCTGGTCTATGAAAAGCGAAAAGTAACGCTTGACTTAAATGAAAAGCTAAAACGAGCGCTGATTTCATCGGTCGGCAAATTGGACAGCATAAAAAGGATCGCAAAAAGTGAGATTGATGCTATGGGCAATCGGCTTCGCATGCTTATTCTAACCGATTACATAAAGAAAGAGAATCTTGCTAAAGTCGCGACTGCGGAAAATTTCAATTCTGTAAACGTGGTCAGCATTTTCGAAACGCTTCGTCGTGAAAATCAAGAGGCAAAAATCGGCGTGCTTTCGGGAACGCTCGTAATTCTTCCGAAATCAGTTGATCTTTCAAACATCAGTCACAAAAAAGAGGATATTCCAAATACCGACTACCACACCGTCACATTCTCAGGCCCAATACACCGTTCTGTCACCTATGTAGGCAAGCTGTTTGAGGCCGGCAAGATTCAGATCCTTGTCGGAACGAAATCGCTTCTTGGCGAGGGATGGGATTCCCCCTGCATTAATTCGCTGATCCTGGCAAGCTTTGTGGGCAGCTTTGTCCTTTCCAATCAAATGCGCGGCCGCGCTATCCGCATTGATAAAAATGATCCGGAGAAGTCGGCAAATATCTGGCATCTCGTTACGGTAGAGCCGGCGTATTTGTTTAAGGACAAAGCGCTGGAACGGATTTCAGAATATATCAAGCAAGACCATCAAGAACTCGTTTCTTATGACTACGAGATTTTGAAACGCCGTTTTGATTCCTTTATGGGGCCGAATTATACAACGGGCGTCATTGAAAGCGGAATTGAACGGATTACCACGATAAAGCCGCCTTACGATAAAGCGGGAATTGAAAAGATCAACGCCGAAATGCTGGCGCTGTCTATGCAGCGCGGGGACGTTAAAAGCAAGTGGCGCGGCGAAGTGGCCGACGGAAGCTTTGCGGTGGGAGTTGAAACGGAAGTCCCAAATGAAAAAAAGGTTCCTGCGTTTACTTTTATGAATTTTGCGCTTAATGTGATTTTAATTGCGACACAAATTTCCCTGCTGCGTCTTTTGACGAGCCTGCTCGCTCTTAACAATATCCCGATGACAGTGGGAACGCTTGTAATCATGCTTGTCTTGTCTGCTTTTTTGTATAAGGGCGTCAAGAAAATGGTGCTGCACTCTAATCCGGCAAACTCCATTTCAACCCTCGGCGCTGCAGTTTATAAAACGCTTTGCGAATGCAAACTGATTTCTCCGTCCGCAAAGGTGGAAACAACCGCACACAGGCAGCTGCATTTTGTTGCTCTGCATCTGCGTAATGCTTCGATTCACGATCAGAACATTTTCAATACTGCAATGACGGAAATGCTGACTCCGATCGAGAACCCACGATATATCTTAATCGCGAAGAAAAGCCTGGGGCGGTATAATTATGCGCTTTCGTTTGCGTGCCCTTCGATTATAGGAAAAAAGAAAGAGTATGCTGCGGTGCTTGCGCAGAAGCTAAAGAATACAACCGGAAATTTCGAGCCTGTGTATACCCACAGAGAGGACGGGCGCAGGCTGATCCTCAAATGCAGAAAACGCTCGTATATCACATTTAATGAAGAGAGCATGAAAAGGAAATATAAAGTTTCCCATTGGAATTAAAAACATCTGCGATAGCAGAGATTACTTCCGGGCTTGACGAGAACGGATTAAGCGTAGTTTCAAAATTATATGTATTTATGGCCGGAAAACCCTTTGAGAATCCCCGCTCGATCACCGAAGCAGCGCCGTCCGACATTTTAAAAACCGCGCGGTAAAAGTTGCAGAAAGGCATTGCATAATGAAAACGTTTCGTTATAATTATGGCAGATCATCCTACAATAAAGTTTTGATTTGGGAGGAATCAAGATGGATTTTACGCTATATTGTGACAGCCTGGTCAACCCGATTGTCGTTGACCGTGCGCCGCGTCTTTCCTGGAGGATCGGCGGCGATCCCGCAAGCGTAACCACCGGTGTGACGGACGGTTTTATCCAGACGTCCTATATGATCCGTGTCGCAACCTGCAGGGAGAAGCTGGCCGATGCCGACGTCTGGTGCAGCGGAGAGGTTTTTTCGGATCAGAGTGTGGATATAGAGCTTCCGGCGGAGCTGAAAAGTTCAACTCGTTATTGGTGGAACGTGGCGGTTACGGATGCCGCCGGCACGATGCATATCTCGGAGCCGGACTGGTTTGAAACCGGCCTTTTAAACCAGGAGGACTGGAGGGCGGAGTGGATCAGCGCCGGCAGCCGTTATATTACAAACTGGGCCATGCAGTACCGACGCGAATTTCTGGTTTGTAGCGAGGTTGCAAAGGCGAAGGTATACATCAGCGGCCTTGGCTTTTACGAGCTGACCATCAACGGCCGAAAGGTTGGTGACCATGTGCTGGATCCGGCCATTACGGAATTTCCGCAAAAGATTTTTTATGTCGGCTATGACGTCACCGACCGGATTCAACGGGGCGGCAACGCGCTGGGCGTTGTGCTCGGAGACGGCTGGTACCATCAGTCGCAGCTTATGGAGGGCGGCGGCATTTACGGGGATCCCTGCCTGCTGCTGCAGCTGGAAATTACTTATAAAAGCGGTGTGAAGCAGTACGTCGTTTCCGATGGCGGCTGGAAGACCTTCTATTCACCGATTACAATGAACAACATCTATGTCGGGGAGACCTATGATGGACGCATGGAGCAGCCTGGCTGGGATCTCTACGGCTATCATGAGAATGGCTGGTTCCAGGCTGTGCCGGACAATGCGCCAAAGGGAAAGCTGGTTCCGCAGCTGATGCCACCGATCCGCGTAACACAGGAATTAAAGCCCGCGGCGGTGACTATGCCGCAGGAGGGTGTCTTTGTGTTCGATATGGGCAAAAATTTTGCCGGATACGTACGGCTGAAGATATTCGGAACGCCTGGCAATGAGGTGGTGATGCGCTTTGGAGAGGCGGTCACGCAGGACGGTATGGTGGATGTGGACAGCTCCGGCGTTTTCCATATCCGCGGCGTACAGACCCTGCGCTATATCTTTGGCAAAACGGGCGAGATTGTATGGGAACCGAGGTTTGCCTATTTTGGATTCCGCTATGTGGAACTGACTGGCGCGCATGCAAATGTGACGGCAGAAACGCTGACGGGACTGAAGGTTCATACGGACCTTGCGCCTAAGGCGGATTTTGTCTGCGCCATGCCGATCCTCAACCAGATGCAGGAGCTGTTCCGCAACACCTTTACTTCCAACATTCACGGCATTCCGACGGACTGCCCGGCTCGTGAAAAGTGCGGCTGGACCGGAGATGCCAATATTATTGCGGATACCTCCATGGTGATGTGGGACGCCCAGCTGTTCTGGGATAAATATATTGACGATATTGTCACCGCCCATCGGGAACACGGCGTTTATAACAATGTCGTACCGGGAAAACGCGGGTGCCTTGATACGGTTCCCGCATGGGGCACTGCAATTCTTACGATCCCCTGGAATTGCTATCAGGCCTACGGCTGCCGTTCTGTTCTTGAAAAATATTATGATGAAATGGCGGCTTACACGGCCTATATGCAGGCAAACACCACCGGCTATATCTATAATGACCATCCGTATAAATTGGCGGACTGGTGCGCGCCCTACGGCTACGATCCGGCTCAGCAATATTTTGAAACCTCTACGGCTTATTATTATTACGGGCTCTGCATCATGGCGCAGACAGCCGGCGTGCTCGGCAGGAAAGAGGAGGAAAAGCATTACGCGGATCTGGCGGAAAAGGTCAAGGAAGTGTTTCTTGCAAAATATTACGATGCGGAAAATCACTGCTACGGGACGCAGACGCTGACTTCGTTCTGTGCGGAAATCGGGCTCTATCCGGAGGGCGAGAAAGCGGCGATGGCGGCCTGGTGCGCCCGAGATATCGTCAACCATGATTATCATGTTACCTGCGGCCACTTGGGGCTGCGCTACATTTATAAATTTATGTCGGAATTCGGATACTATGAGGTGCTGGAGAAAACGCTCAACAGCAGGACCTATCCTTCCTTCGGCGCGCAGATTGAAATGGGAGCGACCACTCTGTGGGAGAGCTTTACGCTTTCGACGCACCGCCAATCCCTGAACCATCCCTTCAAGGGCGCTTTCTCACTGTGGCTTTATGAGGATGTGCTGGGGATCAAAAAGACGTCGCCTGGCTACAAGACCTTTACCATTAAGCCTGTAGTGACGCCGATCGTCCCCTGGGCAAAGGGAGAGGTGCAGACCGTTTATGGCAAAATAGCCGTGGATTACAAGGTTGGCAGCCATTTTCTGGTTACGGTTCCGGCCAATACGACGGCGGAGGTCTACGTCCCTCAGGAGGATGGTTCCTTCCTCAGACATACGCTGAAAAGCGGCTTCTACAGCCTTTAAAAGCTTGCTTTCTTGTGTTTTCCGGGCGCACCGGGGAGAAATCCTCCGGCTCGCGCCCTTTTTTATTGAATTTCTTATAGAATACAATGGATTTTCTGCCACCTGCTGCGTTATATTGAAAACAGGCTTGTATTTTCTGTATAGCGACGCCGTATTTTTCGAAATTTTTTAATTATTAAAAATGCTGATATACATAAAACATAAAATAAATATATTGACTATATTCGAAAATTGTAATATTATTTATATAAATACAGACGATACAAATAAATAAGGATGTGGAAAGAATGACGAAATACATATGCATCGAATTAAACGTACAGAAATCGCCGGCAGAAAGACAGTATCGTTTTTTTCTGAAATTTATTCGTTTTACTGATAAAATCCAATGTGAACGGATCGATCATCTGATATATATCTCTTATGATGACGCAGATCCTATGGCGATGCGAGTTGTTCAGCGCCTTCCACGTTATTTTTTACGCGGCTTCCGCATCACGGAATGCTCTGAGCATATTTTTCAAAAAGATCAAACGACGGAGATCCGCCTTCCGATTGAGGAAAATATTGACAGTACGCTTTTTCCTTATATTTCGATGTTTTTACCGGTTATTTTGGGAAAAAGGCAGTATGAATCCTGGTATTACTGCAATTTTATCAATGTGATGTGCGTTAACGAAGTCGGCTTTTATAATTATACCGATGACAGAAGCTGCTTTAAAAGGATTTTATCTGAGAACAGCGCGCAATATATAAAGCCGCTGCATTTTACAAAAGAGGTTTTTATCAGCGCGCTTTTTGAAGAATATTATATTTATGTCTGGATTGACAGCTGCTACAGCGGCGACTGGGATGGAAATCATGATACGCACGAGGCGCACCCGATCCTGATCCACGGAGTAAATACAGAAGAGAACGTCTATTATTGCTATCGTTTTTCACCGCTGAAGGGCGTGTTTGCCTGTACGTATGATATCGATATGGTTCATTTATCTATCGAGAGCGCCAGATGTGAAATCAGCAATCATTTGGACGATTCTCATATCAGCATTTTCCGGCCGAAGGAAATTTCGCAGGAGAATTTGTTCGACAAATCCAGATTTTTGCGCGAGCTGGAAAATTATACGTTTTCAACGGGAGATAAGGTCAAAGAATACGGCCGCGCTGAGGTTGCCATCACGGACAAGAAAAAGATCTGCTTTGGCCTGGACGTCACGGAAAACGTAATCCGCTTGCTGAAGGGCGAGGCGCAAAACAGTAATTTCGATTATCGAATCATCCATCTCATTACAGAGCATAAATGGATGCTGCTGAAAAGATTTCAATACGTCAAAGATTTATTTTCCATCTTTGACGCCCGGCTGAATCAGATCCTTTCCGATTATGAGCAGTTGGCGAAGTGTTATGAGCTTATGAAGAATTATTTTATCAAGCAATCCATGATTCAATCTGAGGGGAAGTCTTTTTATGCTCCGCCTGTCCAAGAAAGCGCGCGCCTTAAGATGATCAATACGTATGAGGAGCTGCTTCGAAAAGAAAAGGCGCTTCTGGAGGAGCTGTACCAAATTTTAAGCATATATCTTCCGCTGTGTGATCCTGACGACGGGGGCAGTAATTATTACTTTTCGGCACAGAAGGCCGGCGGCAGAGACGAGGCCGGCGCGTATCAGGCTCTTTCCTGGGACGAGCCGATCGAAACAAGAAAAATTTATATCAGGAGCCTTTGCGGGCGCGATCCGCTCTACTGCAGCGGAACAGTGATTCTCAGCGACGGGGAACGCGCGGTCTCCTATGAACCGGAGCTTTCTGCAGAGCATGAGGCGCAGCTTGTTTTCCCGTCTTTACAAAAAATTAAATCGGTGAAATTTTATCCTAAAAAATATCTGACAGATCAAAACGGAAATCTTTTGGCTGGCTTTAGGATTATGGAGGATAACAAATTAAATCAGGCGAATGAAATAATCGCTTCCAGTGTTTTTCAGGTGGAGGGACTGGATTGCTCGGCGGAGAATATGCTTAAGGAGGATTCGCAGTTTTGGTGTCCGGATCTAAACGACCGCGAGCGCTGCGTTGTGTTTTCCTTTGATTCTCCAATTTCGTTTAACTCCTGCGTGCTTGCGGAGGATTGGGCCGCGCTGCGCGTTTCCGCATATAAAATTGAATACTACTGTAACGGGCGCTGGGAAACGGTCCTGGCGCCGGAAGAACCTATTGGGAAGCTGCCTGTCAGAAAATATTTTCAAAGAGTTGTCGGGGCGGAAAAAGTGCGCTTTTCCGTAGTTCGTTCGGTTTGCAGCCCTAATGGATTCGATCTTCCGAATATTACGAAATTTGAATTGTATGACAGAATCGGCATTTGAATGATTTCTCAGAAAAGGAGTATAATGAATCTAAGGCCGTTTTGCGCGGCTTCCCTGCAGAAATGGGGAAATTTTATACAGAAGGAATCATTATAAATGCTGCTTCGCGGGAGAAAAGTTTCTTTTGGTATCAAATCTGCTGTCAGCGTGCTCTGCGGAAATCTGCAGGTACTGCTTGGCTTTGAGGTTGTATTTCGTTCGCTCCTCTTTTGCATTTTGACGCCGCTGCTCCGTCTGCTTTTTGGCCTTTTGCCAGAGCCGGCGGCCCGCTGGCTTCTTCCGGCATTTCTGCTGCCGATCGGGCTTGCGTTCAGCTATGAGCTTGTGGTTCTGCTTCTTTACTGTGCGAAGAGTCGAAACGGGGAGCCAATGACACTGCGGTCCTTATGCCGGGAAGCGGCCGGACAAATGCAGAAGCTTTTTTCCAAAAGCCGATTGGTGCTGCTCTTCGTCATTCCTGCCTGCCTGCTGTCCTGTGTTTTTTTGTTTAACGGATCGTTTCTGCAGGCCAGAATCCCGGAAGGCCTTCTGCAAACCGCAGCGCACACGCCGCTTCGATTCATTTTTTTCATTGTGTTTGTTTTATTTCTTCATGCAATTACGGCATTTTATCTGCTCGGGCTTCCCGGTGTTCTGCTTGAAGGAAAAACGTTTTCCTCTTTCCGAAGAGAGGACGGAGCGCTGCGGTCGGTGGGAATCTGGATCGCTGCTCTTTTAACGTTCTATCTTTTATCGACTCTTATTTTGCTTGCCGTCGTCCTGCTTCTTGCGGGCGCTATGCGTGCTTTCTGTAGCCCGGAGAATTCCCGAGCCGGATTTCAATTTTATTTTCTGTGGCTGCAAAGCATATGGGGGAAGCTTACGGGTGTGCTGACGCCGTTTTTTGCCTGCGCCGTATCGACTGCGCTGTATGATTTGCGTAAGGGTGATTCCCCTCTGGCGCTGCCTGCCGCGCCGCGCGGCATTTCCCGGAGAAAGGCGGTCCGGACGGCGAGCTTGATTCTGGCTGCCTTTTTACTGACCTTCCTATGCGCTTTCCGTGCATTCCCCAAATTCGGCGTTCCGGTTAAAATCGTAGCGCACCGGGCCGGAGCGGCTCTGGGACCGGAGAATACCGTAGCGGCCTTGCAGCAGGCCATTCGCTTCGGCGCCGATATGGCCGAGATTGACGTACAGCGGCTCCGGGACGGCACGCTTATTGTTCTGCACGACGATACGTTCCAAAGAACGGCGGGCGTCGATCTGAGCGTCCGCGACGCTGACTATGACATGGTGAAAAAAATGGATGCCGGTTCCTGGTTTTCTCCCGATTTCGCCGGTGAGCCGATTCCCACCCTGGAAGAGATGCTGGCCGCGGCAAAGGGGAAAATTCGGCTGATGATCGAGCTGAAGACGGGCGGCGGCAGGCAGGGGCTGGCGGAGAATACGCTTCGCCTGATCGAACAATACGACATGACAGAGGAATGTGTGATTGCATCTGCGGACGCGCCGCTTCTGGAGCACGTCGAAGCGCTGCGGCATGATATTCCAACAGTATTTATTTCCGCTCAGCCGCCTGAGGAGAGCTCCGGAGGAGAGGCATGGGACTTCTGCAGCGTTGAAAACGCGGCGCTGTCCTCGAAGCTGGTGACACGTATGCACGCGAAGGGCATCGGCGTGTATGTTTGGACCGCAAATACGCGAAAAGAGATCCGAAGAATTGCCTCCAGCGAAGCGGACGGCGTCATAACGGACAATCCGGTAACCGCAATGTTTTGCCTCCGAGACGGCGCGCAAAGAATGACGGCGGAAAAGTGGACAGAGGCTTTGTTCCCGTAAATGCTTCGGCTGCGGTCTTCCTTCAGCCGGGGATTCTCCCGAGCTGACGCTCGCGTTTTTTTAGTATTTTCCCAATCAGCAGGAAAAATACTGTGCTCGAAGAAACGGCGCTGACGACATCGGCAATCGGTTCCGCATAAAAGACGGCTTCGGCGCCGTAAAGCTGCGGAAGAAGGAATGTGAGCGTCAGCATGACGGCTATTTTACGAAATAGTGAAAGAGAAATCGCGGCAGGAGCGATCCCAAGAGCAGTAAGGCCATCGACAAACGTATATTGAAGGGCAAGCGGAATGATGGCAAGCGTATAGATATGAATATATTTCACCGACATGGCAATCAGCGCTTCATCTTTTGTAAAAATTTTTACAAAATAGACGGAGGCAAACCGCGCAATCAGGAACATAACGGTAGTAAAAATGAGGCAGAGGATCAGAATACAGGCTTCTCCCTTTCGAACGCGGGCGGAATTTCCTGCGCCGTAATTGTAGCTTAATACGGGCTGCGTTCCGCTTGTGATCCCGCCCATCGGAAGCGTGATGATTTGCATAAACGAGAGCATAATTGTAGCCGCGGCAATGAGATTGTCTCCGTCGGAGCCGCCGTATTTTTGCAGAACTCCGTTCAGAGCGAGGATCATAACGCTGTCGGTGGCAATGATCAGAAACGGAGAGAGCCCGAGCAGAAGAATCCTTCGGAGGATGCGGAAGGAATAGCCCTTCCATGAAATCCGGATGATCGTATGACGGCCGAACAGGAATTTTACCGCAAACGCCGCCGAAAGCATTTGAGAAAGAACGGTCGCGATGGCGGCGCCTTTGACGCCGAGTCCGAACAGAAAAATGAATACGGGATCCAGAACAATGTTGGCTACGGCGCCGATCATAACGGTAAGCATTCCGATTTTTCCAAAGCCCTGACAGATAATAAAAGAATTCAGTCCGGTGCTGAGAATCGAAAACAGCGTGCCGGCCGCGTACCAGGTCAAATATTCATTTGCATAGGGGTAAAGTGTCTGGCTGGCTCCGAACCAGAGAAGCAGATTGTTTTTTAAAAGAAAAACGACGGCTGTGAGGAGAACGGAAAGAATGATCAGCAAAAGGAAGCCGTTCGCAAGGATTTGCTTTGCTCCTTTTCTGTCCTGCTCGCCGAGCTTAATGGCCATAAGCGGCGCGCCTCCAAGTCCGACGAGGCTGCCGAAGGAGGCGATCAGCGTGACGATGGGACCACAGATCCCGACGCCTGCAAGCGCAGTATCGCCGATACCGGGCATATTACCGATGTATATTCTGTCTACGATGCTGTAAAGAACGTTTACAAATTGAGCCAGCATGGTAGGAATCGCCAGACTTAATACGACGCTCCAAATGTTTCCGTTTCCCAGTCTGGCTTCGTCTTGCTGCTTGCTCATAACTTTCTGACACCTGCGATTGCTTAGTATTTTACCGAAAGTGGATTATATCATGATTTTTGATAAATGCAAGGCGGCCGGGAGGGAAAGCGCTTTTCAGTGATTGGAATACGTTGTCTTGGTGGAAACTCCCTTCAGGCGCCCGATTTTTCCCGTCAGCGCGCTGATCGCATCCTGCGGCGCGTCCATGGCGATACTGATGATGGAAATTCCTTTTTCCTTGTAGGGAATGCCCATGCGCCCGATGATATAACGGCTGTATTCATGCAGCAGTTCATTTAAAGGCGCTACGGAATCGGGATTTTCCACGATGATTGCGGCAATGGCGACTCTTGTTTCCATCGTATTCCTCACTTTCTGTCTTCCTGCGGTATTTCTGCAAGCAGCTCCGGGAAAAGCGAAAGGCTTCTGCGCAGGATCCCCTTCAGATAAGCGATTGTAATGCCATAATTGGTAAAGGGCACGCCTGCGTCGGCGGCACATTTCATGCGGTAACGGACTTCCCGCTCATTGAGCATGCAGCCGCCGCAATGAATTGCAAGCGAATACTTTGAGAGGTCCTCGGGAAACTCCGTTCCGGAAGTCGTTTCGATCGTAAGTGATTTTCCGGTAAAATTTCGGAGCCACCGCGGGATCTTAACGGTCCCGATGTCTTCGCACTGACGGTGATGCGTGCAGCCTTCGGCAATCAGCACCGTATCTCCGTCCTGCAGGCGGTTGATTGCTGCGACGCCCCGCACTGCGGTATCCAGAAACCCCTTATATCTGGCCATCAGAATCGAGAAAGACGTCAGTGGGATTTCGGCGGGGACCGCCGCGTTGGCCGCTGCAAATACCTGGCTGTCGGTGATCACAAGAGAAGGCGTTTTTCCCAAGGTCGGAAGGATTTCTGCAAGTCGAGATTCGCGGAGCACGACGGCAGCGGCGTCGGAATCAAGAATGTCGCGGAGCGTCTGCTGCTGCGGGAGGATCAAACGGCCCTTCGGCGCCGCGCTGTCAATCGGCGTGACCAATACGACGAGACTGCCGGGCCGGATCAGATCGCCTACGATGCGCTTGGGAGCTCCTCCTGATTCCGTCAGAGTCCCAAGCCGCTCCTTCAGCTCTTGGATTCCTTTTCCTGTCAGCGCGCTGACGGCCATTGCGCCCTCGGGAAGGGACGCAGTGTACGCGTCGCATTTGTTATAAACGATCAGATAAGGGATTTCTTTCTTTCTGATTAAATCTAAAAGCTCGCCGTCCGATTCCGTCATTCCGTCTGCGGCATCGATGACCAAAACTGCGATATCTGTCTTGTTCAGAATCTGACGCGTTTTACGGACCCGCAGCATGCCAAGCCCGCCTTCGTCGTCGAATCCGGGCGTATCGATGATCATTACCGGGCCGAGCGGGAGCAGCTCCATTGTTTTGAAGACGGGATCGGTTGTGGTTCCCTTTGTTTCGGAAACGACAGCAAGCTCCTGCCCGGTTACGGCATTCAGCAGACTTGATTTTCCGGCGTTGCGGCGTCCGAAAAAGCCGATGTGGATTCTCTCCGCAGCGGGAGTATCGTTCAGTCCCATTTCTGCAGCCTCCTTTTAAAATCTAAAATCGCGGATTCCTGCGGAAATTTTATCCAGATGATCTTCACAGAGCATCCGAACCTTCTCCTTGGGAATGTTGTTCAGCTCCGCGCGAATCAGCGCTTCGCCGACGGCGCGCGTTTCTTCAGAAGCGTAATCCGTCAAATATTCCTTCAGCGTTAAGAGCGCATTGGGATGGCAGCAATTCTGAATCTGGCCTGATTTACAGAGCGCCATGAAGCGATCTCCCGTACGGCCCTCGCGATAACACGCCGTACAGAACGAGGGAATATATCCCAGCTCCATCAGCCAGCGGACCACCTCGTCGAGCGTTCTCTGATCGGAAACGTCGAACTGCTCCGTATCCGTGGGACGCTTTTGCTCCGTATACCCTCCGACCGAGGTCCTGGAGCCTCCGCTGATCTGGGAAACGCCGAGGCGAAGGACCTTTTCACGTACCGCTTGATTCTCTCGGGTAGAAATGATCATGCCGGTGTAAGGAACCGCGATCCGGATGAGCGCGCAGATTTTTGCAAAGATTTCGTCGCTGATGCCGCATTCAAAGGCATTCGGATCGATGTCGTCGGCATGCTTGACACGCGGGACGCTGATGGTGTGCGGTCCGACGCCGTGAACGGCTTCCAGATGCTCCGCATGCATCAGCAGGCCGGCAAACTCATACCGATAGCGTTCCAGCCCGAACAGGACGCCCAGGCCGACGTCATCGATTCCGCCCTCCATGGCGCGATCCATTGCCTCGGTGTGGTAATTGTAATCATGCTTTGGCCCTGTTGGATGAAGCTTCAGATAGCTTTCTTTATGATACGTTTCCTGAAACAGGATATATGTCCCGATCCCTGCGTCTTTCAGCTTTCTGTAATTTTCCACCGTAGTTGCTGCGATATTGACGTTTACGCGGCGGATCGCTCCGTTTTTGTGCTTAATAGAATAAATCGTATCAATACATTCTAAGATATATTCGATCGGATTCATTACTGGATCCTCCCCGGATTCAATGGCCAGTCGTTTGTGTCCCATATCCTGCAGGGCGATCACTTCCTGCCTGATTTCGTCCTGCGTCAGCTTTTTTCTGGGAATATGCTTGTTTTTCATGTGATAGGGACAGTATACGCAGCCATTCACACAGTAGTTGGACAGATAAAGCGGGGCGAATATGACGATTCTGTTTCCGTAAAAGGCCTTTTTGATTTCCTCGGCGAGGGCATACATCTCCTGGACCTTTTCCGGGATTTCGCAGGCCAGCAGCACGGAGGCCTCCCGATGCGTCAGGCCTGCGCAGAAGGTCCCTTTCTCCGTAACGCGCGGACGCGCTTTCTTCAGAATGCGATCGATCAGGGGAATATTGTTTTTATTTTCGTCGGCGTACTTCAGCGTTTCCCGGATTTCGGCGTCGCTGATAAATTCGTCGGCACAGAGTGATTTCGGATTATACTGTTCCATACAAGTTCTTCCTTTCTTATCAATTCTTGTTTATTGCTTGAGATAATCGCCGCGGCTTACTGCAATGCGGCAGCCGGTTTTTTGAATTCGTTTCTTCAGATCCGCAAGTCCTTCCGCCGCTTCGGCGCCTGTATACGCTTTGTTATCGTACAGCGCATATTTTTCGCGGACGTCTGTGGGGGAGAGGTTCGGCATGACGACGTTTGCCCCGGCAAGAATTCCTTTCTCCCGGCCCTCCGGATCAAGCGTGCCGAGCGCGGTCGTTGCGGGGAGCAGGGCGCGGGGCAGCATTAGGCGGAGCAGACCGATCAGAAAGAGCGTAAGCGCTACGGAACCGGGAGGTTCTCCGGCAAACGGCGTGTCATGGTGCGGGATAAAAGGTCCGATTCCGACCATTTGAGGATCCAGTTCTTTTAAAAACAGCAGGTCTTCTGCAAGCTCCGCGGCAGTCTGGCCCGGAGCGCCGACCATAAAGCCGCTTCCCGTTTGATAGCCGATTTCCTTTAGCCAGAAGAGACATTGCTTTCTTTCCGCCAAACTGAGCGCCGGAGGATGGAGCTTTGCATAATGCGGTTCTGAAGCCGTTTCATGACGTAGAAGATAGCGATCGGCGCCGGCCTCAAACAGACGCTGGTAGCTTTCTCGGCTGCGTTCTCCCAGCGAGAGGGTGACGGCGCAGTCCGGATGGCGCGTCTTTATTTTTTGGATCAGATCACACAGCAGCAAGTCCGTATAAAAGGCGTCTTCTCCTCCTTGCAGCACGAAGCTGCGGAATCCCAGCGCGTACCCGGATTCTGTGCAGGACAGGATTTCCTCCGGCGTCAGCCGGTAACGTGCGGCGTTTGAATTGCTTCTGCGGATTCCACAGTAATAGCAGTCATTTTTACAATAGCTGGAAATTTCGATCAGACCGCGAATATATACGTCGCGTCCGTAGATTTCGTCTCGGATCCGGCGTGCTTTCTGAAACAGATATTGTGCGGAAGAATCGTCGCGCCCTTCCAGCAGGGCGATCCATTCTTCTTGGGAAAGTGTTTTCGTTTGCTGCAGTTTGTCGATGAGTTCCCGCATGCTTCCTCCCGGCAAGACGCCGACGGCCGAAGGCAGCACGATATGCGAAAACGGAATCATGCGGATTTTTCTTGCGGCGCAGCGGAGTTCTTTGCCATCAGTCTGAATTTGTAATAAATAAAAGTCGTTCGCGGTAGGAACCGTCCATCCGCTCACGTTCTTTATTCTAATCCTGGGAGCCCTCCGTGTCAAGGGACGCGGTGATCAGGCCGTAATCTGTTGTTGACGGAGCGGGGCAAAAAAGATAAAATAGCATCTATCCTAGAGAAAGGAAACAGTATGGAACCCATTTTGAATCAAAGGGATAGCGGCAAAAGGCTTCTCTATATTGATTTTCTGAATATCGCTGCCTGCTTCGGGGTTGTTGCCATGCACTGTACCGGAAAGGTTTTTGCTTTTGATACGAGTAAAGAGTGGTTTTTTTCGATGCTTTTGCAGGCGGTGTTTCATTTTTCCATTCCTGTTTTTTTTATGATCTCGGGTGCGACGCTGATGAACTACAGGGAGAAATATTCGACAAAGGAATTTCTTAAAAGGCGATTTCTCAGAACAGGCGTTCCTTTTCTGATCTGGTCCGGCGTCATGCTGATTTATAAGATCGCGATTGGAGAGCTTCCGGCTCCCATCGGGCCAAGATCCTTTCTGAACTTATTTTTAAATAACGAAATACAGAATATTTATTGGTTTTTTTATGCAATCTTTGGAATTTATGCGGCGATGCCTCTTCTGTCGCTGCTTGCCCGAAACGATCACCGAAAAGCTGTCGAATGGTATCTGCTGCTGTTTTTTCTCTTCAGAGCGGTCGTTCCGCTGCTCCGCTTGGCCGGGATCAGGATTACAGGTTATTTTGAAATCCCGGGGATTGCGGGGTATTTCGGATACGTTCTGATGGGCTGGTATCTGAGTACGGTCTCGTTTAAAAAGCACATGCGTCTCCTGCTGTATGCTTGCGGGATTTTTTCCGCAGGTCTGATGTTCTTCGGCACTTATTATTTAAGTGCGCGCGCAGGAACAACCGATTCGCTTCTGATGGACTATACGTCTGTCTGTACGATGCTTCTGGCCTGCGCGGTGTTCGTATTTGCGAAGCATTTGAAATTTAAAGAGTCCTGGGCAGGGATCCTGAGACTTTTTTCTGCGGCAAGCCTGGGAATTTATCTTTTGCAGATGATACCAATTAATGAAATATACCGGCATGCTCCCGAAGCCTGCTCCATTCCGTTTATGATAGGAGAAACATTGTGCGTTTACGGAGGATGTTTTGCGGTAGTTGCGGTGATACAGAAAATTCCGGGGATCAGAAAAATTTTTCCCTAAAAGACAGAGAGGTGTAAGGTATGGAATATCAGAGAAATCCGGCGCCGTTTTTGGGTTCGGCATATTATCCGGAGGATTGGGACGATAGCGAACTGCCGGGAGATATTGCAAAAATGAAGAAGGCCGGCATGAAGGCCGCTCGGATCGGGGAATTTGCGTGGCGCAAAATGGAACCGAAAGAGGGAAGCTTTCATTTTACCTGGCTGCATGAGGTGGTGGACCGTCTGAAAGAGGCGGGAATTTCCGTAATCCTGGGCACGCCAACGGCAACCCCGCCGATTTGGTTTTTGCGGAAGCATCCGGATGCGGCGGTCATGAATTCCGCAGGAATCCGAACCAGCCACGGAGGACGGCGTCATTGCTGTTCAAACAACGAAGCATACTGGGAAGCGTCCGCGTCCATCATACGCGCCATGGCGCAGGAGTTTGGCCGCGACGAGAACGTGATCGGATGGCAGCTGGACAACGAAATTTATATGCCGGGTGCCGGCTGCTTCTGCCCGACGTGCGTGGAAAAATTCCACCGGTTTTTGGAAAAGAAATACGGAACGATCGACGCGCTCAACGCTCGCTGGAATCTGAATCTTTTCAGCCAGGCTTACGACTGCTTTGACGAAATTCCGGCGCCTGCAAACGCCTGGCACAATCCGCACATTTTGCTGGAATGGAATCTTTTTCAGCAGGAATCGTGTATTTCCTTCCTGCATATGCAGCAGAAAATAGTAAGAGAATACACGGATGCGCCCATCGGAACGGACATGATGCCGTTTGCCGGGCTCGATTATGAAAAAATGAACGCCCCTATGGATCTGGTAATGTTCAATCATTATAACTCGGAGGAGAATCTGTGGGAGGCCGGCTTCTGGTTTGATTATCTGCGCGGCATCAAAGAGATGCCGTTTTGGAACACGGAGACGCAGACGGGATGGAACGCGTCCGTTTCCGTAGGGCAGGTCATGAAGCCGGAGGGCTTCTGCCGCGTGAACTCCTGGATGCCGGTAGCGTTTGGAGGGGCGGCCAATCTGTATTGGCTGTGGCGTCAGCACTGGGCGGGCCATGAATTAATGCACGGTTCCGTGCTGTCTGCCGCAGGAAGGCCTTTGCATATGTTCGGAGAGATCCGGCAGACGGCGGATGAATTTGAAAAAGCGGGAGACTTTCTGCGCGGCACGCGGGTCTTCACGGAGATTGCAATGCATTTTACCTCTCTAAATTGGAACCTGTTTGAATGCCAGCCGTGGATCGACGGATTCCGCTATTATGACAGGCTCGCCTCCGACTTCTACCGTCCGCTCACGCAAATGGGAGCGCGTGTCGACATCATCGGCGCGCAGAAAAGTCTGGAAGGGTATAAAGTACTGATTTCCCCGTATATGATGACGCTGGAAGACGATACGCTGCCCGAACGGATCGAACGGTGGGTCAAAGACGGCGGAATATGGATCGCCGGCCCGATGACCGATCAGCGGACCGGCATCGGGACGCATTATACAGACAGGGCCATGGGAATGCTGGAACGCCTGACCGGAGCGCGGCTGGCATTTTCCGCGCCTGATCGGGGACGCTATATCCGGGCCGAATGGAAAGACGGAACGCCGTTTACCGGCAGCTTGTGGTTTGAGATGTATGATGCCAGTCAAGAAAATACGCTTGTCACAATTACCGGCATGCATTCTGCGGTGAAAGGAAAGAGTCTCGTAATGTCTTTCCCCGTTGGGCGCGGGAGAATCATTCTTTTAGGAACGATTCCGTCCGCACAGGATTTAGTGAGAATTCTGAAGGCCGCACTGGAGGAGGCAGGTGTAAAGCTCCCGAGAATTACAGGTGAGCTTGCGGTAATTCCGCGGAGCGGAGCGGCCGGCAGCGGTCTGATCCTGGTGGAAACAGGCAATAAACCGGCGTCTGTTGACCTGGAGGAGCCGATGACGGAGCTTCTGACCGGCAAGACGTATCTGGGACATACGGAATTGGAGCCGTATTCCATCCTGGTATTGAAAAAATAAAAAACGAACCGCGTCCTCCCTCCGGGGCATATACGGGGACAATCCCGAATAGACTTTGTATCAGCAGGATATGCTGCATGCAGACTGCAAACGGATGCAGATAGGAGGACGCGGGAATATGGAATTCAAAAGAGAATCCGATTACACGGGACTTACTGCGGCGGAGGCGGAACACCGGCTGACAAAATACGGGAGAAATACATTGGAGCAGCATAAAAAAAAGTCGCCGGTGCTGCTGTTTCTGGGCCAGTTCAAGGACATCATGACGATCATTCTGATCGTATGCACCGGGATTTCCGCATTTATGCAGGACTGGACGGAAGCCGCCGTGATGATCGGAATCGTAGTGGTCAACGCATTTTTAGGATTTATCCAGGAATACAGAACGGAAAAAACAATCGAAGCGCTCCGGTCGATGACGGCGCTTCATGCCAGAGTGCTGCGGGACGGCAGGCAAATTGAAATCAGCGCAGAGGAGATCGTACCGGGCGATGTTGTTTTCGTAAAAGGCGGAGATATTTTGCCGGCAGACGGCTTTATTATTACTTCCTCAGGCCTTACGGTCGACGAAGCCATGCTTACAGGGGAATCGGCCGCGGTGGAGAAAAGCGAGCTGGCCGGATTTGATTCCGCCGTATATTCCGGAACGCTTGCGATCAGCGGATCGGCAACCGTGGGCGTAACGGACACGGGAATGAATACAAAAATGGGAAAGATTTCCGGTATGATCCAGGAAGTGAAAGAAGAATCGACGCCGCTTCAGAAACGCCTGGCAAAGCTCGGAAAATATATTGTTTTTGCCTGCGTACTGATTTGCGTCGCGGTCACCTTTGCCGGGATCCTTCGGGGAGAGGATATCATCAATATGCTGCTTACCGGCATCAGCTTGGCCGTCGCCGCTGTACCGGAGGGCCTGCCGGCTATTGTAACAATTTCTCTGGCGCTGGGCGTACAGAGAATGGCGGCGAACAACGCCCTTGTGCGGCGCCTTCCCGCCGTCGAGACGCTGGGCGGCACAAATGTTATCTGTTCGGATAAAACCGGCACGCTTACCCAGAACAAAATGTCGGTACGGGAAATCCGTGTGCCGTCGGAAATGCTCGGCGGAAAGGCCGATTCCGCTTCCCGCGCAGGGGATCTGCGGATGCTGTCAAATATCTGCAGGGTCTGCAACAATTTGTCAGACGCCACCGAACAGGCTTTAAAAGAGATCGGCGGTCAGGAGGCGGAAGCATCGGCTGCCGAATTTGTCCGAATTGCCGAGATCCCCTTCGATTCCGTCCGCAAATGCATGAGCGTAATCGTCAAAAACAAACAAGGAGAATTTTTTGTAATGACAAAGGGAGGCGCCGACGTCGTGCTGGGAAAGGCCGGGCGCTACATAGAAAACGGCCGGATCAAGCGCCTCGATCCGGCTGCGCTCGAGCGGCTCCGGAGCTGCAACGATCGCCTTGCCTCCGGAGCGCTGCGCGTGCTTGCCGCCGCTTACCGCCCGATCCGACCTGACGAGGCAGAGGAATACAGGTCGTCGAAAGATAAAACGAAGCAGGCCCGTCTGGAATCCAATCTGATCTTTGCCGGCTTTATCGGCCTGATGGATCGCCCGCGCGAGGAAGTGCCGGGCGCGGTACAGCTGTGCGCCGACGCGGGAATTCGGACCATCATGATTACGGGAGACCATAAAATTACGGCCGCAGCCATTGCGAGGGAGGTCAATATTCCCGCATCGCGCGTCCTGACCGGAGAGGAAATCAGCCAGATGAGCGATGCGGAGTTCGAAGAAGCCGTAGACAGTGTAAACGTATATGCGCGCGTTTTGCCGGAGCACAAGCTGCGAATCGTGAGAGCGCTGCGAAAAAAGAACAACACGGTCGCCATGACGGGAGACGGAGTCAACGATGCGCCGGCAATTAAAGAGGCCGATATCGGAATCGCCATGGGCGTCAACGGAACGGATGTCACAAGAGAGGCGTCCGACATGGTTCTGATGGATGATAATTTCGCCACCATTGCCGAGGCCGTGAAGCAGGGCCGCGGAATATACGACAATATTCGGAAATTTATCCGGTATATGCTGGCCTGCAACCTCGGAGAAGTCATTACGATGTTTGCCGGCGTTCTGTTCGGGCTGCCGCTCCCGCTTTATCCGATTCAAATTCTCTGGGTTAATCTAGTAACGGACGGCCTTCCTGGAATTGCGCTCGGACTTGACCCGGTGACCGACGAAATCATGAAACGAAAACCAGTGCCGGCAAACCGCGGCCTTTTCTACGGAAGACTGCCGTTCCTCATCCTGTTTCGCGGGCTGCTGATCGGACTTTGCACGCTCGGCGCCTTCGTCAGTATACAATATACCACGGGGAACACGGAGCTTGCGCGGACCGCTGCATTTATGACGCTGGTGATGACGCAGATCGTACATTCCTTTGAATGCCGCAGCGAGACGAAAAGCCTTCTCCAGAGCGGAATCCGCGACAATCTCTGGCTGCTGGCGGCGGGCGCGCTGTCCATGCTGATGATGCTTGCCGTAATTTACATTCCCTCGTTGCAGCGCGTATTTCGGACGGTTCCGATGGAGCTCGAGCAGCTGGCGGTCGTCGCCGGCTTCACTGCGATCGGCCCGATCTTGGGTGGACTGGCAAACGACCTCCTAGGCCGCAATCCATTTTCTTCTAAAGTAAAAGGCAAGAGAAATGCCTGCTGACAGAATCCAGCCGACCGGCCAGGAGCACCAGATTCCCGTACTGCCCCAGAACGCGTAAAAGAGATACGAAAGCAGAACGCGGATCAAAAGATCGGAAAACGTGGAGAGCATAAAGCAGCGGATCGCGCCTGCGCCCCGCAGGATTCCGTCGGAAACGAGTTTTACTGCAGCGACCAGATAAAAGGGAGATACGATTTGCAGGAAACGGACACCGGTACTCATGGAAAGCTCGCTGCCGCCATCCATGAAAAGAAGCAGCGCAAAATTTCCTGCAAAGACGAAAACGAGTACGAACGGTAAAATAATCAGCTCCGACATTACGATCCCGGCCTTAAAGGATTTCCGGACACGGTCGTATTTCCCGGCTCCGATATTCTGCGAGGCGAAGGCTGACAGTCCGTTGGACATCGTAGTAAGGCACGTGATCGCAAACGTATTTAACTTTATGGCGGCGGAATATCCGGCGATGACGGATTTTCCGCCGTCATTTACCAGATTTTGAATGAACATGTTTCCTACGGATACGAAGCTCTGCTGCAGAATGCTCGGCACGGCGATAACAGAAACTTCTTTTAAAATGGAAAAAGAAAACTTCTCCGCTTTCACGTCCTTTTCTATTTTACGCAGGCGCTTTAAAAGAACGACGAGCGATACGATACAGGCGGTTCCCTGCGCGATGAACGTCGCCCAGGCTACGCCGGCGACATCAAGATGAAGAATCGCCACAAAAAACCAGTCCAATACGATGTTTCCGATGGAAGAGGCGATCAGAAAATAAAGCGGCGTATTGGTATCGCCCAGCGACTGAAATACGGCTGTCGCCGTATTATATAAAAACAAAAATAGAAATCCGGCAATATAGATATTCAGATATAATTTTCCGTCCTCGAAAATTTCTTCCGGCGTCCGGATCAGACGCATCAGAGGACCGCTTGTCAGCAGGCCGACTACAGTCAGCACAGCGGCCAGAACAGAGGAGGCTATCAGCACCGTGGAGATCGCCGCCTTCATTTTCCGAAAATCTTTTGCTCCAAAGAAGCGCGATATGACAACGGAGCAGCCGATGTTGCTGCCGATCGCAATGGCCATGAAAATCATCGTGATCGGATAGGAGGCGCCGACTGCCGCCAGCGCGCTTTCCCCGTCCGCGGAAAATTTTCCTGCGATCATGCTGTCGGCCATATTATACATCTGCTGAAAAATGACGCTTATAAATAACGGCAGGGAGAATTTGACCAAAACTGTTTCCGTCCTGCCTTCGGTGAGATCTCGGATCATCCGAAAAACCAGCTTTCTATATAAAATTGCAACGAGTGATATTATAGTTTTACAAAACCGATTTGTAAATATTTAACTTCCCTTGCTTGAAAAACGGCTCCTGTGGAATTATAATAATGTGAAAATGGAGGACGGACGATGAATTTACGTTTTTATAACGGGAAAATCCTTACCGGCGGCGCAGAGTCGCCTTTTCTGCTGACGGAGGGAGAGCTGCATGTGCGGGGCAGCCGAATTGTACGGATCGGAAGTGCGGCGACAGAGCCGGAGCCGGCCTTCTGGGACCGGGAAATCGATCTTGCCGGCGATCTGGTGATCCCGGGCTTAAAAAACGCGCATACGCATTCCGCAATGACGTTTCTGCGTTCGAAAGCAGACGATATGCCGCTTGACCGCTGGCTGAAGGAGCAGGTGTTCCCCTATGAGGCAAAGCTGACGCCGGACGATGTATATCTTTTTTCCAAATTGGCGATTGCCGAATATCTGACGAGTGGAATCACGGCGAATTTTGATATGTACCTGATGCCGGAGCCTGCCGCGGCCGCATCGGCCGAATGCGGATTCCGCACGGTATTCACAGGAGCGGTAAATGATTTTACACAGTCCGTGCAGATGCTTGCGGACTGGTATCAGACGCTGAACCGCTACGATCCCCTGATCTCGTTTCTTCCTGGGTTTCATGCGGAATATACCACATCCTACGCAATTCTGAAGGAGCTTGGCCGGCTGGCCGGCAGTCTGAGGGCTCCGATGTATATGCACAATTCGGAAACGGCGCGGGAAGTGGCGGGCTGTCTTGCACGATACGGAAAAACGCCGTCGGCACTCTTTGAAGAGCTGGGCATTTTTGATTATGGCGGCGGGGGCTTCCACTGCGTTTATCTTTCGGAAGAGGATCTGGAAATTTTCCGGAGGCACGGCGTTTATGCCGTAACCTGCCCGGCGGCAAATCTGAAGCTTGCAAGCGGTATCGCGCCGATTGCGCGGATGCTTTCTCGCGGCATTCGTGTAGCCGTCGGCACGGACGGCCCGGCGGGGAACAACGCGCTCGATCTGTTCCGGGAGCTGTATCTGGTATCGGTGCTTGCGAAGCACAGAGGCTTTGACGCTGCCGCGCTGGACGCGGTGCAGGTGTTTGGCATGGCTACGGTATATGGCGCAAGGGCGATGGGGCTTGCGGATGCGGATTGTCTTGCCGTGGGGAAGCTTGCGGATCTGGCGGTCATCTCCATGAACATGCCGAACATGCGCCCGCTCAACCATCCGCTGAAAAATCTCGTATACGCCGGGAGCAAGGCAAACGTCCGCATGACGGTCGTAAACGGGAAAATTTTATATGAAGACGGCCGTTTCCTGATCGGGGAAGACATCGGAACGTTATATGAACGCGCGGAGACGGCGGCGCGGCGGCTTCTTGCCTGAAAATTACCCGTTGCGCGGAAGAATGCGCTGTGCTATAATCAATCAGTCTTTTTTCTTTTCCTTTCTATTGAAAACGAAAAGATCAAACCAAGTCGCGCCCCCTTAGTTAAATGGATATAACAAGCCCCTCCTAAGGGCTAGTTGTCAGTTCGATTCTGGCAGGGGGTGCCATTTTTATCCCCAATTGACGCAATACCAAAAGGAACACAGAATCGGCAAGAACAGGTAAACGCATTATTAGAATGAGATTTGTCAACGCTTTTGCAACGCATCCGGGGAAGAGAAGCGAAGCTCTGGAAAAACAAAAGAAGACTATGCCCACGCATGGGAAAAGAACGGTGCCTGTTCGGAGCCTCAAAGGAACGCCGCTGAAATACTACGATTCCGATGTAGGAATGCGCAATGCGCGGCTGAATTTCCGCCAGCAGAAAGAAAACCATATCATGGAAAATATTCTGTTCAACGAGCTGCGTGTACGGGAGTTTGACGTTGACGTCGGCGTTGTGGAGGTCAACACACGTTCTCCCGAGGGCAAAAGCAAAAGAGTCCAGTATGAGGTGGACTTTATTGCTAACAAGGGCAGCAGGCGCTATTATATCCAGTCGGCGTTTGCGATCCCGGATGAAGAAAAAAGAGAGCAGGAAACCAGGTCGCTGGTTAAAATACAGGATTCGTTCAAGAAGATCGTTGTTGTGAGAGAGGATATCGAACCGTGGCATGATGATAATGAAATTCTGTATATAGGAATTGAGCAGTTCTTGCTGAATGAAACAGCGATGGACCTGTAGGAAAGTGGCGCTTTGAATGAGATGTAATTCGTCTGAGACGCGGTTGGAGGAGATTATAGTTGCGCCGAGAGACGCAGGATACGATCTGTATGACCGGTTTGAAGGTTATGGAGTCTGTAAGTTCGTTTGCAGCAAACCGAATAAATAGGCGTTGCTTTTCTCCGCGGGAGCGATACGGGCCGACGGAATTCTAATGAGTACAAAATGTCAAAAAGTGTCTGATTTGTGTAGAGGGGTGACCTTGCCGCCGTACCGCATAATTTATTAAAATTATGATAATAAATTATTCAGGAGGTACATCATGAGAAAAGGAATTGCAGGCAAAGTATTGCTGACGGCTTTGGCGTTCTGCCTTCTGCTGGGAGGTCTTTCCGTATCCGGCGCGACGAATCTATTTGATCCGGAGAATGCGTTTGACGAGCTGTACATGAAGGAAGTTGATGACCGGCCAGGGGTGTTTACCAACAGCACCGAGGAGGAGGGAATCAGCACGGGAAGCGAGACGTTTTATGTACCGGGGCTGACAAAGAACTATACTTTTTCCGGGCACGTCAAGATTTTAGATATTGGCTCGGAAGCGTGGACTGGCGTTCGTTTGATTGTAGGGAACGATCTGACCGGGCGCTGCTCTCTTCTGATCACAAAGGAGTGGGGCGTCCGTTTTGAATTTAAGGGCTTTAATATGAACGATCAGCTCTGGGACAGCACGCGGCTTCGTCTGGCAAAGGACACGGAATTCGACTTTGAAGTGACGCGTGCGGGCAATCAGGTCTCGCTGAAGCTGAACGGTACGGAAGAGGGGACCATAGAAATTCCGGAGGAATATGATGCCTTTGATGAAGACGACGATTACAATCTGGGATTTGAAGCCGCGCAGTGCTGGTTCGAAGTCTCAAACATTGCGGTATATTGCGAAGAGGCGGAAGCAAACATAACGCCTGAGCCCACGCCCGGCGAGACCTCCGCGCCGTCAGAGACGCCGGCAGCGAGCGAAAGCCCGGCGACTGCGGCAGAGACGCCTTCGGCTGCAGCGCCTTCTGCGCAAGAGGAGACTGGCGGAATTAGCCCTGTCGTGATTATTGTCTGCGTGGTTGCGGCCGTAGCTGTGATTGCAGTAATCATCGTATTGACAAGAAAGAAAAAGTGACATAATTTCGAGGGAAACAGGAGGAAGAACATGGGTAAAATCGATTCCACACGCATCCTGCTTCTTGCCGCGCTGGCCGTTTTTGCCACCGCGGCTTTGCTGGCAGCCTGGTCGGGGCATAAGGTTCATGCACAGTCGGACCAAAGCGCCGTTGATTATACGCTGAGCCACATCACGGCCACGGATGCATTGGGCAGAGAGCTGCCGGATATTTCGGGATATCGGACGGACAGATATGTGGGCCTGTTTTATTTTGCATGGATGGGGCAGCAGGGAGAACCGCAGACCGAGGTATACGATATCACGAAGCTGCTGCGAACAGACAGAGACGCGCTTTTCAGCACTGCGGCGAATAATTCTACAGCGCCCAACGGATATAATTATTTCTTTAACGAGCCGCTGTACGGCTATTACAACAGTCAGGATCCGTACGTCATCCGCAAGCATCTGGAGCTGTTCATTGCCGCCGGCGTTGATTTTATCGCGCTTGATTTCACGAACGGGATCTATTACGGCGAAGTGCTTTCGAACATGCTGGACATTTATCTTGCCTACCAGACGGCGGGCTGGGATGTTCCGAAGCTGATGTTTTTCACGAATACCAGATCGGGAGATGTCGTAGCGCAGCTTTACAGGAACGTGTACCGAAGGGGAAAATATGACAGTCTCTGGTTTCGCGGCAGCGGGGAGAAGCCGATGATCATTGCCTGGGAAGAGGAGCTGACGGAGCCGATGCGCGAGTTCTTTGCGGTCCGGCCTCCGCAGTGGCCGGAGGCCGAGTATGATCCGGCAGGCTGGCCGTATGTGGAAAAGGTCCGTCCGCAGCGTCTTTTTACCAATCTGATGAGCGTTTCGGTTGCACAGCACACGGGCGACGCCTTTAGCTTTTCCGTACAGGGCGTAAACGGCGGCATCAATGAAAGCTGGGGCAGAGGCTATACCTCGGAAAATCCCGTGAACGGCAATGTTGACGCAATCCTTAGGGGAGACAATTTTCAGGAGCAGTGGAACACGGCGCTTGCGGAAGATCCGGAAATCGTTTTTGTCACGGGCTGGAACGAGTGGACCGCGCTGAAGCTGACTGCAGACTGGGCGGGCAGCACGCCATTCTGGGTTGATACTTTTAATACGGAATTTTCCCGGGATATTGAAATGACAAGGGCGTCTACTTATGTGCAGAATGAGGACGGCACATATGCCGAGGAGGGCTATGGAGACAATTATTATCTTCAGCTGATTTCCAACATCCGCGCATACAAGGGCATCGGGCTGACCTCCGAAAATTATCAGGAGCCCGTATCCAAAACGATCGACCTTGGCGGCGATGACGCGCAATGGAACGATGTGACAAACACGTATCTGAATCTTTCTGAGGATAAAATTGCCAGAGATCATTACGGATATGTGAGAAAAGAGGAATACCATTACACGCAGGCTGCGCCGGACAATTTCATCACCAGCATTAAAGTAACCCATGACAGTCAAAATCTATATTTCAGGCTTGAAACCAAGGAAGCGATATCCGAGCGGGATCCGGACGCCGAGAACTGGATGAATCTGCTGATCGGCATTGAAAACGCAGACGAGAAATTCCCGTCCTGGGAAGGTTTTCAGTATATTGTCAACCGAAAGCCGGAATCGGATACGCAGACTTCTCTTGAAAGGGTGGCTGCGGACGGAAAATATGAGTTTGAGGCCGTTTCATCCGTCTCCTTTACGGTGAACGGGAACGTAATGCAGCTCTGTATTCCGCGCAGCGCGCTGGGAATCGGAGAAGGCCCGTTCTCAATTCGTTTCAAGGCGGCGGACAGCATCGAGCATCCGGAGGATATCATGGATTATTATGTGTCCGGCGATGCCGTACCCATGGGGCGTCTTGCGTATACGTATACCGGAATGACGCTTGCGGACTTTGAAGCGCAGCAGAGCGGCAAGCAGGAGGAGAAAAATACCGGCCTTTCCGTCGGCGAATGGATTGCCGTTTCGGCGGGAGCAGCGATTACGGTCGCCTGCGGAGCATTGATTGCCGTCAAATGCGGAAAGAAAAAACAGTGATTTTATAATGGGAGCAGACGGTGCTGCTTCCGGTATTCCGAGGGTGTCATATGAATGACGTCCTGGAAGGCCCGGTTGAATTGGCGCTGACAGCGGTAGCCGGTCTGCTCCCCGATCTCGTTTACGTTCAGATCGGTATTGGACAGCAGGCTGCAGGCCTTATTAATCTTAATGCGGCGCAGAATTTTTGAAAAATTCGTTCCGGCGCTCTGCTGGATCAGACGGCTCAGGTAAGACGGAGAATAGTTAAAATGCTCAGCCAGGCTTTGGAGAGTAGCGGTCTGGAGATTGTTTGTCAGATACTTTTGGATTTCGATAATCAGCCGGGAATTGGCTACGCTGATTCCCTCGCATTCCGCCGCCTCGGTATGGCTGCGCGCCAAATGATTCAGAAGCGCATTCAGATAGGCTTCCTTCAGAGCGCTGTGCTGCTCGTCTCGGCTTCTCTCCTCGGCTGAAACCTCTTCCAGAATCAGCGCTTCCAGAAGATGCTGTATTTCCCCGTCTCCTTTTGTGTGAAAGGACAGATAATGCTTCGTGTTTTTCATATACAGCGATTGAATGAAAAAGCCTGCCAGAGCGTTTTTCTGCAGCAGGAAATTACTGAGGGTTTCCATGAGCGAATAATGTTTAATCAGAATATTGAAAATATGACTGCCCTCCGTTTCCTGCAGCGCGTGATAGACGCCCGGAGAGATCACGCACAGATCGCCGTCGCTCATAAGGAGACGCGTATCCCCAATCCGATTGACGCAGTTTCCTTCTAATACGCACACGATTTCAAAAAAAGTATGCTTATGGACAAACGCGGGCGTATACCGGGCATGGCGCGTGACAATTACGTTGTCAGAAAAATCAAACTCTGCAAGATTTTCTGTCAATTCGGAGAGAATGACGCCCTTTTCGGCCTGAAGCCAATCCCGTACCGGCTTCTGCCGTTCCTGCGGCAGCGAAGCGAGATATCGCCGGAGCTGATCCGGTTCTTTTTTTGCGAAATAGAGCTCCCGGAACATTCGCTCCGAATCTGTCAGCTCCCGGAAGCGTGCCGCTAAGCTCTGATTTTGAATCATATTTGAGAACCACCAATCGTTTGCAATCATTTTTCCCGGCGATGCGCATTTATTATAAAGGCGGCCGGAAAGCTCTGTCAAGATGGAAACGCGAGACGGAAGTCAAAAAATGTCTGATTTATAATGATGTAATGTATTCTATCGGTTTGGCCGCGATGCTATACTTGTAATTCGGAAAAGGACCTCGGACGGAAGGAAAACGCCGCAAGGGAGGCGGATGAAGGTGAAGCCTGAAAAAAGCTTTTTTTATAAACGGAACTACGGAAGGAGGCTTTGGCTTTTCTTTGCGTTCATATTGATGCTGCCGCTTGGAATCCTGTCGTCCGTCCGCGGCAGCGCGGCGGAAAAGGCAGAGCGATCCGCCGAAGAGGACTCCACAGATCGGCTGCTGCCGGTCAAAAGCGCGGCATCAATAACCGGAACGGACGCGCTGGGCCGAAGACTGAAACGCGTTTCCGGATATCAGGGCGAGAAATATGTAGGCCTGTTTTATTTTCTGTGGCTCGGTCAGCAGAATCAGAAAACGGTGTATGATATTACGGATATTCTGCGGACGTCTGCGCTTCCGCAGCTGCTTGACACGAATTCGGACGCGTATCCCAATGATTTGACGTACTTCTTCAACGAACCGCTGTACGGCTACTACAACAGCGCGGATCCGTTCGTTCTCAGAAAGCACATTGAATTATTTATCGCGGCGGATATCGATTTCCTTGTGTTCGACGTTACCAACGGCATCTATTATGATGAGGTCTGGAGGCAGATGCTGGCCGTGCTGGAGGAATACCGGCTGGCCGGCTGGAACGCGCCGAAAATTGCATTCTTTACGAATACAAACAGCGGAGAAGCCGTACGGCATCTCTATACGGCGCTGTATAGAAAAGTGCTCTATCCGGAGCTCTGGTTCTATGGTCCTTATGATAAGCCGCTGATCATTGCCAGAGAGGAAGAGGTGCCTGCCGCGCTGCGGGAGTTTTTCTGCATCCGGCCTCCGCAGTGGCCGTTGGAAGAGCCTCAGGAAATGGGTTTCCCTTATATGGATCTCTCAAAGCCGCAGAAGCGGTATACCGATTTGATCAATGTTTCCGTCTGCCAGTTTTCCGGTCCGTGCAGCGACGGCGTATCTGTCCCGAAGGGCCTGAAGGAGGGCTATTATGGGAGAGGCTATTCGGCCGGCACGCCGGAGAACGGAACTGTCCGCCGGATTCTGGAGGGGAAAAATTTTCAGGAGCAATGGGAATCTGCAATCCAGGCGGATCCGCAGATGATCTTTGTTACGGGCTGGAACGAATGGATTGCCCAGAAGAGCGCGGAGGGCTACGGATGGATCGACACGTTTAATACGGAGTGGTCCCGGGACATTGAAATGACAAAAGACCGTGATTATGCGTCTGACGATCCGGAGGATTATACGCGGCAGGGCTATGGAGACAACTACTATCTGCAAATGATCAATGCAATCCGGGAATATAAGGGAGAGGATCTGACGGAAGAAAAGGATTCATTCCCGGAGCGCAAAACGATCGATATCGCCGGTTCTCCGGAGCAATGGACCTTCGAGGCAGGCAGCCCGAATGTATTTTATAATATTGCAGTGAAAAATACAGCTCGAGATTTTGCCGGAGCCAGCCCGGAGCTTCATTATACGCAGGCCGCCGCGGAAAATTTTATTACCGAGCTCCGCGTAACGCATGACGATACGAATCTTTATTTTTACCTGCAAACTGAGGAAGATATCAGACCGAGGAGGAATGGCGCCTCGAACTGGATGAATCTCTTTTTTTCCGTGTGCGAAAAGAGCAGAGACAAAACGAAGGCCGCGTCGTGGGAGGGCTTCCAGTATGTGCTGAACCGTATGCCCGTTTCCGAGACGCTGACGTCTCTGGAGCGGGTGCGCAGGGATGGCGAATATGTATTTGAGAGCGTGCAGAATGTCGCCTGCTCCGTACAGGGCAATGTTATGCAGATTGCGGTGCCGTTCGAGGCGCTGCACATTCCCGCACAGGATTTCCGGATCGACTTTAAAGCGGCCGACAGCGTAGAACGGGAAGACGATATTATGGATTATTATGTTTCCGGCTGCGCCGTCCCCCTGGGCCGACTGACCTATTCTTATTCTGCGGCCGGATCGGCGGTCGCCAAAACGCGGCTGTCCCTGGCGGAACGCATTTTACTTGCCATAGCCGGCCTGATGCTCATGGGCGCCGCCGCGGCCTTTCTATACTAATACGGAACGGAGAAAAGAATGCGATGAGGGCGGAATGGATTTGGACGGATCATAGGCTTGCGGCAGATCCGAGGATGATATATTTTAAAAAAGAGGTACGGCTGCCGGATCAGGAGATGCCTCTTGCGTGCCGGCTGCGGATCTGCGCGGACAGCCGGTATTTGCTGACGATTAACGGCAGACGCGTAATGACGGGCCCCTGCCGCGCGCCCAGAGGCGTTCGGTATACGGACGAGCTGGACGTTACCGCATATCTCAGGCCGGGTGAAAATGAAATATTTGTGAAGGTGATCCAGTATCCCGATCATAAAGAAAAAAATATCCGCTTCCTGACGGGCCCGAGCTCCGTTGTAACGGAGGGGATCGGCGGCCTCTGGATAGAGGAGCTGGAAACGTCATACGGCTTTTCGACTTCGGCGCAATATTTCTGCACGGAGGTATCCGGCTATGCCTTTCGTGAAAATCACCGGTACGGATATATCGGGTTTTTGGAGGATTTTGACGGCCGACTCGTGACGGAGCAGACGGCGGAGACCATATGGAAGCCGGCAGTGGTGATTGCCGGATACCCTACCGAGGGAATCGGTGCGCTCCGGGATTATTGGACGACGGCGCCGCGCCCGATTCCGTATCCCTTTGAAACGGAGGATTCCTTCCGACGGGTGATGCGGAGCGGCGGACTGCTCGTCGGAAGTGACGGAGAACGCTTTGTTCCGGCAGGCTGTACGGCCTTTCTCGAGCTGGACGCGGGCAGGCTGGTCAGCGCATACCCGCGCTTTGCGTTCCGCTGCGGCAGCGGGAGCAGGCTTCGCGTCGTCTATGCCGAAGGCTATGGCGTTTTGCAGCAAAACGGAAGCTTTCTCCGCGGCGTGCGCGACAACCCTGAGGGCCAGACTCTTTTCGGCCTTACGGATCTTTATACCGCTTATGAGGGGCGGCAGACCTATCTCCCGTTCTTCTATCGCTCCTTCCGTTTTGTGAGGGTGGAGATTACTGCCTCCGAGGATCAGCCGTTTTTCCTTGAACGGGCCGACTATCTTAAAACCGGGTACCCGCTGGAGATTACGGGAACATTTTATGCGAATGACGAAAGATTTGAGGAAATCTGGAAAATCAGCAAAAGAACGCTGCTCTGCTGCATGTACGAAACCTACATGGACTGTCCGTATTATGAGCAGATGCAGTATATTATGGACACCTTTCTGGAAATCCGGTATACGCTCTGCATCAGCGGAGACGGCCGCCTGGCGAGAAAAGCGATTGATGACTTTGCCCGCGCTCAGCTCTGGGACGGTCTGCTCCCGTGCAACAGCCCGTCTAAATTTCAGCAGATGATTCCGGGCTTCCCCTTTTATTGGATCCTGATGCTGGATACCTATATGATGTATCTCGGCGACAGGCCGTTTCTGCGGTCCCATCTGGGGACTCTGGAAAAGCTGCTGCACTATTATGAAAGCCGCGTCAATGAAGACGGACTGCTCGGAGATACCGGATATTGGCAGTTCTTTGACTGGGTAAAGGAGTGGGAGAACGGCAGCCCCGTAAGGAAGGGAGAAATCAATATTCTTTACAATCTGCTGTATGTATACGCACTCCGGACGGCCGCCGGAATATACCGTTTCTGCATGCGGCCGGATACGGCGCTGGAATATGAGGCGCGGGCGGAGTCCGTCGCGGCGGCGGTCCGCAGGAGCGCTTATGATACGGAAACCGGGCTTTTTTGCGATGCCCCGGGCAGACGTCCCTCGAGCCAGCATGCACAAATTTTTGCGGTTCTGGCCTCCGCCGTGCCGGAAGAGGAAAAACGGCCGCTGATGGAGCGGATGCTGGCGAATCGCGATCAGCTCTGCGTGCCGTCCTACTGCATGTCGTATTTTTTGTGCCGGGCTCTGGAAGCTGCCGGACTATATGATGAAATCCATTCTACATTGAAAATATGGGATGCTTTTATAGATCTGATGGAGCTCCATCTGACGACTTGGCCGGAGGATTTTGTTACAATGCGCAGCGACTGCCATGGCTGGAGTGCGTTTGCGCTGTATGAATTTGCCGCATGTTATCTGGGTGTGCGGCCGTTAGCACCGGGATATGCGAAGATCGGGATCGTTCCGCAGCCGTGTCCGCTGACGTCGTACGGAGGTACGGTGCCGGTTGGCGACCGCGGCCTGGTAAGCATAGCATTTGAAAAAGATGCAAGCGGATGTACTGCCGTGAGGGTGTCCTTGCCCGAAGGCGCGGAGTGCATCCACGATTTTTCACTCATATCGGGAGCTCCGGTCGACATACGGACCGAAACGGAGCAAACCGCGGACGGCGTTCCCCGGGCAAAAGGGAAGCAGGAGATTTTTCGGCACGGTTCCGATTTGCATGGGGAAGGAAAGGAAACGGTCCGGCTGAGTTCAAAGGGCGGAGAATGAGATCGTGCGATTGCATTCTCTTTTTCCCTCTTTGCGGCCTCGCCGGCACGGTCAAGGCTGCGCGCAAAAGGATGGCGCGTAGTGTATATACTATACTCTTTTATTTATTTTACGATCGTTTATTTTTTCCTTCCGGCAAGATAAAGAATCACCGCAAGCTCTGCGCAGACGATTACGCCCAGGATCACATAGGCAGCGATATGAATCGTACCGATGCCGGAGGAAGCTTGCGGCGCAGGCGAAGCGGTGTGAACCGGTGCTGCGGTCTTTTTTGGGGTAGGCTTGGCCGTTGCATCCGGCGTAGGTTCTTCGGTCGGCGTGGGCGTCGGGGCTTGCGTCGGCTGCGCCGTCCACCACTGCTCTATGGCCGGAATCGTAAAGTAAGCGCGATCCGTTAAAATATCTCCGTTTCCTTCAAAATCCGTTACAACCGCAAAATATCTGCCGGGCTTCAGCATTCCGTTTTCGTCGGTATATTCATAAAATCTTTCGTTTAAATCCAACGGCGTGCCTCCGCTCCATTTTTCATGAATGGTTTGTGCCGAACCAATAGTAGTTATTATAAGAATTGCAGAAGCCTGTTCCGGATCATCGTCCTCTTCAAAAACGAGGAATGCCCGTGTGGGGCCAATTGTTTTTTTTGTTGTAGACGCAATGATTTCGATGGAATTATCGTTGTTCACGATCACACCGATATTTATGATTTCATTTTCCCTCAATCCCTCGGCAGATACCGGCAGATGAAAAGCGCACAGCAAAAGCGCAATACAAATTAGACATTTTTTCATTTATTGAATTCCTTTCGCGCGTTACTGACTGAAGTATATCTTAATAATGAATAAAAAGCAAATAAAAATAAAAGAAGCTTGACGCTGCCTGCGAACAAAATACTTCCCATGCAAAGGAGCTTTTGCGTGCCGGAGAAGGGCGTATCAGACGGCGCGCCGTTTTTGCAAGCAAATCGCGAAGTCCTGAAGCCTCTATTGTAAACCTTTTTAAAATAAAGGTTTACAATAGAGGCTTCTCGTGCTATGATGGTTTCGATCAGGAGGTGAACCGTGTGAAGACGAAGGAACATTTGCTCGCGCTCTTTGAAAAGAATAAAGGAACTTATTTTTCGGGCGAAGAGATTGCCGCTGCGCTTTCCGTGTCCAGAGCGGCGGTATGGAAGGCAGTGCAAAGCCTGCGCAGTGAGGGCTACGAGATCGACGCCGTTCCGAATAAAGGCTACAGTCTTTCCTCGCAGACAGATATTCTCTCCGCGCAGGGAATCCGGAAATATCTTGAACCGGCCTGTGCGGGCGTGAAGCTGACCGTCTTACAGACGGCAGGCTCCACAAATGCGATTGCCCGCGAGAGAGCGGCTGCCGGAGCAAAAGAAGGGGATACCGTAATCGCAAACTGTCAGACGAACGGAAAAGGAAGATTCGGACGCATTTTCTTTTCCCCCGCCGAAACGGGAATTTACATGAGCCTGATTCTCCGACCGGCTCACGGTTCCTCGCAGCGGGCGGTGAAGCTTACTACAATGGCCGCCGTTGCCGGGTGTGAGGCCATCGAAGCGATAACGGGAGAGAAAGCGCAGCTTAAATGGGTAAACGACCTTTATCTGAACGGAAGAAAGGTCGGCGGCATTCTTACGGAGGCCTCGCTCGGACTGGAAAACGATTTTCTGGATTACGTGGTGCTGGGGATCGGAATCAACGTATATCCGCCCGAGGACGGCTTCCCGGAGGAGCTGAAGCGGATTGCCGGGGCCGTGCTTCCCGAAGCGCGGAGCGACGGGAAAAATCATCTGGCCGCTGAATTTTTAAATCGTTTTATGTCATATTATTCCGATCCGGAAAACGTGGGCTATGCAGGCGAATACCGAAGGCGCAGCCTGGCGATCGGCAAAGAAATACAGGTGCATTCTCACGGCGGCTCCAGAAGGGCGACGGCGCTGGATGTCGATGAGGAGTGCCGGCTCATCGTAAAATATGAGGACGGCAAAACGGACTGTCTGTCTTCCGGTGAAATCAGCATCAGGCTTACAGAAACAGGAGAATCGGTTTGAAAAACAATAAAACAACTAAAATGATTTTATGCGCCATGTTTGTGGCGCTGATTGCGGCGGGCGCATGGATCAGAATCCCGGGGCCGGTCGTGCCGTTTACGCTCCAGTACCTTTTCACCATGCTGGCGGGGCTTCTGCTCGGCGGCAAATACGGCCTGCTTGCCGTCTGCGTTTATATTGTCCTGGGTTTGGCCGGGCTTCCGATTTTTGCGTCGGGAGGCGGCATCGGCTACATTCTTCAACCGAGCTTCGGCTATATGATCGGGTTTGCCGTCGGCGCTTTTGCTACGGGGAGCATCGCGAACCGGACGGAAAACCCGGGATACCGGCGTCTGCTTGCGGCAAATTTCCTTGGCCTCGGAATCGTATATCTGTTCGGAATGGTTTACTGCTATCTCATCAGCAATTTTTATCTTGAAACGCCGATCGGCCTGCGGGCGCTTTTTCTCTACAGCTTTCTTCTGACGGTCCCCGGCGATATCGTATTGTGCGGCGTGGGAGCCGTTCTGGGGAAACGGCTCATTCCCCTGTTCAAGAAGATAAGGATGTGATGCGGAGTTGGGTTTTATTACGCTGTTAAAGGAAAAAATTTACGCGGGAGAACAAATTACAAGGCAGGACGCGATCCGCCTGCAGGAACAGCCGCTTCCGGAATTATGCCGGCAGGCCGATGAAATTCGGAGAACATTCTGCTCTGATGGGTTTGATCTCTGTACGATCGTGAACGGAAAAAGTGGCAGATGCTCTGAAGACTGCCGTTTCTGCGCGCAATCTGCCCGCCATCATACGGCTGCGCCGGAATATCCGCTGCTTTCTGCGGAAGTGCTTACCGTACAGGCCAGGGCGAATGACGCGCGGGGCGTGCTGCGTTATTCGATTGTTACATCCGGAAAGCGCCTGCCGGACCGGGAGGTGGACAGAATGTGCGAGGCCGTCCGCCAAATCAGAGCGCAGACAAGGCTCGGCGTCTGCATTTCGTTCGGGCTGCTTTCCGAAGCGCAGTACAGAAAGCTGAAGGAAGCCGGCGTCTCAAGAGTTCATAACAATCTCGAAACCTCCCGCCGCTATTTCCCGAATATTTGTACGACACACACGTTTGACGACAAAATCAATGCCGTGCGTGCGGCGCAGGCCGCGGGGCTGTCCGTATGCAGCGGAGGAATTATGGGACTTGGAGAGACGCCGGAGGACAGAATCGATCTGGCGCTGACATTACGTGAGCTTGGGGTGAAAAGCGTTCCGCTGAATGTGCTGAATCCGATCCCGGGCACCCCGCTGGCACGGAACCAAAGGCTGAATGCGGAGGCTTTATGCCGGATTACTGCGGTGTACCGTTTCCTTCTTCCCGACGCCTCCATCCGCCTTGCGGGCGGGAGAGGACAATTGCCGGATAAAGGGAGGAGCTGCTTCCTGTCCGGGGCAAACGCCGCCATTTCGGGGGATATGCTGACGACCTCCGGTATCACGGTCGAAAGGGACCTGCAGATGTTAAAGGAGCTCGGATATAAGGTGAGGCGGGACGATGAGTAGAAATTTGTTTATCGCCGGCACCGGCACAGACGTCGGAAAAACCTTTGTTACCGGTCTGATTCTGAAAAAGCTGAAGCAGAGCGGGGCATGCGCCGCATACTATAAAGCCGCCATGAGCGGAAACCGGCTCGGCACAGACGGAAAACCGGTCCCCGGCGATGCCGTGTACGTCAAGGAGATTTCCGGAATCGAACAGCCGCTGGAAGAAATGTGCCCCTATGTTTACGAGTATGCGGCCGCGCCGCATCTGGCGGCCCGCCTTGAGGGAAATCCTGTTCGTATGGAGCGCGTGCTGGAAAATTTTCATGCGCTTTGCCGGAGGTATGAATATGTGACCATGGAAGGCTCCGGCGGCATTCTTTGCCCGATTTGCTATGTCGAAGGCAGAATGCTTCTGCTTGCGGACGTGATCAAGGCCTGCGGGCTTAGCTGCCTTCTCGTTGCCGGAGCCGGACTCGGAACGATCAACGACGTCGGATTGACGGCGTTTTATATGAAAGCAAGGGGAATTCCGTTAAAAGGAATCATTCTGAACCGGTTTCAGCCGGGGAATCGACTGCATGAGGATAATCTGAAACAGTGCGAGGCTGCCGCAGGCGTCCGTGTCGTGGCCTGCGTACGCGACGGCGCAGCGGAGCTGGAAATCCCGGCCGAACAACTGAAAGCACTTTACGAAGAAACGGAGGCGCCGAAAAATGATCTGGTATCCGTATGAACAGATGAAGACGATGAAAAAGCCATATCAAGTCATCGACGCGGAGGGCGTTTATTTATATACGGCCTCTCAAAAGCTGATCGATTCCGTATCCTCCTGGTGGAGCGTGATTCACGGGTACAAGCATCCGGAGCTGGACAAAGCAATTTGCGACCAGGCCGAGCGCTTCTCACACGTAATGCTCGGTGGGCTGACACATGAACCTGTACAGCGGCTTTCCGATCGATTGCAAGGCTGGCTTCCGGGAGATTTAGATTACTGCTTTTTTTCTGATTCGGGAAGCGTTGCGGTAGAGGTCGCGCTGAAAATGGCGCTGCAATTTTACTTAAATCGCGGCGAATCACAGCGCACCATGGTCCTTGCTCTGGAACATGCGTATCACGGGGACACATTCAAAACGATGGAAGCCGGAGACGACGAGGATTATCATTTTATTCTGAAAGCCTATGGACCGAGCCGGTCTGTCGTTCATATCCCAACCGAAAGAAACGCGCTGGAGGCGGCGTTTTTACAATATCATGACCGACTGAACTGTTTTCTTGCGGAGCCGCTGCTCCAGTGCGCAGGAGGAATGCGGATGTACGATATCTCTTTCCTGAAACGTGCGCGGGAGCTTTGCGATCAATACGGCGTGCTGCTCATCTTTGACGAGGTTGCAACGGGCTTCGGCCGTACGGGAAACCGGTTTGTGGCGGATCTGGTACAGCCGGATATCCTGGTTCTGGGGAAAGCGCTGACGGGAGGATACATCGGCCATGCGGTGACGGTAGCAAACAAACGGGTTTACGATGGCTTTTATGATGACAATCCGGAGCATGCTCTGATGCATGGGCCGACTTTTATGGGAAACGCGCTTGCCTGCAGCGCGGCGCTGAAATCCATCGAGCTTTTCGAACGGCACGATTACATGTCTAAGATCCGGAAAATTGAGGAAATTACACGGCGGGAAATGGATGGCTTTTTCGATCCGCGGGTGAAGGAAATCCGGATTATGGGAGCCTGCGTCTGCATAGAGGTCCACGATCCGTCCGCGCTCAAGGGGTATCAGCAGTTTGCCTTTGAAAGAGGCGTATTCAGCAGGCCGTTTTTAAAATATCTGTATGCGATGGTTCCTTACGTCATAAAAGAAGAGGAACTGGTGCAGGTTCTGGACACGATGAAGGCCTGGTTTGCTCTCCCTTGACAGGAGGGCGCCGATCCGCTACAATGATGCGGTCTTAAATCTGCTTTGCCCGCCGCCTGACGGGCAAGCGCAAAAGGAAGGCTGTACGATGTTTCGTGAAATGCGAAGAAAAAAACAAGCGCTGCCTCCGGAGGAATGCGCCGCAATTCTGAACCGCGGTACTTCCGGCGTTCTTGCGCTCTCAGGAGACGGCGATTACCCCTATGCCGTTCCGCTCAGCTATGGATACGACGGCGCGCGGCTGTATTTTCACTGCGCGCAAAGCGGGCATAAGCTCGATGCCGTCCGCCGAAATTCCAAGGCGTCTTTTTGCGTGATCGATCAAGACCAGGTCGTGCCGCAGGAATATACATCGTACTACAGAAGCGTCATTGTCTTCGGAAAAATTCGGATTCTGGAAACGGATGAGGAGAAACGCACGGCGATTGAAAAGATTGCCTTGAAATATGCTCCGGACGACAGCGCCGCCAACAGACAGAACGCAATCGAACGCGAGTGGGAGCCTCTGTGCATGCTGGAGATGACGGCGGAGCATATCACCGGAAAAGAAGCCATTGAACTGGTAAGAGCAAAACAGCAGACAACATAACGGAGTAAAGGAAGCCCGCCGGGGCTTTTGATTGTGCGGTAGGCCTGCGCAGCACAACGCAGGCCTGCCGTTTTTTTATGGAGGTATAGATATTATGAAAAAAACGGATTCCTTCCGCGACTTTGCCAAATATGCGTCGCTTAATGTAATGGGCATGATTGGACTATCGTGCTATATTTTGGCGGACACGTTCTTCGTATCGCAAGGCCTTGGCACAAACGGTCTGACGGCGCTGAATCTGGCCATCCCCGTTTACAGCTTTATTCATGGGAGCGGACTGATGATCGGCATGGGCGGCGGCACCCGATATTCCATTCTCAAAAGCCGCGGAGATCCTGCGGAGGCGAACCGTACCTTTACCGAAGCGGTCGTTCTTGCTGCCGTATTTGCCGTGCTTTTCCTGCTGGTTGGGATCTTCTGCTCGGGCGCGATCGTTTCGCTGTTTGGTGCGGATGAAAACGTATTTGTGATGTCCGAAACATATCTGCGTGTTATTCTGCTGTTTGCTCCCGCGTTCCTGCTGAATAACGTGCTGCTGTGCTTTGTCCGCAACGACGGAGCGCCGCAGCGCTCCATGACGGCGATGATCGGCGGCAGTCTGTCAAATGTCGCGCTGGATTGGTTCTTCATTTTTCCGCTTCGAATGGGGATTTTCGGCGCTGCCCTTGCAACGGGACTGGCGCCGCTGATCAGCATGCTGATCCTGTCTCCGCACTTCTTCCGGAAGAAAAACGGATTCCGGCCTGTCAAATGCAGACCGGCGGGAAAGAGACTGGCCGGAATTCTGTCCAGCGGCGTTCCGTCGTTGGTTACGGAAGCGTCCTCCGGCATTGTCATGATTGTATTTAACGCCATTATCCTGGAATTGGAGGGCAATCCAGGCGTAGCGGCATACGGCGTAATTGCAAATCTGTCTTTAGTGATTATCGCTATTTATACGGGGATCGCGCAGGGAATCCAGCCTTTGATCAGCCGGGATTACGGCAGAAATAACGATGCGGGCATCAGAGCCGTCCTGCGGTACGCCATGCTTTCCATGCTTGCTTTTTCGATTCTGATCTACCTCGGAGTGCTTTTCGGCGCGCCGCAGATCGCAGGCATTTTTAACAGGGAACACGATGCGGTGCTGCAGGGAATCGCAGAAGAGGGACTGCGTCTGTATTTTTCCGCCTGCCCATTTGTTGGCTTCAATATCGTGCTGTCGATGTATTTTACCTCCTCGGAGCATCCGAAGCCTGCGCATCTTATTTCCATTCTCCGCGGGTTTCTCGTTATGCTTCCAACGGTATTTTTGTTTTCCAGAATATGGGGGATCCGCGGCGTGTGGTGCGCGTTTCCCGCAGCGGAATTTATTGTAGCGGCAGTAGGAATAACGCTTTTTCTTGCAATGAAAAAAAGCATGCGGCGATCGGGAAAAGCAGGCAATCCTCCAGCATTTCTTCCGTAAAAAAAACAATTGTAAAATAATCCGGTTGCTATTATAATGAGAGCCTAAAAGATGTCGTAAAAAAATACACATGGGAGTTTTGCAAGATGACGAATGATATTTCCTACAGAAAAATACTGTGCCTGCTGATGGGCGCTGTTCTGCTTTTGATGGTCGTTCTGTCTCCGAAGCCGCAGACTGCATATGCGGAGGCCGCCCCGGTAGAACAGAACGAAGCGATTGATCCTACACAGTGGGTAGCAGTAGATGATTTGGGCCGGACCGTGGCGACTTACGAGAACACGGGAGCGCCGCGACAGGACCGATACGTTGGAATTTTTTACTGGACGTGGCATTATAATTTTGCGGGCAACAAAGCGGTCAATGTCAACAATGTAATTAAGGAGCATCCGGAGGCGCTGCATGATTACAATGCGGAAATCTGGAAAACGGAAAGCGGACAGTGCTGGTGGAACGAATCGATTTACGGGTATTATTCCAGCACGGATAAATATGTTCTGAGAAAACAGATGGAGCTTCTGGCAGACGCGGGAGTAGACGTTCTTTTCTTCGACTGCACGAACGGCACCTTTTTGTGGGAGCAAAGCTGCTATGCGCTGTTCGACGTGATTCTGGAAGCGAGGGAAGACGGAATCAATGCGCCGCGCGTCTGCTTCATGCTTCCGTTCGCGGCCAACAGCGACAGCAAGCAGTCGCTGAGCAACCTTTATAGAAGGTTCTACAGCAAAGAAAAATACCAGGACCTCTGGTTCTATTGGGAGGGAAAGCCTCTGATCATGGCGCATCCGGATAACCTGTCTCCGGAAAGCGAACGGGAGAAAGAAATTCTGGACTTCTTTACCTTCCGGAAGAATTGGGCCGGATATTTTGACGGAGATCAGTCCTCCGAGTATTGGGGCTGGCTGTCCGTTTATCCGCAGGCGAAATATCTGAGACCGGATGGGACGGTCGAGCAGATGACGGTGGGCGTAGCGCAGAATGCAAGCGAGCACGGCCTGGTTGCCATGAACGACTATAGGGGCGGCGTGTACGGCAGGGCGTATTCCTCGGATATCGACGGCAAATATTCTTACACTTACACGTACAGGAATTCCGACATAACGGTCGACTCCGATATGGAAAACGCGCATTATTACGGCGTGAATTTTCAGCAGCAGTGGGACTACGCTTTGGAGACGGATCCGACGTTTATTTTTGTGACGGGATGGAACGAATGGACGATGGGCCGCTTTGAAACGTGGCAGGATTCTCCGAACGCTTTCCCTGATCAGTTCAATGACGAATATTCACGCGACTGCGAGCCGTCTAAAGGAGATCTGAAGGATTTTTACTATTATCAGCTTGTTTCCAACATCAGAAAATTTAAGGGAAGCGGCCAGCCGGTACAACAGAACGAAAAGCATACCATTGATATTAACGGCGATCTCAGCCAATGGGATTCCATTTATACCTATAACCATTATGCAAATAACACGCCGGCGCGGGACGCGAAGGGCTTCGGCAGTCTGCACTATGAAAGTGATACGATGCGAAACGATATCATAAAAACAAAGGCGGCGTATGACGACGACAACATCTATTTTTATGTGGAAACGGCTGAGACGCTGACGCCGTCGAGCGATCCCGCATGGATGCGTCTGTTTATCGACACGGGGGCGGCCACGGCGGATTCTACAGACTGGGAGGAATTTGAATTTGTCGTCAACCGTCAGAACCCAGACCCATACGGCGCATATCTTGAACGAAGCACGGGCGGCTGGAACTGGGAGACGGTCTGTCAGGTTCCGTATTCCATACAGGATAACGTGTTTCAGCTGGCGATTCCGAGGGAAGCGCTCGGCCTTACGGGAAATACCCTGAATTTTAATTTTAAATGGTCGGACAATATGCAGCCGGTAGATGGAGTGGAAGGAGACATCATGGATTTCTATCTGAGCGGCGATGTGGCTCCCGGCGGGAGATTTGCGTTCCGTTTTACGACGGACGAGATCGCATATGTAACGGGCGGCTCCGGTTTCCCCGTACTGGCCGTTGTAGGCATCGCGGCTGCGGCTGTTCTGGTCTGCGCTGCAATTACGATTCCCATTGCGGTAAAACGGCGGAAAAACGGAAAAGGGGAAGGCTAGAACGCAGGAGATTCCTCTAAAATATTTTCCCAAAAAGGGATTGACATTGCTGCTGCCGGATGGTAACATAAACGCGGTTAGAGAAATCTAACCGCAATTTTTGTGAGCGAGTTAGTGAAAACTTACTGAAAGGCGATGGATAAAAATGATGCCGTTAACGCTTGCGGCGGTCGGAGAGGAAAACATAATCCGGAAAATCGGGGGAAAACCGGAAGTGCGGGCGCATCTGGAAAATCTGGGCTTTGTAGCCGGGGGAATTGTCACGGTGATTTCAACAATAGGAGGAAACCTGATCGTCAGCGTAAAGGATTCCCGCATTGCGATCAGCCGCGAAATGGCCAATAAAATAATGGTATAAGGGATTTTGGCAGAAGAGGAGGAAATCAAATGAAAACATTGAAAGAGGCAAGGATCGGCGATACGGTCACCGTGCTCAAGCTCCATGGAGAAGGCGCAGTGAAACGCCGAATCATGGACATGGGCATTACAAAGGGCGTGGAGGTTCACGTGCGAAAGGTCGCTCCTTTAGGGGATCCGGTCGAAGTAACGGTCCGAGGGTATGAGCTTTCAATCCGGAAAGCGGATGCGGAAATGATCGAGATAAAATAATTTTTGCACTGGTGTTAGCTGAAACTAATTACGAGAGAAAGGAAGAAACGCAATGAGTATTAGAATTGCCCTCGCGGGAAACCCGAACAGCGGAAAAACGACATTGTTCAACGCGCTGACCGGATCCAACCAGTTTGTAGGAAACTGGCCGGGCGTAACGGTAGAGAAAAAGGAAGGCAAGCTGAAAAAGCATAACGACGTAATTATTACCGACCTTCCGGGAATCTATTCGCTCTCTCCGTATACGCTGGAGGAGGTAGTGGCACGAAATTATCTGATCAACGAACGTCCCGATGCGATTTTAAATATCGTGGACGGAACAAACCTGGAACGAAATCTGTATCTGACGACGCAGCTTACGGAGCTCGGAATTCCCGTTGTGATTGCCGTCAATATGATGGATATCGTTAAAAAGAACGGAGACAAAATCAATACGGCAGAAATGTCCCGCGCGCTCGGCTGCAAGGTCGTTGAAATTTCGGCGCTGAAGGGAACCGGAATTATGGAAGCAGCGGAAGCGGCAATCGAGGCGGCAGAGGGAACGAAAACAGTCCCGCAGCACAGCTTCAGCGGCGCGGTCGAACACGCAATCGCGCATATCGAAGAAGCCGCCGTGCATCATTTGCCTGCGGAACAGCAGCGCTGGTATGCGATCAAGATTTTTGAACGCGACGAAAAGGTTCTGGAACAGCTAAAGCTTGATCCGTCAGTAATGAATCACATAGAAGAAGACATAAAAGCCGCGGAGGCAGAGCTGGATGACGACGCGGAAAGCATTATCACAAACGAACGCTATATTTACATCGCTTCGATTATCCAGGGCTGCATTCAGAAAAAAAGCGCCGGAAAGCTTACGACCTCGGATAAGATCGATAAAGTCGTTACGAACCGGTGGGCGGCGCTCCCGATTTTCGCAGTCGTAATGTTTATCGTATACTATATTTCGGTAACAACCGTCGGGACCTGGGCCACGGACTGGGCGAATGACGGCGTATTCGGCGACGGCTGGCATCTTTTCGGAATCGGATCCTCTGCATTTGACGAAGACATGACGGAATATGCGGAGGAAAACATCTGGACTGACGAGCTCGTTGCCATTGTGAAAAATGCCGAGGAAGCAGGCGTCGTAGGCGCAGACGAAATGATGAGTGCGATCGAGGATCAGGACTTCGGCGCGTTCGACGAGGCTTACGGCACGTATGCAGATGCGCTGGCAGAAAAAAATTATGACATTTCGGGAATCGTAGACACGGCGATGGAGAATGCGCCGGATACGTCCGAATACGGCGTATGGGTTCCCGGTATCCCTGTTCTTGTGGAAAAAGGACTGGATGCCCTGCACTGCACCGACTGGCTGAAGGGCTTGATCCTTGATGGTATTATCGGCGGCGTAGGAGCAGTTCTTGGCTTTGTTCCGCAGATGCTGGTCCTTTTCATTTTCCTTGCTTTCCTGGAGTCCTGTGGATACATGGCACGGATTGCGTTCGTCATGGACCGTATTTTCCGGAAATTCGGCCTTTCGGGAAAATCCTTTATTCCGATGCTGATCGGAACGGGATGCGGTGTTCCCGGAATCATGGCGTCGCGTACCATTGAAAACGACCGCGACCGTAAAATGACAATTATGACAACGACCTTTATTCCGTGCGGAGCGAAGCTCCCGATTATCGCGCTGATTGCCTCGGCGCTGTTCGGCGGAGCATGGTGGGTCGCGCCGAGCGCGTATTTCCTCGGAGTGGCGGCAATCATCGTGTCGGGAATTATTCTGAAAAAGACCAAGATGTTCTCCGGAGATCCCGCGCCTTTCGTTATGGAACTGCCGGCGTATCACTGGCCCACCTTTGGAAATATCATGCGCAGCATGTGGGAGCGAGGAAGCTCGTTTATGCGCAAGGCCGGAACGATCATCCTGCTTTCCTCTATTATAATCTGGGCAGGCTCCTGCTTTGGATTTGTGGATGGAGGCTTTACGTTCAGCCTGGAAATGGAGCTTGAAGCGAGCATACTCGGCAAAATCGGAGAGGGAATCAAATGGATCTTTGCGCCGCTCGGCTTCGGAAACATCAAAGCGGCTATTGCAACGATCATGGGACTGGTTGCAAAAGAAGAAGTGGTCGGCGTGTTCGGCGTGCTTGATTTCGAAGGAATGACAAAGCTTGCCGCTTACTCCTTCCTGATCTTCAACCTGCTCTGCGCCCCCTGCTTTGCCGCAATCGGCGCCATTAAGCGCGAAATGAACAGCGCAAAGTGGACCTGGTTTGCAATCGGCTATCAGTGCGTATTTGCCTACGTTATTTCCTTTATTGTATACCAGCTCGGCATGCTGTTTACCGGAAACGCCAATATTGCAGGGACCATTATCGCCCTTGCGCTTACGGCCGGGATGCTGTACCTGCTCTTCCGCCCGTATAAAGAAAGCAACAGGCTGACGGCAAAAGTAAAGGTATAACCATTTTGAAAGGAGGGGATCTGACGATGCTGCGTTTTCTTGCAGATTATTGGGGAACGATCGTGATCGGAGCCGTGCTTGCGGCAATCGTCATCGGAATTATTATAAGGTTATTTAAAAACAAGAAAAATGGGAAGTCCTCCTGCAGCTGCGGCTGCGAGCATTGCCCGTCCTCCTGTGCATGCCACAAGAAATAGCTGCAGACATTCCTATATAAAATTTTCCCCCTTGACAAACGAGAGCGCCCGGCCACCGGCCGGGCGCTCTCACTGTCTGCAGGGAGCAGGAAAGCGGGAAATCGCAAAGACCGCAAAGGTGTACAATTTTTGACAGCTCTTCCATCGTTGACAAGCTGTAAGCGTTCCGCTACAATGAACCCGGGTTTCCGGCAGAACGATGATACGTAGGCAAAGGGCACGGATTTTTTCTTTCGTCTGTTGAGAAAAAATTGATTTTTTTGCTGTAAATTGATTTGCGGATGGGCCGTGTACCCTTCCGCAAATTCATTGCCCGGAATCCGCCGCACCGGAGGAACCAGGAGAGGAAGAACAAAATGCAGTTTGATTTCACGCCAAAACAAAAGAAAATAATTTCTGTTTCCTGTATCGCGGTGTTTCTTCTTTTCTCTGCTTTGATTTGCTGGTTTGTGGGAAGGCCAATGCTGAAATTTGTATCGGAGCCGGAGAAATTCCGCGCCTGGGTAGACGGACACGGAATCTACGGAAGGCTTGCCTTTGTCGGCATGATGGTGCTTCAGGTATTTATCGCCATTATTCCTGGAGAACCGCTTGAAATCGGAGCGGGGTATGCGTTCGGCATGTGGGAGGGAACGCTGCTTTGCATGGCCGGAGCGCTGATCGGAAGCGCGCTTGTGTTTCTGTTTGTCCGCCGTTTCGGAATCAAGGCGGTGGAGGTCTTCTTTTCCAGGGAAAAAATCCGTTCCCTGCGTTTCCTTCAGAACCAAAAGAAGCTGAATTTATGGGTATTCATTATTTTTGCAATCCCCGGTACGCCGAAGGATCTGCTTTGCTATTTTGTCGGGCTTACGGAAATGCGGTTTGCCAATTGGATGCTGATTATTTCCGTTGCCAGAATTCCATCTGTGATTACTTCCACAATCGGAGGGAATGCGCTCGGCATGAAAAATTATCTGTTTGCAATCATCGTATTTGCTGCGACAATGCTGCTCAGCGCCGCAGGGATCCTGATTTACCGTATTATTTGTAAAAGACACGAGGGAAAAGCCCATGAACATTCCAGTGACGATTAAATATGTCAATCTTATCATTTCCGCATTATTCTGCTGCTGCTATGCGTACCAGCTTTTTTACATCCTGGTGCCGTTCTTCTCCGGCAGACGGACGCACGGGCCCGCAAAATACCATAGATACGCTGTACTGATCGCGGCGCGGAATGAAGCGGCGGTGCTGCCGCATCTCATTGAAAGCATCCGGAAGCAGGATTATCCCGGAGATCTGATTGAGATTTTTGTCGTTGCGGATAATTGCACCGACGGAACCGCCGAGGCGGCCTTGGCGCAGGGCGCACATGTATACCAGCGTTTTCACAATACGCGGATCGGAAAGGGCTACGCATTGGATTTTCTGATTCAGAATATTTACGGCGATTACGGAAAACAATATTTTGACGGCTTTTTTGTATTTGATGCAGACAATCTGCTTGCCGAGAATTATATCACGGAAATGAACAAAATTTTTTCCGAGGGCTTCCGGATCGTAACGAGCTACCGGAATTCCAAAAATTACGGCGACAACTGGATCTCTGCGGGCTATGCGCTGTGGTTCCTGCGGGAATCGAAGTATCTCAATCAGGCGCGGATGACGCTTGGTACGAGCTGCGCCGTGTCGGGAACCGGATTTTTAATGAGCAGCGACATTCTGCGGGAGTGCGGCGGCTGGAAATTTTATCTTCTGACGGAGGATATCGAGTTTACGGTACATAACGTTGCAAACGGGGAGCGGATCGGATATTGCCGCGACGCCGTGCTTTACGACGAGCAGCCCGTGAAATTTTCTCAGTCCTGCCGGCAGCGGCTGCGGTGGGCCAGAGGCTATCTGCAGGTCCTCCGCAAATACGGCCTGCGGCTGTTCCGCGGCATTTTCCGGAAAAAAGGGTTTGCGTGCTTTGATATGATCATGGCGATCATGCCGGCGTTTCTGCTGTCCTCGCTCGGACTGGCTGCAAATCTTGTCCTGGGGACGGCGGGCCTGATACAAGGCCGGGGAATCGGTATTCTGGCGATCGAACTGGTGAAATCCTTTTTCAGCAGCTATCTGTTCTTGTTTGGCTTGGGCCTGATTCCGCTGATTACGGAGTGGAAGAAGATTTATACGAAAAATATCAGAAAAATTTTATCGGCTTTTACGTTCCCGATTTTTATGATAACTTATATTCCTATAACAATTGCCGCGATGTTCAGGAGGGTGGGCTGGAAACCGATCGAGCACAAAGCGGCTGTGACGCTGGAGCAGGTCAAGGGAGCCCCCGCAGTGATCAAGCTTGGAGCGGATCATCTGGTTGCCGAAGGAGGAACACGAAATGGCACAGACGATATTGGCGGTAGATGACGAGAAGGATATCGCTGAAATGCTGAAATATTACTTTACAAAGCAGGGCTATCGCGTGATCACGGCGCAGAATGGCAAAGACGCTCTGAAATTTGCAGAAAAAAAGCCGGATCTGATTCTGCTTGATATCAATCTGCCGGATTTAGACGGGCTGTCCATCTGCGAAAAAATCAGAGATTTCGTATCCTGTCCGATTATTTTTCTGACAGCGCGCATTGAGGACGGAGATAAAATCAAGGGCTTCGCAGCAGGCGGAGACGATTACGTAATCAAGCCGTTTTCTATGGATGAGCTGGGCGCCAGAGTCGCCGCGCACCTGCGGAGGGAGCTGCGGCGTTCCGGCGGCTCGGAGGTGCGCTTTGATGAAAACCTTGTGATCGATTACAGCGCGCGCCGCATATTTTATCAGGGAAAAGAACTCATCTTTGCGAAAAAGGAATTTGACATTATTGAATATCTATCGCAGCATCCGGGACAGGTGTTCGACAAGGAAACCATCTACGAGCGTGTGTGGAGCTATGACAGCGAGGGGGAGAGCTCCGTCATAACGGAACATATCCGGCGGATCCGGGCAAAATTTTCCGCCGCAGGAGCCGGACCGTATATCGAGACGGTTTGGGGGTGCGGATATAAGTGGGCCAGATAACCAGAAAGCTGCGCAGCCTGTCGGTCCGCGCTTCTTTTGTAATATACGCGCTGCTTGCGCTGGTAGTCGCGCTCCTGATCTGTTCCATCCTTATAAATCTGCTCGAGCGCCAAACAATGAATATTTATTTCAAATACAGAAGCATGTCACGGATCTATGATGTGCCGGAAAACGGCTTCGTTGAAATTACTTATATGGATGAGGGCGCAGTTTACGACATTTATAACGAGGACGGCCTGCAGGTGAATACGTTTACGGTGTCGTACCACGAACGGGTCGAAACCGTTTTCGACGCAGAAAATCCCGATGAAATCGAATGCCTTTCCGTGCCTCCCGTGTATTCGGAGGAAGACGAGACGCTGGAGACGATTCTTGAAATCCTTCAGATTCTTACGATTCCTGTGGTATTCTGCGGCAGCATGATCGTGTGCGCCTTCCTGTTTTACCGGAGAAAGCTGAAAAAACCAATCGAGCTTTTAGAGGCAGCCTACCGAAAGGTGGCGGAGAATGATCTTGATTTTGTACTGCGCTATGACAGTTTGGATGAAATGGGAAAGCTGTGCGAAGCGTTTGAGAAGATGCGCCGCAGCCTGAGTGAAAACAACAGAGAGATGTGGCGTCAGATGGAAGAGAGAAAACGCCTGAACGCCGCTTTCTCGCATGATCTGAGGACGCCCTTGACCGTACTTAAGGGACACGCGTCCATGCTGCTCTCCTCTCTGCCGCAGCACTCCCTTCCGCAGGAGGAAGTAATCGGGGAAGTCCGTACGATGGCCGCACATATCACCCGTCTGGAAAAATACGTGGAGGCAATGACGCAGCTGCAGCGGCTGGAGGACATCGAGATCCGCAGGGAACCGGTCGACGCTGCAGTACTGATCGGCGCGCTCGAAGAAACCGCCGGGATTCTCTGCGGAGATAAAACGCTGCTTTCCCATGATACTGTGGAGGGAGGCGCGTTTCGGCTCGACGAGGAAGCGGTTTCCCAGGTTTTTGAAAATCTTCTTTCAAACGCGGTCCGCTATGCGGAGCAAAAAATCGAGATTACGTTCCGAACCTCCGCGCAATTTTTCTGCATTGAGGTTTCCGACGACGGAGCGGGCTTCTCCTGCGCCGGACTGGAGCAGGCAACGGCGCCTTTTTACCGGGAAAAGCAAGAATTTGGCGATTTGCATATGGGAATCGGACTCAATATCTGTAAAATCCTGTGTATCAAACATGGCGGATATCTTTCGGTGGCGAACAGGAAAGAGGGCGGCGCCTGCGTTACGGCTGTTTTCGCGGTTTAATCTGGATGCGAGCGCGGGCGGAAAACTGACGCCTCCCGCATTTTTTCCGTAAGAAGCTCCAAATTATCTACGGTTGTTTTATCTATGAAATGTTCGATTTTTTCAACCTGCTCCAGTTCGTTTTCAGAATGGTTCAGGAGACACAGAAAGTCATGGAGAACTTTATGACGGTGCAGCAGATAACGGCCGGCTTCCTGTCCTTTTTCCGTAACCACAATATATCCGTATTTTTTAAATTCGATATAGCCCGCGTCCTTCAGGTTGTTTACCATTTTAGACGCGGACGGGGGCTTGACATGCAGGCTCCCGGCAAGCTCGCTGATGCGGACTACCTCGTTGCCTTGCAGAAGCCGGCAGATCATTTCCAGATAATCCTCCATGGAGGAAGTCAGTTTTTCGTTTTCGTTCCGGCTGTATCCTTTTAAGGTGTAAAACCCGCCGCTGCTTTCCATATCTGCAGATCACCGCCGCACAGATGTTAATATAATAGCACTAGGAAAGAAAGTTTCCTTATTCAAATATATTACGAGGTGTATTCTTTATGACGGAAATAAATTGCTTGAATGATATAGAGCCGGGGCAGACGGCAAAGGTCAGGGAGCTCCTTTCGACGGGCAGCATCCGCAGACGGCTGCTCGATATTGGTCTGATTGAAAATACGGAGGTGGAATGTCTCGGCAGAAGTCCCGCCGGAGATCCGTCCGCCTTTCTGATCCGGGGCGCGGTTATAGCGATCCGCAGGGAAGATTGCAGGAATATATTGATTGTAAAAGAATGAGGAGGAAAAGAATGGGTTTGACGAATGAGTCTGTCGGAATGCATGCGGTCGATTCCGGACTGATGATTAAAAAACAGACGCCGGAAGACCGGGTGATCGCCATTGCGGGCAATCCCAATGTGGGGAAAAGCACGCTTTTCAACAATTTAACAGGAATGAATCAGCATACGGGCAACTGGCCGGGAAAAACAGTTTCCAACGCGCAGGGATACTGCGCGACGAAAAAGCGGTCTTACGTGCTGGTGGACATTCCCGGAACGTATTCTCTCATGGCGCATTCTGCCGAGGAGGAGGTGGCCAGAAATTTTATCTGCTTTGGGCATCCGGATGCCGTGGCCGTCGTCTGCGACGCCACCTGCCTGGAGCGGAATCTGAACCTGGTGCTTCAGACGCTTGAAATTACGGACCGCGTCATAGTATGCGTGAATCTGATGGATGAGGCCGAGCGCAAGCACATTAAAATAGATTTAAAGGGCCTTTCCGATCGGCTTGGAGTGCCTGTTGTCGGAATTACGGCGCGGAAGAAAAAGACTCTTACGCTTTTTTTGAAAGAACTGGACGAAATCACGGAGGACGAGCGCTCTCTGCAGCCATACCGCGTAACGTATGCCGAAGAGATTGAACGCGCCGTTTCGGTGATAGAGCCTGTGCTCCGCAAAAAGCTTGCAAACGGGCCGGATCCCAGGTGGGTGAGCCTCAGACTGCTGGATTTCGATGAATCTCTGCTTCGGGAGCTGAACGAGGCGCTCGGAGAGGATCTTTTACTGGACGGAGAGGTTTCGGCCGCTATGGAACGAGCCAAAGCGCTGCTCGGCACAGTGCCGCCCGAGGATCTGATCGTATCCGGCCTTGTCGCGGCTGCCGAGGAAATCTGTAAAGAAACGGTTCGGTACGACAAAAGCACGTATCACGCGGCAGACCGCCGGATCGACCGCGTGCTTACGGGAAAACGATTCGGTTATCCGGTCATGATACTCCTTCTGGCGTTTATTCTCTGGCTGACTATTACGGGGGCAAATTATCCGTCTCAATTACTTTCCGACGGCCTGTTCTGGATCCAGGACAGACTGACGGAGTTCTTTCGGTATATCGGCGCGCCGGAGTGGCTGCACGGAGCATTGGTGCTCGGCGTGTACCGCGTACTGGCATGGGTCATTTCCGTGATGCTGCCGCCAATGGCGATCTTTTTTCCGCTTTTCACGCTGCTCGAGGATGCGGGGTACCTGCCGCGCGTTGCCTATAATCTGGATAAACCGTTTCAAAGATGCCGTGCGTGCGGCAAGCAGGCGCTGACGATGTGCATGGGATTCGGCTGCAATGCGGCGGGCGTCGTAGGCTGCCGGATTATCGATTCCCCGCGGGAACGCTTGATTGCAATCCTCACAAATAATTTTGTTCCCTGTAACGGGCGTTTTGCGCAACCAATAAAAAGGAAAAACGACCGAATTCATTTTATCCCTTCTGACGGCTGGGGAGCCCAAATCAAAGCCTATCGGAAAAAGCATGGCCTTACCCAAGAAAAATTGGCTGCGGAAATGGGCGTAAAGTATTTTACCCTTTGATCATAGGAGCAAGGGAAGCGGAACGCCGCGCAGCTGTCTGTCCGCTTGCTACCCCTGTACTCGCACACAGGGAAGTACATCTACCGCAGCTTTTCTCACCCAGGCAGGACGAGCCAAGCTTCATATCGCGAATATTTAGCATGGGATTTCTCCTTTCCGCGGACGGGCGGGCAACCTGCTCACAAGGTTTATTTTCAAACTGCAATTTGTACAGTCATAAAATCACAAATGGATTTTTTTGTAGTGTTAACCCGTAAAAATCGATGATTAAAAAATTTGCATAATGATCTTCTTTTGCCCTGTGTCCTGCCCGATACCACAACGCTGCGCCATGGCTCTTTCTCTGGATTTGGGCACAGACGGAGAGGAATACTCATAGGAAATTCGGATATTGCCCGGCATTTTGAGGGCTATGCGCCTGCGGTAAATAAGTTTCTGACGAATCTCTCCGTGCTGTCACTGTATGTGCATTACCTGAACGCGGTCTATACAGAAAGGGACTGTTTGGACGACTGCTTGAGGGGATAGGGGTAGAGGCGGCGATATGCATGGATAAGGCGATGCAGGATGGTCCCGAAATTTAGATGGTTTATCCTTCTTTCATTCTGCAACAATTTGGTTTATAGTATTCCTATACGGATGCAAAATCGATCGGGAGGAAAATAACGAATGACTTACAAAATCTCAATCTGTGACGATATGAAGCAGGATACGCAATATATCGCCTCTGCCGTTAAAAAATGGGCAGAACAGGAAAACGTTTGCGTGGATATACATACGTTCCCTTCTGCGGAAAGCTTTCTGTTTGATTATGCGGAACAGAAGGATTATGATATTCTGCTGTTGGATATCGAGATGTCTTCCATGAACGGCGTGGAGCTTGCCAAAAGGATCCGCCAAGACAACGACGCGGTGCAGATTGTCTTTATCACGGGATATTCGGATTTTATGGCTGAAGGTTATGAAGTTTCAGCGTTACACTACTTGATGAAGCCGGTAGCCTTTGACAAGCTGTCAAAGGCGTTGAATCGTGCGGCAGACAAGCTGAACAAAACAGAAAAATCGGTTATCATCTCTGTGGACGGAGAGCGTCTGAGAATAGCGATCTCCGACATTGTGTCGGTTGAAGCGTTTGCTCATTTCTGCACGCTTACAACAATCCACGCGTCCTTTAAGGTGAAAACCAGCATTACCGCCGTAGAAAAAATGATCTGCGAATCGGCAGGAGATGAATTTGTTCGCTGCCACCGTTCCTATATCGTCGGAGTCAAATATATAAAAAGTATCTCAAAAACGGACATTACCCTGGACAGCGGCGTCAAAATTCCCCTGTCCCGCAGCCACTACCAAACTGTGAATCAAGCATTTATCCGTTACTTCAAAGGAGAATCACCATGGGACTAATGAATCTGCTGCTTGGAAAAATGATTGACCGCCGAATTGCAGAATATCAAAATGATCTGATTACCAAACACTGCGATGAGGTACAGAACATTTACAAAACTATGCGCGGCTGGCGGCACGATTATCACCATCATATTCAGGCTCTGCTCGCTTTATCCGGCGATGAAGGGAAGACAACGGAATATCTGTTAAAGCTCAACGATGATCTGACGCAGGTAGACACTGTACTGAAAACCGGAAATGTGATGATAGACGCCATTTTAAACTCCAAGCTTTCGCTGATCCAGTCTAAAAAAATCAAAGTTAACGCCAAGGCGGCGGTGCCGTCGGAATTGAAAATATCGGAAATCGATTTGTGCGTCATTATTGGCAATTTGCTGGACAACGCCATGGAGGCTTGCCTCCGGCAGTCTGAGGAGAGACAGCGCTTTATTCGGGTATTCATCGGCGTGCTGAAAAATCAGCTTTATATTTCTGTTTCCAATTCTGTCGGAGACGACATCAAAAAATCCGGCCAAACGTATTTGTCCAGTAAAGGCAGCGAAACCCACGGCTTCGGGCTGATGCGCATTGATCGGCTTGCCGCAAAATATGACGGCTACGTCAACCGCCAAGCCGAGGAGGGCGTGTTTGCGACCGAGGTGATGCTGCCGCTTTGACACCGTTCGTGCAAAATTTCATACCGTTCGTGCGAGAAATCACCATGACGGCAGCGCTATATGATAAGATGGCGGCAGGAGGTGGGAAACGTGAAAAAGGAGAAAGTCCCAAAAGATCTGAAGAAGAAACCGAAATATACGCTTTGGCAGAATCTGGTATATTATTTCAAAATTCTTCGCCAATTTAATAGTAAAGTTATATATATGGTTGCTGTGGGGATACCGTTCAGTGTTCTTGCAACGCTCCTATCCATGTATACCCCAAAGATTATTCTTGACCGGCTTGAATTCAGCAATACCTTTACTAAAATTGCCTTTATTATCGTCGGAATATTTGCCGTCAAGCTGATAAACGATCTTATAAACAACGGAATTGACGCACAGAAGCAACTATATGAATGTTTCATATTAGGAAAACACACTGCCAGAAAGGATGTGGCGAGCATCAGCCCGCCACGGCGGGAATTTCAGAAGTGTTAA
>CAJFUB010000024.1 GCA_904420095.1 uncultured Clostridia bacterium
CCATTCACATAGAGGTTTCATATTTCCCGTTCACTTGGCATAGGTTAGTATTTTCGCAATACTTCTTTATGCTCCTCTGCCATTTGATGAAGAACTTTTGCAAAAGAACATCGAGGAGACGCTAAGACACCACTATAAAGATATAGATGGCGATAAGATTGATTGTCCGGAGCCGCCAAAGGTTTTACCACTGCGGACAGTGACATACAGCAGCATCGATGCCAAAGAATTTATGGATAAGGTCGCTGATGATTTATATAATTGGTTCTTTACAAATCTGGATACAGGTAAAACAGTAGACTGTAAATTTTGGTGGAAGCTGATCTTATGCCTTGCAGGAGGTGTGATAAAGGGCACGGATTATAGAAAAGAAGAAGAGATACGTCTGATTTTCAAAAATATATACGATGAAAAGTATATGGCGGATTATCCGATTACAATGATCCAGAAATACGAATATGAGGAGGGCATGAATCGATTAGGCTTAATGACACTATTCACTAATGAACCCAAAGAGCGTTTTGAACTGGATTTGCAAAGTCAGCCGAATTCTCCCAAAGTAATTAAGCAAATCGTTTTGGGGAAAAATTTTCCCAAAGAAAGCGAAGAGGAAGTTCGAAAATTGGCTGCGACAAACGGCTTGGAAATCGTTCGGTAAAGCGGTATCCATCATTGATTTCATTTCAATTTCAATAAGGGGCAAGTAATGAAAAAGTAACGGTTTATCCAAAAGCCGAAAAAGTGAAAATCATACTTGGTGCCGCCTTGCGCCTGATGGCTTTATGCCGTTAGGCGCAATGCCTTTTTGTTATAAGCAGCTCACATTTGTTATATCTCCCATTAAAAGCCGGAATGTTAATTTTCTTTTAATCCGTCCCTTAAAGTGAAAATATTATCTTGGCATACACAATTTCCGATACTCTGTTGCGGATGCTGTTCATCTGCCTAACCCACTCCATCTGATTTTCTGCCTTTAACCGTTCGGTCACGCCCTCACGCTCAGCCATTTGATTTACCAGTCTAAAAAACAAACCCTCTGCCTGCCGGTCAATTTCAGTAAGATGAGCGTTCAGCTTCCCGCTTGTCAGCAGGTTATAATACAGAATCTTATGGTGCTGCTTCAAATACCGTGCATGACGCTGTCCCCAAATACCGATAGACTGTTTTTCTTCGGCAGGTAATGTTAAATTGGGCAGAATATAATCTCCCTGCTGTTCGTATGTACCGCTCATTTGCTCAAATAATGATTTCCCCATCGTGTTTTCCTCCTGAGTTTTATTGTACCTTCATTTTACAAAAGAAAAGGAGTAAACACCAATGTGCCGATTATAAAATACAGCGTATCTGTTTTTGCCGCAGATACGCTGTAAACTTTTATATCTTTATTTCGGAATATGTGGTTACTAATTGCTCATACATCTTTCGTGATGGTTGTCGAACAGCGGTTTCCCATTTAGCATAGATACTATAACAAATATTAGCTTTTTTCGCAAAATCCGTTTGATTCAATCCATATGCTTTTCTGACTTCACGAAGTCTGTCGCTGTAAGGATAATCCATAAATCGTGCAAAGTCATCAAAGAGCAGATTTCTATCAATTTCAAGAATATCCGCAAATGCTACCGCTGTTTGATATGGTATTGGAAATTTTTCACGCTCGTACATTAAAAGCGTAGCAGGGACAATGCCTACACTCTCAGCTAATTGCCGTGTAGTTAATCCTTTGCGTTGTCGGTAGTACCTAAGCATTGCCGCAGGAGTTAGTTCGTTGGGAATACTCTCAAAACAAAACTTGAGGTGCATTAACATTTTACCGTGTTTGTATTCATAAAGGTCTGTGTGATTGAGAATAGTATTGAATTTTCTACCTTAACGAAATGGACATAACGGAGATGTGCTTTCCCAATGAAAATTATAATTACGCTGAGATGAAAGACAACAGCATATTTATAGGGGCTTATGATAATAGTAATTGCGTAGGACTTGCAATATTACAACATGCCTGGTTTAAGTATATGTATCTGTATGATTTGAAGGTGTCTAAAGATTATCGGAATAAAGGTATTGCAACAGCTTTGCTGAAAAAAGCCAAAGAGGTCTGCAAAGAACATCATTATTCCGGAATATATACACAAGCTCAGGATAACAATCTTTCTGCCTGCCTTTTTTACATAAAGACAGGTTTTTATATTGGCGGTTTAGATACAAATGTATATAAGGGAACAAAGCAAGAAGGAAAGGCAGATATTATATTTTATTTAGATTGTTAAAGGCCATTTTTAAGTAACTTCTAAAACCGGGAGGACATTGAAATTATAAGCAAAATTGCTTATAATTTGAGCCGAAACAGATTGCTTTTATCCGCAGCTGCGGGGCGAGTCTATCAAGCCCTATAACGAACGGATAACACTGGCTTACATAGGCAGGATGATATGGAGATATCAAATAATAAAAAGCGCCACGAATATGATGAAAAGCAATCTCTAAATAAAATTAATTAGGCTTTGCCGGGTGGAAATAAATTGAATCGCTGGAGACAGGAACAATGCAGCTCAAGACAGATCGATTACTGATAAGAAAACTTGTACCGGATGATTGGAAGTTTATGCAGAAAATTGCCGCCGATTTCCGGAAATCTAAATATGCCATATACGATATGCCACTACCGACCGGAGATGCGGAAATCACCGCACTGACCACACAGCTTGCCGAGACACAGCTGTTCTATGCGGTTTTGCTCCATGATATAATGATTGGGTATATTTGTTTTCACGAAGATAACGGAAAGTACGATCTGGGCTATTGCTTTCATTCCGACTATCAGGGAAAGGGATATGCCTTTGAGAGCTGCCGCGCAATGCTCGATTACATGGCCAATGAGCGAAACATAAAGGTCTTTACCGCCGGAACTGCACTGAACAATGAGCCTTCCTGTAAACTGCTTAAAAGGCTGGGTTTTACGCTCCAAAAAACAGAGCGGCTTTCTTTCCAGAAAGACTTGAACGGCAATGATATTATCTTTGAAGGCGGGATTTTTAGAAAGCAGGAAGGAGATCCTCCTGCTTCCACGCCTTCTAAAGAATGATAAATGAAGATTGCCGAGTATAATTCTTTATCTGTAAAAGATCGCTTCTCCTGCGGCCTGTTTTGCGGAGCGTGCCCGTTCCTTCCCGATGAATATCATGGCTGATTTTGTGCGCAAGGAATGTAAAAACTGCACCGACCATGGTTTTTAGAATGCTCCACAAGTCATAAGGTTCCAATAATATTCATAATCGAGCAAAAGAGATTGCTGATGACGGAATTAATTATTTATGACTATTTTCTGTTTTTTTCTCCCCAGTCACACATATTATCCAAAATTGGAATCAGTGATTTTCCTCGTTCTGTCAGGCTGTACTCTACCTTTGGCGGGATTTGCGGATATTCCTCCCGATGGACAAGTCCGTCTGCTTCCAGCTCCTTTAGCGTGGTACTCAGCGTTTTATAGGAAATGGTTTTGATATATTTTTTTAGTTCGTTGAAGCGAACAACCTTAAATCCCATTAAAGCATACAGGATAAACATCTTATATTTCCCTTGAATCAAAGACATAGTGTAGTTGAATCCGGTTTCTTCCAAATTGGCGTTCTTAATGCACTCTATGCTCATTTTACACTCTCCTAAAAGTAAGTATATTGTTTTGATGTTAGTATCGCACTTTTATGTGCGTACTTGTTTTACTTTCTATTCTAATTATAATTATATTGTAAAAACGGATAAAGTCAATCCGGCTAACATGGAAAGGAGTTATAACTATGTCAAAGAATTTAGGCGTTAAGCCCTACTTGTTTCCTATGCCGACCTATATGATCGGTACTTACAACGAAGATGATACCGTCGATGTGATGATGATGGCCTGGGGCGGAATTTGCGCGGAGGATATGGTCGCGCTGAATCTGGAGGCCGAGCACAAGACGGTGGCCAACCTGGAAACACGAAAAGCCTTTACCCTCGCTGTTCCGGGAACAGATACGCTGCGGGAATCGGATTTTCTCGGAATCGCCAGCTCCAACAAAATGGCAGACAAATTTGAACGCACTGGACTTCACGCGGTCAAAAGCGAGCGGGTGGACGCCCCCGTCATTACCGAATATCCGCTCACATTGGAGTGTGAGGTTGTAGAAATGCAGTCCCAGCCCTATGGCTTGCGGGTGCTTGGAAAGATTATCAATGTGATTGCCGACGAAAAAGTTTTGGATGACGCCGGAAAGATCGACGCCGGAAAACTCCACGCTTTTGTGTTTGACCAAATGCAGAATGGGTACTATGCCATTGGGGAAAAGGTCGGTCAGGCATGGCACAGCGGCGCAGACCTGATGAGAAAATAAGCGCGGGGTATGAGAAATGAGTAAAAAAATTGTTATTTTAAACGGAAGCCCTCGCAAAACGGGAAATACTTCCGCCCTCGTTAAAGCGTTTACGGAAGGGGCAGAAAGCGCCGGCAATACAGTAACCGAGTTTTTCTTGGACAGAATGGATATTCATGGCTGTAAAGGCTGCTTTGGCGGACACAGCAGTAAGGAATGTCCCTGTGTTCAGAAAGATGATATGGCGCAGATCTATCCCGCAGTAAAAGAGTGCGACGTGGTTGTGCTGGCCAGTCCGCTGTACTATTGGACGATGAGCGGACAGCTTAGAACAGCCCTTGACCGTCTGTTTGCTTTGGAGGAAGGAGACGGGAACCTCCTCAGAGGAAATGGGAAATCGTCTGCCCTTTTGATGGCGGCAGAAGGCCACGGATTTGATGACGCCGTACTTTACTATGACCACCTGCTGGAACACCTGCGGTGGAAAAATCTCGGTCATGTCTTGGCCGGAGGCAATATGGAAGCTGGCGATATCAAAGGAAAGACAGAAATCGGGCAAGCCTATGCGCTTGGAAAATCCATTCAATAATTTATCAGAAAGGACGGATTACAATGAAACAAATTACTTTGCCTAAGGCTTCCGGGCTGACTTCACCTAACCCGGTAGCAGTGGTATGCACCCAAAAGCCGGATGGCTCTACCAATCTCGCCACGGTATCTTGGTGGACGTATCTCTCCTACAATCCAAGTATGATTGCTTACGCCATGGCAAAGACCTCCTACAGCGGCGAAATGGTGCGGAATAATAAGAAGGTCATTCTGACTGTCCCTGGTGCAGAGATTGCGGACGCCGTGCTCGGCTGCGGCAGCACCACCGGCCGCAATACAGATAAGGTTTCCAAATTCAATATAGAGCTTGCCGAAGTGGAGGGCAGCTCTATCAAAATCCCCGCTCACAGCCGTGTTGCCATTGTTTGTAATCTGAAGGAGTACCACGAAGTGGGCGACCATTACCTGTATATCTGTGATGTAGAACAAGTTTATGGGGATGAAGCGGAAGAAGCTCTGTTTGCGTGGAACGGTTATTCCCAGCTTCGCCCGGCGAAATAAAAGAAGGCTTGGAACGGACTTTTTACAACTTGCGGCGACCGCTATTCTGTCCGTTCCTTTTCTGACGTCCGATTGAGCCGGGGAAAATGGATGTGAGCATTGTCTGCACACACATGACACTGGGCATGGAAGCTGGGGATTGGCTCTGTATGGGTGCGGCGCTTTGACGCAAGGCAAATGGCAAAGGCATTTGATCTGCCCGGACACATAACGCCTATCTGTCTGCTGCCGATTGGCGCCCCAGCAAAGACGCCGTGCCCTATGCAGAATGGCATAACACATACCGCCGTTAAGTGAAATGGTGGAAGAACGCTAAACAACAGAAATTTGATATGCGCTATCGGAACCGTTAGGCTATGATCACGATCTCATTATTTATAAACAAGAGCATAATTGAGAGAAAATGGGGCAATGCAAAACTGAACGACTATGCAGAAATCCTGCGCGCTGCATAGTTGTTACGGATGGCAGCGCACAAGGCGAAGGCGAGAGGATGAAACCAGCGTCCCATGATAAGCTGCCATCAACGGCGCTCCCATTCAGCCCCTTTTTGATGGTGCAACACAGGCTGGTCCAGCCGATTCCAAGGCTCGTGCCGATATGTTAGATGTGGTAAACGATGCTGTGGTTATCCGCGTCACTCTGGAAAACTAATTTGGGGCAGACTATGTGGATTTTATGCCATGAAGAAGGATCAGAACGGCTGGAAGATTATGGTGCTGCAATTTGTATGATTGCAGCGCCATGGCAATTGTTTTTACATATTATAAGGGTTAGAGGGAGAAAGGGAATAGAAATAAAATGGGTAATAAGGCCTAATGCTATCTCCCACGCCGAAGTCAATGCTGAACGGTGTTCTTGTGTTTTTGATACGAGCAACCATCAATGCGCGATCCCGGCATATTTTTTGGCGACAGCAATAGGCACAATCCCCTTTATTTCGAAAATTACAAAATCAGTGCCCGTGGGAACAGCTGTGATTTGTTTCAAAACAAATTTTAACTGTTCTGGCGTATTCGGTACTTGCCGAAGTAAAAAGTCTACATCCACTGTAACTTTGCTGTCGAAGCTGGTAAGCGAATAGAGAAACAAGCCGCCTTTTAGCACAAGGTTTTCGGCATATTTGGATTGCTCCAAACGACAGAAAAATTCTGCTGGCAAAAAAGCTACAGGCAGAGCCGATCGCTTCTTCCGCTTTCGACGGCTTTATTTTTAGCCGCGTAAGCATAGAAGCGGCAACATCAGCCCCCAGCAGCACCGCCATTACATCCATCAGCTTTTTGTAAACGTGCATTTTTTTTCATATCTCAAAAGACTGCTCAGGTTCTTCTTTCCATCGGCAGTATAGACATTGAGCGGCCTGTTAAATATTTCGTTGCTCAATTTTGTACGATATTTAAAACAATCGCAAATGATGCGTTCACGATCATAAACAGCAAGCTTGTACTGTTAAAATTTTTGCCTATCTTTCCGATTTCAAACTGAGTAGACCGCAAAAAATATACTTTTATAACAAGAAAGTCAATCTTCGGTTTTGTTCATAAAAATGTTCGTGGAACAGCCATCGCCCACTGTCTTGGTGCGAAATCTCTATGGCCGTAGTAAAACAGCGCTGCTTCTACAAAGACAATCCTTTCTGGGAGGAGCGCAGCAAGCACTTGCTCTTCTTATATCTTCCTGCTCGGCAAGAAGATAATAGCCGTGTCTGACACGCTCAAGATAGCCCTTCCTTACATAGCCTTGTGAAAACCCCGCAGAAACAAAATCATCGGTTTTGGAAATGTCGCCGGCTTTCTCTATGCTTTTTTACGACTTCGCTTTTGTCCGTCCGCCCACAATTTTTAAAACACAAATTAAAGATTCTGGGTGATATAAATTTGAAATTCTATTGTAAAATCGATTAAGACCTGCTACTATACATATAGAACAGTATTTATCCGTGCTTGGAATGGCAAATGTTATCAACTCCGATAACATTTGTCCAGACGAATATATCAGATAATCAAAAGCACTACAAACAAGGCAGAAGATAATCTCTAAATAAAATTGATTAGACTTTATCAGGTGGGAGTAACTAAGTATAATCATTTGATTAGTAAAACAGAATATAACTTTTGATTGGTAAGGAAGTTTGGAAGAGATTAAAATCATATACCTGAAATTATTGAGAAAAATGGTCAAACGGCACTTATAGAAAAATTAAAAGAGGAGGTTGACGAGTATATAAGTGATAATTCAATAGAAGAATTGTCGGATATTTTAGAAGCATTAGATGCAATATTCAATTTGATAAATTTTTTTGGCAAGAGGGAATTGATGCAAAAAAGAGCAACGGGGCGGTTTTAGTAAGGGACTGTTTTTAATTGATCAAACAGAATAGATTGGGTTTTTTGCGACTTATTTCCTGTTACAATTTATACTCCAATATTTTTGCTGTAAATTGCAGATGAAACTATTAAAGAAAGCGAGCAAAGATATGCTAAAGAAGTATATTTACAAAATTTTCTTTATAGACTCGCGCTTATTTCTAAAAAGCCTGAATTACTCCTTTAAGTTGCTGTATAAATCGAGCGGATTACTATTTGCCGCCTATTTGCTTCTGCAATTAGCCTGTTCTATTACTCCGTTATTGAGTACCTATATTTTAAAGGATTTGCTGAATTGCTTAGCGGCATCGAAACCGGCCGTTCAATATGTCTGGCTGTATGTCAGCAGTATTGTGTTATTACAGGTTTTTCAATCCATACAAGCTGTATGCAATGATTCCATGCAGAAAAAAGCCGATCATCTCTACACGTGTAACTTGGTTGAAAAGATGAATTCAATACCCTTGTCATTTATTGATACATCGGATGGTAAGAACTTGATTGACGAAGTGCAATATTTAAAGATGACGGCAGTCAATTTACCGAATTATATTATCCAAACGGCTTCGTTTCTAATATCATTTATCGTGGCCTTTTCAGAATTAATTTCGTTTCATCTGGCTTTTTCCCTTATATTCATTGCTCTGACGGTTCCCGGGCTGTTTTCTCAAATTCATTTTCGCAGGAAAGCGGATATGCTTCGCAGAAAACAAGCGCCGGATGTCCGCAAATTTTGCTATTATCGGTGGATGCTGACCGATGCGTGGCCCGCTAAGGACGTAAGAATGTATGATCTCACTCAGCCGCTTTTGAAAAGATATAATGAGGAAAAATACGCTTACCTCATTGCCAACAAAAAATTAGATAAGAAAAGAATGCTCTCCGCTATGCTTACTGAGCTTATCATGCGCAGCGGTGAAATCATATTCAGCTTTTTTGTAGTCTTTAAGGCGATATCTGGCGATATCAGTATTGGCGATGTAGCATTGTATATTGGTTTTGCATTAACAGCGACCACATCATTTCAAAATATGATCGGAACGATATTGTATGGTGTTGTTCGTGCCTCCGCCAATATGAAATACTTATTTCAATTTTTTGATATGCAAGTACCGCATGCAGGAGGCAGCACAAGAAAATTGGACTCATTTGATTCGCTTGTTTTTGATAATGTTTTTTTCAAGTATCCTACCTCCGATCAATATATTTTGACAGGGGTATCATTTACACTAAAAAAAGGTGACAAACTTTCTATTGTTGGAATGAACGGTTCGGGCAAATCTACAATTATTAAATTAATGCTTGGCCTTTATGAAATCAATTCCGGACAGATCCTAATCAATGGGTTTCCGATGGCGGATTATGATATTCAAGATGTCCGAAGATTGTTCTCGGTATTATTTCAAACTTTTGTACAATACCCTCTAACATTGCGGGAAAATATTGCGCTTTCTGATCTTGAAAGAATAAACAACAGCGAAGAAATCGAAAGCGTACTGATACAAGGCGGTATTTATGAAGAATTAAACGCGCAACTTGAAAACGGTCTTGATTCCTATATGACGCGGCAATTTGATGACAAGGGGACAGAGCTTTCCAAAGGACAATGGCAGAAGATTGCGCTCTCGCGCGCATATTTCAAAAACGCTCCGGTTATTATTTTCGACGAGCCGTCCGCTGCTCTGGACGCGGAGGCAGAAGATAAAATATTTAAAAATTTCGAAGACATTTCTGACGGGAAAACAGGTATTATGATTAGCCACCGTATATCTGCGGCAAGGATTTCAAATAAGGTTATTGTTCTTGATAGCGGAAGAATCACCGAACAAGGGACTCATGAAGAACTCGTTGCTTTGGATGGCCTCTATGCAAAATTATACAATTTACAGCGCGAAAAATACACAGTAAAGGAGAATTGATGTGAATAGGATTAAACGATTTTTCTCCGGATTTCTCAAAAACGTATGCTTTGGGATTAAAACCAGTTATCAGGCATCAAAATTCTATTTTTCTTTGAAGCTCATTATCCTGCTTTCCACTACTGCCATTCCGCTTGTAAATATCTGGCTTTGGAAAGAGGTTATAAATGGGATCCTAAATTATCAAAACCGCAAGCATACCGTAATCATCTGTCTTTCGGTTTATCTTGCTTTGCGTCTTACTACATATGTATTGACACAATTCAATACATATATTAATAATCGTTATAGCGATGAACTGCAATTTTACATTGAAACTGTCATGATGGAAAAAACTTCTCGCGTGGATTTATCATTTTTTGATTCCGCAAAAATGGGCGATAAAGTACGTCATACAAGAAGCAATTTTGGAATTATTACGCAAATGACTTGGCTTGTATTCGATATTCTTTCTTCTTTTATCAATGTAATTGCTACATTTATCATTGTATGTACCTATAAGTGGTGGATCGGCATTGCAACGCTTATCCTGCTGATTCCGTTTTTGATATATAATAAAAAACGTACGGAACACAAACTAGAAATGGAAAAAGAGCAACTCAGAGATCATCGCAAAAAGGACTATTATCAAAATATCTGCTTTGATAATAACGTGCAGTTTGAAATTAAGTTAAATAATATTGGCGGATACTTTATTGAGAAATACAAAGACATTTGGAAAAAGCTTTACCGAATTAACAAAAATGAGGATATCAGCCATAATATTATCAATATGCTGATTATGTTTATCAATACATCAAGTACGTTTTTGGTGTTAGCGTTTTCTGTGCTTGACGTGATAAATCAAAAAATTGGAATTGGAGATCTTCAATACAACCTCAGTATGGTATCTCGCCTTCGAGCACAAGCGCAAGGCTTAGTAAATAATATCAATCAATTTCTCGTAAATAACACGCGCCTTATCGAACTTCAAGAGTTTATGAATATGCAGCCTGAGGTCGAAAAAAGCGGAACTCTTAAACCCTCAAATAATCCCCAAATACAATTTTGCAATGTAAGCTTCCGTTATCCTAACACAGAGCGATATGTGTTGAACGACTGCTCTTTTACCATTGAGCCGTATGAAAAGGTCGGACTAATTGGGCTCAATGGTGCAGGAAAATCCACAATTATCAAACTGATGTTCCGATTTTACGATCCGGAAAAAGGGTGCATCAGACTGGATGGTATTGACCTAAAGGAGTATGATATTTATGCCGTACGGAAGGTGTTCGGTGTTTTATTCCAAGATTATGTTACATACTGCCTGCCGCTCCGTGAAATCATTGCGCTTTCGGATTTTAATGAGCGATTCAACGATAAAAAACTAAAAAAGGCTTGTGATCTCAGCGGCGCAAGTGAGATATTCAAGACCTGGGAGCAGGGCTTTGACAGTGTGCTTGGCAGATATTATGCCGATAATGGAAGGGATCTGTCCGGCGGGCAATGGCAGCTAGTGGGACTTGCCAGAGCGTACTTCAAAGAAAGTGAATATATGATTCTTGACGAGCCGTCTGCCGCGCTTGATCCGATTTCAGAGGACAGAATTTTCGAGCAACTGTATAATCTAAGCGAAGGGAAAAGCTCAGTCACGATTTCCCATCGTCTTTCGAATACCACGCTTGCGGATAAAATATTGGTTATCGGTGACGGTCATATCATTGAACAGGGTTCACACTTTGATTTGCTCAGGCAAAACGGAGAATATGCACGCCTATTTAATTTACAGGCAAGCAAGTATATGTGATACTGCAAACTGCGAAAACACCGAATTTGACATTTTTGCCAAACTATGAAATAAACCGGAATCTGGGCATTTCGTGATCTATCCCTCTTATTTTAATAAGATGAAGGGCCTGCCGCGGAGCAATTCGAAATTTTTTCAATTGTTTGCGGCCTCTTCTGCTCCTGTTTTTGAATCATTGTCGGCGAAAATTTCTGTTTCATGGCGTGGGTGCCTCTTTCCGTATTCAAAATTCTGCCGTCGAGCAGGAAAGAGGAGAACATTTTCAGATGTTTACGTCAAAAAGACAGTTTATCAATGGACATGCGTGGAAACTGCGATCCTTCTCAAAATGAGTAAGGCCGCTTACAGAATGAGCGGTTTTCCGGTAGGAAGCAGGAAGAAGGCAATAAAAAATAGCATTTGGTTTTGTGCAATCAAAAAGTCGCAAGCGGTGAAAATACTTGCAAATTTTAACTTTTCAGAAGATTTTGCGTGCCTTGAATTTATAAACAAAATCGCTTACAATCGGAACTAGAACTTTTTGCTTTTATCCGCAGCTGCGGGGCGAGTCTATCAAGCCCTATAACGAACGGATAACACTGGCTTATATAGGCAGGATAATATGGAGATATCAAATAAACAAAAGAATAGCAAAACACGACAATGAGCGGCGCCAAAACAAAATGCGTTGGCTTTGCCGAGCGGGCGTGATCGATCGCAAACGATTTAATGCCGCGGCCGAAAAGAACCGGAGGAATGTCATGGGTTATCCGATCAGAAAATTTGAAAAAAAGGACACAGAGCAGGTTATGCGGATCTGGCTAGACGGTAATATTGAAACGCACGGCTTTGTACCGGAAGCATATTGGATGTCTCACTTTCCATTGGTGCAGGAGCAGCTTTTGCAGGCCGATCTTTATGTGTATGAGCAGAGCGGGACAATACAAGGATTTGTCGGAATGACGGGCGATTTTCTTGCCGGGATTTTTGTCGATAAAAAATATCGCTCCGCCGGAATCGGGAAAAGTCTTTTGGAACATATCAAAAAAATTTATCCCGTTTTTTCGCTGAATGTCTATCAGAAAAACCAGCGCGCGGTGAATTTTTACCAGAGAGAAGGGCTCTTGATTTCCGCTGAAGGAATCGATGAGGATACGGCAGAAGCGGAATATACGATGCGCTGGAATGGAAGCGCGAAAGAAAACGGGCGCGGAGCGGACGACTGCTTTTTGTGATTTGAAAGGAGCTTTTTCTATGCCGCAGCACATCGTTGTAACAGCGTATTCCCCGGAATGGGCGGCCGAATTCGAGAGAGAATCAGAAATGATAAAAAACATTTTGAAAGATAACTGCGTTGCCGTTCATCATATCGGCAGCACGGCGGTAGCGGGCCTGAAAGCAAAGCCGATTATCGATATGATGCCGATCGTTGCAGATCTTCGAAAAGTCGATGAGCTGGCATCGGAATTTGAAAAAATCGGCTATGAATATCTGGGGGAATTTGGAATTGCGGGAAGACGGTATCTTCGAAAGGGCGGAGCGGAAAGAACGCACCAAATACACATTTTTGAGGCAACGAACCAAGCGGATATCGAAAGGCATCTTGCCGTTCGCGATTATCTGCGCACCCACAACGAAGCCGCAGAGGAATATGGAAATCTGAAGGAAAAGCTTGCCAGGGAATTCCCGTATGATATTGACGCATACTGCGACGGAAAAGATGAATTTGTGAAAAAGCTGGAGAAAACAGCATTGGAATGGAAAAAACGGAAGTCAAGCCGTAATTTATATGCTGAGAATGAGGCGAGGAATATGACGGATTGGAATGCGGACCAATATTTGAAATTTATGAATCAAAGAACACAACCTGCTGTAGATTTGGCAATGCGTATCATAGACAGTAAGCCTAGAAGGATTGCCGATATTGGCTGCGGTCCGGGAAACAGCACTTACGTACTGAAGAAAATTTTCCCCGATGCAGAGCTTCTCGGAATCGATCTTTCCTCTGAGATGATTGAAAAAGCGAGGAAAGATTATCCCGATATCGAATTTCGCGTCTGCGATGCGCTTGCACTGGCGGGCAAATATGATTTGCTCTTCTCCAACGCCTGCCTCCAGTGGATTCCCGATCACGATACTCTGCTTCCTTCCTTGATGGACAAATTAAGCGACGGCGGAATTTTAGCGGCGCAGGTTCCGATAAATGAAGAAGAGCCGCTGTTCAAACTGATAAAAGAAACTGCTGCAGAGCCGGAATGGGGGCTTCAGGATGTTGCGCTGCCTCCCAATCAAACCCTTGCGCCCCAAGAATATTTTGATATTCTGGCAGGCTGTTCTTCCTCCTTTGATCTTTGGGAAACGAAATATTACCATGTGCTTGACAGTCATAAAGCTCTGGTAGAATGGGTAAAAGGGACGAGACTGCGGCCGTATCTGGCGTTTCTGGGAGAAACGGCCGGAAAAGAATTTGAAAAAGTAATTACGGATAGAGTAAAAAGGAGCTACCCCGTCAGAAAGAGCGGCGACGTTGTTTTTGGCTTCCGCAGGCTTTTCTTTACGGCGAAGAAGTAAAAACAGAGCCGGCGCGTCCGAACCGGATCCGCATTGCATTTTTTACAAAAAAAATATATAATAACCGCGTATGCAAGTAATACTGGAATGGAGCAATGCGTGTGAAGGTTTATTGTTTTATCCCTGCGGAAGAAGCGGAAGAAGTGATAGAATGCGGACTGAAGTTAAACAGCAGGCTGACGAAAACCATAACGATCTGCGGCGCCCAGGTTCCCTGCTTTGAAGCGTATCTGCATCCGAAGGACGGCGCCGGAACCGGATCCGACGACGTGCTCGTTAAAATCACACTCCCGGAAGGACGTGCCTATATTGCGGACAACTCGCTTCTGGGCAAGCTCGGCGGCCTCTACAACAAGAGCATTATTCCGGCTGACCGGTATAAACTGGGAAAATACCGCAAACCGTGCTGTCTGATCTCCTGCACCATTTTGCCGGAGATGATCGAACGGTATAATCCGGATCTGGATGAGCCGCTGCTGTACCAGTCCTCCGAACAGCTCTACAGAGACAGCCTATTTTATAAAACGGACGATTTAGCGCAAAGCTTTAAAGACGTTGCACTGAACGCATATTATAATTTGAAAGCGGCCTCGGGAGAGTATGCGGTGCAATTCAACGACGAATATGCCGCTTATACGGACAGCGCCACGGGCGAAGTGATTGCGATCGTCAAAACAAAATTCACTCAGGAGAAAGGATAAATTTATGGCACAGGAAAACGCTTCCACAAATGCGGGCAATAACGGAAACAACGGCAACCATCCGAACCGGCAGAGACACGGAAATAATAAAAGGTACGGATATAACAGTAAAACGTATCAGCAGCGTCCTCCCAGAGAAAATCGGCCCCAGCCGCAGGCTTCGCAGCAGGGAACGGCCGAACGCAGGACGGAATCCGCGCCTGCCAAAGCACAGACGGAAAATGCAGGAGCCAATCCCGGAGCCAGCCAGCCCGTTAAGAAAAATAATAATTTCCGCGGCGGACGGCGTGAAAAACAGAATATTAAGCCGGAAGAGACGGTTGAGGATATCCGGAACGATTTAAAGCGCATTGAGAAAGAAATTGCGCTTGAAATCAAAGAGATCGGTGCCCTGAAGCTTGGCCTGTAATGCGGAAGGGCGATTCCCGATGAAACGTTGGCAGCTTCCCGGCACGCAGCTTTCCATTTTTCCCTTGATCCTGGGAACTGACTATTACGGAAAAACAGTTCCGGAGGATTCGGCATGCCTCCTGATGGATACGTTCTGCGAGCAGGGCGGAAATCTTCTTGACACGGCGCACGTCTATTCCGACTATCTGCCCGGCGAAAAGCACATGAGCGAGAAGGTGATCGGCAGGTGGCTGAGAAAAAGCGGAATGGACAAAGCGCTGGGATCGTCTTTTTATATTGCAACGAAAGGCGGCTTCCCAGAGGTGGGCGACATGCACGCCTCGCGGATTTCGTTTCGGGAAATCAGCGGCGACCTTGAGGAAAGCCTGGAGTGCCTAGGCATCGGCTGCATCGACCTTTACTGGCTGCATCGCGATAATCCTGCCGTTCCGGCCGAGGAAATTACGGAGTGGATGAACGTATTTCTCCGCCAGGGGAAAATCAAAAGCTATGGATATTCCAACTGGACCTCGGAACGCATCGCTGCCTCCCTGAAATATGCGGAGCGCCGCGGGCTTGCAGCTCCGGCCGCCTCGCAGATCAGATGGAGCCTCGCCGTTACCTCTCAGGGAACTGCGGACGACGATACGCTCGTAGAAATGACGCCGAAAGAATACGCCTGGTATGCGCAGCAGCGATTCCCGGTTTTCGCGTTTTCTTCGCAGGCAAAGGGCTTTTTCTCGAAGCTCCGCCGCGAGGACGGAAAATACCTTCTGCCAGACGGAAAAGCGGGAGCGCGCTATTCCAATCCGGTTAATCTGAGCACTTATGAAAAGCTTCTGAAAATCAGCGCAAAATATGGTATTACGATTGCGCAGGCCGCGCTGGCCTGGATTTTATACGCGCCGTTTCCGGCGTTTCCCATTATAGGCTGCAAAACGACAGGGCAGCTTCGGGAAAGCATGGAAGCGGTAAAATATTCCGATATTGAAGAGTTTTCACAGCAGAGCCAAATATTTCAGCATTGATTCTTTTCGGATCATTCGGTATAATAATTCTATATATGATACGGACTATAAACGTATTTTATTGATACAGGAGGAATCGGTATGAAACTGATTATTGCGATAGTTCATGACGACGATGCATCGCGCGTCATGGAAGAGTTAAACAATCAAGGATTTCGCGTTACGCGGATGTGCTCTTCGGGAGGCTTCCTGAAAGCCGGAAATACCACGATGCTGATCGGCGTCGACGAAGAGGGGATCGACAAGGTTTTGTCCATTATAGAAAGCAAATCGAAAACAAGAAAGGAAACGGTAAATACCGCGATGACCTCTGCCGCCTCGATGGGGTATATGTCATACCCCATTGAAGTGACGGTAGGGGGCGCAACGGTATTCGTTATTGACATCGAACGATTTGTAAAGTATTGATTGAGAATGACATTTCGGGATTTGATAGGACAGCAGCAGGTGAAAGAACTCCTGTCTGACAGCATTCGAACGGGGAGAGTCGGACAGGCGTATCTGTTTAACGGACCGGAGGGAATCGGCAGGAGAACGATGGCGCTCTGCTTTGCGGAAGCGCTGACCTGTGAGCACGGCGGCCCGCTTCCCTGCGGAAGCTGCCGGCCCTGTATCTTGAACAGGAGCGGTACGAATCCGGATATCATATGGATTCGCGCCAAAGAAGGGCGTTCCACAGTCGGCGTTGAGGACGTGCGTTCCGTTCAGGAAGAAATTTCCACCGCGCCCCGTTTCGGAAAATATAAAATAATTCTGTTCGAACATGCCGAGAAAATGACGGTACAGGCGCAGAACGCATTGCTGAAAACATTGGAGGAGCCCCCGCCGTATATTATTATGATTTTGATTTCGTCCAACTCTGGGGCGCTGCTCGACACTGTGAAATCGAGGTCTGTCCGGATCGACTTCAAACGATATACGGATGAAGAAATTGTCTGCGCTTTCGAGCGGGCGCACGGGGGCGGAGGAACGGACAGGCATATATTATGCGAATACGCCGATGGGATCATCGGAAGAGCGCTTCTTATGGCCGATTCTGCGCAGTACGAAAATCTCTGCAGGCGCATTCTGGAATGTCTCGGCGCTCTGCGGGACGGGGGCGGCGCGGCGCTCTGCGATATGGAAGAGCTGCTTGCTGAATATGCACCGCAAAAAGAGATTCTTTTCTTTACTCTGTATTCCGTATTCCGGGATCTTGCGCTTTCCGCCCGATACGGGGAAGAAATTCCGCTTCAGAACGTCCCCGCCGCGGGTGAAATTCGAAAATTGAGCGAAAAAATCGGATATCACGATGCGATGGATTGTATCGGACGAATTGGCAGCGCCTGGCGTCTGATCGGGCAGAATGTCAATTACAGACTTGCGGCTGACGCATTGGCAATCCGGATACAGGAGGTTATTCATCATGGTTGAAGTAGTAGGAGTACGTTTTAAAAATACAGGGAAAATGTATTATTTTAATCCCAACGGATTCGCCGTCGAGTCGGGCATGCAGGTGATTGTTGAAACGGCACGAGGGCTTGAATTTGGAGAGGCGGTGTCTCCCATCCGGGAGATAGAGGACGGAGACGCGTTCCAGCCGCTTAAAAACGTGATTCGCATTGCGACGGAAGAAGACATTCGGCTTCATAACGAAAATGCAATAAAAGAGAAAGACGCATTCCGAATCTGCTGCGAAAAGATCGAAAAGCATGGCCTGCAAATGAAGCTGATCGACGTAGAGTATACCTTTGACGGCAACAAAATTCTTTTTTATTTTATCGCGGACACCAGAATCGATTTCCGGGATCTTGTCAAAGACCTTGCTTCTGTGTTCAAGACAAGAATCGAGCTTCGTCAGGTAGGCGTGCGGGATCAGGCGAAAGCCGTAGGCGGAATCGGCATCTGCGGACGCGTCATATGCTGCGCATCCGCAACAGGAGAATTTCAGCCGGTATCGATCAAAATGGCAAAAGAGCAAAGCCTCTCTTTAAGTCCCACAAAAATATCCGGGACGTGTGGAAGATTGATGTGCTGCCTGAAATATGAGCAGGAAGCTTATGAAGACGCGATCCGCAGACTTCCCGGGGCGGGCTCCATCGTAGACACTCCGGAAGGCAGGGGCGTTATTACAGATGTCAATCTTCTTCGGGAGACGGTTAGAGTCCGGCTTGACAAAGAAACGGAAACGGATTTGGCAACGTTTCGTGCGGACGAGATCAAAGTCATACAGAAAAAGAAAACCGCGTCTTCCTCGAAACGCGACCAGGGGACGGATTCGAAAGAAATTCGGGATACATTAGAATAATTTGCACATTGCATATGGGGTTGGAGTGCCGGGGCCGCCTGCCTTGTAAAGCAGGCGGCCATTTTTTGGCAAATTTCTCATATAAATATCATTATATACAAATGATAAATAAAATTTGATTAGAAAATAACGCAAAAACATAATTATTTATTTTATTAATTGCAAATGATTTTGAAAAAATAGAATAAAAAAGATTGACATATTTTTACATTTAAGATAAACTGAAAATAAGCTGATTGAACGTGCTACGATAAAGGCGGACCATGAATGCTTTACGGGAAGAACATGGGAGCGAGGCAAACAGGAACGGCAAGCCGATTCGAATGGAAGGCATCGTGATTTAAAACCTAACAGGATAAGGAATGCTCCGGCTTTCTTGCTTTCAATGATTTTTACCGTGGATAAAGGAGCTGATTTTATGCAGAAATTATTGAATTCGCTGTTTGTGATGGCACCTGAAAGTTACCTCTCTCTTGAGGGTGAGAACGTGATTGCCAGCATCGGAGAAAAAGTGGCGGGCTGTTTTCCCTTGTATTCTTTCGAATCGATTTTGTACTTCGGCCAAAAAGGCGTTTCTCCCTCTCTGATGGGCGCGTGTGCCGCGCGAGGAATCAATTTGAGTTTTTTTTCTCCCTCCGGCGAATTTCTGGCAGGCATACAGGGCAAATCGGGTGCAAACAGGGCGCTCCGGGAAAAGCTCTACGAAATTTCTTCTGACGAAACGGCAAGCCTTGCCGTTGCAAAGGGGTTTGTCAGCGGGAAAATATACAATACCCGATGGATTATCGAGCGGGCGGCGCGGGAATATCCCGAACGCGTGGATGCGGTAAAGCTGAAAATCGCCGGAGCATTCTTGAAACGGACGTATCAGATGCTGCCTGAGGCAAAATCCTTCGATGCGCTGCGGAAAATGGAGGCAGAGGCAGATTCCTGCTATTACGGCGTGCTCGATGAAGTGATTTTACAGAATAAAGAGGATTTTTTCTTCTCGGCGGTCCCCTCGGATCCGCCAAAGGATCCGCTCGGCGCCGTTCTTTCTTTCCTGTACGCATTGATGCTGCAGGAATGCACCCATGCACTGGAGGGCGTGGGTCTTGATCCGGATGCGGGACTGCTGCACCGGGATCGGTGCGGAGACGTTTCCCTTGCGATGGATTTGATGGAGGAATTCCGCGGCGTAATCTGCGATCGGCTTGCAATCTCTACCATCAATGTCAAAGGATTAAATGCGGGACATTTTGAACGGCAGGAGGACGGAAGCGTATTTTTGAATAAAAACGGCAGAAAAGCAATTCTGAACGCATGGCAGGCCAAAAAAAAGGAAACCCTCAGACATCCGTACCTGCAGGAAAAGATTACGTGGGGGATGCTTCCGAACGTACAGGCTCTTTTGCTGGCCCGGTATATCCGCGGTGAGCTCGACGCCTATCCGCCGTTTTTATGGAAATAAAGAAGTTTCTTTTCCGCAGGACCGCTGCTGTTCCCATTCGGTTTACTAAATTTTGTAAAATGTATCTAAAATGATTGCAAAATTCTGCCATATAAAATATAATTCTACAGATGTAAAAAAAAGAGGAGCAGTAGCAAATGAGAAGAGAGAAAGAAATAATAGGCTACCTGCCGCAGGAGCGCCCGACAACCGGGAAGCTCCTGCTGTACGCGATCCAGCAGGTGATCGTCATGTTTCCGGCGACCGTTACGGTTGCCCTCATAACGGGCTTCCAGGTGTCGACCACAATTTTCGCAAGCGGTCTTGCCACCCTTTGCTTTATTTTGATCACGGGAAGAAAAATTCCGCTGTATTACGGATCAAGCTTTGCTTATCTGACTGCGATAGCAAGCATGGTTGCCGCAGAGGGAACCGCCGAGCAGATCGAGGAATTCAACAGTACCGGAATTTTACCGAGGGAATTGGTTTCCTACGCCCAGTTCGGCATTATTCTGTCGGGACTCGTATCCATTGCCGCGGGACTTTTGGTAAAATTTTTCGGCAGACATGCCGTTGAAAAAATTCTGCCGCCTACGATTACGGGCCCGGTGGCGATGATTATCGGCCTTACGCTTGCGGGAAACGCCCTTACAGATGCGGCGCCCAAGGAACTCGTATGCCCTGAGCTGGAGAACCTGGGGATTGTGCATCAATACGCGGCCGAGGATTATAGAACGTATCTGGATGATATCATCGGCCCGACGGACGGCCTGGTCAGCGAGGAAGAACAGATTGAAGCGCAGATCGTTCTTTTGGAAAAAACCGCGGACAAGATTCCTGCGGAGGATACGGAAGCCAGAGAACGCATCGAATGGGAGCTGCAGACGCTCCGGAAGACGCCTGCGTCCGCATCGAATTGGGTTTGGGTCATTTCTCTCATAACGCTTCTGGCGACGGTTTTGTTCTCCAGATATCTCAAAGGCTTCCTCGGACAGCTTCCGCTGCTGTTGGGAGCTCTGGCGGGATGCGCCGCGGCGCTTATCCTTTTCCTGATCAACCGCGACATGAACCTTTTCCGTTCGATGTCGGACGCAGTGCTGGCGGAATCTCCATGGAAATCTCCGAACGACATCCTTGCGGTGCCCGCCTTTTCGCTGCCGAAGATCTCCTGGGCAGCCGTTGCCGCCATTATGCCGATTGCGATTGCCACGATCCCCGAATCCACGGCGCATATGTATCAGCTTGATATTTATGTCAACGACGTTGCAAAGAAAAAGGGCAAAAAGCTCGGCTACAGCCTGGTTGATATGCTGGACAGGAATCTGATTGGCGACGGCCTGTGCGATATGATTTCCGGTTTTATCGGGGGGCCTGCGGGCACCAATTACGGGGAAAATATCAGCACGATGGCGATCACAAGAGTATTTTCCGTACCGGTTCTCGCCGTGGCGGCCGTCCTTGCAATGGTGATCTCCTTCTTTACGCCGCTGATCCGCGTCGTGTATGGAATCCCGCTTGCAGTGATCGGCGGTCTTGAAATCTATCTGTTCGGAGCCATTGCGGCGCAGGGCATTGCAATCATGATCGACAGAAAGGCGGATATGTTCAGCGCCAAAAACATTGCGGTGATCGCTTCGATCATGGTGATCGGAATCGGAGGAAATTATGCGTTTGGCGGAAATATCCCCTTCTTTGGGATCAATGTTCCGTGCATTGCAGGCGCGGCGATCTTCGGCATTCTGCTGAATCTGCTGCTTGGCATCGGCGATAAAAAGCGCGGAAGCGAACCGCAGGAGACCGTGCCGGCGGAAGCGGGCGAACAGGAATAAAAATACGCAGAAAAAGCCAAAAATACAACTTTTTACAGACCGCCCGGCACGCGGAATTCGGGCGGTCTGCGGCTGTGCCGGAGGAGAAAATCGGCTTGAAATTTCGACAAAAACATAGTATAGTATAAGCACTATAGAAATGGAGGCGGTAAATATGATAAAAGTATTTTACGGCAGAAAAGGCATGGGAAAGACGAAGCAGATGCTGGAGAATGCGAATAATATTGTGAACAGCAGCAGCGGAAACGTTGTCTATATCGACGACAGCAGTGAACTGAGCATCAAGCTTTCTCATAAAATCCGTTTTGTAAATATACTCGATTATCCCGTTTTCGGCTCGGAAGCGTTTCTGGGATTTCTTTGCGGGGTTGCTTCCCAGAATTATGACATCGAGACGATCTTTATTGACGGACTGACATACATCATTCATCAGAGTCCCGAATCATTAAAGGAATTTTTCGACGGCCTTGAGAAAATCGCGGAGAAAAACAACGTACATTTTTATATCAGTATAAACGGAGATGAAACGGCGATCCCCGAGTTTATCAAAAAATACGTTTGAGATTGCCATTCCCCATGCGGCAGATCGGAGTCCATTTATTGCAGAGCAATGCGGAATTTGATATCGAATATACCTACCTCGTAGATGAAACGCTGATTCAAAACGGCCAAATCATACGAGGTAGTTTTGTTGATGTTCCGTTCGGGCACAGAAAACGGCCGGAGACCGGCGTGGTGTGGCGCGTGGGAGAGGCGTATGAGCCCGAAGACGGCGGAAACGCTCGATTCAAAACGATCACCGGCGTCAGCGCGATCCGCCCGCCTTTGGAAGCGTACGAAATGAAGCTTGCGGAGAAAATGAAAACCATGTATTTTTGCTCGCTTGGCGCCTGCGTGCGCTGCATGGTTCCGCCTCCGGCTCCGAAGGGCAGAGCGTTAAAATATGCCCAGCTCTGCGTTCCTCCGGAGACGGTCAGAGAAGCGGCTGCGTCCGGCGCGCTGCGCAATATCCGCCAGATTCGCATTCTGGAAGAACTGGAGGCGGGAAGCCGTCCCGTTTCGGAGCTGGCGAAGAACGCAGGCTGCGGAGCAGGCGTTTTGGATACGTTGGCAAAGAGAGGTTATATCCGCATCGAGACAAGAACCCCGTCTCCTGAAGAAGCGCTGAGAGATCGTGAGAAGCTCAGCCGTCAGAGCTTTCCCCTCCCGACCTACGACCGGCACGTTTTAAACGAGGAGCAGCAGAAGGCGTATGACGCTATTTTGGAACTGATGCGGGAAAACCGGTTTGCGGAATGTCTCGTTCACGGTATTACGGGAAGCGGAAAAACGGAACTATATCTTCAGCTGATTTCGGAGACGATCGCCTCGGGCGGAGATGCGCTGCTGCTTGTTCCGGAAATTTCTTTGACGCCGCAGATGACAGCCCATTTCCGCCGCAGATTCGGAGAAAACGTCGCGGTACTTCACAGCAGGATGAGCGACGGAGAACGAAATCTGCAATGGAATAAAATAAAAAACGGAGCGGTATCTGTTGCTATCGGTGCGCGTTCCGCCATATTTGCTCCGTTTCGCCGGCTCAGATTGATTATTCTGGACGAAGAGCATGAGCCGTCCTATTACTCCGAAGACGCCGCGCCGCATTATCATGCCGCGGAAATTGCGGAGACGATCGGCAGAATCCGAAACGCCGTGGTATTGTACGGCTCTGCGACGCCAAGGGTGGAAACCTATTACCGCGCCGTCCGGCACGAGATTCACTGCGTACGCCTTACGAAACGCGCCAACCGTGCCGCGCTGCCGGAAATGATCCTGGAGGATCTTCGGGAAGCCCGCGAAACCGGAACGGCGGATTACTTCAGCGTTTTCGGGGAAAAATTGAAACATGCGCTGGGAGAAACATACCGGTCCGGAAAGCAGGCGATGCTTTTCGTACACAGAAGAGGATATGCGAAGCAGATGCTTTGCAGAAGCTGCGGAAGCATCATGAAATGCGCGCGATGCAGCGTGCCGATGACCTATCACGAGCACGGAAACCGTTTGATCTGCCATTACTGCGGACGAACGGCGCCGGCGCCGGCCGTCTGCCCGCGCTGCGGAAGCGCCGATTTCGAACGGCATGGAACGGGGACGCAGAAAGCGGTGGAAGAGCTCCGGAAGCTGTTCCCGGACGCTGCGGTTCTCCGAATGGATACGGACACTACCTCCGGGAAAGACGGCTACGAGAAAATTTTGAGCAGCTTTGCAGCCGGCGAGGCCCAATTCCTGGTAGGGACGCAAATGATCGCCAAAGGGCATGACTTTCCGAACGTAACGCTTGTTGGTATAATATCTGCGGACAGCCTGATCAACATGCCGGATTACAAGGCGGAAGAACGGGCCTTTCAATTGTTTTCCCAGATGGCGGGAAGAGCCGGAAGAGGGAGCAGCGCTGGAAAAGTGATCATACAGGCATATCAGACGGATGACTATGCAATTACCGCCGCATGCCGCCATGATTACGCGGAATTTTACGCCAACGAAATTACCGTGCGCAGGAATCTGCATTACCCGCCTTTTTGCGCAATGTGCGTGCTGCGCTTCAGCGGCGAGGAGGATCGGGCCACCTATGAAACTGCTTCGGCGGCGTGCGGAAAAATGCGAGATGCCGGCGTCCCGGACGTAGAAATTCTCGGGCCTGCGCGTGCTGAGCAGCCCAAATTAAATAACAAATACCGGTGGGTCATTACATTGAAAAGCAAATGCAGAACGAGCCTGACAGAGTTTTTGGCACACTGGACGGAGGATGGTAAAATGTTGAAGAAAATCAGAGGCAGAGCAAATCTGTCCATTCGTTTCGACGGGAGGTAAATTGTATCGATGGCAATCAGAAATATCAGAAAAAACGGAGATGAAATTCTGCGTGTAAAATGCAAGCCCGTCCGCGAAATCAACGATGGCGTGCGGCGCCTTGTCGAAGACATGTTTGAAACAATGTACGCCGCGGACGGAGTCGGGCTTGCAGCGCCGCAGATCGGCATCGTGCGGCAGATCGTGGTGATCGACGACAGGGAGGGTGGAAAATTCGCGCTGATTAACCCTGTTATTACAAAGGAAGAGGGCGAGCAGGAAAGCTGCGAGGGTTGCCTCAGCCTGCCGGGATACCGGGGGACGGTCAAACGTCCGCAGAAAGTTGCGGTAGAAGCGCTGGATACGGACGGGAACAAGGTTGCGCTCGAGGCGGAGTCCTACCTTGCCGTAATCCTCTGCCACGAGATTGATCATCTGTCGGGAATTTTATACAAAGACAAAGCCCTTGTATATGAAAAAATTCCGGAGAACGAGGAGTGAGGTCATGCGGATCATTTTCATGGGAACGCCGGAATTTGCCGTTCCCTGCCTGGAAATGCTGATAAAGAATCATACGGAATATTCCGTCGTCTGCGTCGTTACAAAGCCGGATATGCCAAAGGGGCGAACATACCGGATGACGCCGCCGCCTGTTAAGGAAACGGCCGAAGCCGCCGGGATTCCCGTCCTTCAGCCGAAAAGCGTCCGGACCGAGGATTTCTGGGGCGTGCTGCGCAGCTATAAACCGGATTTGTTTGTTACGGCGGCTTACGGAAAGATTTTACCCAAAGAGCTTCTGGAAATTCCGCCGATGGGCTGCATCAACGTCCATGCCAGCCTTCTGCCAAAATACAGAGGAGCCGCGCCGCTTTGGCACGCTGTGATCAACGGAGAGCGGGAATCGGGGATTACTACGATGATGACGGACGCCGGGATGGATACCGGCGATATTTTGCTGTCGGACAGATATCCGATTGACGCGGATATGACGATGGGCGAGCTGCACGACGCGCTTTCGCATCTGGGGCCCATTACTCTGAAGCGGACGCTGGAAGCGCTTGCAAATGGCACGCTCACGCGTACGCCGCAGAATCACGAAGAGGCCACGTATGCGCCGATGGTAAACCGGGATACGGGAAAAATCGACTGGTCTGCCAGCGCGCAGCAAATCCATAATCTGGTCAGAGGCACGAACCCGTTTCCGGTCAGCTTCTCCTTCGACGAAACAGGCGCACGCATTAAAATTTGGCGAACGCTTCTGACCGGGGAAAAGCGTCCTCTCTCTTTGGAGCCGGGAACCGTGACAGAGGCATCCAAAGAAGGCATTTTGGTCGCAGCCGGGGACGCAATGCTCAGAATTACGGAGCTGCAGGGGCCGTCTGCCAAAAAAATGACGGCAGGGGAATATGTCAATGGCCACAAAATCACAAAATTTACTTGATTATAATAAAGAGGAATTGGAGGCGCTGACCACATCGCTTGGGCAGCCGCGATTTCGCGCCGCACAGCTGCGCGGCTGGCTGTACCGAGGCGTGGATTTTGAAGAAATGACGAATCTGCCGGAAACGTTCCGCAAAGAGCTGAAGGAGAACTATGTGACCGGCAGGCTGAGAATCCGAAGACGGCTGACATCCGCTCTGGACGGAACGGTAAAATATCTTCTGAGTCTTGGAGACGGCAATTTTGTCGAAAGCGTTCTGATGAAATATAAATACGGATATTCCGCATGCGTTTCCACACAGGTCGGCTGCAAAATGGGCTGCTCGTTCTGCGCTTCTACGCAGGCCGGCTTTGTCCGCAACCTGACGGCCGGCGAAATTCTGGGACAGATCATTACCATGAATACAGATCTGCAGATCCGCATCGGACATGTTGTAATGATGGGAATCGGCGAGCCCCTCGACAATTATGAAAACGTTGTCCGCTTTATTAGAATGGCGCGCGACATGGACGGCTTGGGAATCAGCTGCCGGAACCTTTCTCTGTCTACCTGCGGTCTTGCGGAGCGGATCGTACGCCTTTCGGAAGAAGGACTGCCGGTTACGCTTTCGGTATCGCTCCATTCCCCTTTTGACACGCAAAGATCGGAAATGATGCCTGTGAATCGGAAATATCCCCTTGACAAATTACTTGATGCGTGTAATATTTATATTCTGAATACAGGGCGCCGGATAACCTATGAATATGCTTTGATAGAAGGCATCAACGATTCGGAAGCGCATGCCGCGCGTCTTGTTTCCTTGCTGAAAGGCAAGTTATGCCATGTGAATCTGATTCCCGTCAATCGGGTGGAGGGCACCGGATACGAAAAAGCTTCAAAGAAAAACATATCGTCTTTTCAGAAGACACTTGCCGCCGGCGGGATTAATGTCACGCTGCGGCGCACCCTGGGGCAGGACATCGAAGCGGCGTGCGGGCAGCTGAGACGGGCGGAAGATGAAAATCGGAGGCAATAATCGATGGAATTTTGCGCAAAAAGCGATAAAGGGCAGGTCAGAAAAATTAATCAGGACAGCTTCGGATATTATACGGCCGATGCGGAAACGAGCTTTTTTATCGTTGCGGACGGCATGGGCGGCCATAATGCGGGAGAAGTGGCGAGCGCCGTGGCGGTCAGAACCTTCATCGATGGAGCGAAAGCAAACGGCAATCGAAAAGATTCCGCACAAATTGCGCAATTTATCGAAGACACGTTTCGAAAAGCGAATGATATCATATTATATAAAGCCGCGTCCGAACCGGGCTTTCTGGGAATGGGAACTACTGCTGTGGCCGCCGTTGTAGCGGAAGGCAAACTGATCATAGGGAATTTGGGCGACAGCCGGGCATATCTGATTTCGGATCATTTTATTCGTCAGATTACGGCAGACCATTCCTATGTCGAATTGCTGCTGCGGGCCGGCAGCATCGGCGCGGAAGAGGCCAGAACCCATCCGCGGCGCAATGAAATCACAAAGGCGCTCGGAATCCGGAATTATTCCGGGCCGGACCTCTTCGAATCCAATTATCGGTCCGGCGACATCCTGATCCTCTGCTCCGACGGGCTCAACAAAATGATAGAGGACAGCATGATTCTGAAAATTGCGTCGGAGGAAGGCAGTCCGGATCTCATTTGCAGCCGCCTGATCGACGCGGCGAACGAACACGGCGGGCTGGATAACATCACCGTTATTGCTGCGGTGCTGTAAAACGGCCGGAGCAGCCGTAATCGGAAAGGAACTTGAATAAAATGAGCGATTTGACAGAAGGCTACATCCTGAACAATCGATATGAAATCCATGAAAAGGTCGGCGAGGGCGGTATGTCCTTTGTATACCGGGCGATCGATCTGGAATCCGGGAACGTAGTGGCCGTAAAGATTTTAAAAAAGGAATTCTGCTACGATGAGGAGTTTATCAAACGCTTCAGAAACGAGGCCACGGCGGCGCAGAAGCTTTCCCACCCGAATATCGTCTCGATCTATGACATGGGAAATGACGACGACATTCAATATATCGTCATGGAATATATAGACGGTCTGACGCTTGATAAACTGATCAAGGCCAAAAAGAAGCTTCCCTGGCGCAATACGCTGAAAATTACCGCGCAGATTCTTTCCGCGGTTGAACACGCGCATAGTCATAATATTATCCATCGCGACATCAAGCCGCTGAACATTATGATTACGGAGGAGGGCGTCGTCAAGCTGACGGATTTCGGAATCGCCAGAGCCGTATCCTCCGCAACCAAATCGGCTGCAAGCGACAGCGCAGGCTCCGTCCACTATCTTTCTCCGGAGCAGGTGCGCGGAGGCTTTGTCGACGAACGCTCCGACATTTACTCCATCGGAATCACAATGTATGAAATGATTACCGGAAGCGTACCGTATGACGGCGATTCCCATGTCTCGATTGCGCTTAAGCATATTGACGGCAAAATCAAACCGCCGCACGAGGTCGATCCGACAATTCCATACGGCGTGAACGATCTGATCGTATTGGCCACGAGAAAAGAGACAAATAAACGCTTTCAGTCGGCAGGGGAAATGTATGAGCGTCTTCTGAAGGTAATGAAGAACCCATACGTTTCTTTTTTGGTGGACTATGAAAATGCAGAAAACGAGATGGACATGACCGTCCCTCCGGAGGAAGAAAATATCACGCTGAATGGAGAAAGCAGCGGCGTGATCGCGGAAGAAAACGCCGGCGAAGAAAAGACCGCTATGGTTCGGAACGTCGTCCTCCAGACGATCACTTATCTCACTGCGGTCATCGTTTCGATCCTGGTGCTGATTTTCATCGTTTCCCGGCACAATATGGTTCGAAAGAATTTTACAAATTATAATATCACCCAGTACAAGGTAGAGAACTACACGGGTATGCTTGCTTCTACGGTAAAAGAAGCCGTAGAAAGCTGCGGGATCCGCGTAGAACAGGAGCTCGTTGAAAACGACGAATATCCGGCGGGGTACGTTATCGACCAATCCGTACAGGCCGGTGAAATTTTGCAGGAGGAGGATTCCATCACGCTTTCCGTCTCTGCAAAAGAGGGCTCCGTGATTGTAGACGATTATTCGGGCAAATCTTTCCAGGCGGTCGGCACGGAGCTTATGACGCAGGAAATCAATGTAGAGTACAAAGTGCTGAACAGCTCTAAATATGAGGACGGCAAGATTATCCGCACGTCTCCCGGTCCTGGCAGCATTTTAGAAAAAAACGATACAATTACGATTTATTACAGCTCTGGCGCATTATATAAGAAAGTTACGGTTCCCCGTGTAATCGGGATGACGCTGGAAGACGCCATTAAAGAACTTGGCAAAGCAAATGTCAATCTGAATGTGGGAATTGTATACCCCTCGCCGTCGGCACTGATCGATGAGATCCTCGTTACACCGACACCGACCTCCACCCAGAGTCCTACGCCTGCGCAGTCTTCGACGCCGACGCCCACTGCATCTCCGACGCCGATGCCGGAGACAGAATCCCCTGCACCGGACACGGGATCTTCCGCGCCTGCTACGGGAACGGCTTCGCCGGACGGCGCCACGTTCGATCCCGAACACACCCCGAGTGAGGACAGTCCTACGGCGACCAGTCTTCCTACGGCTTCGTCCGCGCCTACGGCATCCCCAACGCCGTCTCCTTCTCCGACACATATCTATGCCTCCAACACGGTGGTGGCGCAATATCCCGCCCCCGGCACGGAGCTGATGGCCAATGAGACCGTCAATCTCTTTTTCTATGACGTTGATAAAATTACGCCCAGAAAAAAGATGTATCTGGAGTTTCCTTCCGATCAGATTACCGGAAACGCGTGCTCCGTCCGGATTGAAGCCGTTATGACAGACGGAAATCAGACAGCCGAAGTGGTCCATATGGCACCCAATGTTTCGGCAGATCAATTCCCGCTGGAATACGAGATTCCGATGTCTCTGAATCAAGCCCCTACGAAAGTATATATTTATATCGGAGAAGTCGGAGGGGATACCAAGCTGTATAAAGCCATCAATGTATATGAATGACGGCATTATTTTGAAGGGCGTCGGAGGTCTGTATCATGTCTGGGTGCCGGACTGCGCCTGCGTTTACAGATGCGGCGCCCGCGGTATTTTCCGCAAAGAGCTCCGGAAGCCCCTGATCGGAGACGCCGTATCGATCGAGGAAAGGAACGATGCGCAGAAAACCGCAGCGATTGTGGAAATTGCTCCGCGAAAGAACGAGCTTCGCCGGCCGGCCGTGGCAAATGTCGATCAGCTTCTTTTTGCGGCGGCTTCCGCAAATCCAAAGCCCGATCTGCTTCTGCTCGACAAAATGATTGTCATGGCGGAGCGAAAAAACATCGAATTCATACTGTTAATCAGCAAATCGGATCAGGATCCCGACGCTGCGGAATCGATCCTCGCACAATATGCTCCCGCCGTAAAATGCTTTATTACCTCGGCACGCGACAGAGAAAGCTTTCTGCCGGTAATGGAAGCTCTGGATGGCCTGCGCACTGTCGTCGCGGGGCAGTCGGGAGCGGGAAAATCCACTTTCATCAATACGATCGCGGGGAGGCGGCTGATGGATACGGGCGGACTCAGCGAAAAAACGGGGCGCGGACGCCACACCACGCGGCATTCCGAGCTTTTTATGGTAACGGAGGGCTTTCGGCAGCCTACCTTTTTGATTGACTCTCCGGGCTTCAGCATGCTGGAGTCCGATGAAATCGAACCGCAGCACTTGCAGGACTATTATCCGGAGATGTATAATAATAAAAGCGCGTGCAGATTTGCAGACTGCAGCCATACCGGCGAGCCGGGGTGTTTTACGGAAGCTTTGCTGTCCTCCGGAAAGATGCATCCGCAGCGCCTCGCACGGTATGTCCGTATTTATGGGGAGCTCGAGGAAAAATATAAAAACAGGTATCGATCATAAAAAACGGAAGGGACTGATACAATGAAAATATACGTTGCACCGTCGATTCTTTCGGCGGATTTTGCCGAATTGGGCAACGAAATCAGGAAAATAGAAGCGGCCGGCGCAGATCTTGTGCATGTGGATGTAATGGACGGGCATTTTGTGCCGAATATTTCTCTCGGCATTCCGGTAGTAAAATGCGCCAGGAAAGCGACAAGGCTGCCGTTTGACGTGCATCTCATGATTGAAAATCCGGACCGGTACATAGACGCGTTCGCCGACGCGGGCGCAGACATTATTACGGTTCATCAGGAGGCATGCATTCACCTTCATAGAACGATCCAGATGATCAAAAAGCGAAATTTGAAGGCCGCCGCAGCGCTGAATCCTGCGACGCCCGTTTCCACGCTTGAAGCTATTTTGCCGGATCTGGACATGGTGCTCCTGATGTCGGTGAACCCTGGCTTCGGAGGCCAGTCCTATATTCCGTCAACAACGCGTAAAATTGCCGAACTGCGCAGGATGGCGGACGAGCTGGGAATGCCGGACCTGGACATTGAGGTCGACGGCGGCGTGGATCCCGTAACGTGTAAAGAAGTCCGCGCAGCAGGTGCGAACGTTTTAGTGGCCGGAAGCGCTGTATTTGGCGCGGCGGATCCTGCGGCCGTGATTGCGGCGCTTAAATCTTGACAGCAGAAAGGCGGAGAACAGAGAGATGTTTTCAGAAAGAATTACGGGAAGTTTAGCCGCGGGCTCTTCTATCAGAGCCATGTTTGAGCAGGGCAATCGGCTGAAGAAACAGTACGGGGAAGAGAATGTTTATGATTTTGCGCTGGGAAATCCGGATCCGGAGCCTCCGGCCTCTGTTTTGGAGGATCTGAAAAGGCTGGTTTCCGAACCCGGCATCCATAAGTATATGCCGAACGCAGGCTTTCCGGATGTGCGTGCAAAAATCGCGGCGTATTTAAAAAAAGAAACGAATGTGGACTTTACCGAAAACCACATTATGATGGTCACGGGCGCTGCGGCAGGTCTTTCCGTGACGATGGATTCACTCCTGAATCCCGGCGACGAGGTCATCGTGATTGCGCCCTTTTTCGGAGAATATAAAGGATATGTAACGAATTTCGGCGGAAAAATCGTTCCCGTTCCGGCGCTCCCCGGCACGTTCGGACTTGACGTCCCCGCCATTGAAAAGGCCATTACCTCAAAGACAAAGGCGATGATTCTGAATTCTCCGAACAACCCGAGCGGTGCGGTTTACGACGAGGCAAGCCTGAAAGCCCTGAACGCGGCGCTGGAACGCGCGGAGGCAGCCTTCGGCGAACCGGTCTATGTCGTATCCGATGAGCCCTATGTGAAAATCGTTTATGATGGAGTCAAGGTGCCGGCAATGAGCGCTATTTTCAAAAACTCCATTATTGTAAATTCATTCAGTAAATCCCTGGCGCTGCCGGGAGAGCGAATCGGATATGTTGCGGTCAATCCCCAGATTCGAAACGCCGACGTACTGATGGATGCGCTGATTTTCTGCAACAGAACGCTCGGCTTCGTAAATGCACCCGGGCTTTTCCAGAAAGTCGTTGCCGACCATTTGGAGGACGTCGCTGGGTTGGAAGCCTATCGTGAGCGCAGAGACGCACTGTATGAAATTTTAATGGATACGGGCTATGAATGCGTGCTCCCGAAAGGCGCGTTCTATCTGTTCCCGCGTTCTCCGATCGAGGATGACGTCGCGTTCTGCGATCTGGCGCTGAAGCATCGTCTTGTGATCGTCAGCGGAAGCGGCTTCGGTTATCCCGGCTATTTCCGGCTTGCATACTGTGTTGACAGAAAGACGATACAAAATTCGAAAGACGCCTTTGCAGCGCTTCGAAAGGAGGCATTGGGAAAATGAATTACGGACTTGATATCGGAAACAAAAAAGATCTTGTGGGGATCTGCTACAGTACGTGGTTCAACCCGATTGTGAAATATGGCGGGGAAAAACCGAAAAATATTGCAGAGATTCTGGCCGGAAAAGACACTTGGGGCGAAGTAGGACAATTTCATTTCTGGTCGGAGCCGGCGCTTGGATATTACAGGAGCGACGATCAGAAGATTATCCGCCGTCATATGGAGATGCTGCAGGCTGCGGGAATCGACTTTATTATTCTGGACAATACGAATGCTTCTCCGGGCTGGGATACCGGCGCTTCCGGCGATTATTGGGATCAGATGGTGCGGCAGCCGGTGGAGGCACTTCTGCGCACGCTTTTGGAAATGCGAAAGGAAGGCCTGCAGACGCCGTACGTTGTTTCCTGGAACAAGACTGATCCCGCATTCGGCTATGAGGTCTGCGACAAGCTGTACAGGGAGCATTTCAGCAGGGAAGAATACAAGGACCTTCTGGTATACTGGGGAGATAAGTTGTTTACGCTTACCACGGAGCTAACGGAAAATCCGCCCGCGTATACGGAGGTAAGGAAAATGTGGGGGCTTGTCAAAAATTTGGCGCCCTGCGAATGGAGCTTTCTGAGCCATGAAAATAAACCGTGTCAGGATTACGACGGAAACAACGAACAGATTTGCGTCTGCACCGCAGCACAGGCAACGTATATGACCTGCACGGATACCGCGCTGGGAAGACAAGGCGGCAAAACGTTCTATCTTCAGTGGAAAAACGCATTTTCCGCACGCCCGCGCATCGTTACTGTGACTTGGTGGAACGAGTGGGCTGCGCAGCGGTTCGTGGTGGACGGAAAAACGGCATTTGTCGATAATTATACGCCGGAATTTTCCCGCGACATCGAGCCCATGAAGGGCGGCCATGGGGACACCTACTATAAATGGCTGATTGAATATGTACGTGCGTATAAGGCGCACGAGAATTGCCCGCAGCTTTTGTAAATTGTTGCCCCTCCGAAAATTATATGATACAATGATGACGTTGTATTAAAAATAAATGTCGGAGGGGCGTCATGCGAAAATTTTTATACGCGTTTCTGATCTGCGGGATATTTTATTTCTCCGTTTCCCTGTTTTCCTGCCGCGCGGCGGAACCTTTTGCGTATGAGCTGCTTGAGGATGGAACGGCTGTCCTGACCGCCTATACAGGCCGCAGCACGGAGGTCGTAATTCCGGCGGAGCTGGGCGGCGTTCCCGTGCGGGAGATCGGGGAGGAAGCCTTTCTGGGCTGCGAGCGGATCACAAAGGTCACAATCCCAGAGGGAATCACGCGTATCGGAAACTATGCATTTGAATATTGTTCCTCTCTTGCTGTGGTCGAGCTCCCGGAAAGCCTGCTGGAGATCGGATACGGAGCTTTTAAAAACTGCGCCGCGCTAAGAGAAATGGTGCTTCCGGAAAATATTTATGATTTAGATTCCTGTATTTTTGAAAACTGCATATCACTGGAGCACGTCGTGTTTCCCGAAAAAATCACACGGGTTCCAAAGGGGACGTTTAAAAATTGCACGTCGCTGCGCGAGGCCGTGCTTGCGGCCGAGACAAAGGGCGTGCTGGAAGCGGCCTTCAGCGGCTGTACGAATCTGCAAGCCTTCGGCGCTGCAAAAAGCTTTGGCTTCGTGTCCGATTATGCTTTTGAAGGCTGCGCGGGACTGCAAGATTTTACTTTTGAAGGCGGAACGCTGACGGTCGGAGCCGGCGCTTTTTCAGGATGCCGGAATCTCAACAGAGTAAGATTCATCGGTGATTTTAATGAATCTGCCATTCAATGGGGCGCTTTTTATGGATGCTCCGCGCTGCCCTCCGCGGTGCTTCCGGAAGGCATTTACAGAATTGAGGGATATGCCTTTGCTGCGTGTCCGAATTTGAAAACGCTCTGGATGCCGGATGGATTTTACTATATCGGAAGCCATCTGCTCGCAGGCTGCGGCAGCTTTGAAACGATGTATGTGCAGGAAGGCTCCAGCGCGTTTTCCTACGCCATTTTGCATGAAATTCCATATAAAATCCGTGCGCTTTTATACGGAGACGTCGACAGAAACGGGGAAATCAACGGGATCGATGCGGGCCTGCTGCTTCAGTATCTGGCAGATTGGGATGTGCTCCTTGATTTGGCTGCGGCCGACGTCAACTGTGACGGAAAAGTGAACGGAATCGACGTCAGTATGATTTTACAATATCTAGCGGATTGGGACATAGAACTGGGAAAACCGTAAAAAAATGTTATACTTTGATTGTTAAATTTTAAAAAAATCCGGATGAGTCGCCGTTTCTTGTTGACTTACGGCGGCTCTGTTGATATAATACGGTCAAATAATTGTCATAAATATATGTCAATGAGTTTTGATAAATTTTTATGGAGGTATTAAATATGAAAAGATCCGTTTCTTTACTGGTCGTCCTGGCAATGATCGTAACGACGTTTGCCGGCTTTGCGACGGTCGCTGCGCAAGACGACTTTGCGATCAACTTTGATTCCGCATTCGGACTCGGTTCGATCTCGGCGACGCCGACGGCGCAGGAACACACGTTCTTCTATACGAAGGGCGAGTCGAAGACCGCGGGCGGCTGGTTCGGCGGAGCGTTCCCCGAGGGAACAACGCTGATCTACACAATTAATGACGGCGCGGAGCAGGCGATCGGCACGTCGAATGCTGAAGAGGCAGTTCAGAACGCCGTAAAGGGAATTGTAAAGGACGCGACGCTGTTCTACCGCTTCAGCATGGATCTGACGCAGACGCTGAACGACTCTTATCAGGAGGGCGTTGCGCAGAACGTAGAAATTTATGCCAAGAAGCCGGACGGAAGCAAGGTTCTTCTTGCAACCTTTAAGACGGACCTTGCAAAGAAGGTTTCGCTGGATAAGGCGCTTTTCTACGAGGGAGACCCTATTACCGTTACTTATAACAACGCCGACGCGGAGAACAACGACTGGCTCTGCATCTACAAGGAACCGGAGGAAGGTCAGGAGTACGGACCTCAGCCGAACGACTACGTGTCGGAGCAGTATGCGTATGTCGACGGAAGCGGAACGGTTGTTTTCAACGATCCGCAGAACGCTGTGGAGGGCAACGACAGAACCGCAGTGCCCATAGGGGAAGATGACTATAGTCAGAATATTATCGTATACAATAAGGACTCCATTTCCACGCTGGCTCCGGGAAAGTATCACGCGGTGATCCTGGGCGGAGAGAGCTGGTATGACGTTGAATGTGAAAAAGTGGAGTTCGAGGTAATTGCAAAAGATCTCATTACGGCGGAAAACGGCGATTATACGGTCAATCTTTCGCTGCTTGAGGGCGTTTCGCAGAACTGGGCGAGCCATGGCTATCCGGATCTAATATCGCAGAACCTTGGCTACAACAACAGCTGGCCGATCGGTTTGTTTGATCTTTCCGGCTTCGAGTCCGTAGAGGTCACTTATGCCACGGACATGGGCTTTGAGGCAAAGAAAGAAGATATGACGCTGACTTCCTGCTTCGCGCTGATGTCCGAGAACGTGACGATCGGCTGCGCAAATCAGACGGAATATTCTAACGCCGATAAGATCATTGCGCTGGCGAACTGCACGGATGCGTCCGTCCTGAATCCCGATGCTGCCAGCTGGGCACGGGGCGAACGCACCGCCGTCATCGACGTGTCGGAGAGCACCTATCAGGGTCCCATTGCTCTTTCTCACTTCAATTCCACAGGAAATACAGCGCTTGTTGTAGGAATCAAATTCATTGCGAAGGAGCAGCCTGCGGACGAGAAAACCATTTCCATGGAGAAGACGACGTACGAAGTCGGCGAGCCGATCCAGATTTCGTATACAGGTGCGGTACGGGACAACTCCGACTGGCTTTGCATTTATGCAGGCGCCGATTCGACATACGGAGAAGAGGGCGGACCGATCTCCGTTCAATATGCGTATATCGGCGGAGATGGAACGATCGTTTTCAATGATCCGCAGAATCAGGTAGAGGGCAACGACAGAACGGCGACCTCTTCGGAGCTTGATAAGGCATATAACGAAACGGATAAGATTTTCTTCCAGGTTGGAAAGGACACGCCTCTGCCGGTGCTTCCCGCAGGAACGTACCACGCGGTGATCCTGGGCGGAGAAAGCTGGTATAACGTAGAATCCGACAAAATTGTGTTCACTGTAGAAGAGAAAATAATCGGCGATGCGAACGGAGACGATGTGGTGAACGGCGCGGACGCAACGCTGCTGCTGCAATATCTTGCGGAATGGGATGTTGTCGTCGATGAATCAAATGCTGACGTCAACTGTGACGGCGAACTCAACGGGAAGGACGCAACGCTGCTGCTGCAGTATCTTGCGGATTGGGACGTTGAACTTGGCCCTCAGACGGCGTGAACGGATATTTCATAACGAAGAATAGAACCGTCCCGCGGCTTCATAGTGCGGAGCCGCGGGAGAAATGGAACAAGGAAAAACGGAGGCAAAAATTATGAAAAAAATGATTTCGATTGTGCTGGCTCTGTTCGTATGCATTTCGTCGATGGGAATGTTTGGCATTCTTGCAGACGGCGAGGTTCAGGTACAGGCCGGTACGGTTCAGGGCGCGTCGGGAGATACGGTAGAAGTAGAACTGACGCTGACGGGAAATCCGGGACTGAGCTATCTGAAGCTGAGAATCGGATATGACGCGAGCGTGCTGACGCTTACGAATGCGGAAAATACTGGTGCTTTGGGAACTGCGGATTTCACGGCAAGCGAGAATTTCGGAAAGAATCCGTACGTGCTGACATGGGCAAGCGCTTCCAATCTGGAAGGGAACGGCGTGATTGCAAAGCTGACGTTCGAGATCGATGAAGATGCGGCGAGCGGAAGCTCGGAAATCACGGTAGAGTGTGCGGACAGCAATAACGAGGATTTGCAGGACGTAGCGGTAACGACGGTGAACGGAAGCGTAGAAATCAGCTCGATTAAGCCGGAGTTCGTGCTCGGAAATGCGGAAGGCTCGATCGGAGATACAGTGGAGGTTGCGCTGACGCTGAACAACAACCCCGGCATATCGTATTTCAAGGTTCAGGTTGGGTACGATGCGGAGAAGCTTGCGCTGTCGGAAGTAAAGACAAATTCCAATTTCAGCTTGACGCGCGGCAATCCGGAGAGGAACCCGTATTCGGTGGTCTTTTCTTCGGCCGACGGCTTTAATCAGGATCCTCCTGTGAACGGAGAGGTCTGTGTTTTGGTATTTGAGATACTGGATAAAACATCTTCGATCGGAACGAGCGATTTGCAGCTGCTGATTGAGGAAGTGGATTCTTCGGTCAATCCGGGAGAGATCTTTAATATCACAGACCGGTTCAGCGGAACAAGCGGTTCAGTGCAGATTAACGACGTGGACTGCGAGCATAACTTCACGATCGTTTCGGTAGACGACAATCAGCATAAAAAGGTATGCTCCATCTGCGAGAGAGAATATTTTGAAGCCCACACATGGGACGAAGGCAAAGTGACGAAGGAACCGTCCTGCACGGAAGCGGGCGTGAAGACGTACAGCTGCCCGGTGTGCGACGGAACGAAGACGGAAACCATTGCTGCTCTGGATCACGATTGGGACGAGGGCAAAGTGACGAAGGAACCGTCCTGCACAGAAGCGGGCGAGAAGAC
>CAJFUB010000025.1 GCA_904420095.1 uncultured Clostridia bacterium
GCGCCTCGAACAGCGTCGAAGGGATATAATTTGCGCTGTAAAACGTCCCTGCGCCGATCACGCTGAATTCTCCCAGCTCTCCGATCGACAGCGTATCGCCCGGCTTCAGGCTGCTTCTGTCGTACGGAACGATGATGCAGCGCGCCATGCTTTTGACCTCCGAATCGGTAAAGGCAATTCGGCCCTTTGCCTTCTGCCATTCCAGACCTGCATCGTTATTTTGGGAGGCGGCCAGAGGAACGAAGCCGTCCTCCGTTTCCCAGCCTGAATGAAAGGTGAGGTCCTTGATCTGATATCCCGTTAAGCGTTCCTCCAGCTCTGCGGAGAGCTCCGCGAAGCCGGCCTCGCTCAGGTTCACAGTATATTTGCAGTACAAAGGGGTATTGAGCTTCTTGCTCCTCATATATGTCACCGTATTCCCGTACATGTATAGAATCAATATGTTCAGCAGTACGCTCCCGACGATAAAAATGCAGAAAATTGCCCTGCTTGACTGATAATACTGCCTGATTCTTGCAGACAGAAAGATTAAACGCTTCAAAAGCCCTCCTCCTTTGTACCGGTTGGGATCCTCTGCTTTCGTCAGACCGTGCCGCAGGGAGAAAGCTCGTATCCCTTCTTTATGACCTTACATTAAGTATTGTACATATTTATAATATATTAATAATACTGATGAATATAAAACAAGTCAAGGATAAAATGCAAACGCAAGAGGTTCCCTGTGCAGAAAACCCAAAACCGCGGCTCATCCTTTCCAGACGAACCGCGGTTTTTTATTTGACTGCTTTTACAGACGCTGTCTGTTTACAGCGTTAAAACGGATTCGCAGCATCGATAATCCGTATCGATATTATGCGCAATAAAACGAGCCTTCAGGTTTCTGGTATTGCACATTGCGTTCGGGCTTCCTCCGGAAACGTCCAGATCCTCGGGAAGCACAAATTTAATACATTTCACCAGAACGTCGCGGCAATTCGGATAGCTGTGCGCCGGAATGGTGATCGCTTTCATACCGCGCTGATATTCCATGCCCTCGGAATCGACTTCCGTCAGGATGACGCCCAGCGCCACCCGTTTCCCGGGACAAACATTTTTCACCGTTACATCCAGCTGCACGATGCGTCCCAGCGATTCGAGCTCGGTATCGCCCAGATCCACGACAAGCGAATCCTGGCATCCGCCGACGGACAGATCCACAGGAATCGGGCACTGCTCAGGATTTACGACGATTCCGCATTCTACTCTGACGGAGGGCGTCGGAAAAGTCACAAGATTCCCCTCCGAATCCGAGTAGTTAATCGCCTCGTTAATTAATTTCGTACCAGAGCTTTGCCCTACATGCTTGACAAAGAACTCCAGAGAAGCGCCCTCGTTGCCCGAAACGCCCAGCTCGGGAATTTTCCACTGCAGAGTGGTTGCATTCACCATCATTGCAGTGCCGGCGGTGGGCGGCGTGACGCTGGTGATATTAAAATCGGGATTGAGCATTTCGTCAATCACGATATTGGTCGCGCCCGGCTTGGAAATGTTTTGTGCAAGATCCGCAAACAGCTCTTCCAGATCTTCGGCGTTAGGAGTAACGGCTACATGGGAAGCGTCCGGATCGGTTGCCCAATCATTCAGAACGCTGACATCGATCCCGTCGGATCCGATCAGCCCGATGCAGTAAATGACGATGCCGGCCGCTCTTGCCGCCGCCGCAACCGGGGAAGGCGGAGCCCCCGTCGTTGTTTTTCCGTCCGTAAACATGACGATTACTTTTGCATTTGTAGAAGACGGATCAAAGAGCTGAACGGCTTTGGTGAAAGCATCTGCGTGATTCGTCAGTCCTCCTGCGGTCAGCCCGTCTACCGCTGCCTTCAGCGTCGCAACGGAAGTGATCAGCTGCGTATCGGCAGTCGCAGTGTCGGCAAAGCTGACAATCCCGATATGGCTTCCAGAACCGATGTTTCCGTCCTGAGAGCTGTCCGTTGCCTCATCGATGATATCGATGAAAGTATTTGCGCCGAGCTTCAGATTCGCAAGCGGAACCCCCGTCATGCTGCCGGAACGATCAAGCACCAGTACGATATCCGTAGGGTTGGATGAAATATCCGGCGCGGCAGCGAGCGCCAGCGTTACCTTCAGCGTACCATCACAATCTATCTGCGTAACATCTATTTGTTTGTTTGAGTTTGTAATACCCATTCGTATTACCTCCCTGAACATTGTAGGGAGCGCGCTCCCTCACTTTATAATATGTTTCCGGGGGGAGTATGTTACGAAAAAAAGCATAAAAAAAGCGGCGCTCGCGAAAGCGCCGCTTCCTGCCGGCTTAAATGGACTTTTTATTTGCCTCGATCTCGTTGTATGTTTTCGCCAGAATGTCCGAAACATAATTCAGCTTATCGTCCAGGTATTTTTTCGTGGCGCGCTTGATTTCATTGGCGCGCTCATTTGCCTGGCCGATGATTTCGTTTCCCTGCTCCGTCGCCAGCTGGGTGATTCGATGCTCGCTGATCAGCTCGGCCTGCTGGCGGTGCGCTTCTTTGACAATGGCGTCCGCCTCGCTGTTTGCGTCGGCGATAATTGCCTCCGCGTCGTTTTGCGCTTTGTCCACGATCTCATCCGCTTCCTTGTTTGCCTGCGCGATAATCGTATCGGCCTCGTGCTCCGCCGAATCTCTGAGCTCGCGGCTGTCCTTATAATATTCGTTGGCCTGGATGATTTCATCCGGTAAAATGCTTTTTAGTTCATCGATGACAGCAAGAAGCTCGTTTTTGTCGACGGAAACTCTTCCGCTCATCAGAGACTTCTTTCCGTTTTCGATCATATCTTCCAATTCTTCTAACATCTCAATACTGTGAAGCTCCATGGTACAACGTTCTCCTTTGCTGCATAAATAGAGTTTCTCCTATTTTAATACATTTTTGCCATGATGTCACCAATTATTTTGTCCGGCACCAGGCCCCGGATGTTGCCGCCGTTTCTGGCAAGCTCTTTGACGATGCTGGAGCTCAGGAAGGAGTTCTGGATATTTGCCATAAAGAAAATCGTTTCGATTTCTTCTGCGATATGCTTGTTCAGAGCTGACATCTGCAGCTCGTATTCGTAGTCGGAAACGGCGCGCAGCCCTTTGACGATTGCGACCGCATTATTCTCCTTAACAAAATCGACCAGAAGGCCGTTGAACATTTTTACCTCGATATTTTCAATTTCTCCCGTGCATTTCTGAATCATCGAGACGCGTTCTTCCTTTGTAAACAGCGGATTTTTCGCGCTGTTATTCAAAACCCCCACAATCAGAAAATCAAACAGCTTGGAGGCCCTGCGAATGATGTCGAGATGCCCGTTCGTCAGCGGATCAAAGCTGCCGGGATAAACTGCGATTTTAACATGATGCTCCTGCTCCATGAATTATACCTCGTTTCCGTATACGGAAACCGCCACGGTTCCGTATTTTTTTTCTTTTCTTTTTGTAAAGCATCCGATCTGCTCCGGCAGACGGTCCTGCGCGTCGTGCTCGCAGACTGCGGTGCAATTGGGGGAGGCAAGTCCGAGCCTGCAGATCAGCTCCAGGGACTCGCGGTCGAACCCTTTTCGATAGGGAGGATCGATGAGCACCAGACTGAATTTGAGTCCGCGTTTTTGATACGCGCTGAGCGCCTCCGAATAATCGGCGCAGGAAAGCTCCGCGGCGTCGGTAAGGCTTGTATGGCTCAGGTTTTCCCGGATCACCTCACAGCATTTTCGGTTTTTATCGTTAAAATAACATTTCGCGGCTCCTCTGCTGAGCGCTTCAATCCCAAGCGCGCCGTTTCCGGCAAACAGATCCAGAACGGAGGCAGCGTAAATTTCCTCCCGTATCATGCTGAACACGGCCTCTTTCACCCTGCCGAGGGTAGGGCGTGTAAAGCCGGAATCCAAAGTTTGCAATTTCAGACCGCCGGCCGTGCCGGATATGACCCTGACCATTTGACACACCTCTTACGAATGAGTATAAAGGGCTTCGAATGATTTGTCAACGATACGCGGATCATTTATAATAGGCGGGAGGTGATCAAATGCCGCCGATTCCCGTAACATTTTTAAAAGGCGTCAAAACGGCGCGCGCGGCACAGCTTGCGCAGCTGGGCGTATATACGGTAGACGATCTCTGCAATCTGTACCCCAGAAGCTATGAGGACCGAAGCGTCGTCCGCAAAATTTCCGAGCTGCGGGAGGGGGAGGCCGCTACGGTATGCGCGTATGTCCGCAATACGGATACCAGAATGCAGAAGAACCGCCTCAGCATTACGAGCATCAGAATTTGTGATGAGACGGGCGAGATGAATCTTTCCGTCTTTAACGGAAAATATCCGCCGCCCGCACTCCGGCGAGGCGAGCTCTGCGCGTTCTATGGAAAGATCAGCAGAGATTCCTACGGATTCCACATGACAAATCCGGCTTTTACGAAATATGCCGACGGATGGAATGCAGCATTTTTTACGATACAGCCCGTTTACCCGCTGACCAAGGGACTGACGCAGAATCTTCTGCGCGGCATCGTAGCGGAAGCGCTGAAAACTGCTCCGCCGGAATATGAAACGCTCCCAATCGCGCTGCTGCAAAAGTATCGTTTGATGCCGCGCGGCCTCGCGCTGCAGAACATTCACTTTCCCCGATCCGCGGCAGATCTGGAAGAAAGCCGCAGGCGTTTAAAATTTGAAGAGCTGTTTACGATGCAGCTGATGCTGCTGCTTCTAAAGGACGCGGAGGATCGCGTCCGGAACGCAATTTCCTTTCGCAGCGCCTTTGCAGACGCGGAAATTCAACGCTTTACCGAAACGCTTCCTTTTGAGCTGTCTGAAGGGCAGAAGCGCGTATGGAAAGAAATCTCGGAAAATATGGATGCGAACAGGGCGATGAACCGTCTGGTGCTCGGCGACGTTGGCTCCGGAAAAACGATTCTTGCCGTGCTTGCGATGCTCAAGGCCGCGCTGGCGGGATATCAGGCCGTCTATATGGCGCCTACGGAGATTCTGGCCGAGCAGCATTACGGAACGATCCGCAGCCTTTTGGCTCCGTTTGGAATCCGCACGGAGCTGATCACGGGAGCGCTTTCCGCAAAAGAAAAAAAAGAAGCGCTCTTTGCAGTGGAAAACGGAACGGCGCAGTGCATCGTCGGCACGCACGCGCTGATCCAGCCGTCGGTCAAATATTTTAAATTGGGCCTTGCAATCACGGATGAACAGCACCGCTTCGGCGTGAAGCAGCGCGCGCTGCTTGCGGAGCAGGGCAACACGCCGGACGTCCTGGTTATGACGGCGACGCCGATTCCGCGCACCCTTGCGCTAATCCTTTACGGCGACATGGATCTTTCCGTTCTGAATTCTTTGCCGCGCGGCAGAATACCGATCAAAACATATGCGCTTGATAACTCCTTTCACGACAGAATTTACCGATGGATCCTGCGCCTTGCTGCGGAAGGCCGTCAGATCTATATGGTATATCCTCTGATTGAAGAAGGAGAGGATCCCGGCGTCCGCTCGGCGGCGGACAGCTATGCCGAGCTTTCCCGGGGCGTATTCCGGGATATTCCGTGCGGACTGCTTCACGGGAAAATGACGCCGGCGCAAAAAGAATCCGTAATGCGCAGCTTCCGGGAAGGAACCGTCAGAATTTTATTTTCCACCACGGTTGTGGAGGTTGGCGTGGACGTTCCCAACGCCGTTCTCATGGTCATAGAAAATGCGGAACGCTTCGGCCTTGCGCAGCTGCATCAGCTCAGAGGACGCGTCGGGCGCGGCGCGCATCAGTCATACTGCGTTCTGTTTTCGGAAAAGATCACAGAACGGATGAAAATCATGGAAGAGGTATCGGACGGCTTTACTCTGTCCGAAAAAGATCTGGAGCTCCGCGGTCCGGGAGACTTTTTCGGCGTGGAACAGCATGGGCTTCCTCCGTTCCGGATAGCCAATTTATACCAGGACGCCGAGCTCCTTCAGCTGGCGGGAGAAGCGGCCTTTCATGTCCTTCGGAACAGGTCGCAATATGACGATTTTATCGCATATATAAAGGAAAAATACCCGGAACGCATCCCTCTGTAGCGTATTGCGCCGCCCTTTGAAGTGTAGTATAATGACAAGGATCAGTATGCATAGGAGGATCGTTGGAATTGAGCAACGGGAAACGAAAGATAAGCGGCGGAGGGAAAAGCACAAAATCCGGAGCGGTGAAAGAGCATAAGGCGAACGGACCGGTCAAGGTCAAGGACGACAGCAAAAGAAAGGAAATCGCAGCCGTAATTCTGTTTGCGTCCGGCGTGTTCCTGTTTCTTTCTCTGCTGGACAAAACAGGACAGGTGGGACGGTTTGTCGTCAATATCTTCTACGGGATTTTCGGCAGCGCCGTAACCGTCGTGATCATGCTCACGGTGTTCGTTCTGGCCTGGTGCCTGCTAAGGGGCACGGAGAAGCTCGTTTTCAGCGCTAAAACGATAATTCTGTATATTGCTTTCGTTTTGTTCCTGGCCTCCCTGATCCATACGCTTGCAAACAACTATGCGGCCGATTATGCTTCTCTTTCCTTTTTTGAGACGATGGACAAATTATGGAACTCGCATTCCGGCGGAATTATCGGCGGCGGAATCAGCTGCCTGCTGCAGAAATTTTTTGAAAAGGCCGGAGCGCTCGTCATTCTGATCCCCTCGCTTCTGATTGTGGCGATTACGCTGTTCTCTTTTTCTATTGTCAATTTCGCACGAAAATCCGCAACCCGCTTCCGAATTGCGGGCAGCTGGTTCCGAGACGTCAGAAAGCGCTTTGCGGCGCAAAAGACCGAGCGCCGTCCCGAGACACAGGAAAAAAGCGCAAGAAAGCCTCTGAAAACCGATTTCAGCGAAATTCCTGCGGCGGACACGGAAGCCGTAATCGAGTCGAGCTTCAAGGACATGGACGAGCCGGAATTCCCGGACGGTCCGGACGGCGACGACTACCATATGGATTTCGAATTTGAAACGACGGCAAACAGAAAAAGAAGGCCCGCAACGATTGCCAGCCCCGGCCGGAACGGAGAAATCCGCCGGGAGGAAAATCCGGAGGTCATTAAAACTGTTTTGCCCGGAATGAACAATACCGTCGAAACAAAGCTGCCGGAAGCAAAGCCGGACGATACGATCAAGGTGACCACCAGCAAATTTGACACGACGTACGACGCGCCGCCGTTTTCCCTGCTGGAAACGGAAGAGGAGCCCGAGAATCTGCACGCCGAGCAGAAGAAGCAGGCGGCCAGAACCGCACGGAAGCTGGAGGAGGTCATGCGGAGCTTTGGAATCGAGGCAAAAGTGATCCACATCTCCCGAGGCTCCACCGTTACGCGCTACGAGCTGCAGCCTCACTCCGGCGTGAAGGTCAGCAGAATCAAAAATCTTTCCGATGATATCGCACTGAATCTGGCCGCGCCGGGCATCCGGATCGAAGCCCCGATCCCGGGAAAAGCGGCGATCGGAATCGAAATCCCGAACGAAGAGGTACAGACCGTATATCTCAGAGATCTGGTGGAGACCGACGTCTTTTTAAACCACAAATCCGCGCTGGCCTTTTGCCTCGGCGAGGATATTTCCGGGGAAACGATCGTTGCCGATATCGCTAAAATGCCGCATTTGCTGATTGCCGGCTCTACCGGCTCCGGCAAAAGCGTCTGCATCAACTGCATGATCACAAGCATTTTGTATAAAGCGTCTCCCGACGACGTCCGGATGATCATGATCGATCCGAAGGTCGTGGAGCTCGGCGTATACAACGGAATACCGCATCTGCTGATTCCCGTCGTCACGGAGCCGAAGAAAGCCGCTGCCGCGCTTGCCTGGGCGGTACAGGAAATGGAAAACCGATATAAACTGTTCGCAAAGTTCGGAATCCGGGATATCGGCTCCTATAACAATTATGCTTACGAAAGAGGAATGGAGAAAATGCCCCGCATCTTGGTGATCATCGACGAGCTGGCCGACCTGATGATGGTCGCGCGGGACTCCGTGGAGGAAGCCATCAACCGCATCGCGCAGAAAGCTCGTGCCGCGGGAATCCATCTGGTCGTCGCCACGCAGCGGCCGTCGGTAGACGTTATAACGGGGCTGATCAAATCCAACATCCCGTCGAGAATCGCCTTCAAGGTCGCGTCGCAGGTAGACTCCAGAACGATTTTGGATTACGCGGGAGCTGAAAAACTCCTGGGAAGAGGCGATTTGCTGTTTTACCCCGTGGGGAGCATGAAGGCGATCCGCGCGCAGGGCGGCTTTATTTCCGATGAAGAAATCGAAAACGTCGTAAAATACCTCCAGACCACTTACGGCGCTGCGGAATATGATGAAAAAGTCCACGAGGAAGTCGAAAATGCGAAAATCCCGGAGAAGGGAAAGCGCGGCGGCGCGCAGAATGCTTCAGGCGGCTCGGATACGGAGGTAGACGAGCTATTTCTGGAGGCCGTCCGGATCGCGATCGACGTCAAGCAGATTTCCGCTTCCTACTTACAGAGAAAACTGGGGCTCGGCTACAGCCGCGCGTCCCGTATCATCGACCAGATGGAGGAAAAGGGCTACATCAGCGCGCGCGATGGCAATAATCCGCGTCATGTGCTGATTTCTTCTCTCCCGGAGCTTCCGGACGAGTGAGCTGCGGGCAAAAAAGACTTGACAGAAAAAGCCGTTTTATTGTAAAATGACGTTTGTATAAGAAGTATACGCATTTTTTGTTCATTGGATAAATGTCGTACTTTGATAACTAAATTTCACGAAAGGGGAAGTGTTCATTATGCTCAGCATTGGACAGCTTTTACTAATAGTAATCCCCTTAATTCTCATAGCAGCAGTCGGTTGTGGCCTTTGCTGGTATTTTTCTGGGAAAAAATCCTACAAAAAAGGATACGACACCAGAAAAGAAGAAGCGGAGGCGGTATTTGGAAGTGCCGAGGCGGAGGGAAAGAGACTCGTCAGCGAAGCCGTGAAAGACGGCGAAAGCAAAAAACGGGAATGTCTGCTTCAGGCCAAGGAAGAAATACACAAAAGCAGAATTGAACTGGAACGGGAAATTAAGGACAGGCGCAATGAAATTCAGCGCAACGAAAGAAGACTGATTCAGAAGGAGGACAGCCTCGACAAGAAACAAGAGCAGCTCGAACAGAAAGAAGAGCAGATCGCTGTCAGAATGGCGGATGTCGCCCGCTTTGAAGAGGCCGTGAAGGAAACATATGAGAAGCAGACGGCGGAGCTCGAGAAAATCGCAGGCATGACGCGCGAAGAGGCGAAATCTCTCCTGCTGGCGAATCTGGAAAACGAGCTCCAGCATGAAACGGTCCTGCTGATCAAGGATTACGAAACGAAACTGAAGGATGAATCAAGGGAGAAAGCACGCGAGATCATCGCTACCGCTATACAGAAATGCGCGGCGGATTATGTTTCGGAAGCTACGATTTCCGTGGTGGCTCTGCCGAATGACGACATGAAGGGCAGAATCATTGGACGGGAAGGAAGAAATATCCGTACATTGGAAACGCTGACGGGAATCGACCTGATTATAGACGATACGCCGGAATCCGTCATTTTGTCCGGCTACGATCCGATCCGGCGGGAAGTCGCAAGGATCGCCCTGGAGAAGCTGATTATAGACGGACGTATCCATCCGGCGAGGATCGAGGAAATGGTCGAGAAGGCAAAGAAGGAAGTCGACCACGTAATCAAACAGGAAGGCGAAAACGCGACGTACGAGACCGGCGTTTACGGACTGCATCCGGAAATCGTCAAGCTCCTCGGACGTTTAAAATACAGAACAAGCTACGGACAGAGCGTGCTGATCCATTCGATTGAAGTTTCCCGTCTTGCGGGAATCATGGCGGCGGAGCTCGGAGTGGACGTGGCGCTTGCCAAGAGGGCCGGCCTGATTCATGATATCGGAAAAGCGGTAGATTTTGAGATGGAAGGCTCCCACATTGAAATCGGAGCGGACATCGCCAGGAAGTATAAAGAGTCGCCGGTCATCATTAATGCGATCATGGCGCACCACGGAGATGTGGAACCCGAATCCATTATCGCGGTGCTTGTCCAGGCGGCGGATTCCATTTCCGCGGCGAGACCCGGAGCAAGACGCGAAACGCTGGAGTCGTATATCAAACGTCTTGAGAAGCTGGAAGAAATCGCAAATTCCTTCGACGGCGTAGAGAAGACGTATGCGATCCAGGCAGGCCGGGAAGTTCGGATTATGGTAAAACCGGAAGATATTTCCGATGACGATATGGTTCTGAAAGCACGTGAAATCGTCAAAAAGATCGAAGACGAGATGGAATATCCGGGCCAGATCAAGGTGACGATGATCCGCGAGACACGGGCGGTAGATTATGCAAAATGATTCTGACGCGGCAAAAGACGCCGTGAGGCATATGCTTCATGGCGTCCTTTCTTTTTCTGGAGGATTCGGATGAACAATATTATTACGATTCTGTTTGTGGGCGACGTGTTCGGAGAAACGGGCCGGGCCGCGCTGGGGAATGCGCTTCCCGGGATCCGCAGGGAGCATGCGGTAGACGTATGCATCGTAAACGGGGAAAATGCGTCGCATGGCAGAGGGCTCTCCCTGCAATCCGCGGAGGAAATTTATCTTGCAGGCGCCGACTGCATCACGATGGGAAACCATACGTGGAATAACCATGAGATTTATCAGTTTATCGATGATTATTCCATCGTACGGCCCGCAAACTTCGCCTCAAATCTGCCGGGGAAGGGCTCCGTTTTGCTGGAACAGGGCGGATTCGTGGTTGGCGTAGTCAACCTGCAGGGACGTGTTTACATGGATCCGTGCGATAATCCGTTTGAAATCGCAGAGCGGGAGGTAAGCCGCCTGCGCGAACGGACGCCGGTGATTTTCGTCGATTTTCATGCCGAAGCTACGGCGGAAAAAGCCGCGATGGCATATTTCTTGGACGGACGCGTTACTGCCGTGGCGGGAACGCATACGCATGTGCAGACGGCGGACGAGAGAATTTTGCCGGGCGGGACCGCGTTTATAACGGACGTCGGCATGACGGGGCCGCACGGAGGCATCATAGGAATGGATAAAGGCGGCGTGCTGAATAAATTTGTAAGGTGCGTGCCCCAAAAATTTAAACCCGCAGAGGGCTGCGGCATGCTGCACGCGGCGCTGATCAGAGCGGACGCGGAGACCGGGAAAGCGCTTGAAATCAGCCGCATCAGCATGCAATGCGAATGATTCCGGGAAATAATCAAGGCTAAAGTACACGCCGGGAAAAAGAATTTTTCACCCGATCGCTGCTGTGACAGCGGGAAAAATCCTCCTTCCAATGCCTTCCAGCGCGGGAAATAATGGATTTTTGAATGTAGGAAAGGTAAAATACGATCTACAAACCATTATTTCAGGAGGAATTAAAAATGGATGTATTAAAAGTTTCATCAAAATCAAATCCTACATCGGTAGCATCGGCTTTGGCCTCGGTCGTCAAGGAAGAGGGGAGCGCAGAGCTTCAAGCGATCGGCGCCGGCGCGGTAAATCAGACGATGAAAGCCATCGCAATTGCCAGAGGATATCTTGCAATCTCCGGTAAGGATGTAGTATGCATACCGGCCTTTTCCGACGTATATATCAACGGAATGGAACGGACCGCGCTCAGATTTATTGTGGAAAGCATCGATTTGGGATACGCGATTTAAAAAAATATTCAAACAATTTAGAATATTATCAATTGCTTTGGCAGAATTTGTTGATTTACGCAAAATTAATATATTCTGCCATTTTATTTATTTTCTGTGCAATCATAATACAAATTTTCTTCTTACACTTATCTCAGTGGAATGCAGTGGGAGGTCTGGCAAAGCCGTTTTGCCGGAGGTTTCCTTGAGGGGATAAGTTTGATCAAGAGAAAATACTTACTTTCTATATTGCTTGGCTGTCTGCTGGTGTTCGGTCTGCTGATGCAGGCCGGCTGTGATGAAAGTGCGGAACAGGAGCTTACAGAAATTCGCTTCTGGCATAATTATACGGACGATCAGCAGGCGGTCTTTCAGATGCTGACGGACACCTACAATTCGACGGAGGGAAAAGACCGCGGCGTTCGTGTCATCCTTATATATAAAACACCGGACAAGATCGAAGCCGAGCTGACGGCGGCTTTTGCTGTAGGCGAAGAGTATGATTATCCGGAAATTTCCATTGTCACCAGCGAGCTGGCTTATCAGGCCATGTGCAGAAGCTTGATCGTAAATGCGGAGGAATATCTTTCCGGAGCAGAATTATCCGGGTATTTTAAAGATTTTTTAAACGAAGGCCGCTTCACTGGAAAAGCGGAAACTTATATTTTCCCGATCTCGAAAACGTCTGATATTACCATTGTCAACGACTCCATGTGGAGATACTTTTATGACGATAATAATGTTGAGATTCAGCAATGGCTGACCTGGGATGGAATCACGAGCCTGGCGGAGCAATATTATGAATGGTCCGGAGGCAAGGCGATGTTCGCCCTGGAATCCGTTCAGGACTATATTTTTACGTATTCTGCTCAGCAGCTCCCCGCAATCGTACAGGCGGCGAATCATGAAATTAAAATCAATACAAATAGAGATACGCTTCGCAAAATCTGGGATTTTTATTACGGCGGCGTTGTCCGGGGATATATTTTGCAAACGGACGATATCTGTCAGGCGCTTGCAGACGGCGATATCATGGGATACGCGGGGATTCCGCGGGACAGCTCGTATTTTCCGAAGCAGTTCCGCAACAACACGGGCGGGCTGAGCACGCTGCTTCTGTCGTCCATGCCGTACCCGTCCGTGAACGCCTCCCGGAATATCGCTCCGCAGAAGGGAAGCGGCGTTTCTGTTTTTGATCACGGCGATCAAATAAACCAGGAGTGCTATTACTTTTTGCACTGGCTCTGCAGCAACGAAAGCATTGTAGGCTTCAGCGCGGAGAACGGTGAAATTTCTTCTTATGCGGATATTTATTCGGAGCCTGTAACCAAAGATTATATGAAGAAGCTTTCGCTGTATGATTCCGTAAAATACGGTATGCTGACGGTATCGATCGATCAGGCGCTGTATGGTTCGACCTATGCGCCCACCGGTTTTGTTGGCTATGATTCGTTCTGTGAGGAGCTGACGGCTTCTCTGGTTGATGCGGCTGCGCAAGGCCGCGCCGAGGTCGTTGCGTTATGTGAAGAGGGCGTTTCGTATGAGTCTGCGGTAGAACGAACGGACCGCAACGCTGCTTTTGAAGCGTGGTATCAATCTGTAGTAAATCTGGCTTCAAAATATTAACAATTCTGCGTGTTTCTGTAAAATCAGGTTGACATTCCATACGGGAAAACGGTAAAATACATCCGTGTTTGCCTGTGCAGGCTTGCACTGTAAGACGGAAGGGCCGGGGCAGGAGCCGCCGGCGGAGCAATTCATTTTATTTTATCGGAGGACGGCAGAATGGCAGTTAAAATCATTTTTGTAGCATTGTTTTTTGCAGCCACGCTTTTGCTCGGCATTCTTTATCAAAGAAAAGTCAGAAGCATGGATGACTTTGTGCTCGGCGGACGAAGCGTGGGCCCTTGGCTTACCGCTTTTTCTTATGGGACTTCCTATTTCTCGGCGGTTGTATTTATCGGATATGCAGGACAGTTCGGCTGGAATTTTGGAATATCGGCGTTCTGGGTGGGACTGGCAAACGCGCTGCTTGGCAGCCTTGCTGCGTGGGCCGTGCTGGGCCGCAGGACGAGAATCATGACGCAGCATCTCGGCGCGTCTACCATGCCGGAGTTTTTTTCCAAGAGATACCGCAGCAGGCCGCTTAAGCTGGCCGCAGCGCTGATTATTTTCATTTTTTTAGTGCCCTATTCGGCTTCCGTTTATAAAGGGCTTTCCGGAATTTTTTCCATGGCGTTCGGGATCGATTTCAAATATTGCATTATTGGAATGGCCGTGCTGACCGGAATCTATGTGGTCCTTGGCGGATATATGGCCACGGTCGCCAATAACTTCGTACAGGGAATCGTTATGCTGGCCGGCATCGTCCTTGTGGTAGCGGCCGTTTTAAACGGCGGGGGCGGATTCACGGAGGCGATCAAATCTCTTTCTGCTGTGGAGGTGCCCCAGGGCTCCGCCGGAGAGGGGATGCACGGCGCGTACGTTTCTCTTTTCGGACCTGATCCGCTTGGACTTTTGGGAGTGATGCTCCTGACGAGCCTTGGCTCTTGGGGCCTGCCGCAGATGGTACATAAATTTTATACGATTGACAGCGAAAAATCGATCGGAAAAGGAGCTGTCATCTCTACCGTATTTGCGCTTGTCGTAGCGGGAGGCTCCTATTTCATGGGGGGCTTCGGAAGACTGTATGTGGAAGCGGGTGCGGACGGAGCGCCTTCCGTGGGCTACGATGAAATCGTACCGCAGATGCTTGCAAACGTCCTGCCGGACATCCTGATGGGACTGGTTGTAGTATTGGTGCTGTCCGCCTCGATGTCTACGCTTTCGTCACTCGTAATCTCGTCCGCCTCAACCCTTACGGTTGATTTTATCAAGGGCTTTCTGAAGCCGAATCTGCGGGATAAGCAGCAAATGCTTCTGACGCGCCTGTTCTGCGTGCTGTTCATGCTCGTATCGGTTCTGCTGGCTCTTTATCCGGGAACGCTGATCACAAATTTGATGGCGATTTCCTGGGGAGCGCTTGCGGGCGCGTTTCTGGCGCCGTTTCTGTACGGGCTCTACTGGAAAAAGGTTACGAACGCCGCGGTATGGATCAGCTTTGCCGCAGGCATCGGTTTTGTTTTGTGCAACATGATTTTTCAGTTTATGTCCGGCACGGGCGCCGGTGCGGTATCCATGCTCCTGACGCTTGTTCTGGTTCCGCTTGTCAGTCTGATCACGCCGCGCCCGGATCCCCGGCATACGGATGAATGCTTTGCTTGCTATGAAGGCGGCGGGAAAGCGGTTGACGGAAAGGAAATATAAGCTATAATTTAAAATTAGCAATAATATAAGGAGTTGCAACGCATCATGATCTGGAATCCGGGCAGAGAATGCCTCTCAAGAAAAGAATACGACGCCATGAAGCTCGAACGGCTGAAATGGACGGTCAGAAGGGCATATGAAAACGTTCCGTTTTACCGGGAAAAATTCGACGCAATCGGTCTGAAGCCGGAACATATCCAAACGCTGAAGGACATTGAGAAAATTCCGTATACGACCAAGCTGGATCTTCGCGACAATTATCCGTTCCGGCTGTTTGCGGAACCGATGAACAAAATCGTACGATTGCATGCCAGCTCGGGCACGACAGGAAAGCCTGTCGTCTTCGGCTATACAAAGCACGATATGAAGGTCTGGCGGGAAAACATTTCCCGGATCGCCGCGATGGCGGGCGTGACCGCAGACGACATCGCACAGATCGTTTTTGGCTTTGGAATGTTTACGGGCGGCTTCGGATTATATCAGGGGCTGGAAAACATGGGCGTTACGGTTGTTCCCTCTTCCTCCGGAAATTCGGAACGGCAACTGATGTTTATTGAAGATTTCGGAGTGACCGTAATCGTCGGCACGCCTTCCTACGTGCTGCATCTCGGCGAGCTGGCCGAGGAACGGGCCCTGAAGCACCGGCTGCGCGTCGGCATGTTCGGCGGAGAAGGTCATACTGCGGAAATGCGGAAGCAGATCGAAAAACTGTGGGGCATCGAATGTACGGAAAATTATGGGCTGACGGAGGTTCAGGGACCGGGCGTTTCCGGAGAATGTCTCGAACACGATGGCATGCATTTCAATGAAGACAGCTTCCTTTACGAAATCATAGACAGCGATACCCTGGAAGTGAAAAATCCGGAGGAAGAGGGAGAGCTTGTGCTTACGACGCTCACAAAAGAAGGCGTTCCCGTCTTGCGCTACAGAACGAAAGATATTACTTCTATAAATTTTGCGCCGTGCAGATGCGGGCGGACCTCTGCACGCATGAGCAAGGTAAAAGGCCGTTCCGACGATATGCTGATCATCAAAGGCGTCAACGTGTTTCCGAGCCAGATCGAAAGTCTGCTGCTGGGAATCCCGCATATCGGGCCGCATTATGAGATCATTGTGACCAGAAAGGGATATATGGATCAGCTTGAAATCAAGGTAGAGCTTGCAGATTCCTCGCTTCTGGAAAGCTACGGCGAACTGGAAGCGCTGACGGCCAAGATTCGTGAAAAGGTAAAATCGAATCTTCTGCTCGACGCCAAAATCACGCTTGCCGAGCCCAAATCGCTGGAACGCTATGTGAACGGCAAGGCCCAGCGCGTACATGACTTGAGAAATCAGTAAAATACACATTAGGTTAATGGAGGTTATAGAATGAAGAAGCTGCTTTTGGGGAACGAAGCCGTCGCGCGCGGAGCGTGGGAGGCCGGCGTCGGCGTCGTTTCCTCCTATCCCGGTACGCCCAGTACGGAAATTACGGAAAATATCGCGAAATATGATGATGTTTTCAGCGAATGGGCGCCGAATGAAAAGGTTGCCATGGAGGTGGCAATTGGAGCGTCCGTAGCGGGCACGAGGGCGATGTGCTGCATGAAGCACGTCGGTCTGAACGTCGCGGCCGATCCGCTGTTTACAGCGGCCTATACGGGCGTCAACGCGGGGCTGGTAATCGTCGTGGCAGACGATCCGGGGATGCATAGCTCTCAGAATGAGCAGGACTCCAGATTTTATGCGTTATCCGCACATGTCCCGATGCTGGAGCCTTCGGACAGCGAGGAGTGCAGAGAATATACAAAGCGCGCATTTGCGCTGAGCGAGGCGTTTGACACCCCCGTGATTCTCAGACTGACAACGCGGATCGCACATGCACGCAGCCTGACGGAGCAGGAGGAACGGACGGCGCCGGAGAAAAAGCCGTATCGAAAGGACGTTATGAAATACGTCATGATGCCGGGAATGGCAAAGAAACGCCACATCGTCCTGGAAGACAGGATGGAAAAGCTCCGCGCTTTTTCCGGAGCAGGCGCAGAGGGCATAAACAGAGCCGAATACAGGGATTTATCGTTAGGAATTGTCACGTCCGGAATCAGCTATCAATATGCAAGAGAGGTGTTTCCTAATGCATCCATTCTCAAGCTCGGGATGGTTTATCCTCTGCCGGATCGTCTGATCGCCGAATTTGCTGACCGCGTCGACCGCCTGCTTGTAATCGAGGAGCTGGAGCCTTTTATTGAAAATCACCTTCTCCAAATGGGAATCCGCAAGGCAGAAGGGAAAAAGTATTTTACCAATCAGGGAGAACTGAACACCACGATTATTCGGAAAAGGTACCTCGGAGAGTCGCTCCCTGCGGCGGAGCCCGCAGAACCGACGGAAACCCCGGCCAGGCCTCCCGTTCTTTGCCCGGGCTGTCCGCACCGTGGCGTATTTTATGTACTTTCCAATATGAAGGTGCGCGTATCGGGAGACATCGGCTGCTACACCCTCGGCGCCATGAAGCCGTACGAAGCGGTAGATACCTGCGTATGTATGGGAGCGTCCGTAAGCATGGCGCACGGGATGGACAAGGCCGGCCTGCAGTCGGGAGAAAAGCTGCCGACCGTCGCTGTAATCGGAGACTCCACGTTTATCCATTCCGGCATTACGGGACTGATCGATATCGTCTATAACAAGGGCGCTTCCACCGTAATCATACTGGACAATTCCATCACGGGAATGACGGGCCATCAGCAAAATCCTACAACGGGCTTTACGATCAAGGGAGAACCGGCTCCGGCCGTAAACCTCGTAAAGCTTGCGGAGGCGGTAGGCGTCAGAAGAATCCGCGTTGAGGATCCGTTTGACATGAAAAAATTCAGAGCAGCGGTGAGAGAGGAGCTGGAAGCCGACGAACCGTCGGTGATTATAGCACAGCGCCCCTGCGCGCTTTTAAAAACGGTAAAATATGGAGCACCTGTTCGGATCGACGAGGATCGCTGCAGAAAATGCGGCTCTTGCATGCGCCTGGGCTGCCCTGCGATTTTTACGGAGAATGGTGCGTATAAAATCGACAGATCCATATGTCTTGGATGCCGCCTCTGTGAACAGATGTGTGCGTTCGGCGCGATCGGAAAGGACGAGTGAAATATGAAAAATCTGGACGGCTTAAATATCCTGATCGTTGGAGTAGGAGGACAGGGAACGCTTCTGGCTTCGAAATTCCTGGGAGCCGCGGCCGCGCTGTGCGGAAAGGACGTAAAGGTCTCCGAGGTTCATGGGATGTCGCAAAGGGGCGGAAGCGTAGTGACCTGCGTGAAAATTGGACAATGCATCGCCTCTCCGATCATTGACGAGGGAGAGGCGGATGTCATCCTTGCCTTCGAGCAGCTTGAGGCCATGAGATGGCTTCCATTCCTCAAAAAGGGAGGAACCGTCATTACAAACATTCAAAAAATCAATCCTATGCCGGTCGTGTCCGGCGCGGAAAAATATCCGGAGCATCTGATTGAAATCCTGCGGAAATCGGAAATTACGACGATCGCAGTGGATGCGCTTAGAATTGCGGAGGAGTGCGGGAGCGCGAAAGCCGTCAATGTTGTCCTGCTTGGCGTGCTTGCTTCCAAATTGACGGAAATCCCCGAATCAGTATGGTACGAAAGCCTGAAAAGCGTGATTCCCGCAAAGCTGTATGAGATCAATGAAAAAGCATTTCAGAAAGGATTGAGCGTATGAAATATTGGAATGAACATTTCGAATGCATGCCCCGTGAAGAAATTAAAATTCTGCAGTCGAGACGTCTGCAGAAGCTCGTTGACAGGGTATATAATAATGTCCCGCATTACCGTGAAAAAATGATCGCCGCAGGTGTGGAACCGGGCGACATCCGCAGCGTAGACGATATCGTAAAGCTTCCGTTTACGGTAAAGCAGGATCTGCGGGATACGTATCCTTTTGGAATGTTTGCCGTTCCCATGTCTGAAATCAATCGAATTCATGCATCTTCCGGCACGACCGGAAAGCAGACGGTTGTGGGGTATACGGCACGGGACCTCGATATCTGGGCGGAATGCATGGCAAGAAGCCTGACGGGCGCCGGCGCTGAGCGCAGCTCGGTGGTTCATGTTGCTTACGGCTACGGATTATTTACGGGCGGACTCGGCGCGCATTACGGTGCTGAAAAAATCGGCTGCGCGGTCATTCCCGTTTCTTCCGGGAATACGGCGCGTCAGGTTACGATTCTAAAAGACTTTAAACCGGATTACATCTGCTGCACGCCGTCCTACGCGCTGTATCTTGCAGAGGAGCTGTACGCCTCGGGCGGCAGCAAGGAGGACATCAGTCTGAAAGCAGGCTTGTTTGGCGCAGAGCCCTGGACCGAGGAAATGCGTGCGGAGCTCGAATCGAAGCTTGGCATCAAGGCGCTTGATATTTACGGACTCAGCGAAATCATGGGGCCCTCTGTAAGCTGCGAATGCCTGGAGCAATGTGGAATGCACGTGCAGGAGGATCACTTTTTAATCGAAATTATCGATCCGAAGACGGGAGAGCATGTAAAGGACGGGGAACAGGGAGAGGTCGTATTCACTACGCTCACGAAAGAGGGCTTCCCGCTCATCCGCTACAGAACGCGCGACCTTTCTGCTCTGATGACGGAGCCGTGCGCCTGCGGAAGAACCACCGCAAGGATGCGCAGACTCTGCGGGAGAACCGACGACATGCTGATCGTACGCGGCGTCAACGTCTTCCCTTCTCAGATTGAAAGCGTACTGCTTGAAATGGGAGAGACGGCTCCTCATTATATGATTATTGTAGATCGAAAGGGAAATCACGACACAATGGACGTACAGGTGGAGATGACGGACGCTTATTTTTCCGATTCTGTTAAAAACATCGAGAATCTGGAAGGAAAAATCAAAGCCCGCCTGGGCAGCGTGCTGGGAATCAGCGTCGGCGTGCGCCTTGTAGAACCGAAAACCATCGCGCGGAGCGAGGGCAAGGCCAAGCGTGTCGAGGATCGGAGAAACCTGCACTGACGGGACTTTTCCGCATTGAAGCCCATTTCGTTTTGTGGTATACTGAAATCCATTGAAAAGAAAACAGCTGAAAGGGGCATGTGAACATGAGTGTAAAACAGATTTCGGTTTTCCTGGAGAATAAAGCCGGACGGCTTGCAGACGTCACCAAGGTTCTGGGGGAAAATAATATAGATATCAGCGCTTTGTCCATTGCGGATACGACGCATTTCGGAATTTTACGTCTGATTGTAAACGATCCGGATCGGGCGGAACACGTGCTCAGGGAAAACGGTTTTACCGTCAGCAGCTCCCCGGTTCTTGCAATCGCCGTAGACGACGTCCCGGGAGCTCTTTCCGAGGCGCTGAGCGCGCTGACGGAGAACGGAATCGGCGTCGATTACATCTATGCTTTTGTAGGCAAAACGCAGAACCGCGCGCTCGTCATCTTCCGGGTGGAAGATACGGAGACGGCCGCGGAGGTGCTGACGCGGGCCGGGGTTATGGTGCTTGAGGACGAAGAGGTTTACAGTCTGTAATGGCCGGCGATGACAAAAGAAAAGGTGCGGATCGGGAAAAGATCAAAAAGCCGAAGCCGCTGATTAAGTTGAACGGAAAATCCGACGAGCTGTACGACAGCTACGGATACAGAATCGAAAGACAGAAACCGCGGACCATCGCAGAAGAAAGCAGGAAAGCGAATGACGCCGCCGGCCGGCCCGCGCGGCAAAAGACGGTTTTGCCTTCTTCTGAGCCGCGTAAGGAGGCGCAGCAGGAACGGCCGTATAAGCGGAGAGAACCTAAGCAGACACAGTCTCCGGACTCCGCTGCCGGCAGGACGGTACCGCCTCACGAGCGCCGGATTTCGGAGCGCGCACCGAAGCGGAAAAAGAATATCCTGACGGCGGTCAAAGTCATCCTCTTTCTGCTCCTGGTAGCGGGTACCGTAGTCCTGATCCTGTATAACAAGCAGGAAAACGAGAATACCCCCAAAACGGCGTTCCTCTCGACGGGAACCATTGAGAATTCTTTCAATGCGGACGTTACGATGATTCGCGATGAGTATGCGGTAACGGCGGGTTTCTCGGGAAAGGTCATCGCTGCGGTAAACGAGGGGGATCGCGTCGCGTCCGGCGCCGTGATCGCCTACATCGTAAAACCGGAATACGAAAGCGATTTGGAGGAGCTTCGAGAAATTGAGGATAAAATTACGGCGGCGCAAAGCGTTTCGTCCTATGTAAACACATCCCAGTCGGCAGAGGCCGCGTCCCTGAATGAAAAAATCAAGGCTTTGACGTACCAGCTTTCGGCGCTGTCGAGCGCCGCCTCCGGTATGAAAGAGTACCCGTCGCTGATCAAGGAGCTGGAAGATCTGTTCCGGTTGAAAAACGACATCATGATGAATACCGAGACGGCGGATGAATATATTACGCAGCTGAAAAACGAGCGTGCTGCGGCACTTGCTCGCCTGGGCGATTCCATGCGCGAGGTTGTGACGCAGCAGGCGGGCGTGGTCTCTTTCTATACAGATTCCGAATCGCAGAATGCATCCGGAAAGGCGCAGGCGATCTCAGAATATCTCAGCAAAAAAGGGGAGACAGGGAATCTGCTTTCCGAGACGGCGCTTTCGTTCGGTACGGCAGAGCTGCGCTACACCGTAGGATCGGAGGTTGCGGAAGCCGATATCGTGGCAAGGGTTACGCCTGACGTGACGTACTATCTGGCGGCTGATATTACGGGGATTGATTCCGCCGGACTTTCGGAGGGAAAAGCGGTGACGGTAAAAGCGTCGGGACGGGAGTTTTCCGTGACTGCGGAGGTGGAAGAGCTTCTTCGATATGGAGAGAAGACGTACCTGCTTATGAAATCTTCCGCAGGAATCGCCGGGACGATTTCGGGACGTGTTGTAAATTGTGATGTCGTAGTCGATTACAGCGAGGGCATCAAGGTTCCGAAACGCGCGCTGGCTGAATGGGATTCAGCGGGAGTAACGGCAAGAATTGCAATCGTCCGCTCCAATTATGTTTCTTATGTATATGTGAACGTTTTGGCAGAAGACGGAGAATATGCGATTATCAGCAATTCAAACGGATTTGGTTCGGAAGAGGAGGATGCGATTACGAGCGTCCGCATTAATGACTTATATGTTGTAAATTATGAAAAGGTTACGGAAGGGCAGATTATAGGAGGCTGACATGACAATTCGGGAAAATCTGGAGGCGCTGGAACAGGAAATCGCAGAGGCCGCCGCCAAAAGCGGCAGGCGCAGAGAGGATATCACACTGGTCGCCGTGAGCAAAACGGTCGGCGCTGCAGAGGTGGCGGAAGCATACGGCGCCGGCCAGCGGATCTTCGCAGAGAACCGCGTGCAAAACCTGCTGGAGAAGCTTTCCTCTGTGGAAGCGTACGGATTGGAACAGATCGACTGGCATCTGATCGGGACGCTTCAGACGAATAAAGTAAAATACATTATTGACAAGGTATCTTTGATTCACTCGGTAGACAGCGCGCATCTTGCCGACGAAATTGACAGATGCGCCGCAAAGCACGGTCGGAAAATAGACTGCCTGCTTCAGGTAAATGTTTCGGGAGAAGCAAGCAAACACGGCGTCGCGCTTGCCGATGTAGACAGAATGGTGGAACATTTTGCCGGACTTGACAACGTTTGTCTGAAAGGGCTTATGACTATGGCTCCGCTCGATGCGGACGAGCCGGAATTACGCAAAATTTTTTCCTCCCTGTATCGAAAGTATATTGACATAGGTTCTCAAAAGGCGCATAATATAAACATGTCTTTTCTGTCGATGGGGATGACGCATGATTTTACTTATGCGATAGAGGAAGGATCCAATATGGTCCGCATCGGCACGGGCATATTCCACTGACCGGTTTCTGCGGAAAGCGGATTTTTACAAAAGAATTTTTGATATGCAAATGAGGAGGAAGTTAATAATGGCTGATTTCAAGAGACGTTTCAAAGATCTTTTAGGGTTCGGCGGAAACGAATCTGTCGCATACGACGATTCCGCTGAAGATGATTTCGACTATTCCGACTATGATGAAACAGAAGATACGGCGGCGGAAGAAGAGGAAGACGCATATGTGTCTTCTGCGCATTACTCTGCAAGAAATGCGTCCGGCACTTCTTCGTCCAATGTCAGACCGAGAGCCGAAGGCACGAGAGTATCCAGTGTTTCTCGCGGCGGCGCTTCGAGCGGTTCTTCTGAACGGAGCCGCGTGCTCAGCATGGGAGCGACATCTAATTTGAGAGTCGTTCTGTCTAAACCGGCGGAGTTTGATGACTGCCAGGGTGTGTGCTCGCATCTCAGAGGCCATATGACGGTCGTGCTCAATTTGGAATTCGTACGGAACGTAGCCGACAGAAGACGTATTTTCGATTTTGTTTCCGGCTGCTGCTTCGCTTTAGACTGCAATATCCAGCGTGTCTCTGAACTGATTTATGTGATCGCGCCCTGTGACGTGGATATTTTCTCTGAGGCGGAAGACGAAGACGAAGCCTCTTCTTACGCATTCTGAACTTTACATCCTACAGCATACTCATACATAACATAACGCAGCACTGAAGGACGCAACCATTATGAGTTCGATATACGGCAATCACAATCAATATGATGGCAGGCGCAGGCCGACAAAGAAAACATCATATTCCGAGGGAGACACTCGTCTTCGCATCGCGGCTACCGCGGCGATTGTGAATCTTGCCATGTCGGCGGTAATGGTTGCGCTTTCCTATTTACTGATTTCTTCCCCTGATTCTCGTGAAATCTATACAAGATTTTTGTTTATACCGGTTGCGGCCTTTGCAGGTGCGTTTATCTCATTTCTGCTTCATAAAGAATTATTTATCAACGCTGCCTGCAATGCCGCCATTTGCCTGCTCGTGCATCTTATTTTTGTGGATTTTTCTTTTTGGGCGCTTTTATGGCTGCTTTTTTATCTGCTCAATGCGTTTTTGGGCTTCCTGGCAGCGCTTGTAGTACGTACCTTCCACTGATTTATCGTTCTACGCTTTCCATGCTTGCCCTCTGCAAGGCCGTGAAATCCTCCTCCGACGTCATATCGGCAGGATGGCGGACACCCAAATACAGGTCAGAATCCTCCGATAACATGAACTTGAGCTCAAAGCTTTGAAACGCTTCCGGCGAAACGATATGACGCTCTGCAAGAATTTCCCCGGTGCGGATGTTCTGAACGAACAGATAGGCTCCCGTCGCTCCCGTCATGACCTCAAACGTGCATTTATGAGCGCCGGCAAGCAGATGCAGCCCCTGATAGAGACTGGTGTCGCCTTCTTTAAAATACTGCATTACCCCGCAAATTTTACCGCCGATACGGCGTACGGAGACGGAATCCTTCTTTTTGTTCTTTTTGTAGGACCAATTGGAAAGATTTGGCTGACGACTGATGCAGAAATCTTTGTTCTGGAAATCATCCGCGGAATAAATCCCGCAATCGGAGAGAAAATCCGTCGCGCGGATTGGAGCGATCGTACAGTTCCCCTCATATTTGTTATTGAAAATCCGAACGGATTTGACCGGCGAATAATCGTCCGTTTCACTGTTGTCAAACGGCGCTTTCCCGTTATAAGGATTATCGGGCCATGCGCCGACCGGATTCGTGGAGATGAGATAATTGTCGTAGGCGGTTATGTCGGAGATTTCCTGGCATTCGTAATTCGGATCGCTTGTGCCCCATGTAATGAAGGCCAGCGCTTTTCCGCCGCCGGAATTCAGATATGAGTGCGCAATCCGGACATGGCGCGTTCCGCCGTGCTTTCCGAGACGTGATTTCCACCATACCAGCCCGCGCGGATCGAAATAGCAGCCGCTGAGCACGACGCCGTCGTCGTTTGACTGGAGAAAATTCCGGTTCAGCGCGACATGATGGGAGCCCTTTGAAAGACCGAAGCCGTCGCCGCTGACACAGCGCACCTCATGCAGCTTGAGATTGGCGGCGTAGACATAGGCGCACCCATATAGTCCAATATGATAGTTGTTGGTGCGCACAAGCTCGAAATCGCGGAGCTCGATCCGCTTCGTCTCGTAAAAGCCGATGGGAATCTGATGGATCCTGTCGGGACAGCCCGTCGAATACCCCGGCATCCGAACACCTTCCTCCGCGCCCGTGTCCACTGAGCGGATTTTGCCGAAACCCGTGATTTTGACGTATTCGCTGTTCGCACATTGTATCGTAGGCAGATTCGCGACATGCAGGCAATGCGTCCAATTGACATTCGGGATCGCCATATCGTGACCGTAAACGGGCGCGTATTTGTAATCTCGGTAGATGGGCGACTGCCAGAGCACGGCCCCTTTCTCAAAATGAAGCTCTACGCGGCTCCTTAGAAGCAGATTTGTAATTCGGTAGCGCCGCCCATAAAATTTCGTCTGTTCATTTTCCTCTTCTGCCGTTCCCGGGAGGATGACGGTGCCGCCGCCCTGCTTCCAGACCGTATCGATGGCGTTCTGGATTGCGTCCGTGTCATCCGTACAGGCGTCTCCCTGAGCGCCGAACGGCGCATCCGTTGCGCATACCTGGTAGGAGGGGAGCGCAAACTGATACGGATTGCTGTCGAAATCCATATAATTTTCAATATAAAAGCGTTCCCCCAGTGGAATCGTACGGCCGTTTGCCGTCAAATATGCCACAAACTGATACGGAAGCCGCGTGATGGGGCCGCTTCGCAGCGGAATATGTTCTATCGTGAATGGAATCTGCTCTTCGGCAGCGCATTCCTGCCCTTCTGGCACCGCGTGGCGGAGCGGAACGGAAGCAACGCATTCTTTGCCGTCAGGACGGCTGCTTTCCTCTCGCATTGTCGTAGCGTATACGGATATCACGCCGCCTGCTTCTGCATATCGCTTGCTTATGCGGCCTTTTACCGTTATCTCCTCATCCTGCGCGGTGCAGGACAGAATCTCGCCCGCATTTTCCAGAAATGGTTTTTCTTCTTCGAAGGAATACTCTCGGAGGATCAGTTCGCCGGAGCCGCTTAAAGAAAGCTTGAACTGCAGCAGCCTGCCCTCGCAGCCTGGCGTGGCGGAAAGATTAAAGTAATACGCTTTGAATTCTGGCGAGCGTATGAGCTCTGCTTCTACGCAATTTTCCTCGCAATACTCCGGGTGGAGCGTCGTTCTGTAATACAGCCGCAGCTTTGCAGCCGTAGAAAGATTTTTCAGCACGATAAAAACGGTATTTCTCCGAGGCATCCGCATGTTGTAGACGCTTTTGGAGGTGTCCGGAAAGACGGGGCTTTCGAGCTCGCAGGCGCCGCTGATTTTGCAGCGGAGCGTATAGGACTCTTCCGAAAGCGCGCCTCCGGAGGAGGTATAAAAATGCTCTTGTCCGCGATATCGGAAATAGTTGTCCAGCACGTTCAATTTGGAAAGCCTGAAGCCGCGAAGCGGTGCGGTGACCGAAACGGAAAGCTCGGAAACGCGTGAAAAGCTCATTTCATTGATATCAAAATAGAGCATATTTGTGCCGGGCGAGAGGCTCGCAGCCGTCGTGAAACGGTCGGAATCGCGGCGCAAGGTGACGGTCGCACGCGCGCTGGACGCTCCGGAAGAAACGGAGCCTTCCGCAGTATATGCGCCGGTTTGAAACGCCGGATCGTCGGGGATCGGCTCCAGATCGCAGATTCCCTCGAGCGCAAATCCGGAACAGCCGCTCAAATCGAAGGAAACCGGAAACGTATACGTTTTACCTGCATTTAACACGAGCTCTTCCTCGAGCTCGAACAGCGCTTCTCCGACGTCATAAAGGAATCTGCCGGTAATTTTGTTGGTGCGGCCCGTGCCGCGCCGCAGCTGCTCTTCATAATAATTATATTTTGTAAAAATTGTCGGTTTTTTTTCTAGTTCCTGCAGATTTGCCTTTAAATTTCCATCAAAGCCGGGTAAGACAGAGCCGTCAGAAATTCGGTGGACGGGAATGCAGAACAGCAGGCGATTTGCCGCCGCCGCCTCGGAGACCGCCGCGACATTTTGCGAGCTTCCGACGCGCTCCGCCAGTTCTTTACAGGAGATGGTTTCTCCATAAGGAATTTTTGCGATTTCTTCCCATACGCTGTTCTGAAAATCGGTACCTGTCAGACGGTACGGAAAGCTGAATGCTTTTCTGTCGCCAGAAAAGTATTCTTTCAGCTGCAGGAGACACAAGCCCGTATAAAGATTAGATTCGCAGCCCTCCTCGGGCGCTTCTCCCTTCCGGAGCAGCCGGACGGAAAGAACCGCGTCTTCGTCCGCCTCGGCCTCAACAACACCGAACGGAACAGTTAAATACTCTTTAAACCTGTTCATTTTGCTTACCTCCGCGTTTCTTTAAAAATTTTCTGTAAATCAGCGTGGATATGATGGACAGCAGCAGATGGATCATGACCGATATGATAAACACCGGGGAATCCGGCTCCGTGATCGTTGCGCCGACCAGAGTCACCGTTATAATAGACGGGACACAGCCCAGCACGCCGCCCGTAATATATTTATAAAAAGAAATTCTGCTGGCTCCCATATAAATGCTCAGCACGTCGCACGGTATGAAGCCGATGACGCGCATAATGTATGAAATAAAGAAGCTGTTTTCGCTTTGAATTTTGCCGATTTTCGAAATGATGCCGCGTTTGTCGTATTTTTCTATAAATTTATCAGCAGCCCGTTTCCCGATCAGACGTCCCAGCCAGTAGGGAATGCAGAGGCATACGGCGACACCGATCGTATTTACACACAGAGACAGCCATTGCGAATCAAAAAACATACCGCCTGCGATCATCAGAAGATTTAACGGTACGACGATCAGAATGCTTTTCACGGCATACGCACAGATCAGATATGCGGAGGCCAGCCAAGCGTTATCCATGCGAAACCGCATGATATCATCCAGCGTTAGCTGCTTTCCGATGATGATCAGAATGATCACGGTAATGACCACGCCGATGACCGGCAGAGATTTAAATATCATGTTGAATACGGACGACTGGGGCGATGCGCTGCTCTCCTCCGAGCCGCCGGCCTGTCCTCTGCAAGGCTCCGCTTCAATCAGAGATCTGTCTTTCTTATCGGTTTGTCTTGCTTTTTTACCCATCTATCCACCCGTTCAGCGCTCTCCTTGCAGAAAGCGCAATAATTCTATATTATTATATACTATAACATATTTTTGATCACAGCGGCACTGTTTTTTTTGCCGAACGCGAGAATGCGCCAAATCCGTTCGAGGCTTTGCACGAGGCGTGCTTTTTTCGCGAGCCCCGCGCGCCTGCGGCAGCCGCAAGCACAAAACGCAAAGGCTGAGAAAAACCCTAAAAGCAATTGATTGTTTTACCTCCGCATGATAAAATGCAAAACATGATGCGCTGCAGGATAAACGGAAGAGCGGAAAGGAGGAACATCTATGAAAAAGCCATATATCATTTTCTGCGCCGTTTTGCTTTTCCTTTTCTGTCTCCCCGGCTGTGCGGAGAAGGAAAACGAAAGCTTCGCTGCCGGCAGAAGCTATACATATTCCGGAAAGTCCTTTTCGGAGATCGAGGGAGATGCCTTCACGATTTGGCTGAAGGAAGACGGAACGTATTCTTATTATGAATCGATTCTCAGCAGTTATATCGGAATCGGGGAATGGTCCGTTTCCGGCCGTGTGCTTACGCTGACAGACACCGAAGCGGAACGGGTGAACCATTTTCGGATTGCGGGAGACGATCTGATTTATATTGAAGAGAATTCCAGCAATTTTACCTTTGTTAAAGTTAAAAATGGCGAGCGCTTCCACGGCGCTGCCGATGCGCTTTAAGTCCTTTTAACATTTTATACGGTAAATTATCATTCTATTTTTATTGCATATTTTTGTTTTGTATAGTAGTATATAAATTCGTTGAACCCCTAATAATATTTGGAGGAATCATCGGAATTATGAAAGAATTTTTAGGTTTTTTATTTGATAACGCACTTGAGATCGAGTGGCGCCAGGTCGTCATGTGGCTGATCGGCGGAATTTTGATTTTTTTGGCGATCAAAAAGGACATGGAACCCTCGCTGCTGCTGCCGATGGGCTTTGGAGCCATTTTAGTAAATTTGCCGCTTTCGGGCGCGATTACGCAGGTTCTGAGCAACGGAGAAGAGCAGGAGGGAATTTTAAATGTGCTGTTTGACGCCGGAATTGCGAACGAGCTATTCCCGCTGGTTCTTTTTATCGGAATCGGCGCCATGATCGACTTCGGGCCGCTGCTTTCCAACCCGAAGCTGATGCTGTTCGGTGCGGCGGCGCAGTTCGGAATTTTCTTCACTTTGGGTATGGCGTCCCTGCTTGGCTTCCCGCTGAAGGATGCGGCTTCGATCTCGATTATCGGCGCGGCGGACGGTCCAACCTCCATTTTCGTTGCGAACATGCTGAAATCCGACTATTTCAGCGCCATCATGGTGGCCGCCTATTCATACATGGCGCTTGTTCCGATCATACAGCCCCCTGTTATTAAACTCATTACCACCAAAAAAGAACGAATGATCCGCATGCCGTATGAGCAGAAGGATGTTTCCAAATTGACGCGGATCATGTTCCCGATCGTCATCACGATTATCACCGGGATTTTTGCTCCTACGAGCGTAGTTCTGATCGGCTTCCTGATGTTCGGAAACCTGATTCGGGAATGCGGAGTGCTGGATAGCCTTTCGGAAACGGCGCAGAAGGTGCTTGCCAACCTAATCACTATTTTTCTCGGCATTACGGTTGCCTCTCAGATGACGGCGGACAAGTTCCTCCGCCCACAGACGATTATGATTTTGGCAATCGGGCTTGTCGCGTTTATCTTTGACACGGTCGGCGGCGTGTGCTTTGCGAAAATTCTGAATCTGTTCCTGAAGAAAAAGATCAATCCGATGATCGGCGCGGCCGGGATTTCGGCGTTCCCGATGTCCGCCCGCGTCGTTCATAAAATGGGATTGCAGGAGGATCCGCAGAATTTCCTGCTGATGCATTCGATCGGCGTCAACGTATCGGGACAGATCGCATCTGTTATTGCCGGCGGTATGATTCTCAATATCGTGATGCCGCTTGTGGCATAAATAAGGGAGGGTATGCTTTATGAAAATTGACGTCGGACAATTTCTGGATTCCGTTCCGATTATGCTGAAGGGCTTTCTTGGCGTTTTCATCATTTTGGGCATTATTATCGTGGTGACGGTGCTTCTGAACGCCGTTACGAAAAAAGGCGAGAAGAACGTCAGGTCGATTCTTTTGTGCAGCGTTGTTCTGCTTGCGGTCGTCGGAGCAGCTGTGGCATTTGCTCTGCTTTAAAAGACGAACCATCCCGGATCGGAAAAGAAATCCTGCGCTGCCGGCGGAATCGTCCCCGGCAGCGCTTTTTTCTGATGTTCATAGAAAAGAACGACAGCAGCTGACCGGGCAGAAGGATTCGCGTTATGTGAAAATGGAAGCGGTAAAAAAATTTCGAAATCACGAAAAAAGGTATTGACAATTTTATTGGGGTTATGTATAATAACGCTCGCCGCTTGTGAGTGACTTCACGGCTGAGCGTCTGTAAGTGGATACGCGCGCATGAAGCGGCAGAAAAATGGTTGTTTGTGGAAGTTTAGCTCAGCTGGGAGAGCATCTGCCTTACAAGCAGAGGGTCATAGGTTCGATCCCTATAACTTCCACCAGAAACGGCCCGGTAGTTCAGTTGGTTAGAACGCTAGCCTGTCACGCTAGAGGTCGAGGGTTCGAGCCCCTTCCGGGTCGCCA
>CAJFUB010000026.1 GCA_904420095.1 uncultured Clostridia bacterium
GCCATGGCAAACGCCCTCCCCCCCTTGGCTTGCTCTGTCCTTCATTTTACCCCTCCGGCCTCCCGCCGTCCGTCGAATTTTGACGAACCGATAAAAAATACGCTCGAAAACAAATTTGCCTTATCCATGCGGATTGAAATAGAAAAGAGAAACTTGAAAAATGTTTGACATCTTGACATAAATGTGATATAGTAACAAACTGCGTTGTAATCTCCAATGGATTACAACCATATCTTGGCGTCTTATAATTTCATACACCAGATGTAGTGTATATGACGTATATATGAACTATTACGGGTGGAATTATAACACGGATTCGTACAGTGTGCAATAGGTTTGCGGACAAGCTTCCGGAAGCGGCGGCCGCGGGAAAAAAGCATGAGGTGATTATCAATATGGTGCATTCGGTAATGTACGGTCAGAACGAGAGGAAAAGCTATTCAAAGATTCAGGAAATTCTCGAGATGCCGAATCTGATAGCCGTTCAGAAAAGCTCCTATAAGCAGTTCCTGGACGAAGGTCTGAAAGAAGTTTTCAAGGATATTTCCCCAATCACCGATTACTCGGGAAATCTAATGTTGGAATTCGTAGATTATTATCTCGAAAATAAGACAAATTATTCAATCGAAGAGTGTAAAGAAAGAGATGCGACCTATGCGTCTCCCCTGAAAGTACGTGTACGTGTTGTGGATAAAGAAACGGGCCTGATGAAAGAGGATGTGATTTATTTCGGAGAATTTCCTCTCATGACCGATAACGGCACCTTTATCATGAACGGCGCGGAGCGGGTAATCGTCAGCCAGCTCGTTCGCTCACCCGGCGCCTATTTTGAAAAAAACTACGATAAGACAAAAGGAAAATACATTACCGCATCCACGCTGATCCCCAACAGAGGCGCATGGCTGGAAACGGAAATCGATTTCAGCGACGTAATTTATGTCAGGATAGACAGAAACAGAAAAATACCTGCCACAATCCTGCTCCGCGCCTTCGGGTTCAGCGACGACGCGAGCATATTGAATCTTTTTTCCGTATCCAGAGACGAGCTTGCACCCGAATACGCGGATGAAAACGACGACAGCATCGTCGACGAGCGTCTGCTGAACACGCTGCAGAAGGACGCCACGCAAAATACGGACGAGGCGTTGATTGAGATCTACAAAAAGCTTCGCCCGGGCGAGCCGGCTCTCGTGGAAAACGCGCGCTCGCTTTTGTACGGCATGTTTTTTGACGCAAAAAGATATGATCTTGCCAAGGTCGGCCGATATAAATTCAACAAGAAGCTTTCGCTTTCCTCTCAGATTGCGGGAAAAACGCTCGCGGCCGACGTAATCGACACGGCTACCGGAGAAATCCTTGCAAAAGCCGGCGAAGCCGTATCCGAGGAAAAAGCGCTCGAGATCCAGAACAGCGGCATAAATACGGTAATCATTAACACGCCGTACCGCCCGGTCAAAATCATCGGAAACAACACCGTCGATATCACGAAATACGTGACGTTTGACGTCAAGGAATACGGCATTACCGAAAAAGTAAATTTTACGGTTCTCAGTGAAATTCTCGAAAAAGCAGAGGGCGACGAGGACGTTTTAAAGAAGGAAATTAAAGATCGCGCCAATGAATTGCAGCCTAAGCATTTGACGCTTGACGATATTCTGGCGTCGTTCAGCTATATTTTAAATCTCCAGTATGATCTGGGCGCTACCGACGATATTGACCATCTCGGCAACAGAAGAATCCGGTCGGTAGGAGAGCTTCTGCAAAACCAGTTCCGAATTGGGCTGTCCAGAATGGAACGGATTGTACGGGAACGTATGGCGATGCAGGAGAAAGACGTCATCACGCCGCAGGCGCTGATCAACACGCGGCCCGTGACGGCGGCGATTAAGGAGTTTTTCGGATCCAGCCAGCTTTCTCAATTTATGGATCAGACGAACCCCCTCGCCGAGCTGGCAAACAAAAGAAGACTCAGCGCGCTCGGCCCGGGAGGCCTTAATCGGGAACGCGCCACCTTTGACGTCCGCGACGTGCATTATTCTCATTACGGACGAATGTGTCCGATAGAAACACCGGAAGGTCCAAACATCGGTTTGATCGGCTCGCTAAGTACATATGCGAGAATCAACGAATACGGATTCATTGAGGCTCCATATAGAAAATACGATCCCAAAACAAAAACCGTTACGGACCAGATCGACTATCTCATGGCGGATGAGGAAGACAAGTATATCGTTGCGCAGGCGAACGAGCCGCTGGACGAGGAAGGCCATTTTGTCAACCGGAAGGTCGTCTGCCGTTATCGCGACGAGTTTATAGAGATCGAAAGCGACCGCGTTCATTATATGGACGTATCGCCCAAGCAGGTCGTTTCCGTCGCTGCGGCAATGATTCCGTTCCTGGAAAACGACGACGCCAGCCGCGCTCTGATGGGCTCGAACATGCAGCGTCAGGCTGTGCCGCTGCTTTGCGCAGAATCGCCGATTGTTGCAACGGGAATAGAATATAAAGCGGCAAAGGACTCGGGCGCCGTCGTACTTGCGAAGCATTCCGGTACCGTTAAAGACGTAACCGGCAAATATATCACGATCGTACGCGAAGACGGTACGGAGGACAAATACAATCTGCTGAAATACCTGCGCTCCAACCAGGGGACCTGTATCAACCAGAGACCGGTCGTGACCTTTGGGCAGAGCGTGAACGAAGGAGACGTCATTGCAGACGGTCCATCCACGGACAAAGGCGAAATCGCACTCGGGCGCAATGCGCTGATCGGCTTCATGACATGGGAAGGCTATAACTACGAAGACGCCGTACTGATCAGCGAGAAGCTGGTGAAGGAAGACATTTACACCTCGATCCATATCGAGGAATACGAATGCGAGGCCAGGGATACCAAGCTCGGTCCGGAAGAAATCACCGCCGAGATCCCGCACGTCGGAGAAGACGCGCTTCGGATGCTTGATCCGAACGGCGTCGTTATCGTAGGTTCCGAGGTTCATGCCGGCGACATCCTGGTCGGTAAAGTAACGCCGAAGGGCGAAACCGAGCTGACCGCGGAAGAACGGCTGCTGCGCGCGATTTTCGGAGAAAAATCAAGAGACGTTCGGGATACGTCGCTCAAGGTACCGCACGGAGAATCGGGAATCGTCGTCGACGTCAAAGAATTTACCAGAGAAAACGACGACGAGCTGGCGCCCGGCGTCAACCGCATGGTTCGCGTTTACATCGCGCAGAAGAGAAAGCTCTCGGTAGGAGATAAAATGGCGGGACGCCACGGAAACAAAGGCGTTATTTCCAGAATTTTACCGGAAGAGGATATGCCGTTCCTGCCGGACGGTACTCCGCTTGAAATCGTATTGAACCCGCTCGGCGTTCCGTCGCGAATGAATATCGGGCAGGTGCTCGAGGTCCATCTGGGATACGCGGCAAAAGCGCTTGGCTGGAAAATTGCCACGCCTGTATTTGACGGCGCTTCCGAACACGACATCATAGAAACGTTGAAACTTGCCGGCAAAAGCCCGGACGGAAAGACGATCCTATACGACGGACGCACGGGAGAACCCTTTGATAACCCCGTTACGGTAGGTTATATGTATTACCTCAAGCTGCACCATCTTGTCGACGACAAAATCCATGCGCGTTCTACGGGACCGTACTCGCTCGTAACACAGCAGCCGCTGGGCGGAAAAGCGCAATTCGGCGGTCAGCGGTTCGGAGAGATGGAGGTCTGGGCGCTGGAGGCATATGGCGCGGCGTATACGCTCCAGGAAATTCTGACGATTAAGTCGGACGATACGATCGGACGCGTTAAGACGTACGAGGCGATCGTCAAGGGCGAGAACGTTCCGGAGCCGGGCATCCCCGAATCCTTCAAGGTTCTTGTAAAAGAGCTCCAGAGCCTGGCGCTTGACGTACGGATCTTCATGGAAGACAATACGGAAATCCCGCTTAAGGAAGCGGAAGAGGATTATATCAAAAATCCGGATAAATACAGAACGAAAAAAGACGTATATAATCCGGACTTCCAGAATTTTACGGATGAATCTGGAGAAATCTTCATGTCCGGCGATATGGACTCGCAGGACGACGTTCTTCATGACGACGAATTTGAAGATGCCGCCGATGCGGAAATAGAAGATTTCGAGGAAGGAGAAGCAAATCTCGACGCAGATGTGTTCGACGCCATTTCGGATGATACCGATCTGGAATAATTCGGAGTAAGGAGCGTGCAGTTAGAAATGATAGATTTTAATAATTTCGATTCCATACAGATCGGGCTGGCCTCGCCGGAGACGATACTCAAATGGTCTCACGGAGAGGTAAAAAAGCCCGAAACCATTAACTACAGGACGCTGAAGCCCGAAAAGGACGGATTGTTCTGCGAAAGGATTTTCGGACCGACAAAGGATGGAGAATGCCACTGCGGCAAATACAAAAAGAACCGCTACAGGGGGATCGTATGCGATAAATGCGGCGTGGAGGTTACGAGCTCTAAGGTGCGGCGTACCCGCATGGGGCATATCGAGCTTGCCGCTCCGGTGTCACATATCTGGTTTTTCCGGGGAATCCCGAGCAGAATGGGTTTGATTCTGGATATGGCGCCTCGCGCGCTTGAGAAGGTTCTTTATTTTGCGGCATACGTCGTAATCGATCCGGGCACGACCGCCCTTGCCTATAAACAGGTATTGACCGAGAGAGAATACAGAGAAGCGATCGAAACGTACGGCTATCAGCGTTTCCAGGCGCAGATGGGCGCCGAAGCGATCCAGAAGCTGCTGCATGACGTTAACCTCGACGAGCTTTCCGAGGAACTCCGGGCGGAAGTCGATCGGCTTACGGAAAACGAAAAGGAAAAAGGCGGCCAGACGGTCAGTCAGAAAAAAATGCGCCTGATCAAGAGGCTGGAGGTAGTCGAGGCCTTTCGCCAGTCCCATAATAAACCGGAATGGATGATTCTTTCCGTGATTCCTGTCATTCCTCCGGATCTGCGCCCTATGGTGCAGCTGGATGGCGGCAGGTTTGCCACCTCGGATCTGAACGATCTTTACCGGCGCGTTATCAACAGAAATAACAGATTAAGAAGGCTCCAGGAGCTCCGGGCGCCTGATATCATCGTCCGAAATGAAAAGAGAATGCTTCAGGAGGCCGTAGACGCCCTTCTGGACAACGGACGCAGAGGCAGACCTGTAACGGGCCCCAATACGCGGCCTCTGAAATCGCTATCCGATATGCTGCGCGGAAAGCAGGGCAGATTCCGTCAGAATCTGCTGGGAAAACGCGTCGATTACTCCGGCCGAAGCGTTATCGTCGTAGGACCGGAGCTGAAGATCTATCAGTGCGGCCTTCCGAAAGAAATGGCGCTCGAGCTGTTTAAGCCGTTTGTAATGAGAAAGCTCGTCAATGATGGGAAAGCGCAGAATATCAAGAGCGCGCGGAAAATGGTAGATCGCGTGCGGCCGGAGGTCTGGGATATTCTGGAGGATATTATCAAAGAGCATCCCGTTTTGCTGAACAGAGCGCCGACGCTTCACCGGCTGGGAATTCAAGCGTTTGAGCCTGTGCTCGTGGAGGGCCGCGCGCTGCGTCTTCATCCGCTTGTTTGTACGGCGTACAATGCGGACTTTGACGGAGACCAGATGGCCGTCCATGTTCCTCTGTCTGCAGAAGCGCAGGCCGAGGCCAGAATCCTTATGCTGTCTGCAAACAATCTGCTTGCACCGAAAGACGGCAAGCCGATCACGGTTCCCACGCAGGATATGGTTCTGGGCAGCTACTACCTGACGCTCGAGAAAAATAAAGATTATACGAACGCTCCTGTGTTCGCGTCGTATGACGAGGCGAAAATGGCGTACGATACAGGCAGAATCGATCTTCACACCGCCATTATCGTAAGACGGTTCGGCGAGTTTGAGGGCCGCCCGATTACGCAGCGGCTCAACACGACGATCGGAAAGCTGATTTTCAACGACGCCATCCCGCAGGATCTCGGCTTTGTTGACCGGACAAAGCGGGAAAACGTGCTTTCGCTTGAAATTGATAAGCTCGTAAAGAAGAGCACGCTCGGGGAAATCCTCGACAAATGCATCAAGGTTCACGGTCTTACGGAAACGGCCGTCGTACTCGACAAAATCAAAGCGCTGGGTTATAAATACTCTACAAAGGGCGCGATTACCGTAGGAATCGAGGATATTATCGTTCCGCCGGAGAAACAGCAGCTCATCGAAGAAACCGATAAGCTTGTTGACAAAATCGTGAAGCAGTACAGAAGAGGCCTGATCACGGAGGAGGAGCGCTATAACAACGTCATTAAAGCGTGGACTGAAACGATTGAAAAGCTCACTGCAATCCTGAAGAAGAACATGGGCGAATACAATCCTATTAACATGATGAGCGACTCCGGAGCCCGAGGCAACATCAACCAGATCAAACAGCTCGCCGGAATGCGCGGACTGATGACGGATACCTCGGGAAAATCGATTGAAATCCCGATCAAGGCAAATTTCCGTGAGGGACTTGACGTTCTGGAGTTTTTCATTTCCAGCCACGGCACCAGAAAGACGCTTTCGGATACGGCTCTGAGAACGGCCGACTCTGGTTATCTGACAAGGCGTCTTGTCGACGTCAGCCAGGAAGTCATTATCCGGGAACGCGACTGCGGCACGGAGGACTATATTGAAATTTCCGCTATTGAAAACAGCGATGCAAAAGAGCAGGGGCCGATCGTTCCGCTGGAAGCACGGATTTCCGGACGTTACCCCGCGGAAGAAATCAGAGATCCCAAAACGGGCGAGCTGCTTGCGGATCGCGACACGCTGATTACAGAAGAGCTTGCCGAAAAAATCGTAGCCGCCGGATACACCAGCGTCAAGATCCGTTCGGTACTGACCTGCCGCTGCCAGCACGGCGTCTGCGCAAAATGCTACGGCTCAAATCTCGCAACGAACGAGGAATGCAACGTTGGAGACGCGGTCGGAATCATTGCGGCACAGTCGATCGGAGAGCCCGGTACGCAGCTTACCATGCGTACGTTCCACACGGGCGGCGTCGCAACGGCAGATGACATTACACAAGGTCTCCCGAGAGTAGAGGAACTGTTCGAAGCTAGGAAGCCGAAAGGAAATGCTACGATATCCGAGCTCGACGGCGTCGTTTCGATCGGAGAATCCGGTAAAAAGAAAGAAGTAACCGTAACGGCTGAGGACGGAACCTCCGCATCCTATACGTTTGTAACGGGAACGAATCTCCGGGTACAGGAGGGCGATACCGTCCGGAAGGGCGACATGCTGGTCGGCGGATCGATCAATCCGCATGATATTCTGCGTATCGTAGGCATTACAGGCGTACAGAACTATATTATCGAAGAGGTACAAAAGGTATATAATATGCAGGGCGTTAAAATCAACGACCGTCATATCGAAGTCATTGTGCGGCAAATGCTCCGCAAGGTAAAAATCGATGACGCCGGAGACACGACGCTTCTGCCCGGCAGCATGGTCGACCTTTCTGTCTTTAATGCCGAAAACGAGAAAATGAGAGAGGAAGGGAAAAAGGAAGCTGTTGGAAGCAGAGCGCTCCTCGGAATTACAAAAGCGTCTCTTGCCACGGAATCGTTCCTTTCTGCCGCGTCCTTCCAGGAAACAACGCGCGTCCTTACCGAAGCCGCGATCAAGAGCAAGCGCGATCCGCTTCTCGGCCTGAAGGAAAATGTCATTATCGGAAAACTCATTCCGGCCGGTACAGGTATGAGCCGCTACAAAGATATTGATATTGAGGTAGAGGCGCTCCAAAGAAAGCCGGGAGAAGAATTGCCGTATCAGGGAGGAGAAAAGGCGGCGCGTGTATATGCTTCGGGAGAAGAACTGTTTCAGGATGAATCCGGAGAGCAGGATGCCGCGGAGCATACGGTTCTAGTGCGTGACGCGGAGGATAAGACGTATTTTGACACAATCGACGGCGATATTTATCTGGACGATGACAATGATCCCGACGATGAGACGTAAAATTCCCCAAAACAGTGTTGACAAGCTTACAGCACTGATGTAGAATAACAAGGCTTATGCGATTTGGACGAATGATTCGTTCAAATCGTGTTTGCGTGTTATACAATGAATCTGAACGGAGGTGAAAGAGAAATGCCGACATTTAACCAATTGGTTCGGAAAGGCCGACAGACGATCGAGAAAAAATCCACTTCTCCCGCGCTGCAGAAGGGTTTCAACAGCTTGACCAAAAGAAGCACTGACATCAGCAGCCCTCAGAAAAGAGGCGTATGCTCCGTCGTGAGAACGGTCACGCCGAAAAAACCGAATTCCGCTTTGAGAAAGATTGCAAGAGTTCGTCTTACGAACGGTATGGAAGTGACCGCGTATATTCCCGGTATTGGACATAATCTGCAGGAGCACAGCGTTGTTCTGATCAGAGGCGGAAGAGTCAAGGACCTGCCGGGCGTCAGATACCATATCATCAGAGGCACGCTCGATACGGCCGGTGTAAATAACCGGATGCAGGGCAGATCAAAATACGGTGCAAAAGTACCGAAAGCTGCGAAAAAATAATATTTTACCGGATCGCCGGTGATTCATATAGATTTTTCATCTTACAGCGTGATATATCTTATGAACGGTGCCGGCATGAACTGCTTCGAAAGAGAAGCAGAGTACCAGATGATTATTTATCATTAAAAGGAGGGAAGTTAAATGCCTAGAAAGGGATATATTGCGAAGCGAGAGGTTCTGCCTGACCCGATCTACAACGATCAGGTCGTAACGAAGCTTATTAACAATATCATGCTCGACGGCAAAAAAGGCGTCGCCCAGAGAATTTGCTATGATGCGTTTGATATCATACGAGAGAAAACGGGCAAAGAACCGCTCGAGGTTTTTAAGGAAGCGCTCAATAATATTATGCCCCAGCTGGAAGTCAAGGCCAGGCGTGTAGGCGGTGCTACGTACCAGGTTCCGATGGAGGTCCGTCCGGAACGCCGTCAGGCGCTCGGACTGAGATGGATCGTAGCTTTCGCACGGAAGAGAAGCGAAAGAACGATGGCGGAACGTCTGGCAGCGGAGCTGCTGGATGCGCTCAACAATGCAGGCGGGGCAGTCAGAAGAAAAGAAGACATGCACAAAATGGCGGAAGCAAACCGTGCTTTTGCCCATTATCGCTGGTAATTTCTACCTGCCGTACGATTGGCCTTAAGAGGCGCCGGCCTTGCAGAGACCACGCGTACGAGCGGCGGCGCGCCGCCTGAGGGAAGGTTAGTTTTAAACGAAGGAATGGAGAAAATAATGCCTAGAAAGTTTAGTTTGGAGAATACCAGAAATATAGGAATTATGGCTCATATTGACGCCGGCAAGACGACGACGACAGAAAGAATCCTGTTCTATACCGGGCGGACACACAAGATCGGAGAGGTTCACGACGGAGCAGCGACCATGGATTATATGGTTCAGGAGCAGGAAAGGGGAATCACAATCACTTCGGCCGCCACGACCGCGCAGTGGAAGAATACGAGGATTAACATCATCGATACTCCCGGGCACGTGGATTTTACCGTCGAGGTGGAGCGTTCGCTGCGTGTCCTTGACGGAAGCGTCACGCTGTTCTGCGCGAAAGGCGGTGTGGAACCCCAGTCTGAAACGGTTTGGAGGCAGGCCGACAAGTATGGTGTTCCCCGCATGGGCTATGTAAACAAAATGGATATTATGGGCGCCGATTTCTTCCGCTGTGTGGATATGATTCGGAACCGGCTGGGAGCAAACGCCGTTCCCATTCAGCTGCCGATCGGCAAGGAGGATTCGTTTACCGGAATCATCGATCTGGTAAACATGGACGCGCATATCTATAAGGATGAGCTGGGCACGAAAGTCGATATCGAGCCGATCCCTGCCGATATGGCGGAGCTTGCGGCGGAATACCGCGAACAGCTTCTTGAGGCTGTTGCGGATCAGGACGACGAAGTGATGGCCAAATATCTCGAGGGTGAGGAAATTACGGTGGAAGAGCTCAAAAGAGTAATCCGGAAGGCGACGATCGCTGTAAAAATGATTCCGGTCCTCTGCGGATCTTCCTACAGGAACAAAGGTGTTCAGCAGCTGCTGGATGCAATTGTGGACTATATGCCTGCGCCCACGGATATTCCTTCCATTAAAGGTGTCATACCGGGAACGGAGACGGAAGAATTCCGCCATTCCAGTGACGAAGAGCCGTTTTCGGCGCTCGCGTTTAAAATTGTGACGGATCCTTTCGTGGGTAAGCTTTGCTTCTTCCGCGTATATTCCGGTACTCTTGAGGCCGGCTCCTACGTGTATAACGCGACAAAGGGCAAAAAAGAACGGATCGGCCGAATCGTGCAGATGCACGCGAACCACAGAGAAGAGATTTCCAGCGTCTATGCCGGAGATATTGCGGCTGCGGTCGGGCTGAAGGACACGACTACGGGAGACACGCTTTGCGATGAGACACAGCCCATCGTACTGGAAACGATGGAATTCCCTGAGCCGGTTATCTCGGTAGCGGTTGAACCGAAAACGAAGGCCGGGCAGGAGAAAATGAGCATAGCGCTTCAGAAGCTCTCCGAGGAGGATCCTACCTTCAAAGTCCGTACCGATCACGAAACGGGGCAGACGATTATATCCGGAATGGGAGAGCTGCATCTTGAGATCATCGTAGACAGACTGCTGCGAGAGTTCAAGGTAGAGGCAAACGTAGGCAATCCGCAGGTTGCGTATAAAGAAGGGATCCGCAAGGCGGTACGCCAGGAAGGAAAATTCGTCCGTCAGTCCGGAGGCCGCGGCCAGTACGGTCACTGCGTTATCGAAGTGGAACCGCTTGAAAGAGGCAAGGGCTATGAGTTTGTCAACAAGATCGTGGGCGGCGTAATTCCGAAGGAATATATCGGCCCTGTTGATCAGGGAATCCAGGAAGCGCTCCAGAGCGGGATTCTCGGCGGCTATCCCGTCGTAGACGTCAAGGTAACGCTTGTAGACGGTTCTTATCATGAGGTCGACTCTTCGGAAATGGCCTTTAAGATCGCCGGCTCCATGGCTATTAAGGAAGCCTGCAAAAAGGCGGATCCAGTTCTGCTTGAGCCTATCATGAAGGTAAGCGTAAACGTACCGGAGGAATATCTCGGAGACATCATTGGTTCTATCAGTTCCAAACGCGGCAAGATTGAAGGAATGGAAGACGTTGCGGGCAATAAAGTTATTTCGGCGCTGTGTCCGCTGGCGGAAATGTTCGGATATACGACTTCGCTTCGCTCCATCACGCAGGGAAGAGGTTCGTTCATTATGGAACCAAGTCATTATGAGGAAGTTCCGAAGAGCGTACAGGAAGCGGTTATCAAGCAGAGAAACGCCGAGAACGCCTGATTCGGGCCGAAATTTATACTTGCAAAACAAGGGGAAAAAGTGTAATATACCATAAGGACACGTTTTTTCTCATATTGATTAGGATATCTATTTAAGGAGGATTTAAAAATGGCAAAAGCTAAGTTCGTAAGAACAAAACCACACGTAAATATTGGTACAATCGGTCACGTTGACCATGGCAAGACGACATTGACCGCTGCCATTACAAAAGTGCTTTCTCTGAAGGGCGATGCAGTCGCAAAAGCATATGACGAAATTGACGGCGCTCCCGAGGAGAAGGCCAGAGGAATCACGATCAACACGGCGCATGTTGAGTATGAAACGGACAAGAGACACTATGCGCACGTTGACTGCCCTGGCCACGCCGACTATGTTAAGAACATGATCACCGGCGCAGCTCAGATGGATGGTGCAATCCTGCTCGTATCCGGTCCGGATGGCCCGCAGGCGCAGACGAGAGAGCATATCCTTCTTGCACGTCAGGTTGGTGTTCCTTACATTGTAGTATTCATGAACAAATGTGATATGATCGATCCAGGCGACGAGGAGCTTCTTGACCTTGCCGAAATGGAAATCAGAGAGCTGCTCAGCTCTTATGAGTTCCCGGGCGACGAAATCCCGATTATCAGAGGCTCTGCGCTCAAGGCGCTGGAAAGCACCTCCGAGGATCCGAATGCTCCGGAATATGAGTGCATCAACGCGCTGATGGATGCCGTTGACAGCTACATTCCTACACCGGAAAGACCGATCGACAAGCCGTTCCTGATGCCTGTTGAAGACGTATTCACGATCACCGGACGCGGTACGGTTGCGACGGGCCGTCTTGAAAGAGGCGTAATCAAGGTCGGTGATCCCGCGGAGATCGTAGGACTCAGCGAGGAAAAGAAGAACACGGTTGTTACGGGCGTTGAAATGTTCAGAAAGCAGCTGGATCAGGCGGAAGCCGGAGATAACATCGGCGTTCTGTTAAGAGGTATTCAGAGAACCGAAGTGGAAAGAGGCCAGGTTCTTGTTAAACCGGGAACGATTCACCCGCACACACACTTCAAGGGTCAGGTTTACGTACTGACGAAGGAAGAGGGCGGACGTCACTCACCGTTCTTCAGCAACTACAGACCGCAGTTCTATTTCAGAACGACGGACGTTACCGGCGTTATTACGCTTCCCGAGGGTACCGAGATGGTAATGCCGGGAGACCATATCGATATGGACGTTAAGCTGATCACGCCGATCGCAATGGAGGAAGGTCTGCGCTTCGCGATTCGTGAGGGTGGCAGAACGGTAGGAGCCGGTACGGTTTCCAAGATTATTGAATAAAAATTTACGCTCGCTGCTTCCCTTTGAGGAGCACGTGGAAACGTCAGCCGCCTCGCCTTGTCTTTTCGACAGGGGCGAGGCGGTTTTTTGCGCGCCGAAGCGTACAAAAAAGACTGTCTTTGAGCGGAGACAGTCTTTTTCGATAACAGGATGTATTGCAGACAGGCGTCCGGCTTATTGAGCGATGCCGAGATCGTCCTGCATATGAGCGATACACTCGGGACAAATATTTCTGCCCTTATAGTTCACAACGTTTGTGGCGCTTCCGCAGAAAATACAGGAGGGCTCATATTTTCTGAGCACAACCATATTGTTGTCGGTAAATATTTCAAGAGAATCCTTATATGAAATATTCAGCGTCCTTCTGAGCTCGATGGGGAGTACGACGCGTCCCAGCTCATCAACTTTTCTTACGATACCTGTGGATTTCATTTTTTCATACACTCCTTTATGTTCGATATCATTCGAATGAATGTGAAAATATAATACTACATAAATGGGATAAAGTCAAATATTTGGGAAATATTTCCCGGAAAATTTATGGGGCTCGAAAAAAGCGGACATACCCTAAAAAAACGTGCATATAATAGTAAAAACGCAATGCTTCCGTTTCGGAGGGGGTTCCGCACCATGTTAAATATTATTTGGGTACTTCTGTTTCTGGCGGGATTGATCACAGGAATTTTAACCGGGAGAATCAACGAAGTCGCGCAAAGCATTCTGACCTCCGCAGATGAGGCCGTAAAATTTTCGATCGGCCTGCTCGGCGTGGTGGCGCTTTGGTGCGGTCTGATACAAATCCTTGAGGATGCAGGCGGCGTGCGCGCCGCGTCGAAACTTCTGCGGCCGCTGATTACAAAGCTTTTCCCGGGCACGGCCGGAAACGAAAAGGCGCAGTCCAGTATTATAACAAATATTACCGCAAATTTTTTCGGGCTCGGCAACGGCGCGACACCCTCGGGGATCGAAGCGGTTGGGGAAATGAAAAACAATATAAAAGACGTCTGTCTGTTTCTCGTGATCAACGCGGCCGGAATCCAGCTGATTCCCTCTACGGTCATTGCCATGCGTTCCGAGCTCGGAGCGTCGGATCCTGCGGATATCCTTTTGCCCACCTGGATTGTCTCGCTGATTTCTTTGGCATCCGCCCTGCTGATTTATTTCATTTACAGCAAAATTTATTACGGACTTCGGTCCGCAAAACGAAAATAAAAAGGAGCGTCAGAAATGGTCTACATATTGCCTGTATTTATCCTGCTGATTCTTGCAGTCGGCTTCATAAAGGGAGTCCCTTGCTTTGACAGCTTTGTGAAGGGTGCGCAGAATGGTGCGATGACAATCGTACGTCTGGTCCCGGCGCTGATCGGACTGATCGTTGCCATCGGAGTATTCCGCGCATCCGGCGCGCTGGAAATGATTGTCGAATTTTGCCGCCCGTTTATGGAAAAAATCGGCGCCGACAGCGAAATTTTACCGCTTGTGCTGATTCGGCCGGTCTCCGGAAGCGCCTCTCTTGCAACGCTGCGGGACATCATTGCAGAATGCGGCGCAGACTCCCACGCCGCGCGTGCGGCCTGCGTCATGATGGGATCGACGGAAACGATTTTTTACACGATGGCGGTATATACGGAGCGTACAAAAATACGCCGGCTGCCCGGCGTACTGCCTGCAGCGCTGGCGTCTAACCTGATTTCCGCCGTGGCCGCAGGGATTGTGTGTTCGTTCCTATGATAAATCATTCGGATTTCATGGTTGCTTTAACAGGCATCCCGCTTTCCGCATCAAAATAATAGAGCCAGTAGCCGTTGTAATTCCGATTATAGCTGCACGGCGGTTTTCTTTTTGCCGTTAACCATCTGGAGCATTCCCGGATCGTACGCGTCGTACCGGAGGAGGCCTGCTGCGGCGCCCGTCCGGATCTGCCGCTGCGTCCGCGGGCAGAGGCGGTGGAATTTGGCGCAGCGTTCTGCGCGTTCCAGCCGGGCAGGCCGATGATCGTAAACCTTCTTCCATTTTCAGGATCCGTATATTCTCCCCGAAGGACATGCCCCGCGATCTGGACGGCATAATAGGACATTTTTAAAAAGGTATCGGTATACGGCGCATTTCCTGTGCCGTTCATACGGGAAAACAAATCATATTGCACGTTGAAATAACGCAGCATTTTATCGAGCTCCTGAATATTTTTGATGGAATCGGCGCTGTCCGTGCGATTATCGTATATGTACCATTTATAAAAGGAGTTGGTCGTTTCAAACGGATCGAATTCCTGGCCGCGGAAGGCGGGGCGGGCTGCGTCGCCGGGCTGCTGCTGATTTGCCTGCTGCTGCGGCCGTCCCGACTGCTGAGCGGGCTGCCGCGGGGCAGCCGAGGCCTGGATGGCGGCCGAGGCCTGGATGGACGCTTCCGGCTGGGCGTCCGCTTCCGTCTTTTCCGAAGGCTTCTTTTCCAGAACAGAATAGAAAAGCGTGCGCCCGTTTGCCGATACGACTGCATACTGATCGGGGCCAATGCTTTCCGCGCCTGCTGCGGGCAAAGAAGCGTCGATGAAAAGACGCGCCTTTGGCGCCAGGCGGATTCTTCCGATTAAGATAGACTGCTCGTCGATGTAGCTGGAAGCGCTTAAATGAATCTCTACCGTTCCCTGCACGCCGAGCGCCGCCGCCGCATCCCGGCTGAGACTGCATTGCATGGAATAAGACGCGCGCCGGGGATATTTTGTCACGCAGACATAACCAAGCGATTTATCCACATCCGTTTTACCGGCGACAGCCGGAATAAAATAATAATATCCGTCCTTCATGGATGATAGCCTCCGTCCTGTTTTCACTTAAATATCTATGCCGCGCTCACCGATGAAATTACAAATTTATTCCTCTGCGGGCGGACAAAACGTGATTTTCCATTGAATTTTATCAGGCGGACGTGTATAATAATTCATTGGGAGTCATTTTTATATACTCCGAAATACAGAAGCTATTTTTAATACAGGAGGTCTGAGGAAAGAATGTACGCAATCGGAAATGATCATACCGCTGTTGCGCTCAAGCAGATCATTAAAGAACATCTCGAGGCAAAAGGGATCGAGGTCCGGGATTTTGGAACGGATTCTACGACGGCAAGCAATTATGCGGCAAAAGCAGAGGAAGTTGCAAACGCGGTGGCATCCGGGGAGTGCGAACGCGGAATCCTGATCTGCGGAACGGGCGTCGGAATCTCGATCGCAGCAAACAAAGTCAACGGGATCAGAGCAGCCTGCTGTTCGGAGCCGTTTTCAGCAAAGCTTTCCAAGCTTCATAATAATTCCAATATTCTTTGCTTCGGCGCACGCGTCGTCGGCTCTGAGCTCGCAAAAATGATTGTAGACGAATGGGTGAACGCGGAATACGAGGGAGGCAGGCATCAGCCGCGGGTAGACTTTATATCCGAAATCGAAAAGCGGAATTGATGCATCGGGGCGTTAATAATTGCTTCGGCAGTTAACTGTATAAATACGTAATATTGACGATATGGAGGAGATCAAATCATGGACAAGCGCAAAGAGCTTGATTTACAGAAAAAAGCGACGCAGATCAGAAAATACATTATAGAAGAAGTATTTTCTGCCAAATCCGGACATCCGGGCGGATCCCTGTCATGCACGGATATATTGACCGTGTTATATTTTGACGAAATGAACGTCGATCCGAAAAATCCGAAAAGCCCTGACCGGGACCGTTTCGTGCTTTCCAAAGGGCACTGCGCTCCGGCGCTTTATGCGACGCTCGCCGTAAGAGGCTTCTTCCCGGAGAAAGATCTGTATACGTTCCGTAAGGCGGACAGTTATCTGGAGGGCCATCCCAGCATGCGCTATGTACCCGGCGTGGACATGTCGACCGGCTCGCTCGGGCAGGGGATTTCCACGGCCGTCGGAATGGCGCTTGCCGGAAAAATTGACCAGAAGGATTACAGAGTGTACTCCATTTTAGGAGACGGAGAGCTGGAGGAAGGCCAGGTATGGGAGGCTTCCATGGCGGCCGCGCATTATAAGCTGGATAATCTCACGGCCTTCGTGGACTATAACGGCCTGCAGATCGACGGAAAGATCACGGATGTCATGAATCCCGAACCGATTGCCGACAAATTCGCGGCTTTTGGATGGAACGTAATTACCGTAGACGGTCACAGCTATAAGCAGATCGAGGACGCCATTGAAACGGCCAAGACGGTTAAGGGAAAGCCTACGATGGTGATCTGCAACTGTACGAAGGGCAAGGGCGTTTCCTTCATGGAGAATAACTATTCCTGGCACGGCACGGCGCCGAACCAGGAGCAGAGGGACAAGGCGATCGAAGAGCTTGACGCCCTGATGGCCAAAATTGATAAAGAAATCGCAGAGGAGGCTTAAGAACATGGGTAAGGTAGCAACAAGAGAGGCTTACGGAGCAGCATTGGCACAATATGGCGCGGATGAAAGGATCATCGTTCTTGACGCCGACTTATCGAAATCGACGAAAACAGATACCTTCAAAAAGGTATATCCCGAAAGACATTTCAATATGGGCATCGCGGAGGCGAATATGATGTGCGTCGCAGCGGGACTTGCGACGACGGGAAAAATCGTTTTCGCCAGCACGTTTGCGATTTTTGCATCGGAACGTGCCTGCGAACAGATTCGGAATTCCATTTGCTATCCGAAGCTGAACGTCAAAGTATGCGCAACGCACGCAGGACTTACGGTAGGCGAGGACGGCGCTTCCCATCAGTGCCTGGAGGATCTGGCGGTCATGCGGGCGCTCCCGAACATGATCGTGCTCAGTCCCTGCGATGAAATCGAAACGAAGCTTGCGATAAAGGCTGCGATCGACCACGATGGACCGGTCTACGTCCGCCTTGGCAGGCTTGCCGTAGAAGCCGTACACAACCCGGAAACCTTCCGCTTCGAGATCGGAAAGGGCGTCCAGGTCAAAGAAGGCGGCGATCTTACGATCGTAGCCACCGGTCTGATGGTGCAGGAATCTCTGAAGGCTGCGGAAATTCTGGCAGCAAAGGGTGTTTCTGCAAGAGTCATCGATATGCACACGGTAAAGCCCATTGACACCGAAATTCTTGTCAAAGCGGCGAAAGAGACGGGCTTCATCGTAACGGTGGAAGAACACAACATTACCGGAGGACTTGGCGGCGCGGTCTGCGAGGCGCTTTCCCAAAATTATCCCTGCAGGGTAAAACTCATCGGCGTAGAAGAAAAATTCGGAAAATCCGGAACGCCGGCGGCTCTGCTGGAAAAATACGGCCTGACGGCTGAAGCGATCGCCGAAAAGATCCTGCTTGCGAAGGAGGAAAAATAATATGGCAAGAAAGAAAATTTCAATGGACGGGAATACAGCCGCCGCACACGTCAGCTATGCGTTTACGGAAGTAGCGAGTATTTACCCGATCACGCCGTCCAGCGTAATGGCTGAGCTGACGGACTCCTGGTCCGCGACGGGCCTGAAAAACATTTTCGGGGATCAAGTAAAAGTGATCGAAATGCAGTCTGAGGCGGGCGCGGCCGGCACTGTACACGGCAGCCTTGCAGCCGGTGCGCTTACGACGACGTATACGGCCTCTCAGGGCCTGCTGCTGATGATCCCAAACATGTATAAGATCGCCGGAGAGCTGCTTCCGTGCGTCATTCATGTGTCCGCAAGATGCGTCGCATCGCACGCGCTGAATATTTTCGGCGATCATTCCGACGTCTATGCCTGCCGTCAGACGGGCTTTGCCATGATGGCGTGCACCAATCCGCAGGAGGTTATGGATCTTGGCGCCGTCGCCCATCTTTCCGCAATCAAGGGAAGAGTTCCGTTCCTGAATTTCTTCGACGGCTTCCGGACTTCTCACGAGATTCAGAAGATCGAAGCCTGGGATTACGACGAGCTGGCTTCGATGATCGACCAGGATGCGCTTGCTGCCTTCCGCGCCAGAGCGCTGAATCCCGAGCATCCGGTACTGCGCGGAAGCGCGGAAAACGGCGATATTTTCTTCCAGCACAGAGAAGCCTGCAATAAATATTATGAAGCGCTTCCTGCGATCGTGGAAGACTATATGAACCAAATCAACGCCAGGATCGGAACGGATTATAAACTGTTCAATTATTACGGCGCGCCGGATGCCGACCGCGTCATCATCGCAATGGGCTCCATCTGCGACGTAGCCGAAGAGGTGATCGACTATCTGTGCGCCCAAGGCGAGAAGGTCGGGCTCGTTAAGGTTCGTCTTTACAGGCCCTTCCGTGCGGACAAGCTGGTGGAAGCGATCCCCGCTACGGCGAAAAAGATCGCCGTACTGGATCGGACGAAGGAACCCGGCTCGCTCGGAGAGCCGCTTTACCTTGACGTAGTAGCCGCGCTTGCATCAAAAGGCGTTTCCGCAAAGGTCGTTGGAGGACGTTACGGCCTGGGCTCAAAGGATACGCCTCCGCAGAGCATTTTCGCAGTATATGAGAACCTTAAGGCGGAGGAACCGAAAGCGAACTTTACCATCGGAATCGTAGACGACGTTACCAATCATTCGCTGGAGGAAAAGCCCGCTCCGGATACGGCTCCGCAGGGAACGATCAGCTGCAAGTTCTGGGGACTTGGCGGAGACGGAACGGTCGGCGCCAATAAAAACTCCATCAAAATCATCGGCGATCACACGGATAAATTTATTCAGGCGTACTTCCAGTACGACTCGAAGAAAACAGGCGGCGTTACCATATCGCACCTGCGCTTCGGAGATAAGCCGATCAAATCTTCCTATTATATAACAAAGGCAGACTTTGTGGCATGTCATAATCCGTCCTATATGGTAAAAGGCTATAAAATCGTAAACGATGTCAAGCCGGGCGGAACATTCCTGCTGAACTGCCAGTGGACCCCCGCAGAGGTGGAAAAGCATCTGCCAGCGGAGGCCAAAAAATACATTGCGGAGAATCATATTAAATTCTATACCGTGAACGCCATCGACAAGGCCAGAGAAATCGGTATGGGCAAACGGACGAACACGATTCTGCAATCGGCTTTCTTCGCTCTTGCCAACATCATGCCGATCGATAAAGCGGTAGAATATATGAAAGCCGCTGCGAAAAAATCTTATTTGAAGAAGGGCGAAGCCGTCGTCGAGATGAACTATAAAGCAATTGACGCCGGCGTAGATGCGATTGTTAAAATCGACGTTCCGGAAGCGTGGAAAACGCTCTCGGCCGTTGCTGAAGAGCAGGAGGTCAAAAGCAGCCGCCCCGAAATGGTAAAATTCGTAAAAGAAGTGCTCCGCCCGGTCGGCATGATGCAGGGAGATTCTCTGCCGGTATCCGTATTTGAGGACCGCGCAGACGGAACCTTCCCGCAGGGCTCTTCCGCCTTTGAAAAACGCGGCGTTGCGGTCGACGTTCCGGAATGGCTGCCGGAAAACTGCATTCAGTGCAACCAGTGCGCATATGTCTGCCCGCATGCTACGATCCGTCCGTTTGCAATGGATTCCAAGGAAGCCGAAGCGGCCCCGGCGGCAATGAAAAAAGTTCCGATGAAGGGCAAGGGCTGCGAGGAATATCAGTTTGCCATGACGATCAGCCCGCTTGACTGTATGGGCTGCGGACTTTGCGTCAACGTCTGTCCGGCGAAAGAAAAAGCGCTGCGGATGGTGCCGCAGGAGTCGCAGGCAGAGCAGCAGGAGGTATTCGATTACGCCGTTGCAAACGTTACAAAGAAACCCACCTCTTTCAGCGATTTTTCGGTAAAGGGAAGTCAGTTCAATCAGCCGCTTCTTGAATTCTCGGGATCCTGCGCAGGCTGTGCGGAAACATCATATGCCCGCCTGATCACGCAGCTGTTCGGGGAACGTATGTATATTTCGAACGCCACGGGATGCTCTTCGATTTGGGGCGGCTCGGCGCCTGCTACGCCGTACACCATCAACCGCGTCTCGGGACACGGACCTGCCTGGGCGAACAGCCTTTTTGAAGATAACGCGGAGCACGGTCTGGGAATGTTCCTGGGACAAAAGGCCATTCGCGACAGACTCATCGCCTGCGTGGAGCGGATCGCGGAAAGAACGGATTCCGAAGAGCTCAAAGCGCTTTGCACGGCGTTCCTCGATACGAAGGACGACGGCCAGGCAAACGCGACGGCGTCCGAAAAGCTGATTGCAAAGCTGGAAGCCATTGATTGCGATTGTGAGGAGCGCAAAGAAATTCTTGCGCACAAAGAATATCTTGCCAAAAAATCCGTGTGGATCTTCGGCGGCGATGGCTGGGCGTACGACATTGGCTTCGGCGGCTTGGATCACGTCATTGCTTCGGGAGAAGACGTCAATATCATGGTATTTGATACCGAGGTTTATTCCAATACGGGCGGTCAGGCCTCAAAAGCAAGCCAGCTTGGCCAGGTCGCGCAGTTTGCTGCGGCCGGTAAATCGATCGGAAAGAAAAACCTTGCCGAAATCGCAATGTCCTACGGCTATGTTTATGTCGCACAGATTGCGATGGGCGCCGATATGAATCAGACCATCAAAGCGCTGACGGAGGCAGAGGCTTATCATGGACCTTCCATCGTCATCGGCTATGCACCGTGTGAGATGCATGGCGTAAAAGGCGGTATGACGAATTGCCAGTCCGAAATGAAGAAAGCTGTTGCGGCCGGATATTGGCAGACCTTCCGCTTCAATCCTGCGCTGAAGGCAGAGGGGAAAAATCCGCTGACGATCGACTGCAAGGCTCCTACGGAAAGCTACATCGCGTTCATCGAGAGCGAAACGCGCTACAGCCGCCTGAAGCAGGCCTTCCCGGAAAGGGCGGAAAAGCTCTTTGCGGAGGCGGCCGAGGAAGCCAAGGCGCGGTATGAGCGTCTGCTGAAGCTGAAAACACTTTACGAGGTTCAGTAAGAAGAAGCAAAACTTTTTCCGCTATCTGAATGAAACGGACAACGCAGCCGGTTTCTGTTATACAGCAGAATCCGGCTGTTTTTTTTTTTGTAAAACGATTGAAGCTCCTACCGGCCGCGTGATATAATTCACGCAAATCTACAAAAAAGAATTGGGAGGAAAATATGGAACTGTTTCAGAAGGCGAAAGCCGTATTTGTCCCGGGGCTTGCAGATCAAAAAAATGTCCTGGGTGCATTTCGCAAGAATTTTCACACGAAGGGCGAACAAAAAACGGAACTGATCATTGCCGCTCATACGTTTTACAGAGTGTATTTGAACGGAGCTTGGCTGGGAACCGGCCCTGCGACTGCGCCGTTTGGTTATCTGAAGGCGGACCGCTATGACCTGACGGAGCTGATCCGACCGGAGGCAGCGGAAAATCAGCTCGCAATAGAGGTAATCGGTTATATTCCGGAGCAGAATTTTGCCACAAATGAAACATCCTGTCTGATTGCGGAGGTCCGCTCCGGAGACGATGTCCTCTGCGCTACGGACGGGAGCTGGGAATGCGGAGTGTTGCGTCAGAAGGACTGCTTCGTGGAGACACTGTCATTCGGCAGGCGCGTCCCGCTGGAGGCATATTCGCTGGATGCTTCCTATACCGCCTGGAGAATCGGCACGATTCCGGACGGCACGGCATGCGAGGAGCTCGTGACGGATCGAGTGATTCTGGAGCGAGGCGTCTGCGCTCCGGATACGTCCGTTCTCCGGACGCTTCGAATGACGGGCATATACAGTATGAATCAGAAGCCGTATGACGGACGCGAACGAAGCTGGTGGGAAACCGACGAATATATCGCGCGCTGCGGCGGCGCACAGCTCAGCCGGCCCTCCGTTGACTGTCTGTCTCTTGAGGACTGCGCCTTTGACGGGGAAAGCGAGGAAGCCCCGGACGGAAAAGGAAATCAAAACTGCCGCATTTTCAATTATCATAAGCCCGCAGCGCTGGAATTTAAACTGGAGGCCGCAGAGACCGGATTCATTGGAATAGAATTTTTCTCGAAAGAACCGGTTGTGATCGATATTACCTGGAATGACTATCTGGATGACAGGGGCAGGCTTCCGGTGCGGGCGGACAGCGTGAACCGTGTGATCCGCCTGAAAACGCAAGGAGGGAGCTTTCAATTTGAAAGCATGGAGCCGCATTATGTAAAATATATCAAAGTCATCGTACGGGGCGGCGGAATAGTCGAATTGAAAAATTTGTATTTGCGTACTTACCGCTTTCCGGATCCGTGCGCGGCGGAATTTGTATGCAGCGATATGGCGCTGAACCGGATTTACGACAGCGCGCGGAGGACGCTTTTGACAAATATGCTCGGCTTTTTCTTTGACTCTCCCGAGCGCGAGCGCGGCGGCTGGGCAGGAGACAGTTACTGGACGGGACGCGCGGCCTTTCTAATGCTTTCGGATACTACCGTAGAGCGGGCCATGCTTTTCGACTTCCTCCTCTCCGGAGATTCTCAGATGCTTGAGGGCTCTTTCCCTTCCTGCTGCAGCGGCAATCTGAAAAACGATCCGGTTATCATGTACTCCTGGAATCTGTTCGTATTGCTGGAGCTGACGGATTATTGCCGCAGAACGGGAGACGAAGCGCTGAAGACCGCCTATCGCGCAAGAGTAGAAACGTTTATGAAGGCCTCTCGCGCTTTGAAAAACGAACTGGGGGTGTTGGAAAATATTCCGGGATCGATGTTTATCGACTGGTCCGTATCGAATGACGCGCCGTATACGCAGCCGATCTGCACGGCGGCCAATGCGCTTTACGCAATGGTAGCGGAGCGTCTTGCAGAGCTGTATGGCAGAGAGGATTACCGCGCGGAAGCGGAACAAATCCGTTCGGTTTTCCGGGGCGTATACAAAGAGCTCAAAACGACAAAAAACGATCTGTTTACGATGTATCCTTTCCTGGCGGATTCTATGACGCTGGAAAACGGAAGGCTGCGCGGAAACGGCGTCTACAGTGAAGCTGCACAGTATTATTATTTCTGGACGGGGCTTCTGACACGGGAATCCGCGCCGGAGCTGTGGCAGATCTTAAAAGAGCAATTTGGCCCTGCACCGGCAAAATATCGCGGAACGGCTCATTTAAAGGTTGCAAACTGCGGCGTGTTCTTTGGGCATATGCTTCGCTTCGAGCTGCTTGGCCGTTTCGGTGAAACGCAGCTGCTGGAGAAGGAGATGAAGGCCTTCTGCGGCTATATGGCGGATCAGGATCCGGGCACCTTCTGGGAAACAATGAGCGGGGAGGACAGCAGAAATCACGGCTTTGGCGCGCATTTTGGCGCACAGCTGGTACAGAATTTCCTGGGGGCGGAGATACCGGATCGAATCCGGAAGCGCATTCGCTTCGCACCGCAGCCCGGAACGCTGAAATGGGCCAAGGGAAGCTTCCGAAACGAAGACGGGAGGTTCTGCGCGGCCTGGAACAGAAATCGGGACGGCTTTGAATTGCACATATCCGTTCCGTCCGGATATACGGCGGAGGTAGTCTTGCCGGAAGCGTTTTGTGCATACGAAGAAATGACTGTGAACGGAGCCTGCCGGCCCTTTGCAAGGCGGCTTCAGGGCGAAGGACGGCTGGACGTACGGCTGGCGCGTTCCTGAAAAAAAGCGGCGCTTCGGTTTCGAAGCGCCGCGCCGGTTTTTCCGATCGCCTGCCGCGATTACAGCCCGAAATGGTTTATCAGCTTGGAAATGGCTCCGTGCTCCATGAGAACCGTACCGCGCTCTTTTAAAAGCGGCAGAAAAGATTCCGCGGGAAGATACGTCGCATTATAGTCGATTACCAGGGCCTCGAGACGGTTCAGCATATTCAGGTTTTTGCTGTTGGGCTTGAGGACAAGGTAGTAAGCGCCTCTGTAAGTATACAGGGAAGAGGCGATCGTTTTAAAGGCTTTGTTTCTGGAGAAGAACTCCAGCATATCGTTGAACTCCGGAAAAATCAGGACATCCCAGTCGGAGAGGATAGAATGCTTTCTCGCCGGCTGAATGAATTTAATCGGAGAGGCGTTGCTCCCTGAAGCCTGATTCTGCTTTCCCTGCTTCTTTCCGGAAGTGTGCTGCTGCGCCACCTTCTGATTCCTGTTCTGAACGCGGATCTTATGAAACAGACTCCGGAAGGCCTCGGGGGGGATATTGGCCATGTCAAACGTTGTGGATTCCTGCTGCTCAGGGGAAGCGGAATCCGCATGGTCTTCTTCGTCTTCCTCCTCTTCGTCCTCGTCCTCCTCGTCGTATTCTTCCTCATCGTATTCGTCGGCGTCCGCGGAATCCTCCTCTTCCTCTTCTTCAGAATCGTCCTCCTGCTCCTGTCCTGCGGAAACGGATTCCTGACTGCTTATGTTCTCGCTGCGGACGCTTTTGGCCGCGTTTCTTAAAATTTTATTGAATCGATTCAGAAGCTCTTCATTCTCGTCGTCATAATAAAAATTGTCTTCATAATCCTCGTCGATATCGTGGGAGATCATGAGAATCAGCCCGCCTTTTCCATCCGGCTTGTTTACAACATTCAGCTGGCGGTCTTCAAATTCATGGCCAAATTCTATATTTGCATGATCAATAGCGTCCCAGATTAATTTGTCGAGGTCGTGCGTTCCTTCTTTTAATGCGGATACTTCCAGATTGCGGGAAGCCAGGTCTTTGCTGCTGATATATATGTTGATCGCATTATCGGCGATTCGTTCTATTTTCATATTACATGCCCCCTTTCAAAGACCACTTATATTATACTTGAAAATTTTCAAAATGAGAAGAGTAAAATAAAACCATCAAATGTTTGACACGGTCCGCAAATTATAGTAGAGTAAAAAAATGAACGTTAAGAGTTAAGGGTGATTTATGCATGTCTGATTTATTTAAACGGATCAAATGGAGTACATTGCTGTCCGCCGTTCTCACGCTGGTAATCGGAATTTTTTTGCTGGCGCGGCCTGATGCCGCCGTGGTGACGATCAGCCTGATCGTAGGCTGGATGCTTCTGATCAGCGGAGTGGTCTCCGCGGTGCTGTTTTTTGCCGGAAAAACCTTCGGATTTGCCTATCTGAATATCATTCTGGGCGTGATCGGAATTGCGCTCGGACTGTGGATCGTAATTGATCCTGCCTTTATCGCGAATTTTATCATGGTACTGCTCGGTATTTTGATGCTGGTACACGGGGCGGTAGATCTCCAGTCCTCTTTTGAGCTCAAAAAAATCGGAGGCCGCAGATGGGGGCTCGATATGGTGTTTGCACTTATCACGATGGCGCTTGGCGTACTGGTGATCTTCCTCCATTTTAAAGCGGCGGAGCTGATCATGGTTTTGTGCGGGATCAGCCTGATTCTGGACTCCGTTACGGATTTTATTATTGTGATCCGCCTGGCGCGCGCGCAGCGGGCGGCCCGGAAGCTGGAGCAATAATTATTTGCCGCTGTAGGCCTGATAGTGCAGCTTGATTTTTTCGAATGTGATCGGACTCAGATCATGCTCGATTTTGCATGCGTCCGCATATGCGGTTTCCTCGGGGACGCCGAGCTTCAGCAGCATATGCGCGATGATCTCGTGGCGTTCATAAATGCTTTCCGCGATCTTTTGGCCCTTCTCTGTCAGTGTAATATCGTTGCCGGCGTCGATTTCGATATAGCCGTTTTCGCGGAGATCCCGCATCATGATGCTTACGGACGGCTTGGAAAAGCCGAGCTCCCGCGCGACGTCCACGGAACGGCAGCCCCCGGTCCGCTTCCGGATCATCAGAATTGCTTCGAGGTAGTTTTCTCCTGATTCATGTATATTTATCATTTTGTATCTTCCTCCTCTGCTGTAAGCTCCGCATAGGAAAAGCGGAGCACTTTCTTCAGGTCTTCCGGAGAGAGCTCCACCTGATGGCCGATTTTTCCGGCGCTGAAAAGGATCGTGCTTTGTTTTTCTGCGGAGGCATGCAGAAATGTGGGGAACGGCTTCTTCATTCCGATCGGCGAACAGCCTCCGTGTACATAGCCCGTAAGCGGAAGGAGTTCCTTTTGCGGAATCATATGAACGCTTTTTTCTCCCGCGGCTGCGGCGGCCTTTTTCAGATCGAGCTCGCAGCAGACGGGAATTACGAATACATAATACTTTTGAGATTTTCCTTCTGTTACAAGCGTTTTATAGACTGCCTCGCACGGCTTTCCGATGCTTTCTGCAACGTCCTTCCCGCTCAGAGCGCCGCCTTCATAGGTATACCGGCCGTAATTGATTCTGTTTTTGTCTAAAATCCGCATCACGTTTGTTTTAAGCTCCATGCGTTTCGGCCCTTTCCTGCTGATTCTGGTATACCTTAGCAGTATATCACGAATCATACGGAATTACATTAAAATTTTTGAAAACGTGACCTTTTATATAGAAAACGCCCCATAGGGCGTTTAAAAGATAAATCTAATCTTCGCTGTCCTCGGCCACCAGAGAGGTGAGATCCTCCGTTTTCGGCATCTGCCGCATGGTTCCCTCGTAAAGGAAGGAGATTGGAACGTTCAGGGCTTCGGCGAAAAAAACGACTTCAATATCAGAAAGCGCTCTGCGGCCCGTTTCGATGCGGCTGAGGGAGGAACGCTTCATCATCAGCCCTTTTACCTGCAGTCTGGCAATCAGCATATCCTGGGACATTTTCGGATGGGCTTTGTCGTATTTCCCGTCGCGTACATACCGGATCCATTTTCCGCAGATATTAACTTTGCTTTTTTTGGCATTGTTTTCGCTGATTTTTCTGCCCATTTTGATCCCTTCTGTCTTTTGTCGATATTATGCACAAAAAACGGGCAAAAATTGTGCGATTTAAGCACATGTGAAAAATTTCCACGAATTTTTTTGAAAAACGTGTTATGAAGAAGGGAAAAGCTTTTGATTTTATGTTATACTATGGCAATAAAATACCTACGGAGCTCCTGATGCGCCACATTAAGCTGAAATCTGAAACTTCAAACCGGCTGCGTACCTCTGCACTGCTGCTTGCCTGCTTTGCAGTGCCCTGCGCGATTTTACTTCTCGTATATTGGGGCTACGGGATTGCGCCGTTTGGCGAGAAATCGCTTTTGATTATGGATATGTCGGCGCAGTATTCGGAATTTTTTTGCGGGCTGAAGAACATCGGCGCGCAAAACGGCGGGATTTTGTTTTCCTGGTCGAAGGTTTTTGGAAGCAATTACGCGGGGGTTTTCGCATATTATTTAGCCAGTCCGCTTTCTTTCCTGACGCTGCTTTGCCCGAACGAGGCGATGCCCGTGGGCCTTGCGTATCTGACCGTGCTGAAGATCGGCCTCTGCGGCCTGACCTTTGGAATCCTGTTGAACGAGCTGCAGAAAAAGGCGCGCGTCTCCGGTGCACATCTGTGCTCGAATCGGATCTGGATTGCGGTGTTTTCCGTCTTTTATGCGCTGATGTCGTATAACATAGTATATTCGATGTGCCTGATGTGGCTGGACGCCGTAATCTGGCTTCCGATCGTGATCCTCGGAATCGAGAAAATCACGGACGGCGGAACGCCGGTTCTGCTTGGCGTCTCGTACACGGTTCTGTTTCTTTCCACATATTACATTTCATACATGGTCGGCCTTTTTTCCTGTATTTATTTCCTGTTTGCGCTGATCCGGAAAAAAGGGAACGGCCTGCGCGGCGTTCTTGCGGCCTGCGGGAAATTCGTCGGCAGCGCGGCCGCGGCGGCCTGCGCGGGCGCATGGCTTCTGCTTCCGACATTGTATTCGCTGTTTGAGGGGAAAATCGGCGGCGCGTCTTCCTCGGCCGGCAGCGCGAATCTGTACGAATTTTCTGACGTGCTGAAAAAGTTTTTTCTGGGAACGTATGACAGCATTACAAATAGCGGCGCGCCGTTTTTTTATTGTGGGATTATTGTTTTCGCATTTTACTTTGCTTTTTATTTTACAAAAACGATTTCGCGCACGGAAAAACTAATGACGGCTGCCATCACGGTGTTCCTGGGGATCAGTACATATTTTTACAAATTGGATCTTATGTGGCATGTTTTTCAAAAGCCGAATTGGTTTCCGTATCGCTATTCGTTTATTTTGACATTTTTTATAATTTTTACTGCTGCTAAGGCGTTTCTCCGATTCCGGGAGGTGCCGTATGCGGTGTACCCCGTATTTTTCCTGCTTGCGGCGGGCTTTTACCTGTATGTGAAGAACCTGCCGCAGGGCGGCGTGGGAGAGGAATCGTTCCGCTGGAGCGTTCTCTTTCTGCTGGTGAACGCGTGTCTTGTTTTTGCTGCGGTGATTTTGCGCCGCGTTCGTCCGAACCGCGTCGGAAACAGCGTGCTCCTGCTTCTGCTGCTCTTTGCGTCGGCTGGAGAGGCGTATGCAAACGCGCGGCTGCTGACGGAGGGCCTGGACCGCGCGCACGGATATGAATCGTATGAGAAGTACCGCCAATACAAGCTGCTGACGCAGGAGCTGACGGAGCAGGCCAACCTCCGGGCCGATGGAACGTTCTACCGGATGGGAGCGGATTTCCAGAGGAATTTCAATGAGGCGATTGGCCTCGGTTATGCGGGAATCAGCCATTACAGCTCTTCCTACAACAAAAACATCAATTCGTTCCTCTATAAAATGGGGCTGGCACAGATTTATTTCTGGAGCTCGTATGCGGGCTCTACTACGGTGACCGACACGCTTTTTTCCGTTCGGTATGTGATGAGTGATCCGGAAATCTCCCGGCTGGACGACGATGGTAAAATTATTTCCTGGTGCAGCGTCCCGTATTCCCATTATATTACTGCCGCGCAGGTAGATACGGCTGTTTTGTATGAAAACCCGTATGTATTGCCGCCGTGCTTTGCTGTCAGCTCCCGGCTGAAGGATTTTGCATGGCAGGCAAACGGGGTGGAATCGCAGAATCATCTGCTCAACTGCATGCTGGATACGGACGCATCTTATTTTATAAAATTAAATGAGGATTCGTACGGCGCGGTCTCTCTGGAGAAGGACGCCGCGTTCATTGAATATACCGTTACGGCGCCGGAATCGGGGCCGCTATACGCTTATTTTCCGAAAAACGGAAACGCCGTGAGCAGAATGAGTATAAACGGCGGCTATGAAATTCGCTTGTACACGGGAGAAACGGACTGCATACAATATCTTGGAAGTTATACCGCGGGAGAACAGGTGCGGATCAGAATTTACGGGAGCCGCCTTGAAACAAGCGGAAACACATTTTACCAGCTGGATCTGGCGCGTTTCTCGGAGGCGGCCGCCGCTCTGGGGGAGGGCTCGCTCCAGATTTCGGAGTGGTCCTCGGGATATCTGAAGGGCAGCGCAGAGCTGTCGGAAGACGGCGTGATGTTTACAAGTCTTGTGTATGATCCGGCGTGGCGGGTTTTGGTGGATGGCGTGCCGGCGGAAACCTGGGCGCTGCAGGATGGCCTGCTCTGCTTTGATCTTACGGCGGGGTACCATGAAATCGAAATCCGGTATCATGTCCCGGGGTTTGCCGCGGGGATTACGCTGACCGGCGCCGCGCTTGTCGCGGCCGCGGCGCTGCTTACGGCGCGCGTCTTACGGAACCGCGCTGGAAAGCGTTCAAAAGCAAACGGCTAAAGCGCGCGGTTTTCTTTCTGTATTTCGCGGATGATCGGCTCTAGACTGTTGAAATCCGTAAAATCCACATGCCTACCGTAGGTTTCTATCAGCGCCCGGTTTTCGGCCGTTTGTTTTTCGGCGGGAATGCTGCGCAGGGAACGATACAGCAGCGCCATGACCGTCCGGTGGCTGAAGGAAAGCTTGCGGTAATCGATCCCGCCCCGCAGATGAAAAAGCTTCGACTGGCCGAGCAGTCCGGCGGGCAGCTGCCTTTGCAGGGAGGCACGGAGATTTTCACGATTCTCTGTTTCGGACGGATCGGCTAGACCTACCGTAACAAGCATCAGCCGCTGACCGTCTCGCAGAGAAAAGCCCCGCAGGGTTTTTGTAAGACCTAAAATGCCGCCGGCATACAGGCCGCCCAGATAAACGATGATTTTCTTATTGGAAAGATCTGGCGCATCGCTGCAGGCGACGGCAGGAATACCGGTTCGTTTCGACAGCTCTTCTGCGTACCGGCGCGTACTGCCGTATTTGCTACCGTAAATAAGGATGCTTTCCATATGAAGCGGCCTCTTTTCTTTAAAAAACTGCTCCGCCTTTCCTGTTTGCGCGGAGTGGGGAGCGCGGCGGGAACGATAATATTATAACCAAAGCATCCGCCTCCGGGCAGCCGCTTTGGAGTTAAGCTGCGGTGAAACGTACGTTAAAGGCGCTTTCGTTTCCCGCGCCGCCGTGCTGCTCCTGCCGGGTGAGGTGCATACCGATCTATACGATAAAACAGATGTGATCGTATTTGAAAAATAACGGAAATTTTTCGTAAATTCATGCAATAAGCAGCCCGCCGGGTTTTCCGGAGATTCATCTTCCGGGTATATTTCGGAGGGCTTCTGGCTTAAATGGACGGCGGGAGGCGCAGGGATTCTGCGTCCGCTGAGATGCTCTGCTCTCCTGCCGCCGCGAGAAAATAATGTAAGACGTGTAATTCCAGCTTTGCCGCTTCCCTATGGCTATAATAACAGATTTCTCCATAAGATAAAGTTATAAAATACCATTGTTAATAAGTATTTGATATATAATTATCTATTTAATATACTGAACGTATGCGGGCCGGAGGAGGTTTTTCCGGGAGCATAAGCTCTGGCAAAACGGTTAACGTGTCCCGCAAAGCCAAAGAAGAGGTGTCTTCTGTGAGAAAAAGCGCAATTTGGATTCTGGGCTGGCTTAGGGCTGCGGCGCTGCCGCTGACGGTGACCGTGGAAAATTTCGGCGGGGCAACGAGAATGCATTCCAGGATTTCTTAACTTATTTGAGCAGCGGCAGGCGCAGGAATAAATTTTGCAGGTAAGACCGGAAAGGGATAGGATCGATATTATAGATATGATATAATAAAGAAAAATTTACATTGCAGCAGAAAGGGAGTGCGGAAACCATGATTTACAAAAATTTTCAGGGCATACGGCTGTCAGCGCTTGGTATGGGCGCAATGCGCTTGCCTGTTGTGAACGGGAACGATTCAGAAATCGATGAAAAAGCGGCCGCCGCTATGGTGGATTACGCCATGGAGCACGGGATTAATTATTACGACACGGCCTGGGGCTACCATGGCGGGCAATCGGAGCTTGTTATGGGACGGGCTCTGGGAAAATATCCGCGTGAACGCTATTATTTGGCCGATAAATTTCCGGGATATGATCTTTCCAACATGGATAAGGTGGAACCGATTTTTGAAAAGCAGCTGGAAAAGTGCGGCGTTTCCTATTTTGATTTCTACCTCTTCCATAATGTCTGTGAAATGAACATCGATGCTTATCTGAATCCGAAATACGGAATTTACGACTATCTGATGAAGCAGAAAAAGGCCGGTCGCATCCGTCATCTTGGATTTTCTGCACATGGCGGCTATGACGTGATGAAGCGTTTTCTGGAGGCGTATGGAGAGAATATGGAATTCTGCCAGATCCAGCTGAACTTCCTGGACTGGAGCTTCCAGGATGCGAAGGGAAAAGTCGCGCTGCTGAAGGAGTATGGGATTCCGGTCTGGGTGATGGAGCCGCTGCGGGGCGGAAAGCTGGCGCATTTGGCGGAAGAGGATGAAGAAAAGCTTAAAAAGCTGCGGCCGCAGGAAGCGATTCCGGCTTGGGCATTCCGTTTTCTGCAGAGTATTCCCGGCGTGACCGTTACCCTTTCGGGTATGTCCAGCATGGAGCAGCTGCAGGCGAATCTTCGTACCTATGAAGAAGAACGGCCGCTCGATAGCCGGGAGATGGACATGCTGCTTGCGATTGCGGATGGAATGGTGGGGAAAATCGCGCTGCCCTGCACGGCCTGCCGTTATTGCGTCAGCCATTGTCCGCAGGGCTTGGATATTCCGTTTCTGCTGTCGCTGTATAACGAGCATTGCTTTACGGGCGGCGGCTTTATCGCGCCAATGGCCCTGGCCTCCGTTCCGGAAGACAAGCAGCCGGGGGCCTGCATCGGCTGCCGCAGTTGTGAGGCGGTATGTCCGCAGCAAATCAAGATTTCAGAGGCTATGGCGGATTTCTCCGAAAAGCTGAACGGATAAAAGTACGTTAGGGGGATATCAGAAGCATGAGAAAATGGATTTCTGTCCTGCTCGGAATGGGGATGCTTTTTTCTATGACGGCCTGCGGCAGCCTGTACACCTCCGAACCCGGAGGCGGAACGTCCGGCGGCGGCCAGAGAACGCCGGCTGCGCCCGGAAATTATCCGGGAAACAGCGTCGTCTATATGACTACGGAGATCAGCCCGGAGGGACTGATGGCGGTATACGAGGCGCTGAACTGGACGCCCTCTGGGAATGTAGCGGTAAAGCTTTCCACCGGAGAGCCTCCGGCCAGTAATTATCTGCGCCCGGAACTCATTGCGGACCTGGTGCAGGCGGTAGACGGCACCATCGTGGAATGCAATACAGCCTACGGCGGCTCCCGTGCAGAAACGGCTATGCATTATCAGGTTGCGGAGGATCATGGCTTTACGGCGATCGCCGATTTCCAGATCTTGGATGAAGACGGCTCTATGACACTGCCCGTGGAGGGCGGGATCCGATTAACGGAAAACTATGTAGGAGCGGCTTTCGCGGATTACGACTCTTATCTGATCTTATCTCACTTTAAAGGCCATTCCATGGCGGGGTTCGGCGGAGCCATTAAAAACATTTCCATCGGACTGGGCTCGAGCGAGGGCAAGTGCTGGATCCACAGCGGAGGGACCAGCCGTACCAACGCGTGGGGCGGAGAGCAGGACGCTTTCCTGGAAAGCATGGCCGAGGCGGGAAAATCGGTAGCGGATGCTCTGGGGGACCGGATTATCTATATCAATGTGATGAACCGCCTTTCCGTAGACTGCGACTGCGACGGAAACCCTGCGGAGCCGGACATGCACGACATCGGAATTTTGGCCTCCGCCGATCCGGTGGCGCTGGACCAGGCCTGCATTGATCTTGTATATGCCGCGGAGGATGGGCAGTCTCTCATAAACCGCATTGAAAGCCGCAACGGTCTGCATACGCTGGAGCATGCCGCAGAAGTCGGCCTTGGCAGCCGCGGCTATGAACTGATCCGCCTCGAGACAGAATAAAATGCTGAAAATCCTGCGGCGGGAATCAATCTATTTATGGTACTATTTTGAACTGCAGCTCCGTCAGATTCTTCCTTACTGGCTTCTGGGTATTTTGATCGGTTCGGTTATTTCTGTATTTGCAGGGGACAGGATTCACCGCATGGTACGGTCCTTGGGCGAGAAAAAGCTGGGCCTGCTGGGCGTTGTTCCGGCAAGCGTGCTGGGAATTGCCTCGCCTCTTTGCATGTATGGCACCATTCCTCTGGCGGCCTCTCTTTCTAAAAGCGGGATGCGGGATGACTGGCTGGCGGCTTTTATGATGAGCTCCATCCTTCTTAATCCACAGCTCATCATTTACAGTACCGCGCTGGGAGCCGCCGCGCTGACCGTGCGCCTTGTTTCCTGTTTCTTCTGCGGCGTTGCGGCCGGACTCCTGATTCGTTTTTGCTACCGGAACAAGCCCTTTTTTGATTTTTCCGGCTTTGAGGAGCGCAAAAGCAGAGATGTCCATCCGAATCCGCTGATCCGCCTGCTGAAAAATATCGGACGGAATTTCAAGGCCACCGGGCCGTGGTTTCTGCTGGGCGTCGTTTTATCGGTGCTGTTCCAGCGGTATGTGCCGGCGCAGGCTTTTTCCAGGCTCTTTGGAGAAAACGAAGGATTTGGGGTGTTGATGGCCGCTACCGTCGGCGTCCCCTTATACGCCTGCGGAGGGGGAACGATTCCGCTTTTGCAGCAGTGGCTCTGGAACGGAATGAGCATGGGCAGCGCGGCGGCCTTTATGATTACCGGTCCGGCGACAAAGATTACCAATCTCGGCGCATTGAAAATCGTGCTTGGGATCAGGCGGTTTGCGCTCTACCTGGTTTTTGTAATTCTTTTTTCTCTGTTAACGGGGCTGTTTGTGGATCTTGTGTGCTTTTGAATGCCTTGCTGCCGGAAATCATTCCCATGTTGAAAGAAACATGAAATATATTGAATATGTTAAACTAACTTCCGTTGTTTTTATAAAAATGTCTGAAAAAGCCTTGACTGTTGCCTGACGGTTCTTTACGAAGAAAGTAAACGTGGGGATGCCGTTCTCAGCAGAATGGCAGAAATTCCCGTGGGAAGGAATTATTTTTCTTACATATACATTAATCTGTGGCAGACTGGCTAAACGCCGATTCTCAAAAAAAGCTGGCCTGCTGCAGGCAGCGCTGCTTTTGCCGGGAAAGATGCCTTATGGGCTCTTACTATGCTGTCGCTGACGGCTTACTTTCCCGTTATCGTTTGCCTGCATTTTTTTCGAAATCCGGATTCTTTCGGACTATGGCGATTTGGAATACGGGGCATGCGCCGCGCCGATTCTCTCCTGTTTGTGCTGGCTGCGGGGTTGCTGCTTTTTCTTGCTTTCCGGTTCCGCCCAAGACCGTTTCAGACCTGCGTTTTAAATAATCAAATGAATTGACTTTTGATGATTCTTTTTTTGCTTTCGTATTTCAGCGGCACCACAAATTTTACATTGCTGGTGGTTCTGGTCTTGACTTCTTTTTCGGTATTTCTCATATTGCTCCGTATGCTGATGTCGGCGGCGTCCATTGTCCGAATGAAGGAATCGGAAAAGGCGGTTGCCCTTCAGAGGATGCTGCAGCGGGACGAGGCTGTATGCAAAAAATGGAGCCGTGGCGTCTTTGATAAATATGTACGAAATATTAACGAACCCCGAGTTGCCGCATATGCATATTATGTTATCCTGTTATAGTATTGAAAACGGCTTGCTGGAGAGAATTCTCCCTGGCCTGTCTTTTTCTCTTGTAAAGAACAGAAAAAATGCCGGAGGAGGCGCGGCAGCATTATGACGGAGCGAGAACTGCGTCGTTTGAGCAGAAAAGACCTTTTGGAAATGATGATTGAACAGAAAAAAGAACTGGAGGCCCTGAAGCTTGAATTAGAGGAGGCGAGAAAAGCCCTACAGAACAGAGAAATCATGCTTAACGAGGCGGGCTCCATCGCGATTGCCGCTCTGCAGATCAACGGAATTTTCGAGGCCGCGCAGGCGGCCGGCCAGCAATATTTAGAAAATATTCAAAAGCTCAATGAGCGGCAGGCGGCGATCTGCGCAAAAAGGGATGCGGACAGTAAGGCGGAAGCCGACAGACTATTAAAAGAAACCGCGGAAAGATGCCGTGAGCTGGAAGAAGAGGCGAAGCAAAAATCGGATGCATACTGGCTGGAGGTTTCCAGGCGTCTGCAGTCCTTTTATGATACGCATCAGGAGCTGAAGCAATTGCTGAGCTTCAGCTCCCGGGCATAAATAAAACGGGGCATTCAGGATGAAACGGAACCAAAACATCTCTCCGCCTACGATACAGCAGCTGGAGGCAGAGCTGAAACGAGAGAATTACCGAAGAAAATACAGAAGGATGCTGCGCAGTACGCTTTCCGTGCTGGTCGTAGTAGCCGCAGCCGCAGTGCTGGTCTCCAGTCTTCTGCTGCCGGTCCTGAAAGTTTACGGCTCGTCTATGACGCCAAATCTGACTAACGGTGATATCGTTGTTGCACTGAGGAGAGGCTCCTTTGAACGCGGCGATGTGATTGCATTCTATTATAATAATAAAATTTTAGTCAAACGTATTGTCGGCTTGCCGGGAGAATGGATTGACATTGACAGCGAAGGCGGCGTACTGATTGATGGCGTACCGCTGGAAGAGCCCTATCTGACGGAAAAGACTTTAGGGGAATGCAGCATAGAGCTGCCGTATCAGGTTCCGGACGGAAGGTATTTTGTCATGGGAGACAACCGAACCGTTTCCAGTGATTCAAGAAGCATTGCTGTGGGATGCGCTGCAGAGGAACAGATCGTAGGAAAGCTTATTTTCCGTATATGGCCTTTCCGTGCGTTCGGAACCATAGCATGAGGGGGAAGGAAGGTTCTGCCGTGAAACAGATACTGCGAAAAATCTGCATACCAAAAGCGCCGGGATAAAGACAACGAGGCGTTGATACACCAAATTAACATCGAAAGGAGATACATGTTATGAAAAACACAAAAAAAGCAGCAGTCCTGCTGCTGTCCCTGTTCCTGGCTTTGATAACGGCCGTGCCGGTGTTTGCGCAGGAAGGAACTTATTCCATCACTATTGAAAATGAGGCATCGGGCCATATCTACGAGGCATACCAGATTTTCGCCGGCCGTTTGTCAACCGATGATGAAGGAAATGTGATTTTGTCCGACATCACCTGGGGTACTGGCGTAAATGGAGAAGCGCTGCTGACTGCACTGCAGGCGGCAGATGCTGAGAAATATGGCAGCTGCGCGACCGCTGCAGAAGCGGCGGAATCTATTGGAGCTACATCTGCCGACGCAGAGGCGTTTGCGGACATCGCTGAAAACTACCTTACCGGAACAAAGGCTGAAAGCACGGCAGGAGACGGCAGCTATGTCATCTCCGGTCTGGATGCCGGTTACTATCTTGTGATGGATCAGGAAGACAGCTTAGAAGGCGCCGGCTCCTCCTATACTGCTTACATCCTCCAGGTGCTGGGCAATGTAACCATGCAGCCCAAGGATACTGATATCCCTACCCTTGAGAAGAAGGTTTGGGAGGATGACGATGCCGATAGCAGCAGCGGATACGGAAACGGCTATTACGAAGCGGCCGACCATACCATCGGCGATGTGATTCCTTTTAAGCTTATCGGATCCATCCCTGATATGACGGACTATGACTCCTATACTTACCGCTTCCATGACACCCAGTCCGCCGGACTGACCTTACATGGAAATTCCTTTGAGGTCTATCTGGTTGATGACCTGAATGCTGAGTTAGATGCGCTGACGCCTTTAAATAATGAGGGAAATCGGTACTATACCGTAAACACGGATCCCGGCAATGGAGAGACGTTTACCGTCAGCTTTTCAAACCTGAAAACCGTTCCTGATGTTGCAGACTACACTCATATTGTAGTAGCTTACACCGCCGAGCTGAACGAAAACGCGAAAACCGGTCAAAAAGAAGGGAATCCTAACGAGGTTTATCTGGAGTTTTCCAATAACCCTAACGGCGAAGGCTTTGGCAGGACCGAAAAACAGTACGTTGTTGTATTTACTTACACGCTGAACGGCCTGAAGTACGACGGCAATTTTGATTCCTATGAAAAGGAAGCTCGTTTGGCAGGGGCTAAGTTTGTTTTGCTGAACAGTACACAAAATAAGGCGGCCCTTGTTGCATTTGGCGGGACCTTTATAGAGTGGGTTGACCTCCCAGGGAACGCTGAAAGCTATGCAGACGTGACACTTGAAGAGTGGAACAACATGTATGCGGATGCCGGCCGGGATGTGGTCCTGACTTCTTCCAGTATCGGCATTGTCAGAATCTCCGGGCTTGACGATGACGAATACTACCTTTTGGAGATCGAGGCGCCTGCCGGCTACAATATGCTAAAAGCTCCGGTTAAGGTTTCGATTACCAGCGTACTCCAGCACGTGAATTTCTATGGAAGCAATCAGGATCAGATCCTGACTGATCTGTACGCCATTGTAAATGACGACGCCGAGAATCCTATGCACTGCACGATGCTTGGAGGCGGTACGGTTACTGTCCCCCTCGCAAACTTTTCCGGCACCACGCTGCCCGAAACGGGCGGAATCGGCACGACGTTTTTCTTTGCGGCAGGCGGTGTCCTGGCTGTCGGCGCAGGAATCCTGCTGGTGGTCAGGAAGCGTGTGAAAAGCGAAAATAAATAACGCTTTTACAGATCGCTGCGGCGGAGAAGGGCTTTTCTTCCCCGCCGCAGCGGTAAGGAAGCCGCATGAAGAATGAACACGCCAAGAGGAACAAAATGATTTCCATCCTTCTGCTTCTCGTCCTGCTCGGAGGGCTGTCTTTACTGCTGTATCCGCTTGTCAGCGATTATTGGAATTCGTTCCACCAATCTCGGGCGATTGCGACCTATGTAGAAGCCGTGGCAGAATTAGACGATGCATCCTACGAAGAATGGCGGGAGGCGGCGCAGGCCTATAACACCGCGCTGCAAGAGGATCAAACACGCTTCCAGCCCAATGAGGAAGAGAACAGTGCCTACAAACAGCTGCTGGATGTATCGGGTAAGGGGATCATGGGATATCTTGAAATCCCCTGTATAAATGTTTCCCTGCCAATCTATCATGGGACGGATGAGGAGATCCTTCAGATTGCGATCGGCCATATCGAGGGCTCCTCTCTCCCGGTCGGCGGCACCGGAACTCACTGCGTGATCTCCGGACACAGAGGCCTCCCGTCCGCAAAGCTGTTCACGGATCTGGACCAGCTGACAGAGGGTGATCTCTTTACCCTTCGGGTGCTGGATGAAACGCTGACCTATGAAGTAGATCAAATCCGCATTGTAGAACCGGAGGATGTATCCCTGCTGAGCATTGAGGCAGGAAAGGATCTTTGCACGCTGATGACCTGCACTCCTTACGGGATCAACTCCCACCGTCTTCTGGTACGGGGGCATCGTATCGAGAATCAGGAGGCCGCAGGCTCCGTCCGCATCACGGCGGATGCCATACAGCTTGATCCCAGACTGGCGGCTCCGATTCTTGCAGCTCCGGTGCTGCTGAGCCTTTTGCTTTGGACGCTGTTTAATCCGTTTAATAAAAGAAAATAAGGGGATGGAGAAGGGATGAGCAGAGATGAAAAAAATAAACTCTGGAAGCGCATTACGGCAGCGTTGCTTTCTTTTCTGGCCTGCATGGCCTGCGGCACTGCGGCTGTGTTTGCCGATGAGAAGATTGATACGGAAGCGACCGCGTCCCTGACTGTTTTTTTCGGAAAAGACGGGGAAGGCTTTTCTAACGTGGAATTTCGTATCTATCGCGTAGCCGGCGGATCGGAAACAGGCGGCTATACCTTGTCGGGCGTTTTTCAGGATTATCCCGTCGTTCTGGAGGGACTGGACAGCTCCGGCTGGAGAGCCCTGGCGCAAACCCTGGACGCATATGCTGCGCGAGACGGCCTGCCGCCGCTCCAAACGAAAAGAACCGGCCGGGACGGACAGGCAGAATTCACGGGCTTAGCTGCCGGCCTGTATCTGATAAGGGGAGACCGGTATGTCGCGGGGGGAAAAACTTATACGCCGGAGCCGATGCTTGTAACGCTTCCCGTTCTTACACAAGAAAATGAGTGGAATTATAATGTTGAGGTTTCCTGTAAATTTGAAAGCGAGGATTCTTCTTCGGATCGCGTTCAGCGCAGCGTCCTGAAAATCTGGGAGGATGACGGGAATGAAAAAAATCGTCCGAAGGAGATTTCTGTACAGCTCTTGGAAAACGGTACGGTTGTGGATACTGTGACTTTGCATGCGGAAAACAATTGGGAACATACATGGGAAAGCTTAACCGCCGATTCCAAATGGCAGGTCGCAGAAGCCGAGACTCCCGCGGGGTATACGGTTTCTGTGGCACAGGAGGGAACCGTCTTTGTGATGACTAATACCTATTCCGCCGGTCCGTCTTCCCCTCCGCCGAGCACGCCGCCGACGGCGCCGCAGACGGGAATGCTTTGGTGGCCGGTACCGCTGCTTGTCTGCGGCGGCCTGTTCCTTCTGGCGACAGGCTGTCTGATCCGGAGCCGGCGCGGTGAGCAGGATGATGAATAAGAGTAAAAGGGGCGGAACCGTCCTCATCGCCTTAGGGCTGCTGTTGTTTGCGGCAGCCCTTCTTTTGATCGCCTATAATCTATTTGAGGAACGGCGCGCCGGGGATGAGGCGCATAATGTGCTTAAGCAGCTGCAGCAGCAAATACAGAGTCCGGAGGCGTCTTCTGCGCCAGACAGAAATTCGGGCGCGGAAGCTCAACCGCCCGAGCCGGATCCCGACGGCGCAGCGCCTTCTGCGCCATCGGCCCCCCTGGAAAGTCCAGATTATATTTTAAATCCGAACAAGGAAATGCCTGAAGCAGAAATAGAGGGGAATGGCTATATCGGCATTTTGGAAATTCCGGCGCTTGCGCTGTCCCTGCCGGTGATGAGCAAATGGAGCTATCCGAAGCTGAAAATTGCTCCGTGCCGTTACAGCGGCTCCGCTTATACAGGCAATTTGGTGATCGCCGCACATAATTACCGCACCCATTTCGGTCTGCTTGAGAGTCTTGAACCCGGCGCACAGGTAAAATTCACCGATGTGGAGGGAAACGTATTTTCCTACGAAATCGCGGAAACCGAAATCCTCGAACCGACCGCGATTGAAGAGCTGCTGAGCGACGAATGGAATTTAACGCTTTTTACCTGCACCTATGGCGGGCAGGCGCGCGTTGCGGTTCGGTGCAGAGCGATCGGTCTGAAGTAGACGGGCCGGCTCCGCGCGCATTTGTTGCGCTTGCAGGCGCGGTGTGTTAAAATTTACCTTGATTCACACAGCAAGGAGCGGAGTGAGTGTATGAGACTGGTAAAAATGCACGGCATCGGAAACGACTACGTTTTTGCAGACTGCATCAAAGAAAAAATGGAAAACCCCGCCGAGCTTGCCGTTCGGATATCAGACCGCCATTTCGGCGTCGGATCGGACGGACTCATTTTGATTTGTCCATCGGAACGGGCGGATTACGAAATGCGGGTATATAACGCAGACGGCTCTTATGCCCGGATGTGCGGCAACGGAATCCGCTGCGTGGGAAAATATTTATACGATAACGGCTATGTCCGAGGGGATACTGTTGCGATCGAATCGGGAGGAAGCGTAAAGCGGCTCCGGCTTCTGATCGAAAACGGGACCTGCACGGGCGCAAGAGTCGATATGGGAAAGCCGGAAAGCCCCTGCATTGCGGGGAGAAACGATTCTCATGCCGTATTAAAAATCGGAGCCGAGGAGCATCGGCTGACGCTGGTTTCTGTCGGAAATCCCCATGCGGTGGAATTTGTAGAGGACACGGACCGCGTGGCGCTCGAGCAGATCGGGCCCCTGATCGAGCATCATGAGCTTTTCCCGGATCGGACAAACGTAGAGTTTGTACAGTGTATCGACGCGCATACGATCAAAATGCGCGTTTGGGAACGCGGCTCCGGAGAAACCTTTGCCTGTGGGACAGGAGCGGTAGCTTCTGCTGTTGCTTCGATTCTCGACGGTCGCTGCGAGGCGGGAGAAATTACGGTTCATTTGAAGGGCGGGGACCTTCGCATTGCTTGGGACGGAAAGGACGGTCCGGCGTTTATGGAGGGCCCGGCGTCTTATGTTTTTGAAATTAAAGATCTGCGGTTATAATATGAAAAGAAACGGGAGGATCGGATATTGTGGTTAAAATCAATGCAAATTATTTAAAACTGCCGGGGAGCTATCTGTTCAGCGATATCGCAAAGAAGGTCGGCGCGTATACCGCCGCCCACCCGGAAAAACCGATTATCAGGCTCGGCATCGGCGATGTTACACAGCCGCTTCCGCCTGCTGTGATCGATGCGCTGCATAAGGCTGCGGATGAAATGGGCGCGGCGGAGACGTTCCGCGGCTACGGGCCGGAGCAGGGATATGCGTTTCTGCGGGAGCTGATTGCGGAAAACGATTATAAAGCGCGCGGGATCGCAATAGAAGCGGACGAGATTTTTATCAGCGACGGGTCAAAAAGCGATACAGGCAACATCGGTGATATTTTTTCGGTAGAGAATCGTGTTGCGGTATGCGATCCGGTTTACCCCGTATACGTGGACACAAACGCTATGGCGGGCCGCGCGGGAGAGTATCTTGCCGCGTCGGGAAAGTGGACCAATCTGATCTATATGCCGGGTACAGCCGAAAATCATTTCATACCGGAGCTTCCTTCCGGGGATCCGGCGCCCGATCTGATTTATCTGTGCTATCCGAATAATCCGACCGGAACGATGATTTCGAAGGAAGCGCTCGGACGCTGGGTGGATTACGCGCTTGCAAACGGCGCCGTGATTCTTTACGATGCCGCATATGAGGCATATATTACGGAGCCCGGCCTTCCGCACAGCATTTACGAGATCGAGGGAGCGGACCGGTGCGCCATTGAGTTCCGAAGCTTTTCGAAGAACGCCGGATTTACGGGAACGCGGTGCGCCTTTACGGTCGTACCGAAGCGGCTTTGCGTAGACGGAACGCAGCTTCATTCGCTCTGGAACAGGCGTCAGACGACGAAGTTCAACGGCGTTCCGTACGTGATCCAGAGAGCCGCCGCCGCCGTTTATTCGCCGGAGGGAAAACAGCAGACGCAGCGGCTTGTTGCGTATTATCTCAACAACGCGCGTCTGATTCGCGAGGGCCTGCAGAAAGCCGGCTACCGTGTGTGGGGCGGCGTCAACGCCCCGTACGTCTGGCTCAAGACGCCCGACGGCATGAGCTCGTGGCAGTTCTTTGATTACCTGCTAGAAACGCTTGGCATTGTGGGAACGCCTGGCTGCGGCTTCGGACCAAGCGGAGAAGGATATTTCCGCCTGACCGGCTTCGGCAGCACGGAGCTTACAAGGCAGGCAGTCGAGCGCATTATAAACGGAAAAATATAAAGGAGGATCAGGAAATGAGAGATTCGTTGGAACGGGAGCTGAAAGAAAATTCATATCCCGGAAGAGGCATCGTGATCGGAAGGTCGGAAGACGGAAAGAATGCCGTTGCCGCTTATTTCATTATGGGCAGGAGCGTCAACAGCAGAAATCGTATTTTTGTGGAGGACGGAGAGGGAATCCGTACACAGGCGTTTGATCCCTCGAAGCTGAGCGACCCGAGCCTGATCATTTATGCGCCGGTTCGCGTGATGGGCAATAAAACCATCGTAACAAACGGAGACCAGACCGATACGATCTATGAACTGATGGATCGGCAGCAGACCTTTGAACAGGCGCTGCGCACGAGAGAATTTGAGCCGGACGCGCCGAATTATACGCCGAGAATTTCAGGAATTCTGCATGTAGGGGACGGAAAATATAATTTTGCAATGTCGATCCTTAAAACAAACTGCGGAAATCCGGAGAGCTGCTGCCGCTACACGTTCGCTTATGAAAATCCTGCGCCCGGTGCCGGGAGACTGATCCACACATATCGGGGGGACGGCGATCCGCTTCCGAGCTTCGAAGGCGAGCCGAAGCCGGTCCGGATCGAAGGGACAATCGACGATTTCACCGCAATGCTTTGGAGCAGTCTAAACGAAGAAAATAAAGTGTCTTTATTTGTGCGGTATATCGATATTCTAACGGGAGGCTACGAAACCCGCATTGTCAATAAGAACTGCTAGGAGGGCGCGTTATGAAAGAGCTGGAACTGAAATACGGCTGTAATCCGAATCAGAAGCCGTCGCGGATTTTTATGAAAAACGGAGGAGAACTGCCGGTCAAAGTCTTGTCCGGACGACCGGGCTATATCAATTTATTGGACGCTTTAAACGGCTGGCAGCTCGTAAAGGAGCTGAAGCAGGCCACAGGAATTGCTGCGGCGACGTCCTTTAAGCATGTTTCTCCGGCGGGAGCTGCAATCGGACTTCCGCTCTCTGACATCGAACGGAAAATTTATTGGGCGGATGATTTGAATATGGATTTTACGCCGCTTGCCAATGCTTACGCGCGGGCGAGAGGCGCGGACCGCATGTCTTCCTTCGGTGATTTTATTTCCCTGTCCGATCCATGCGACAAAGAGACGGCGACGCTGATCCGGCGGGAGGTCTCTGACGGCGTAATTGCGCCGGGCTATGAACCCGAAGCGCTTGCGATTCTGAAGGAAAAGAAGAACGGCGCTTATACCGTTCTTGAGATCGATCCGAATTATGCTCCTGCGCCGGTCGAGCAGAAGGATGTGTTCGGCATTACGTTTGAACAGGGCCGGAACGAGCTGAAAATCGACGACTCACTTTTTTCAAATATCGTGACGAAAAACCGGGAGCTTCCGGAAAACGCGAAAACCGATCTGACAATCGCGCTGATTACCTTAAAATATACGCAGTCCAATTCCGTATGCTATGTGAAGGGCGGACAGGCAATCGGGATCGGCGCGGGGCAGCAGTCCCGCATTCACTGCACGCGTCTGGCGGGCAGCAAGGCGGATAACTGGTTCCTGCGGCAGTCGCCCCAGGTGCTCGAACTCCGGTTTGTGGATCATATTAAACGCGCCGACCGGGACAACGCCATCGATTTGTATATTGGAGAGGATTATATGGATGTGCTTGCCGAGGGCAAGTGGCAGAATATTTTCAAAGTCCGTCCGGAGGTATTCACGCAGGAAGAAAAGCGCGCGTGGCTGGCGCAGAACTCGAATGTGGCGCTTGGCTCGGATGCGTTCTTCCCGTTTGGAGACAATATAGAACGGGCCCACAGAAGCGGCGTCCGATATGTAGCGGAGCCGGGCGGCTCCATTCGAGACGATCATGTGATCGAAACGTGTAATCAATACGGAATGGTGATGTGCTTCACCGGAATCCGTCTGTTCCATCATTAAAATGAGCTTGTCGGGAGCAATCAGGTTCCTTTGCAGAATACGTGATTTCCGATTGTGACAGAGATCGGCAGGGATTTGATCCATTGGTTGGTTGCAGTTCTGGGATTGTAATAATACAGGCAGCCATACGTCGGATCCCAGCCGTTCATTGCATCCTGGGCAGCCTGATATGCCGTGGAATCCGGCGTCAGATTGATCTGACCGTCGGATACGACGTCGAACGCACCGGCCTGATACACCACGCCCGCTACGGTTTTCGGGAAGCGAGAGTCGCGGACACGGTTCAGAATAACAGCGCCTACTGCGACCTGGCCGGCATACGGTTCTCCCCGGGCCTCTCCGTAGATCGCCCTTGCCAGAAGGTTCAGATCGCTGGAAGAGCTGGAAGAGGAGGAACTCGAAGTGCTTGCAATGCCCATTGCGGCAAGCGTGTTTTTCCCTGCAATCCCGTCGACGGTCAGGCCGTTCGTCCTTTGAAAATACCGGACGGCCTCCTCCGTCAATTTTCCGTAGATGCCGTCGACAGAACCGGTATAATATCCCCAATTTTTCAGCTTTTTCTGAATATTAATAACTTCCGTACCCGTGGAGCCGCGTTTGGACAATACCTCTGAAATCCCTTCCGCCGCATATTCGGAAGCAACAGCGGTTTTGATATTCAAACGATACAGCCCGACCGCAGAGAGCGACAGCACGAGCGCCGAGGCGAATACGGCCGCGAGATACGTCAGATCGCGTTTGGGTTTTTCTCTATTTATGGATTTATTTTTCAATTTTAACACCTCAAATCAATGAAATATCCTTTGATATTTACGTCGTTATTCTGCGCTTCCGGGAATTGATCCATACAAGAAAAATCTGGTGATTTTTTGCGGATTTTTATATAAAATCAAAATGAGGTTATAATACGGACAGGCAGTATTCCATTTTCAAGGGATCTATGGTAAACTTTGCTACGTACAAAATGCTGAAGGAGTCTGTTATGCGGGAATATGATTATCTGATCGTGGGCAGCGGTCTGTTCGGAGCGGTTTTTGCGCACGAAGCGTCCAAAAAAGGGAAAAAGTGCCTGGTAATCGAAAAGCGCGATCATACCGGAGGAAATATATATTGTGAAGAAATCAACGGCATCACGGTACACAAATACGGTGCGCACATTTTTCATACGAACAGCCGCAGGGTATGGAATTACGTAAACGATCTATGCGAATTTAACAGATACACAAATTCCCCTATTGCGAATTATCATGGCGAGCTTTACAATATGCCGTTTAACATGAACACTTTTAACAAATTGTGGGGTGTTGTTACGCCTGCGGAGGCGCAGCGAAAAATCGCAGAGCAACGGACTGCGGTGAGCGGGGAACCGTCGAATCTCGAGGAACAGGCGATTCGTCTCGTCGGAACAGATCTGTACGAGAAGCTCGTTAAAGGCTATACCGAAAAACAGTGGGGCAGGGATTGTAAAGATCTGCCTGCCTTCATCATCAAAAGGCTTCCGGTCCGCTTTACGTATGATAACAATTATTTTAACGATCCGTTCCAGGGAATCCCGGAGGGCGGATACAACCGAATCACGGACAAGCTGCTGGACGGCGCGGAGGTCCGGCTCCGCGTGGATTTCAACGTTACGCCGGAAAATCGCGCGTATTATAAAAGCCTTGCCGAAAAAACAGTGTATACCGGTACGATCGACTCCTATTTCGATTATCGGTTCGGCGCGCTGGAATACCGAAGTCTGAGATTTGAAACGGAGGCCCTGGATGAGGAAAATTACCAGGGTGTTGCGGTAATGAATTTTACCGATCGCCAGACGCCGTATACGCGGATTATCGAGCATAAGCATTTTGCCTTTGGCACGCAGCCGGGGACGGTGATTACCAAAGAATATCCGGCGGACTGGGCTCCTGGGAAGGAACCGTACTATCCCGTCAACGATGCGAAAAATCAGGAGCTATACCAAAAGTACGCGGAGGCGGCGGCGCAGGAGCCGGATGTGATCTTCGGAGGACGGCTCGCCGAATACAAATATTACGATATGGACAAGGTCATAGCGTCCGCACTGGACGCCGCGGCGGCGGAGGGACTTTGATGGAAGCGGTGCGGGAACCCGGCATCAGCGTGATCATGCCGGTATATAAAGTGGAAAAATACGTGGGGAAAGCAATCGAGAGCATTCTTTCCCAAACGATGAGCGATTTCGAATTCATTATCGTAGACGACGGAACTCCTGACAGAAGCGGTGAAATCTGTGACGAGTATGCTGCAAAGGACAGCAGAATCCAGGTCATTCACAAAGAAAACGGAGGCGCGCCGAGCGCGCGGAACCGCGCGATTGATATCGCAAGGGGAAAATATTTTTATTTTATGGATTCCGATGATTGGGCGGAACCGTCCATGCTCGAAGACATGTACCGTCTGGCGGAGGAACACGGCGCGCAGCTCGTTGTAACGGGTTATTATATCGATACGTATTACGGCGACGGCGATACGGAAAAATATACGCAGCTCCAAACGGCGGAGGACGCCGTTTACGAAACGCAGGAGGCCTTTCGGGAAAGCGCATACACGCTTTTCGACCGGAATCTTCTTTATACGCCGTGGAATAAGCTCTACCGTTCCTCATATCTTCAGGAGAACGGGCTGCGCTTCCCCGAAACCTGGATGGACGATTTCCCGTTTAATCTTTCTGTTGTAAGGGAGGTTGAAAGCGTCGTGGTTTCTTCCAAAGCCTACTATCACTTTATGCGTGCCAGAGCCGAGAGCGAAACGGCAAAATATAGAAGCAATCTGTATGAAAAACGGGAAGAAGAACACGACTGGATGTTGGACCTTTATCGGTACTGGAACATCCGGAATGACGCCGCCCGCGCCGCAAGCATGGAAATGGTCTTCCGGCGCTACGCAGAACGCATCGTTGGCTGCATTGAAAATGTAACAAATCCAAATTGTACGCTTTCTTCGAAGGAACGAAAAGCAGAAATTCGCAGGATCCTCGAAAATCCGCGCGTTTCAGAGGCGCTCTCCCACGCGCGTCCTAAATCGGCCTATATGCGGCTGATGCTTCTTCCAGTAAAATGGAAAAACGTGACGCTCTGTTATGCCGAAGGCATTTTTATTTCCGCCGTCAAACGAAGGCATGTCAAAACATTTGCAAAATTGAAGGCAAATCGCTGAAGGAGAGGAAGGAATGGCACAGGAAGCAGGGCGCGCGCCCTTTATAACCCTTATCATGCCGGTATACAATGCGGAAAAATATCTCCGCGCAGCGATCGACAGCGTGCTGGCTCAGACCTTTTCTGATTTCGAGCTGCTTTTGGTGGACGACTGCTCTCCCGACGGCAGCGGCGCCATCTGCGACGAATTTGCGCGGAACGCTCCGGAGAAAATCCGCGTGCTCCATCTGGAAAAAAACGGCGGTCCGAGCAACGCCAGAAACATGGCGCTGCAGCATGCGCGCGGCACCTATGTCTGCTTTATGGATTCGGATGATACGATCGATCCAGATCTGTTTGAAAGAGCCGCTGCCGCGGCAAAGGAATACGGTGTCAGCGCCGTCATTTACGGGATGGTGGAGGAATATTATGATCAGAAGGGCAAGCTGAAATATACAAAATGCATTGCTCCTGAGCAAAACAGGCTTCTTTCCGACCAAACGGAGCTTCGGAAAGAAATCATCCATCTTGAAGAACGAACGCTGTACGGCTATGCCTCCAATAAACTGTACGACCTTGCCAGAATCCGCCAGACGGGCCTGTGCTTTGAAAATTTAACGCTGAATGAAGATACCGTATTCAATATTCGATATTTTACGGAAGCGCCAAGTGCGTATCTTTTGGCAATGGCGCCGTATCATTACGGCAAGCGGCTTGAGAGCAGCGTGACCTCCAGGTTCGTTCCGGATTATTATGAGCTGCAGATGCTGCGCGTCCGGATGATCTATGAACAGTATCTTTCCTGGAATTTATGCACTGCGGAGGTTCGAAAAATTTTGGGTAATCTCTATATTCGATATACTGTATCAGCGCTTCAGCGAAACTGTGATCCGCGCGCGGGAATGGATCACGCGGCGCGGAGGGCCTGGCTCCAAGCGCAGTTCTCCTCTGAGATGTATGCTGCGCTTTGTGCGGACTGGGCGCCGGAAAACAGGCTTTTGAGGGTGTTCGCGCCTTTGTTTCGGAAAAAACGCGTCGGACCTTCTCTGTTCTGCGGACGTGTGGTATACGTCGTCAAGAATAAAATGCCGATCGTATTTGCCCGCCTGAAGCAGAAGAATTAACGGATCAAACAAGAAAGGATTTACATTAAAGATGCTGAATATCTTGATTGTCGGAATGATGGATGTAAAAGGCGGAATCGAGCAGCTCGTCATCCAGATCTTCCGCCGCCTGGACAAGAGCAGGATCCACTGTGATTTTTTATGTTACTGCCGTGAGTGCGCCTATGAGGAAGAGCTTCTGGCCGCAGGCAGCAGCGTCTATCATGTCACGCGGCGCGGCGAAAATCCGCTCCGGTGCAGGCGGGAGCTGAAGGCGTTTTTTCGAGCGCACAGCGAATATGATTACATCTGGATTCATACAAGCTCGGCCAGCAATTGCATGGGCCACATCTATGCCAGAAAGTATACAAAAGCAAAAATCATCAGTCACAGCCACGGAACGCATTTTGACAGCCGGCGCGGACTGATTCATGCGCTGCATGTTTTCCTGCATCGGAGTCACCGAAAGCGCTTTCTGGCGTGTACGGACTTTTGCTTCGCCTGCTCTCGGGCCGCGGGCGAATGGCTGTTCGGCGCGGACTGCCCCGTAACGATTGTGAGAAACGGGGTGGATACGCAGCGCTTCCGCTTTGATTCGGCGGAGCGAGCCCGTGTCAGAGAGGCGTTTTCTCTTGGAGCTCAGAAAGTAATCGGGCACGCGGGCCGTTTCTGCACTGCGAAAAACCATGCCTTTTTATTGGAAATTTTTGCGGCAGTGATTCGGAAATCGGACGAGTACCGTCTCTTTCTGGCAGGCGAGGGGGAACTGCTTCAGACGGCTAAGCAGAAGGCTGCGGAATTGGGCATCGCGGACAAAGTGATTTTTGCGGGATACCGGGATGATCTGCATTGCATTTTCCAGGCGTTTGATGTATTATTGTTACCTTCTTTATACGAAGGCTTTCCCATTGTCGCAGTGGAAGCGCAGGCATGCGGCCTGCCGTGTCTGCTTGCGGATACGATTACGAGGGAGGTTTCCGTAACGGATCTCGTAGCTTATCGGAGCCTTACAGAGCCTGCGGAACGCTGGGCAGAAGAGGTCTGCGCCCTTGCGGAGGGACATACAAATAATGACAGGGCCCATTACTGCAATATCATAGCGGAAAACGGTTATGATATCAATGAAACGGTGAGAGAAGTGGAACGCTTCTTGCTTTCACACCAGAGATCGGGCTTGGGAGGAGAATCATGAAAGAGAACAATAAGATCCGAGGGATTTTCGAAGGCTTTACGTCCGGATTCCTGTTTAAAATCGTATATCTGGCATTAGTTCTGATTTCTTTTAACACGTTTGCGCTGGACGTACCGTATCTGAAAACCGTTTTTGTCGCGCTTTCCGTCGCGCTGGGCGGAATCGTTCTGGTTTACCGTCTGATCCATTTTAAGCGTTTTATTAAAATGAAATACATATGGATTCTTGTCGCCTTTCTGGCCAGCTATCTGCTTTCGCTGCTCTTGAATCTGCGGTACGGTTTTCTGGAGCCGATTCAGGCGATGGTGTGGATGACGTTTCAGTATTTCATTTTATTTCTGAAGGATCCGGCGCGTCCGTGCGAGAAGTCCCAGAGGGAATTCCGTGTCCTTTCGTGGATTTTCTGCGTCTATCAGTTCTGCTGCTCCGCCGCCAGCCTGGTTCTGCTGTTTTTGAATTATACGGAACTCAATTTCGAACGGCAGCCTATCAAACTGGCGGGACTTGTATGGGGCCGTCTCTGGGGCGTATATACGGATCCGAATTATGCGGCTGTGCTTGCGGTCGCTGCCGCTTTTTTGGGGATTTATCTGGTAAAATGCCATAAAAGTGTATTTTTAAAGATTTTCTGTGGAATCAACGTGGTGCTTCAGCTGCTGTACGTTGCCTTTTCCGATTCCCGCACCGGTCTTGTCTGCCTCGCAGTGGCAGGCGCGTGCTACGCGTATCTCCGCCTGGTGAAGCTGCCGAAGCTCGACCGGAAAAGACTTGTTCGTCAGACAGTATCCTGCATCACGGCGCTTTGCATTCTGTGCGTGCTGCTGATCGTTCCGAAGGGCATCACATATACGTATAATAAAGTGATCGAGCTCACTTCTTCCGATATTACGGAGCCCGGAGAAACGCCGCAGACACCGCAGGAGCCGCCGGAGCCTACAATCGGGCGCGAACAGGATATCGAGAGCGACGTCAGCAATCGGAGATTTGACCTCTGGAAAAGCGGCCTTGAAATTTACCGTCTGAAGCCGATTTTTGGTGTTTCTATTTTCAATGCAGTGGCATTTGCTCAGGAGCAGCTTCCGACTACCTATCTGATCAATAATGACGCGGGAATTTTTGACAGCCTGCATAACGCGTTCCTGAACGTGCTCATGGGACAGGGAATCGTAGGATTTGTCATTTTTATGATTTTCATCGTATTATGCGTCGTTCTGATCTTAAAGGGATATTTGAAAACGAAGAAGGAGGAGTACTGCCGGACAAACGTCAGAAATGCGATCCTGATCGCAGTTCTGGCCGCTCTTGGCGCGTCGATGATGTTTGTAGGCGATATCGTGTATCTAAACTCAGGTGCATCCTTTTTGTTCTGGAATATTCTGGGCTGCCTTGTATTTTATTATTCTGGAGAGGAGCAGGACGCGCTTGCCTGAGGTCAGTATCATCATTCCCGTATACAACGTAATAAAGTATTTCGAAAAGTGCATGGAATCCGTGCTTTCTCAGAAAATGCAGGATTTCGAGGTGATTTTGATCGACGACGGCAGCACCGACGGAAGCGGCGCGCTCTGCGACCGTTATGCGGCGGAGGATAAACGGGTTTTGACGGTGCACCAAAGCAACGCGGGGCCGGCCGCCGCACGGAATGCCGGGATCGCACATGCTGCTGGAAATTATGTGTGCTTTGTCGACAGCGATGATCGTGTGCCGGAGGATTGTCTTGAAAAAAGCCTGGCGGCCGCAAAACGCCATCAGGCGGATCTTGTGATTTTCGATTATGATTTTGTTGACGAAACGGGAGAAGCACTGTTCCGATACCACGCCGGGCTGGAGCCGGACCGCCTGCTGACGCTGAAAACGACGCCGGAGCTCATAAATGTTTCTCCGTCTCCCTGCAACAAGCTGTACCGGAAAGCGCTTTTCGAACGCAGGGAGATTTGTTTCCCGGAGGGCCGCCTTTATGAGGATCTGGCCACAATGCCCAAGCTGTTTTTCGACGCTTCGGCGGTATACCTGCCGGAAACCCTGTATTATTATGTAAATCATCAGGACTCTATTATGCGGATGGCTTTTCCGGATCCCGAGCGGCGCTACCGGGACCGGGTTTTTGCGGTGGACAGCGTCAGAGCGTATTACGCCGAAAAAGGCTTGGCCGACGCGTTCAGGGAAAATCTGGAATTCCTTGCAATTTACCATATCTATTTTATGCTTTCAATTGAAACGCTCGCGGAGGATCCTGGGAGCGCATATTTGAAAAAATACCGTGAATATATTCGCCGCGAATATCCCGCTTACAAAAAAAATCCATGGATTCCGATCCTTTTTACGAAACGGGAACGCATTAAATTCCGGCTCCTGAATGGGAGACATTATCGGCTGATTGTTTTTTTGGGTAAAATAAAGGGGGCATTGCGTTGATTCTGACTGTGGTTGTTCCGGCGTATAACGTAGAACGATTCTTGGAGAAAACACTTTCTTCGTTTGTTTTCGACAAAATTTCCGGCAGAGTGGAGATTATAACGGTCGACGACGGATCGAGCGACCGGACTGCGGAAATCGCACGTTCTTACGAGGAAAAATATCCCGGCGTATTCCGGACCATTTCAAAAGAAAACGGCGGACACGGCTCTACCATCAACCGCGGCGCGGAGGCTGCGCGCGGAAAATATTTTAAAGTCGTGGATGGAGACGACTGGGTGGATTCGGAGGCCTTCGAAAAGCTGACGGATTTTCTTGAAGCGTCCGATGCCGACTGCGTCGTTTCAAATTACTGTGAGGTAAACGATGCAACGGGAGAAATGACGCCAGTTGAATACAACAGATTTTTCCCGGAACGGCGGGACATGCAGTTTTCGGAGCTCGCGGGCAGCGTTTCTCTTGCGCTGCACAGCATGACGCTGCGAACGGAAATTCTGAAGAATAACCCGAGACGGCTGGATGAGCATTGCTTTTACGTTGATGTGGAATATATTCTGTTTCAGGTTCCGTATCTCCGCAGTGTGGCGTTCTGTGATGCAAACGTTTATCGCTACCGAATTGCGCAGCAGGCGCAGAGCGTAAGCCTGCAGGGGTTTCGGAAGCATGCTGACGAGCATGCCTTTGTTTCTCTGCGGCTGGCGGAATTCGCCCGGGAATATGAATGCTCCGAAGAGGCGGAACGTGTGAAATCCGCTTATATTACTGAAAGAACGGCGCAGATGGCCGTGAGTCAGGCCATGATTTTTCAAAGCTTTCCGCACGGCGACAGGAAGGTTCTGGAAAAGTTCAAAAAATATGATTCGGATTTGAAAAGGACCAATGAAGCCGTTTATCTCCGCTCTTCCGCGCTGAGCCCTACGCTTCGGCTCCTGAGGAAATTCCATTTTCGATTTTACCGTCCGATTCTCTGGGCGAGAGGGAAGGTCCTCCGGAAATCATGAAAATCCGTTCCGTTAAGTTCAATGTGATCATGAATTTTATCTATACGGTTTCTTCGATCATTTTTCCGATGATTACGTTTCCGTATGTGACGCGGGTGCTTCTTGTCGAGGGAAACGGGAAGGTTGCCGCCGCAACTTCCGTGATCACGTATTTGACGATGATCGCTTCCCTTGGCATTCCGACCTACGGGATCCGGGCGTGCGCAAAGGTCCGGGAGGATGATCGTAAGCTTTCGAAAACTGTGCAGGAGCTCCTGCTGATCAATACGGTGACTACGGTGATCACCTACGCCGTGTTCCTGCTGCTGCTTTTTACAGTGCCGCAGTTTCAGGAAGAACAGTCCTTGTATGCGGTTATGAGTATAAATATGCTCCTGAATGTAGTCGGCGTAAGCTGGCTCTACAGCGCGCTGGAGCAATACGCATATATAACCGTGCGCTCGCTTGTTTTTAAAATTCTTTCCATCATTTTGATGTTTCTTTTTGTCAAGGAGCCGGCGGATTATGTCGTTTACGGCGGGATTACTGTGTTTGCCACGAGCGCATCCAACATATTGAACTTTATCAATATCAGAAAATTCGTATCTTTGAAGCCGATGCGCGGCGAGTACGATTTCCGCCAGCATTGGAAGCCGATCATGATTTTTTTTGCGTCTTCTGCAGCAACGAGCGTCTATACGAACCTGGACACGATTCTCCTGAAATTTATCCAGAACGATACGGAGGTTGGCTATTACAACGCAGGGATCAAAATTAAAACGATTTTAATTACGCTTGTGACGTCAATCGGCACGGTGCTGCTTCCGCGCCTTTCTCACTATGTTCAGAAAAAAAACATGGAGGAATTTCGCAAAATCATACTCATAACGGTTCACTTCGTAATCATTTTTGCAAGTGCAATCACCGTTTATTTTATGATTTATGCGCGCGAGTCCATTCTGTTTTTATCCGGGGAGGCGTATGAAAAAGCAGCGCTGCCCATGTTTTTATTGATGCCTACGGTTCTTTTTGTAGGATTATCAAATATTACGGGAATCCAGATCCTGACGCCGATGGGACAGGAAAAGAAGGTTCTTGTCTCTATCGTCTGGGGCGCCGCAGCGGACATCCTGCTGAATGTTTCGCTTTGTCCGTTTTTTGGAGCTGCGGGGACGGCCTTTGCGGGGCTGGCGGCAGAGCTTACGGTGCTTCTTGTTCAATGCTGGTATTTGAGGGAGAAGATCCGGGCGCGTATCCGGGAATTCAACATCGGAAAGATTCTGCTTTCCCTGCTGCTTGCTTCCGCCGTGGGTATATTTATAAAAATTTTCTTGCCTTTTTCGCCATTCCCTGTCCTTTGCTGCTCGGCAGTAGCTTTCTTCGGGAGCTATGCGGGGATGCTGATACTCCTTAAGGAACCTTTTGTTAGGGGACTCCTGAAAAGCGTGGTGGCTAGATTCCTAGACGAAAAATAAAATATCTTATAGAGAAAGAGAGCTGTTTCAACCATGGAAAACAACGAAAGACCATATCAGAGCGATATCGAAATTGCCAGGTCTGCGCCGATCCGGCCGATCTCCGAAATCGCACAGGCTGCGGGGATTCCGGAGGCTTGTCTGGAGCATTATGGAAAATATAAAGCGAAAATCGATTCGTTTTCTCTGCCGAAGCGTTCGGAGGCAGAAGGGGGAAAGCTTGTGCTGGTAACCGCCATTACGCCGACGCCTGCCGGAGAAGGAAAAACGACGACGACCATCGGACTGGCAGATGGACTTCGCAAGCTTGGGAAGCGTTCCGTGGTTGCGCTCCGGGAACCGTCTCTGGGCCCTGTGTTCGGAATAAAAGGCGGAGCCGCGGGAGGCGGATATGCCCAGGTTATTCCCATGGAAGAGATCAACCTGCATTTTACGGGGGATTTTCATGCGATCGGCGCCGCAAATAATTTGCTTGCGGCAATGCTTGACAATCATATTTATCAGGGAAACGCGCTGCGGATTGATCCGCGGAGGATTACGTGGAGACGCTGCGTCGATATGAATGACCGCCAGCTGCGGTATATTACGGATGGCTTGGGCGGCCGCGTCAACGGGGTGCCGCGGGAGGATGGCTTTGACATCACGGTAGCGTCTGAGGTGATGGCGGTGCTGTGTCTTTCTTCCTCTCTGCGCGATCTGAAGGAGCGCCTCGGGAAAATGATCGTCGGCTATACCTATGATGGGGAGCCCGTGACGGCTTCCATGCTGAAGGCGGAGGGCGCGATGGCGGCGCTTCTGAAGGATGCGCTGAAGCCGAATCTGGTACAGACGCTGGAAGGAACGCCGGCGCTTGTCCACGGTGGTCCGTTCGCAAATATCGCGCACGGCTGCAACTCGTACATCGCGACGAAAACGGCGCTGGAGCTTGGCGAATATGCCGTCACGGAGGCAGGCTTCGGCGCGGATCTCGGCGCGGAAAAATTTTTGGATATTAAATGCCGCTCCGCGGGGCTCTGTCCCTCTGCGGTCGTTATCGTTGCTACCGTACGCGCCTTGAAAATGCACGGAGGCGTTCCAAAGGACGCGCTCGATTCCGAGAATCTTCCTGCGCTTGCGCGCGGCATTCCGAATCTGCTGCGCCACGTTTCGAATATCAGAGAGGTATTCGGACTTCCCTGCGTTGTTGCGATAAATCGCTTTCTGCGGGACAGCGAAGCGGAGCTTGCGCTTGTCGAAACGCAATGCAAGGCAATGGGTGTGCGCGCCGTGGTTTCCGACGTATGGGCCAGCGGCGGAGACGGCGCAATGGATTTGGCACGCGAGGTCGTCCGGCTCTGCGAGGATCCGGTCGAGCGCGGCGCATTCCGATACTGTTACGAAGCCTCCGCGCCGCTTGACGATAAGCTGAATGCAATCGTACGTAAAATTTACCACGGTAAAGGCTTTCAATATACGGCTGAAGCACAAAAGCAGAAAAAACAGCTTGAAGCGGCGGGCTTTGCGGATCTGCCGGTCTGCGTAGCGAAAACGCAGTACAGCTTTTCCGACGACGCCGCAAAGCTGGGCGCTCCGGAGGACTTTGAAATCACGGTGCGTTCTCTGCGGCTTTCTGCCGGCGCCGGATTTATCGTGGCGCTTACGGGATCGGTCATGACGATGCCGGGCCTTCCGAAGTCTCCTGCCGCCGAACGGATCGATATCGACGAAAACGGAAACATCAGCGGATTATTTTAAACGGCAGGGCAGAGGAAAGCGCGCTGCGGAGCCCGGAGCCGGGCGGCAAGGAACTCCTCTTTGCTTCCCGCTGAGGCAGAACAAAAACACAAAGCCGGTTGACGAAACGGAGCGTATGATTTATACTAAATCGGTGAGACTAATCATGAAATTTCCCGGGTGAGAATGGATGGCTTCCGATAAAATCATACGTTTCAGCGACGAAAATTTTAATCCGTTTCTTCTGAAGAGCAGGGTTCCGGTGCTTGTCGATTTCTGGGCGCCGAGCTGCGGTCCCTGCAGAACGCTTGCGCCGATGCTTAAGCGGCTGGCCGAGGAATACGACGGACGGATTGCGTTCGGCGCGGTGAACGTAGAGGAATGTCCAAGAACCGTAAAAGAATTCCGGATCTCGAGCGTTCCTACGCTGACGCTTCTGGTGGACGGAATTACAGAGCAGCGTCTGATCGGGCTTCGCCCGATTGAAGAGCTGCGCAGTCTGCTCGGCAACTACGCAAGGAGGAATGACCGTGGAGAATCAGTTTCAAATCAAGACTCTTGAACCGGTGCAGCCCCTCGACCGGGAGACGATCCTGGCCGAAGGAAAATGCGAGCCGAAAACATTTGACGTTCCTCTGAAGAAGTATCGAAAAAAATATGTTACGCAATACGTGGAAGCGCTGAGCCGCCATTATAACGAAATTATTGAGGCCAATGCGAATGAGATCATCAAGCTGGGAGAGGCTTACGCAGAGCTTGCGGACGGCTACAACAGCCTGCTGGCGCAGTATAATCAGCTTTCCGCCTCCTATATCGTTCTGCAGGATGAAAAAACGAAGGTCGCCGACGCGCTGATCAATGCGGAAAATGCGGCAAAGGAAATCGTAGAACGAGCCAAAACGGAAGCGGAACAGGAGCGGCGGGCACTGGAGGAAAAATCGGAGCTCCTTCGCGTCAATATTGTAGATAAGAACAAGCATTTACGAAATATGCGCCTGGAGGTTACGCAGATGTGCAACAGCGTAAAAGCGCAGATGGAAGCAGCGCTGCAGGCGATTACGAATAAAATGGACGAAGAAATCAAATCCTTTAATTACACGGTCGCCTCCGTGGAGATCAAATACTCTTCTGCACAGAGCGACGCGGCCGCCCAGGATACGCCCGAGACTCCCGGAGGTGCGGCGGCCGGATGAGCGGAAAGAGGAATAACAAAAGACAAAACTTTAATAAAATGATCATCAGGATCATATGCTTCGTATTAGCCATATCCATGGCGGCTACGACGCTGTTTCTATTGATACAGTATCTGGTGTATTATATTTAAAGGCGGGTTGAATCTATGCGGTTGGCGTCGTCGGAGTTCGACAGGATCACGACCTTTTTGGTGGAATATTTCGGGATTCGAAGCGTGTGGGACGTTTTCAGGATCATCATCGATATCCTGATGATTTCCTATGTGTTTTACCTGCTGATCACGCTGCTTCGCGATTCAAGAGCCTTCCAGCTGATCAAGGGCGTTATTCTGATTCTTCTTGCTGCGTTTGTTTCCGATCTGCTGCGGCTCTCTACCGTTTCCTTCGTGCTGAAAATGGTAATCGAGGTTCTGCCGGTCATGCTGATCGTGCTGTTCCAGCCGGAGCTGCGAAGGATTTTAGAGAACATCGGGAAAAGCCCGATCCGAGAGCTTTTTACCGCGAGCAACCAGAATACGGCGGATCTCAGCATTATGGTAGAGGAAGTTGTAAAGGCCGCTTCCGCCATGGCGGAGGAGAAAACCGGGGCGCTGATTATTTTTGAGCGCGAAACGAATCTGAGCGAGGTGATCCGGACGGGAACCATTGTGGATTCCAATGTATCGGCGCAGCTGCTTCGGCTGCTGTTTGTGAAAAACACACCGCTCCATGACGGCGCCGTAATCATCCGCGGAAATAAAATCTACGCGGCGGCCTGTTATTTGCCGCTTTCCAATAATTTACATCTGAATAAAGATCTCGGGACGCGCCACCGTGCGGGAATCGGAATCAGTGAAAGTACGGACTGCATCTCCGTCATCGTTTCGGAAGAAACCGGCTACATCTCTATGGCGCGCGGCGGCGTGCTGACCAGAAACATAACGCCGGATATTCTGCGGAAGCTGCTGAGAGAGGGCCTCGCGCCGCAGGATAAGGGAAAGAAAGCGGGAAGCAAGGTCGCGGGCCTGTTCCGGCTGGCGGACCGCGTGTCGAAAAAGAGAAAAGATAAAAAGAAACGGGACGGTGACGGAAATGGCAAAACTTGACAGAATTTTAAAAAGCAAGAGCTTTTATGTCGTCGTATCCGTCCTGCTCGGGATCGTGTCGTGGCTGCTCGTGCTGAATTATACGAATCCAAACGAAACGCGCTCGCTTGAAATTCCTCTGACGATTCTGAATCCGAACGCGCCTTCGTCCTACGGCCTCAGCAACAGAACGTCGTCGTATCCGGAAAATATTACGGTGAAAGCTTCCGGACGCTCCGACATTATCGGGAATCTTACGGTATCCGATCTTTACGCTGCCGTGGATTTTTCCGAAATTACGGAGCCCGGCACTGCGACCTTGCAGGTGAGCGAGCCGGAATGCGCGCGGCTTGGCATAAAAATTGAGGATTACTACCCAAAAACAATCGATTTTACCTTCGACCAGCTGACGCAGCGCAATGTGGACGTCGTGGTGGAATACGATAACAGCCTGCTCCGGGAGGGGTACGAGTTTCTTTCCGTGACGGCTGAACCGAGCAGCATACAGATTTCTGGCTTTGCTTCTGAAATTGACGAGATCGATTGTATTAAAGTGATTCTTTCTGACAGCCTTGCGGAGGATTCCATCGATTCCGACAGAACCGGTTCGTTCATCGGACGCTATTTCCTGACGAACGGGGAGGACGTGACAGCGAGATACGATACGGAGAAGGTCACCGTTAAAATTGAGGTTGGAAAGCGCGTGCCGGTTTCTTATCAGGTAACGGGGACGCCGCATGATGACTATTATCTCAACGAAGATGCCATTGAACCGGAAACGCTGCTTCTGCGCGGTACTGCCGCGGAGCTCCGGAATATCAATGAGATCCAGGTGGGAAATATAGATATAACGGGCGCTTCGGAGAATGTGGTGAGGACGTTCGCGGTCTCTGATTATCTCCCGGAGGGGATCACCGCATATCGGACGACGGAAATTATGGTTACGGCCGAAATTTTACGCTATGAGGTAAAATCCTTTTCGGTGGATGTCAATTCTTCGATCAGCACGCCGGGCAAGGATACGGCGTCGTATGTGTACGAATTTAATCCAGAACAATTTTCGATTCGGGTGAAGGGAAAAGCATCTGATCTGAATACGCTTTCCGCGGCGTCGCTGGGCCTTACGCTCGATCTTACAGGTCTTGGCGTCGGGGAGTATAGAATTCCGCTGGAGTTTACGAGCATCGATTCGGAAAAATTTACTGTAATCGGGGAATATGTTTACAGCGTGACGATCTCTGCCAATACTACGCCTACGCCGGATATCACGGCAACGCCGGAACCGCCGACGCCTACGCCGGAGCCGCCGTCTCCTACGGAGGAGCCGTCCCCGGAACCGACCGTTTCACAGGAGCCCGCGGAAACGCCGGCCGCAGAATCATGAGCGGCTTCGGCGGCCGGATGAATCGGAGCGATTATTGTATTGTACCCTTTTGCTTTTCCTCGGCAAGGATCAGATCGATCATTCTTCCGTAGCTGTGGACGCCGTCGTCGACATCCATGACGGTGAGATATGTATCGTTCACGCTGCCGGTGAATTCGCTGCTGACCGTCTGGTATTGCTGCCAGAAATTGTTTTCCTCCAGACTGTCGAGCCAGATTCCGCTTGCGGTAGCGGTGGAAATTTCTCTCCAGCTTTTCTGATCATATAGATAAAGCTGATCCATGGCATATGTAAACGCCGTATAATAGCCCGAATAGACAAACAGCGGATTGTCGCTGTGAATGCACGCCAGATACGCGATATAATTGGCTTCGTCTTCTCTGGCAAAGCCGCGCTGATGCGCCATTTCATGACAAATCGTGTGCGGCAGGCTCATAATGGGCGTCTGCGCATTTACAATTGCCTCGGGTATAATATATGGATAAATCCCCGTGATATGAATATTGGACATAACGGAGGAGCTGACCGCCAGCTTGACGCGCGGATAATCGCGCTTCAGATAAGCGTACTCCTCCGGCAGATTCTGATAGGCATCGAGCGCGTCGTCGATCAGCCGGAACGGATTATAATCCGCATAATTGTCGTTGATGGTGCCGTCGGCTTCCAGCGCAAGCGGCCGGCGCGCCGCGGCTGCTCTTGCAGCCAGCAATCTGCAGAGCTGACTGAGCTGCCCGACATCGGCCTCTTCCAATTCATACCCGGCTTTCTCCGAGAAGGTGAGGCTGGTATAGTTGATTCCCCCAAACAGCACAAACGCCGACACAACGACGCAAATAAAGCTTGACAGCCTGAGAACGAGCTGCACAAGAGGCCGCAGCAGGGAAAAGCCTCCGATCGGGACGTTCTGCTTTTTCCGTATGTAGCATCTGCGGCCGGCGCATACCGTTCCGACAAGCATTTTTATAAACCAGAACAGGATTGCCGCAATGCTTGCATAAAGCGCGATTTCCGCGACCGAAAAAGGAAAATAGGCGATTGCTTTCTTGATCGGCCAGGAGATATAGTAAAAAAGCTTGTCCGTGTAGATTTCGGATATCTTATCCGAAGGAAAGACATATCTGCAAAGCAGGTAAACGCCGACGGAGAAGAGTGCGAGCCCGCCGCAGACGGCCGCCGCGACGACGGTCCGCCAGAATTTTCTGCGTTCTCTATATTCTGCGATGTCATGGCTTGGTTCCATATTTTTGCGCCCCTCGCTGTGCGGACTGACAGATCCGCAAATCCCATTATAGCTGATATTAGGATACCATTAAAATGAGGCAAGTGCAATGGGAAAATGAGGGAAGGAGAGGGAGATGAAGAAAAGTAAATAGAGGCTTATTTGATAAGAACGCGCGCTAAGCTTGAAAATTTGACAAAACGCGCCTGATTGAAAATTTTTGTGCGATGAGAACTCGCTTCCAAAAGTCAGATGTCCGAGAAGTGGAAATTTTCATATGTGAGTTTACTTGCGTAAGTTTTTTTCTAATCTATAGGACCTCATGCGTTGTGATATATCATATTTGCCATTAATGCTTGTGATCGTTGATTATTATGGAAAGAATGCAACATTATTATACCGTGAAATACGTCGGCTTCCAAATCATTGCCGGGTATGTGATTGCAGTATTTTTATTGATCGGTATTTCATTGCATTCCGCTGTTCTTGTAAAAGAGAAACGAAAGCGCATGAGTGCGGTCATCGGGACGGCTGCGATCGTTTTTTTTGCTGCGGCCTACTTTGGCGTCTGTGCTTTGGGAAACGGCAGGGATGCAGATCTGAAATATTTTTCGTTTTCTTCCCCAAGCGGCGAATATTCCATTGTGACTTCGGAAGCGCGGGATTTTTTAGGAAACGGAAGAATCAGCGCTTTTCAGAGGATCAACGCGTTCCTGATGCGGGAAAAAGGACACATTCAGACCATAGACAGATGGAATTCTCCGTTTTCTGACAATCTGTATTCGATTGAATGGGGCGATGGTCAGGTCACGGTCCATTATTGGGAAGAGGAATGGGAAGAGAAGATCGCTCTGTTCCTTGCCGCTACCAGTTCACGAAACGGCTCGGCAGGCAAGGATGCCGGTCAGCCTTGTTGGATGCAGCTCGGTCAGGTTTTCCAGATAATCCCGGTTCAGATGTCAGGCTATAAATACTGAAAGGTCAAAGGCTTCGAAATAGCCCCAAAGCTTTTATTTGCCTTTTTCTTTTTTTCTATCTTGAAATTTCTCCCTCAAGTTTTTCGAAAGCATATACAGCATTACCCCAATCACTGCGCCAAGAACATTGTGGATAATATCATCAAATTCAAATAGGCCCCTATGGGTTATCAGTTGCGTCACTTCAAGAGCTGCTGACAGAATTAAGCTCAGAATAATTGAAAACCAGGCATTCTTCTGAGAAATCAGAACAGAGAGCAGTATCCCTATCGGAATAAACAATATAATATTCCAGAAGTTCTCCGCTATCAACCTTGTCATACCGTTTATAATCGCTCTATACGACCAAAACAGCGTAAGCTCATAGCGCGGATTCTGCGTGGGTACACGTTCAAAAATAGTGATAGTAAGAACAAAAGAGAGGTAGAAGATGAAGACGGGCAGAGCAATAGCCTTAGACATCTTCAGCCTTCCGCTTCTATAAAGTAGAAAACATACTATTCCAAAAAACGCAGTAACAGCACTCCATACTATTACATTTTCGGGCGTGGCTTTCGACAAAGCAGAATTAAAATAATAGTCGATGGAAAATCAGCGTCCCTTCAAAATAGTGTTAAATACTATTATATCACTTAAAATTTTGTCTGTACGAGAGATATCAAGTTTTTGGCAATTTTATTTTATAGCTCTACGGTTGCAATTCTCGGCTCAAAGCAACATGTAGGATGAACACATACGATACGAACCCCAGATGCCCTCTGCGGACCAACCTTCATGAATGTGGCGAGCACCGATGTATTTCCGCCAAGTCCAAGAGGCCCGATATTAGCCTCATTTACTCTCTTGGTGATCTCATTCTCCATCTCAGATTGGACGTCATACCTTCCATCCACCTGCGCTTGGAGCATCATGGAGGTTGCCTCAAAGTGAGAGCGACCAACTCCTACAGCAAGCGTGCATGGAGAGCATCCAAGCTGCGCTACGCCTTCCTTTGCCCAGTTAACGATTTCATCCAAGACCACCTGTGTGCTGTGCTTGTGAAATACACGATAAGTTTTTGCCCGGATCGCTGGTCCGCCACCGAGCATCAGGATGTGGAGCCGTATCACATTTTCTTCACAACGCTGTAGCAGAATCGGTGATGGCTCAACGCCGGACGGATCTGGATTCAGACCGCCGCTCTGATCGATCCGGCGGCTGTCGTCACCTATGATCCCCATTGGCCGACCAGGGAGCTTTCTCAGTCCTTCCTTTACTCCCTGCTTGATCTCATCCAGCATACGCCCTGTCACAGCGCAATCTTGACCAACCTCCAACACAAGGTGCGGAATTCCGGTATCATCACAGAGTGGACTGCGATTCTTTTCGGCCGCTTCTGCGTTATCCAATATTGTCTGGAGTACCCACTTAGCCTTTTCATTTTGCTCCTTTGCAATTGCATTGCGATACGCTTCTTTTTTATCCTCTCGGAATGTCGATCCGGCTTCCACAAGTGTGTCCCTAACCAGGGCGATAATATTACTTTTCATAAATGCTCCTCCCGTGTGCAGCCCCAATAATAGCCGGATACCTGTCAGCCTTAATCAAATGCAATGCTTCCATACCTAACTCAGGGAAGGCGATCACTTTCTCGTCGGTGGTTTTGGAAGCAAGCAGGGCTGTCACAGGTGGAATCACCGCGTATACTGCATTGTATTCGTCTAATGCAGTTATCGTTTCCTTGTGCAGCTCGCCTTTTCCCAGATGCAGCTTAATCCCGGCCTTCGAGAGAGGCTTGATACTGCTCTCGATCTCTACCTTGTTGGAAGACGTTGGGCCCACCCCTGCAGGGCTAACAGCCGTGTGAAAAATAACCTGACCATGCAAATCTATGCCAAGGCTTCCAACGGTCCCTTCTTCAATCATTTTCAGCACCTTCGGAAGCACAGCATCTCGACCACAGAGGATATATCCGCTGATTTCAACGGTGTCTCCCACCTGTAGCCTTGACACATCTTCTTCGTTGATTGGTGTCGTTAATTCTATCATATTTGTCACCTCTACCTTAACTTCACAATCCAGACCCAATATATTCCGGCAAAGGTCAGAACCGAGAAGCGCGTAATAGTTTTTATTCGTTCACTGCAAAGAGTTTTACATAAGCCCCTTCATTTTCAATGACTCCAAATGCTCTTGCCCGATTATAGACCTTCTTCGCCCAATTCGTATGAGGCCTGATTTCATTCATTTTGTTTCCTCCTGAGCCCTTTACTACACCGCCGCTTGTGCCAATGATCTGGCAGGCATCATCGTACTCTTCCTTCGTGACTGCCATTAATGCGTTCACAAACTTGACATGGGTCGGATGAATAACGGTGCGGCCAACAAATCCGTTCGCTTTGTCTAAAATCACTTCACGCAGCAGGCCATCAATCTCGTTGTTGACCAGCGGCTTGCGGCGAATCAGATAATCCTCCAGGCCATGATCTGGCAGCTTCTCGAACATCAATTCTTTTGGAGCTCGGAAATACTCCCACACTGGGCCAGAGATCACATAATCATTATTGCGCCCGCAGACATTGATGATATCACTCAGGCACTCACGGACGCACATAATATCATAAAGACTGTAATCGACGCCGCGGCGCACGCCAAAGACGGAGCTGAAATCTGTGCCGCCGACACGAACCTGCAGCACGAGTTTTTTATACTTATCAAGAATCTTTTTGATACCCATTAACTCGGTCATACGGCTTTCCTTATAAGCAACCACCGGATCTTCTATAATCGGCATACCATAGAGGATCTCCCCAAAACGTTCATTGAGATACTGCAAATATGCATAATATTCGTAACCATTCTCTGCATTGAACTTCGGAAAGTTCACTCCGCAGAGAGATTTGATCTCTTGCTTAGTCAGCTTTTCACCAAATGCCTTGAACTGTGCCAGATTACGGATCCGGACAAAGATCAGAGGAACCTTTTCGGATTCCAGTGTTCCGTTCTCCACTGCCGCGGTTACTGTCGCCAGCAAATGATGAACATTCTCCATAGCCTCTGAAACCTTCTCTTCCGGACAGGCATCCTCAAAGCAAAGCACAATGGTCGTAAGTCCAGGCATAGAATTATTCAGTATCTTTGGCGTAAAATCCTTAAATCCAGGCATATACATTGTGGCGCCCAAGCAATACTGGAGCAGTTCACGATCCGTGTATTTGTTAAAGCTCATCGGTTCAACTACAAACTCAAATTTTGGATTATACAAATGGTGTCTCATTTACATTTCTTCCTTCCTAATTGACAGGAGCCACAATTGCTCCTTGAGCAGTTCAATTATATTGTCTCCTCTGTAACGCTTCCCCTTGGGCTCCATACAGCTTCCGGATAATATTCATCGATCATCCGCTTCACAAGGCTGCACTGTTTTGCCCGCTTGCGAGCATCGTCCTCAGTGCTGTCCCAAGAATGTGTAGCTGCAACTGATCCACCAGTTTTTAGGTAAATCGGAGCTGCGATCCGAATCATCTCCGGCACTTCATAATGACGGATAAACCCCCCAGTGGACTTTGGATTCTCAGTGTGAATATCAATCGGGCAATTAATTGCCTGCCGCATTGCAGCTAGCATCTGAAGTTGGATATCACGTACGGGATTAATGGAGTCTGCGCCAATACTCTCCAGCAGCTTCGCAGCGCAGGGGTTGCCATGTCCGGCGTGAGCTGAAACTTTGAAATGACAATCAGCAGGAATTTCACCAGCCTTGCGCATCTCATTTAATGCCCACAAGCATCCCTCATCGTAAACAAGGAACCCGCGGCAGCCGAGGCGAGCGGCTCTCTTTACGTCCTCAATAGCGCGGACAATCTGCTCTTGTCCGCGAAGACGGTAGCCCATGCGCACACCCTCTTCAGTATGTACGGATGCAGAAGTATCCGTGGTTGCTCTTGGCCCAATGGCAAGGATCAGGTCCGTCTGCCACTTATGCGCAAGCTCCACCATCTCAAAGATATCCTTGTCAGTCAGGCGCATGATGCCTTGGGTTTGTGTCACGCGATGCAAATACAACCCATAGCTATCCATTGCCTCAAGCAGAGCACGCATAATCTTCGGCCCCTGGATGCCGGGAACCTCAAAACGGAATTGACCGCCATCCCCGAAGCGCTTCTCTGATGTCGGCAAATCGTAGGCATCTCCTCCTGGAAGACCGATAGACTTTAAAAATGCTCTTGTTTTATCCATACTATTCATGTTGTATCCCTTTCTACCACAACAGTGGTTTGTTATATTTATTCCTGCTTTGTCGTCTAGCAGCTATATTCAGCTATTCAAGTCGTCGATCAAAGCATCAATCGCTTCTCTATGGTTAAAGATAATGGGCGGCAGCTTGCGGCTCAGTCCCTTGTGGATACGACAGTCAATGAAAGAAGCTCTGCCGCAGTCCTTGAGCTTGGCAATTGCTTCAATCAGCTCGTTTTCGTTCTCTACAGCTTTGCCGAATGTCGCATATCCGCAGGCTTCAGCAATGGAAGTAAAATCTACCTTATAACCGGCAGAAGGTTGTCCTCCAACAGACTCATGCGCACCATTATTAAGAACTACGTGCAAAAAGTTTGAAGCATTCATCTTGCTGACCATTGTCATAGCCCCCATATGCATCATAGCAGCTGAATCACCATCCAGTACGACTACCCTCCGTTCTGGCTTTTTCAGTGCAATACCAAGCGCTACGGAGCTTGCATGCCCCATCGAACCTACGTTCAGAAAATCATGAATTTTCATTTCATCCCTCTTTTCCCGTAAGAAAAATAGCTCACGGGTGGCTCTGCCGGTAGTAGCAGAATAAATCGTATTCTCCGGTAAGTGATCAAGGATCACTTCGATCGCCTTTTCTCTGCTCATGGGATACATATCATCTTTGTGATCGGGCTTGTCCGCAGATGCCATTACACCTTTCGGAGCAAGTAGTCCATAGGGCTGACGAGTGTCTTTGCAGTATCTGGCTGCTTTTCTCACAATCTCAGCGAATTTCGTATCGTCATCCTCCAGCACTGTATATGGGATATGCATTATATCCAGCAGTCCCGGAGTAATAGCGCCCTGAAGCTTATGCTGTGGATGATTAGACTCTGTTTCTCCCTGCCCGCGCCAGCCGATAAGGAGAATCATTGGAACTGCGTACACATCTTTGTCTGCCAAGCTTACCAAAGGGTTGATGGCGTTGCCCATGCCGCTGTTCTGCATATACACCAGCGGAATCTCTTTCGAGGCGAAATAATATCCTGCCGCAATACTCACGGCGTTACCTTCATTAGCAGCAATAATATTCCGATTACCACAGTTCTCCAAAGCATAGTTGCAGAAGCCATTCAGATAAGAATCCGGTACACCGACAAAAAAGGAAACTCCGTGATTCGCCAGCGTCTTAAAAACTTTCTCTTGATTTAACATTTACTTATTCTCGCCTCCTACAGAGCCTTTTCCCTTATACAGGGTGAAGTATTCTGGAGAATCCCCCTTGGTAATTTGCCAAGCGGCCTCAAACGTCTCGATCATATCTTTTGGCAGCGGCCCAGCTTTAACCGTTTCCATATTCTGCAGAAGATGGTTTAGCTTCGATGCGCCGATCAGGATCGCATCCCCTCTATCTCCATTCAGCATGGAATGATATGCTAACCAGCGGTAGGTAGCGTCGATACTTGTGATCCCATGCCGCTCTGCCGCAGCCTTAATCATATCCACAGCATCAAAGTAGCTCTTTTTCCAATACCGATTCTGGTAATTCGGACGATGGGTAAAGCGTCCGTCCATAGGAATATCCTCAAACTTGCCATAACGTCCCGTCAGCAGACCTCCGGCCATGGGGTTATACGCATAAAAGCGTATACCAAAGTGATCCAAGCAAGCATTCAACTCTACTTCAGCTTTTCTTGTGAGCGGATTATAGACACCCTCAAACACAGTTGGCTTTACCCATCCATGCTGATCACAAATATGCCAGATATCTGCAACCATCCATGCTGGGAAATTGCTTAATCCCAACTCTTTGTACTTTCCCTGATCATGCAGGGAAGCCATAGCTTCCAGCACATTTATTACAGGTGTGGCAGGGTCAGGAAAATGAAGAAACACGGTGTCCACGCTGTCCAGCTTCATCCGCCCCAAAGACTCATTTACCTGCTTATAGGCTGCTGCGCCGTCAAGCCTGCCGCTAATACGTGGATTGACTTTTGTGGCGATTTTATAAGGACGATTCAGACTGGGTAGCACTTCGCCTAGAAGTTTCTCGCAATTTCCCTCATTATAGACATAAGCTGTGTCCAGCTCATCATATCCTGCATCCAGAAATGTACGGATAAACTGTTCTACATCCGGCTGGAATACGGACTCACCAAATGTCATGGTGCCAAGGATTAGGTTTATATTTTTCATTCCATCGCTCCTATAATTTTCATTGGATTTATAAATTTATTCGTGCCTTCTATTGTTTCAACTGCTTTTACCAGTTTCATCAGAGTGTATTCATCTGATTGTCCCTGCGCACAGACTCGCAATTTCTTAATAATGTCATTTTTGGTCAGCGGATTCTCTGGATCGCCTTTCGGCACAAGAACAGTTTCCTCAGCCTTAGCACCGTTTTTCAGGATTATCTCAACCCGTGCACCCCGAATATCTTTTGGCCGGTCTTCCATAGTGACATCAGAAATGAGATGTGTCCTTTCAATCAGATCCAGCACATCAGGTGTCAATCTTGGCGGATCCATATCTGCCATGCCGTAGGAGCCGTTCAAGAGGGCACAAGCCAACGTATACGGAATGGAAAATTTCGTCTCATCCTGGTCCTTGGGAATCTTGATTCCAGCCAGCTTAATAGCATTCGGATAGATGTAAACATTGATTGCTTCTATATCCTTGGGGCTTACTTTCTCATATAAAGCTATGGCAGCGTCAATCGTACAATGTGTGTGCCGACAGGATGGATAGAGCTTAAAGTAGCAGTCGTGAAGGAGCAAATGGTCAGACCCTTTTAGAAATTCCTCGTGAACCTCATCCGTCACAGCATGGAACCAACCGTTCTGACCTTCCAGGGACTTTGCAGGTCCTCGTACGCCTTCGTTTGCCAGCATCGCGGCAAACACACCGTTCTCTGCGGCTTTTCCAGGATTTAATGGTTTAATAGCCGGACGAGAATCTCCATATGATAGCAAACCGCCTGTCATGGTCGTTGCCAAAGCAATAGCATCCTCGATTCCTTGTGCATCCAAATAGTACAATCTCGCACAAGCAGCGGCGCAGGCAAGTGCACCTGCCATACCTGTCGAGTGGAAACCGCGCTGAACGAGTCCCGGTTGGGCAGCAGAGGATATCCGGACATACGCTTCATAACCAGTCGCCAATGCAATCAATACATCCTGGTTACTAGTTTCCAGCTTATCAGCTAAGGCAAACACAGCAGGAATAAGGTGTACTCCAGCATGGCCAGCGGCCTTCTTATTACCGTCATCCAACTCTGCGCCATGCCCATATACAGAATTCATGAAGGCGGCTATCCTTGCCGGATATCTCTTGCGCTGGAATAGGATGCTGCTCTCTTCCGTACCACCTTGTGGATATACCACGGCCTCGACCTTTTCATTAAAAGCCCTATTCTGCCTATATCCAGCATAAGCGGCAGCAAAAAAGTCGATAATCAGCGTCTGAAGCTGTTTTTTATCTCGCACACTTAACTCTTGTATTTGAAATAGATCCTGAGCGAGTTGTGTCGTCAATTCCATTCGCATTTCTATCCTCCTTATCATCATTTACCTATAGCCTAGATAGAAAATTCCCAGCGGTTTCACCACGTCTCATGCACGATTCCTTTCAAATTCAGTATCGACTGCGACAGATACTGCTCTTCTCGATGAACGCCGATCCAATTTCTTTTGCATCAGGAGATCCTCCTTTAACATGGAGAAGACACATTGAGAGCAGACGCTTCGACCGTGGGGAACGTTCTATCACTTACCCGCGCACTTGGCAGAGAAGAAGACGCAGCAATCATGTTTTCTTCAATAAATACCGTCTCATGAGTGAAGATGTTATGGTGCATAGGAAGTGTTTGATAATGAAGGAAAACTCACCATATTCTGCCGCTTCAATCAGTTCAGACCATTTTTCCCAACGAACTGGAGCGTGTTATTGAGACTTGAACTCCTTCACAATCAGAGGATCAAGTTCACAGAACGATGAGCAGAAATACCGATCTCTGTGTGTCGTACATCATCACCAGAGTAGTCGAATATTCCTGTCCAACCTTGCGTTTTATCTTCTTGATGTATTGTGATAGAGAACGCCATGTCGCCCATCTACATCATTTCACATAATTTTCTATAGCATATGTGACGATAGGGAGAAATGCTGTTGAAACCAGTCCCGCTTTTGACATTTTTTAAATAGATACCAAGACCAAGTCCTCATAACGATCCAAGCTGATTTTCAGCCTCATTTTTTCTTTATAATGGATAAGATAAAGTCTTTCTTTTTATAAGCGAAAACACCTATAACAGCAAGCACAATTGCAGCAATACAATATCTGATGACTGCCGGTTTTGTATAAAGCCATAGCATGCATAGCATCACGCAGAACAAAGCCGCCACGGATCCAAATATAAACTTTGTATCATAAGCCCGTGAGTATCCTGTACGCTTTGCCAGAAAAAAGTGAATAACTAAGAGACAAGCATACCCTACAAGAGTTGTATATGCAGCGGCGATATATCCATATCTCGGTATTAACAGCCAGTTCAGTCCAATATTGATCAATGCAGCGGCGATGGTACCAAAGGCCATGCCAACAGTCTTCTTTGCAAACTGCTCAAGAGATACGTAAAGATTATAAAGAAACTGAAACGCCGCCCCCATTACAACTGGCGGTAAGACATTGACCGCTTCCGCATACTTTTCTCCGCCCAGAATCAAGACTACCTCCGGACCAAGCACGAAAATCCCAAGGACAACACAATAAAACAGAAGAATATAATAATAAGACGCTTTTCTTACTGTTTCATACTTTCCTTCATGTATCTTTTCACTAGACCACGGACTCCAGGCAACGTTAGTTGCGGTAGCAAGCATGATTGGTATCATCGCGCAGTTGTACGCTAAACTATAAAACGCTGTATCGCTTGCTCCGCAAAATTGCTTTATCATTATCCTATCAGATTGATTTAGAATATATTTACTAAGCAAGTGTGGAATCATGGGGATGCAAATTAGCAGGGCATACTTGCATTCAGACCATTTGAATTGTCTCCCCTTGTAAATGATATAAATATATACACATAGGTCGATTACAAATACGGTTCCATAGTGTCCAATGATTCTTCCGGCAAGCTTATTTTGCATTAAAAGAACTAGGCCAAGAGAAACCAGCGTTGAAAGCAAAACTGATCCGAAAGAAAGAGCAACATATGTCTTGTACTTATAATTAATCCTGTTCTTTGCTTGGAGAAGCTGAAGCGCCGGTGAGACCATCGTAGTAATGAACAGAATATTGATATATGGCATATCCATAGAAAAGAATCTGCAGAAGAAGTCTGGGAACAACTGCACTATTCCCCAAAGGACTGTTGTCACAATTGTTCCTGTTATCGCTACGGAGGACAAATAACCATCGAGATTATCATAATCATATCTAGCCCTATTAACCGTCGCGTGCATCTCCATTGTCGCAACAATAACGAGGATGCCAGCCCAAGCCACAAAGTTGCTATACTCCCCGTAATCATTACTACTTAATAAACGAGTAAATATAGGGGTAGTAATAAACGCTACTCCTTTAGTAAGAAAGGAAGAAAGCGTATACCATATTCCGGCTTTAATTACAGTCCCCGCGTTTCTTCCTGTTTCACTCTTAGCCATACTTCACCCCTATGATCTATTTTAGCCTTTCAGCCATGTCTAACGCTGCAGCAATTACTTGATCCATATCGTAGTACTTGTACTCACCAAGCCGCCCGCCGAAAAGGACCTTTTCCTCTTTCTCTGCCAGCATCTTATATTGAGAATAAAGTGATGAATTTTTCTCATCATTCACAGGATAATACGGCTCATCTCCGGGCTTCCATTCGGAACTATACTCACGGCTAATGACCGTTTTGGGCAGATCATTGCCTTCTTTATCCTTGCCAAACTCAAACCATTTGTGTTCGATAATTCTGGTCCAAGGAGTCTCGCTATCTGTATAGTTCACAGCTGCGTTGCCTTGGAAGTTAGGCATGTCCAGGAGCTCGGTCTCAAACCGCACAGAGCGATATTCCAGCTTGCCAAGAGAATAGCTGAAATACGCATCAATAGGACCTGTGTAGACCACGTACTCTGCCTGAGCATCCAGCTCCGACTTTTTGTTCAGATAATCTACTCCAGTCCTGACCTCAATACCATCCAGCATCCGTTCAACCATCTTTGTGTATCCTCCAATCGGGATGCCTTGGTATAAAGCGTTAAAATAGTTGTTGTCAAAGGTCAAACGCACAGGCAGCCGCTTGATGATGAAGGCAGGAAGTTCCTTGCAGTCACGCCCCCATTGTTTTTCTGTGTAGCCCTTTACCAGTTTTTCATAGATATCGCGCCCTACCAAAGAGATTGCCTGCTCCTCAAGGTTTTGCGGTGCTCCTGTGATTTCTTTTCTCTGCTCCTCTATCTTTGCCGCAGCCTCCTCCGGCGTTACAACTCCCCACATTTTATTGAAGGTATACATGTTGAATGGAAGAGAATACAGCTCGCCATGATAATTTGCAACCGGAGAATTCGTGAAACGATTAAAGGTTGCAAATCGGGTAATATAGTCCCAAACTACTTTATTGTTAGTATGGAAGATATGCGCGCCATATTTGTGGACATGTATGCCTTCGACATCCTCCGTATATACATTGCCAGCAATATGATCTCTTTTATCAATCACAAGCACGGATTTCCCCGCTGCTTTAGCTTTCTGGGCGATGACAGCTCCATAAAGACCAGCACCAACTATTAGAAAATCATGCATTCCTTTCTCCTCATTTCTACTGGCGGTTGTTTTTAGCAAATTTAGGACTCATAACATTCATTATTCAAATATTTTTTCATCAAAAATTCGATATATTCGAAATCCATCATTGTGTCCACATCTATTGATCGTTCCTTGGGCATAACAAACAGAAGTGGAATATCTCCGATTATTAATTTCCGTTCCTTCAGAAGTTCAATCACAGAGATATATAATGCACCGTTTCTCACGTACATAGGCTTCATTTCCTGACGCCTCATACCTGTGTTATGCTCCTTGTGCTCTGCTATCCCTTTCTGGTTTTCCCCCATACGGTAATAGTTGAACCCATTCGCCTTAACATCCTCATATACTGCAATAAGGGAATCTGACGTGTGCTCATCAAACATCTTAATGCCATTTATCAGGTCCTCTGCTGTCCGCATTGGCGAGGTTGGCTGTAGTGTGACTACGGCGTCATAATGCTCGTCTTGTTCCTCCAGAAACGATAAAGCATGCAGAATTACATCAACGGACTTAATTGTATCTCCTCCAAGGTAATCCGGTCTCATAAACGGAACATCCGCTCCGTATCTGCGGGATACCTCTGCAATTTCCTTGCTATCCGTCGAAACAATGCAACGACTCAAAACACCATTTTTAATTGCTTTATTTGCTGCTTCAATGGTATAGGCAATTAACGGTTTCCCGTTCATATCCTTTATGTTCTTTTTCGGTATGCCTTTTGATCCGCCTCGTGCTGGAATCACTCCTAGATATCTCTTCTTCATAACATGCTCCTTAGTAGGTCAGCTTTTTCGTATAAGTCAGTTCAGCAGTTCTCAAAACCTCCGCAATGCGTTCACCAGCATGGCCATCGCCATAAAGCGTGCTCTGTGTTCTCGGCATGGAACGGCGCATCTCAATTGCGGCAAGGATGGCCTTTTTGTTGTAATCTACATCCGTAACATTCTCCGCACGATCACGTCCAGACTGGCGACTGCCAACGTTGATCGCAGGGACTCCGAGATATGAGCATTCCCTGATCGCCACACTGGAATTACCTATGATCCCGTTGCTATGATAAAGCAGCTTCAGGAAGTCACGAGAAGGAATATCACGGAAGAACCAGATATTTTGCGGCTTATACCTCTCTCGGAAAACGCGGATCCCCTTTGATGTTTCATCCGAACCGGAGTCAGCATTCGGCCAAATCCAATAAGTAGGCTTTCCAAGCTCATACATCGCTTCTAAAGTCTCTGTAACCTGCTGACGCGCCAGTCCACGCTCATCTGTAACTGGGTGCTGAATAACGATATAGTAGTCCTCTGGTTTAAATCGTTTTTCGCCGCTGCCGCCATAGCGTTCAATGGGGTCAAAATCTAACTCTGGCATGATTGCCCTTGATGCAAGATCAATAGAGGGACAGCCCGTAACAAATACGCGTTCCGGACTCTCCCCCATTTTAATTACACGTTCTGCTGCCTTATCGCTTGCCACAAGATGCAGATCTGCAAGCTTTGTAATGGAGTGACGAACCTTTTCATCAATATTTCCGGTCACTTCCCCACCCTGGATATGGGCAAGTGGAATATTTGAATAGGAGGCAGCAATTGCCGTGGCAATTGTTTCATATCGATCGGCAATTGTGACTACTAAATCCGGTTTAAGATCCTCAAGAGCTGTGACCAGCTCAATCATCTCTAAGCCAGTTGTCTTTACCATAGCGACTGGGTTTTCGCCCTCAACTACACTGTAAATCTTTCTGTCAATAGTAAAACCATCATCTTCCATCTGCTTATAAGCGTCGCCATATCGGTTAAGCATCGCTGACGCGGCTACCACAAGCTGAAGCTGCATATCGGGAAACTTCTGAATTGCCTGCATTGCACCTTTAATTCTTGAATAACTGGCTCTTGCAGTTATTACGACACACACTTTTCTCATTAACTTACTCTCCTATATCTGAATACTTGATAAAGTCATCAATTTCAAAATCACGATTCACGGTTTTCCCGATGATGGACTCCACTTCTCTCGCAGGGATTCCGTTTGCGGGCTTTTTCAAAGCCAACATTTCTCTTGTTAAAACAGTCCCCTTGGCAATCGGTGTATTGGCACACACACTCTTTGCAAATATCTGGCTATTCCTTGACAATTCGGAACTTACAGCATCCTTATCCACCGGGTTTTTCTTTAATTTGCTGATATACCGTATACCACGGATCATTTCAGCGAATTTTTCCTGAGTCAAAGAAGCAGGTACATCTGGGCCAAAATCATATTTGCTCAGGCAAACATGAACCTCAATAATTTTTGCACCCATAGTCACTGCTGATAATGAAGGCCACATTTCACCGGAATGATCAGACAAACCGACGATGGGGTATTTATTGAGAAATTGCTCCAAAATGTTCAGTCCAACTCTCTCAGGCGCCACTGGATAGTTCGTCGTGCATTGGAGGAGGGCAAACTGAGCAGCATGCGATGTCAGATTTTTTGCGTAACAATCAACCTCTTCCTCAGTGCTCATTCCGGTAGAAAAAATTATGGGCTTCTTCGTGGAGAGAATAAACTCCAACAGCCAAGGATCGCTCACCTCTCCAGAAGAAATCTTCCACATGGTCATACCAAGTCTGTCCAGCATCTTTGCCGCATCTACGGAGAACGGAGTGCTGAGAAATACAAGCCCCCGATCCTCCGCGTGGTCTTTAAGCCCCTTCCACTGCTCCTGTGTGAACTGCATGCGTTCCCAGTAGTCATACCGAAGATCATCCTCGTAACTGAATTTGACTCGCCATGGCTCCTGTTTCGTGCTTTCCGATGCAGCAATATGAGTTTGGAACTTGACTACATCAGCTCCGGCATCCGCAATGGCATCAATGTAGGCATGAGCGGCTCCCAGACTGCCATCATGAGCTTGAGCAACCTCGCCTATAATCAATACCTCATCTTTGTTTCCTTCAAACCAGTTCATGTGAGCTTCTCCTTCATTTGCATTGCTCCATTGCTTAAGTGGTACTGCTGATACCTGTATGAAATTACAGCCTCCACCATAGCAAATCTGTAGCGCGCAAATCATTAATACTGTATAGCCCCTTCACATCGACAAGGACTTTCTTTTTTTCTCCCCCGTACAGCTTCAGAATGCCATCAAGTCCAAGTTGCCTAAACTCATTATGTGCAACAGCGACGATTACGCAGTCAGCCTCCGATACATCCTGAATGTCCTTTAGCTCAACACCATACTCATGTTTCGCCACTTCCGGATCGGCCCAGGGATCCACTACTACGGGTTTGATTCCAAACTCTCCCAGGCGGCTGATAATATCTGCAACCTTGCTGTTTCGTACATCCGGACAATTTTCTTTGAAGGTCAGTCCCAAAATTACAACCTTACTGTCCTTCGGGGCCTGGCCTGCCTCAATCATTTTCTTCAATGCGGCATCAGCAACAAAAGCGCCCATGCTATCGTTCACAATCCGTCCATTCAGGATAATCTGACTGTGATATCCGAGCTTCTCAGCCTCATAAGTAAAGTAGTAGGGGTCAACACTGATGCAATGGCCGCCAACAAGTCCAGGTCGGAAGCCAAGTGCATTCCATTTAGTGTTCATGCCGTCAACAACTTCATTGGTATCGATATTCATGCGGTCGAAAACCTTGGCAAGTTCATTCATAAAAGCGATGTTGATATCTCGTTGACTGTTCTCAACAACCTTAACTGCCTCAGCCGTACGAAGATTCGAAACTGGATATGTACCAACCGCAATCACAAGATCATAAACAGCCTTGATCTCCTCCAGGGATTCAGCATCAATACCAGAAACAATCTTGCGAATATTTTCAAGTCTGTGTACTTTATCACCCGGATTAATACGCTCAGGACTATAGCCGACCTTAAAGTCCACACCACACCTGAGCCCTGACTCTTTTTCCAGGATCGGAATGCAGACATCTTCTGTACAACCGGGGTAAACCGTCGATTCATAGACCACGATGGAACCTGCGATAAGATTCCGACCGACGATCTCAGATGCACCAATTACGGGAGTAAGATCTGGCGTGTGATCTGAATTAATAGGAGTCGGCACGGCAATAATGATAAACTTTGCTCTCTGGAGTTCCTTTTCTTCCGCAGTGAATTGAACCGTCGTTTCCTTTATTGCCTCGTCTCCAACTTCTTTTGTGGGATCATAACCAGACCTGTAAAGTTCAATCTTCTCCTTGTTCAGATCGAATCCAATTACATTAAGGCCTTTCTTGGCAAAAGCGACAGCAATCGGCATACCAACATAGCCAAGTCCAACGAGGGCCAGGGACTCAGCCTTGTCAACAAGTGCATCATAGAGCTTCATACTACTTCTCCTTTTTCTTCCTTAATACATTTTTGATAAAGCAAAATACAGCAAAACCGCAGAATACGGTGACCAGAAAATCTTTTAATGTTCAATCGTCTTGATACATTTCGCTGGAACTCCAGCAAGAACACACCATCCATCAGGAAAGCTCTTTGTAACAACCGCACCTGCACCAACAATGGTGTGGTCTCCTAAATGAACACCAGGAAGGATAACGGCATTTGACGCGATCCAGCATTCTTTTCCAATCACAACATCTTTTCCCTCTGAGTGAACCGTAATATCTTCAAGATCGTGATTTGAAGTTATAATGGCTACACCATTTGCAATTTGAGTACCCTTCCCAACATATATTTTTGCATCAACAGCTTGGTAGTAGTTACCAATTTTGTGAAAGATATTCATATCGTCAAGATCAAAAACAATATTCTTCCAATTTGCAATTTTCATGCGAAAATCAACTGGAAATGGAATTCCTCTATTAACGCCTATGATATTTTGCATAAAGCAATTCTTTAGGATCCAGTTCCAACCAAAGCTATTGTTGCTGGAAAAATGCCGTCCTTTGAGGTAAGACCTTTTATAGAAGATAGAGCCAATGACTTTGGCAAATCCCCTTTTAAATGAAATCTTCATTATAATCGTCTCCGCTTTTATTTAAAGAATATCCTCTGTTTCAGATATAAATGTCTTGACAAAACTATCAAATTCGTCCCATGTCTCAGGCTCAAGAATATGCTCAGGATGAGTGTATGCTTTCTTTAGCTGCTCAACTATAGAGAGAAAATCATCAAGCTGTGAACCATTAGGCAGTGGAATTAATTTATAAGTAAATAACAACCAGGGCTCATCATTGTATAAAAATTTAGGAGTAAATGCTCCTGTGGAGCCCAAAGTAATAATCAATTTCTTCTTTATGGGGAATTTGCTCAACAGTAATTCCCACATTACAGCACCGTTATCACATTCAAAATTGCTGTAGGCATCTTCAAGCTTTTCTCGCGGGTGTTTTCTTACAACCACATCATTCGAATATTTAGTCAGTGCCCTTGCAATCTCATATGTCCCTTCTCTTTTTTTCTCACTATTTGATACATGTGTTAGCCAAATTACCTTTTGATTATAATTTGGAAAAACGTCCGACATGCCGAAAACAGAAAAAGCGACCTTCAAAAATTCAGATGAAAATTCAGGAAGCTGTAGTATCGTGTCCGACAATTCACTGTTACACATGTCTCTTCTCATTACGTACAATGAGGAAGGGGAGTCCACCTCTTTGCCCAAATTCCTTAATTTAAGAAATTTAAGATATCCTGGTGATCTAATCCGTTTTGTCCAATTACCAAAATAGCTTGCCATCCCATCATCCATCATAATGTATTCAGCATTCCTATTTAGAGTTAATAATGCCGCCACGGTATGAGAAAAGACACTCGAGACGATGACATTATATTTTTGTTTCAAGAAATCAATCGATTTACAATTAAATTGCTGCTTTAAGAGTCTTCCAGGAAACATCGTATTCCTTGCAATAGCAAAAGCCTTGCTAAATCCATTCGAATGATTTTTGTGATCCTCTTCATTTATTAAGTAGACATTATTGAAAAGCTTCGTATTTTTAATTCTGCGTGATATATCTTCAGCGTTCTTAAATATGTTGGCAACTATAATATCTGCCTTTTCATTTTCCGCTTCAGAGGGAAAAATATGATTGAACTGCATATTGAGTGCAGTAAGTAGTTGAAATGGAGTTGTACAATAATACAAGCATTTCATATTTGCACCTCTCTGTTTTCACTTTTTTTTCTCAAGAGAGGGATGAAAATCAGTACCATAAAAGTAGTTGTGCCCCAGGTTCCCCAGAACATATTGTCAAAAAAGCTTCTCAAGCAAAAAACTATAATACAAGTCAAGTAAATATAATATTTATTTTTGAAGGCATAACTTATCGCACGGGCCAAAAGTACAATGCAAAATACGAACATTATGATGCCGTTGTTGGCATGAATACTTATAAAGGAATTATGCGTATTATTATTAAAAATTTCCCCCATAATAAGCAATCGTTTAGGTACACCTAAAAGCAAATATTTAAAGTTATTTCCCGCATTCTCCAAATACTCGCTCCACATAATTTGCCTTGCTGAATTGTCAAGTCCTTGGTCAATAAATTTTCCAAATATCTGCTCAGAATACTGCGAAAATAATGAATACAAGATAAACGTACAACCAATAATCAATAGAAGTCTCAGAAGTATCTTTCTCAATTTTTTTCTATTTTCATGCTCCTTTGCTAAAGAGCCGGCTTTATAGTATTTTAGAAAAACTGCCACAAAGAGAATAGTACATGTAACGATACCTGTCCGCCCTCTAGATAAGAGTGATATGATCCAGGTGGCCAGAGCGGGAAGAATGCTCAGCTCTTCAGAATTGATATCCTTCAACACATAATAGAGAACCACTGGGATCAGCAGGGCAACAGATACCTGGTTATTGCTAAATCGCGTGATTCTTTCAAACAAACCCATTCTAATAATTCTATATATAAATACTATTATATATGCATAGCATGCATATTCGATCCATTTGGTATTAATTTTCTTTTCGATTATCATGCATGCGATAATGGTATTGAAAAAAGAGCACTCTATGACATTTAAAATGGACGAATTTTTGATAATCAAAAAATTAAATATCCCTGTTACCGCACATAATGTTATAAAAACAGCTAAGTCAACACGTACCTTAAGGCTTCTATTAACCATCTTGGGGAAAATAAACACTATAACACACACAATAGAGATAATTTGATAAGGTAGTGTTCTGTATAAGCTATTTTCCTCAGTAAACTGCAAAAGTATTGTCAAAAAATAAGTGAAGAGCAACACAGAGGCCATTTTGTCCTGACGATCAGCCTCATTTGTTATGCCAATATTTCGCATTTTCTCACCCAATTTATATTGTTACCGCATTTCATAAATTTCAATAATCAATCTTTTTTTTGGGAATCTTTCCAAGCATCCAATATCCCTTATACCCAGTTATTCTTAGAAATGTAATTACCCATCCCATCCGTGTTTTAAGCGAGGAGCTCTTCCTATAAACGTCAAATGCTATTGATTTCACTTTGCTCTCATAATCCTTCAATTTCCTGATATTCTCCTCAGTTGAAGGAAGCAACAACAGCGCACGAATAGACACCTTATAGGCAGCAGATGCCTTCAGGAGCACATACTCCTTGTGCGCCCTCTTATCCTCAGCGTAATGCTGGCAGATTATCTCAGTAACACTCAAATATTCGTCTATATGCTTTATTCTGGAGGCCCTGCTAACGCTTTGCCCATCTCTCCCTGTCCGATAGCAATATACCGGAAAGTCGAGCACCACCATTTTCTTTGCATATGTGAAGGGAATAGTAGAATATATTCTATCCGTATAAAGTGTGTGCTCCGGAAGCATCATTCCCGATTTCCGTAGAACCTCTGTCTTAAAAGTGAGTGCCCACATGCCGATCGCAATCTGAAGCTTATTGGGATCAAAAGGTACGTAAGCTTCGCATTTACTACTGAGGTCAAAAAGATTTAAACTGTTCTTATCTGGCCCCTTATAATAGTTGGTCACAACTGCATCCACATCGGAAGCCTTAAGATACTCCACTAGCTTTGTTAGCCCTTCGGTGTCCATCCAGTCGTCACCATCAAGGATCTTGAAATACTTGCCGGTTGCGTGAGCAATGCTGTAATTCTGAACAGAGCCATATCCGCCATTTTCTTTATGCACAGCATGAACAATGCCCGGATACAGGTTCTTATAGCCTTCCGCTATTTCATACGTCCCATCTTTGCCACCGTCATCGACCACAAAAATCTCAATATCATCCTTGACCTTCGCTGCAATGATAGACTCTATATTTTCTTTTATGTATGCCTCTACGTTGTATGCGGCAACAGAAATAGTCAGTATTTTGCTCACAATAATTTTCCTCGCCAGATATTTGTGTTTTTCCTTTGCTTAGTGTTTCCTTTTCGCCATATCTTTTTTGTAAGTCATTGCGTGCTCAATCGCATAACTAAAGAAAGGCAGCGGATCAGTCCAAGAAAAAATATAGTCTTTACTTTTTCTAAAATCAAACCAATTCGGTTTTGCTTTCCACCTGTCCGGATTTTTAATTAACCACATCAGGTCTGTATGAAAATATCGAAGTGCTAAATGTTCGGGAATCGGCTCTAGCATCTTCTCGATTTTTTCCCCGTAAGCGAGATCAAGCATATTTCTGACTGGTTCTGTTCCAGCCCATTCACAAATCCTGATACTTGCCGGAACGCGCCCGTTTATTTCCATAACCTTTGGAATATTATCCCGGATATCCATAATAAACCCGACATGTCCAAACCCTTTCCATTGCATCCTCTCAAAAAGTCTGTTTGTACTATTAATTATGCCCTTATGATTTATAGTCCTTATATAACATCCGGGACCACCATCAATAGGAAACCATCGGCAAGACTCAACAGCTAAAGTCGACTGTGGATTATGTTCATTATCCATCATCACATAGCCGCCATACTGAAGGCCTCCCTTTGGAATCAATTCCTGAATTACATATTCCTCAGCAACAATGGTTCCATCATTAATATACCTGTCCAACTCTTCACGATTCATAATTCTCTTAAAGCCCGCACCGCCGCTGCCTTTTCTCGGCTTAGCACATATAGGAAACGACACTTTAGCAAGATATTCATCCAACGTCTCGTCATCCAGTTTCGTTATAGGACAAGGGATATGATTCTCCATACAAAGCTTCATTGTCTGTTGCTTATCATAGGCTTTCAGAAATGCTTCTCGCGGCGCCGCTATAATTTTTAATTCCGGATACGCTTTCTGAATCATCCCATCAGTACAGATATCTGTTGCCCTTTCAAGAATCGGAAACAAGATGTCGTATCCGTTTTCCAGTTCTTTTTCTATAGCATCTCGATAAATAGCCGCATCTTCTCGTATGCCATGAACTACGATTCTCTTCGTAGGGTAACGGGACGTATAGCCAACATCAAGTTTTGACTCACATATCGTCGTAACCACGCAACCTAATTGATGTAACTGATGCAGAAGGCTGGGGACCTGCCGTCCATATCCATCTAATAAAAGTACTTTCTTTCCCAGATAACTGCGTTTCACTTTATTCGCTCCTTAACGGATATACTGCTTTATTTAATAAGTAGGTCTTCTCATTCTCACCAAGAATCCCTTTAAGGATAAAATAACCGCAATTGATGAACCACTTTGGAAATCTCAGTACAAACCTTGCCCTTCCGGCTTCCTTTTCAGACTTTATATAATCTGGTGTCCACATATTTTTCTCATCTTTTATAATGACCACATCATTCTTTGGTTCTACTCCACACCAGTTAACCATCACCTTTATTGCTTTTTTGATATTCAGAATCTCGTATTCCAAGCCCGCACCAATCTGGTAAGCAATATTTGGATACTTCAGATAGTACCTTTTCTGAATATCTCGTTTGATTTCGTCGGTATAGACTGGAGAAAAACGAAAAATACTGAAATGCTTTAATTTCTTGCACTCAGCCTCTGCCATTGCCTTACTTTTCCCATAGTTCGATACAGGCTTTAACGGGCTATCCCCATTCACAGGTTTTTTCCCATCATAGAAACCAAAAACATCAATTGTACTGATAAAGAGCACCGGTCTGTCTCCGGCAATTTCAAAAATATTTTTAGCACACTCAACATTTACATGCTTATACCTTTCCCAGGAGAGGTCCGGCTCTCCTTCCGTATGGGCTAATGCCGCAAGATGGATAATACGATCAACCTTGTTGTCATCTACAATAGTCTGAAGCCTTTCCTTATCTGCCAAATCCACCTTGTGCTGGTAATAATTCCCCTCACGGGTTTCATCATCCGCCAAATCGATACCAATAACAATATGACCCGCGGTTAGTAATCCTTCCACCAGATGTGAACCGATCATCCCCTTCGAGCCCGTTACAAGTATCGTCATGCCTTTACCTCTTCAAGCGCCCGCCTGTCTCCATCAATCGCGCTTATCATTTCTTCCAGTATTCTTATGGGCGGTCTTCTTATAACTATCCCCAGAATACATCGAACTGTGTACCAAATAAGCTTAATATCATATGTTATGCTCTGTTTTTCAACGTAATAACGGTCAAGCGCTAAGCGTGTAGGCGCGACTTTTTCCATATACTCATCTTCATCCTCTATAATATCGCCATATAAATAGTCATAAAGCGCCGCAGGGCTTGTCAGGCCAGCTTTTACGGAAGCAACGATTGCATTCTCTCCTCCACGTGTAATTGAAATCTGATCAACTGCCGCTGGTCGTGGCCCAACAATAGTCATATCTCCCAAAAAAACATTTAGCAGTTGAGGAAGCTCATCTATCTTTGTCGCTCGAATCAACCGACCAAACGGAAAGATCCGATCCTGATCTGGTCTCAAGCTTTTCTCGTTTGCATTTATATCCACCCGCATGGATCGGAATTTATACATCCGAAAAACTTTATTGTTTTTACTCACACGATTTGAAAAGTAAAAGACTGGACCAGGGTCAGATATTTCAATACCGATGATTACAATAAGCCAAATCGGCAACAGAACAACTAAGGCAATGCCCGAAGCAACAATGTCAAATGTTCTCTTTACTGTTTGATACATCTATTTTCACGTCCTATAGAATACTGATTCAAATGATTCGGCATAGTTGCAGCCTGCCTGAACCCCACGGTATGCTGCAAGTCCTTTTATGGCTTCCACTGACCGCGGGTGTGGATATGGTCGCATAACACCCGTGTACGCAGCAAGAGCATGTAATTTTACCTCCAAACCGATTTTCCCAATCTCCACAAACATACTGGGCTTAAACTGATTAGAAGATGAATCGAAGGACCACTCTGTACTCGATGGAACTTCCATATAAATGAATTGTTTGAGTTTTGGGATCCCTTCTTTTCTCTGAAAGAGGCGAGAGGCCGCCTGCGCCGCATAAGAGGTCATGACATGATCATTGTTTGTGTCGGAAGGATGATGTGTACAAATGCATTCCGCGCTCCAGTCTTCAATACAAGTTTCAATGAACTGTACTAGTTCAAGATGCGGAACCGTGTTCATTTTTATATTCGGAAAATCACCGGCATATGCTTTATGTACACCCATAATGTGGAACGCTTCCTCCTGATCAGATTGAAGCGTAGCTGATAGATTAGCTCTGGCCGCAGCATGATTGGCTAATGTAGCCACTGCCACTTTGTGACCTTCTGTCACTAATTTATGTATTGTCGCACCAGCTCCTAAAGCTTCATCGTCAGGGTGTGCGACCACAAACAGATAATTCATTTCATTGATCCTCCTCATTTTTATCTCTTTGGCCACCTGCCTCAACCCTCACTGTGCGCACGTTATGTAAATCTACATTTCTCATACGCGGTTGCAACAGTCTACTTCTTTGTATAAGTAGCAAAAAACAGTACAAAATTCAGCATTTTTATGCCGCCGTACTTTTCTCATTGCACGGATTATATCTGTACTTCTTTATATGTAGCGCTAAAAACTCCGCAGTATTTTCCCGGCACGGCCGGATTCATATTCCAGGTATCGTATTCGACGTCAAAAAAACTGGTCGTGGCGAAAGCTAGGTTCCCTAATAAGCGAACCAGAAAAGCTCCTTCTTTACTCACAATAACCAAGAGCCTGTACCCGTCAGCAGCCGGCTGACAGACACAGGCTCTAAGTAAACTGTATTAAATTTTGCGTTCTTCTA